>JAPLGS010000047.1 GCA_026390015.1 Chloroflexota bacterium | reverse complement strand
CCATGTTTGTTGTATCACAAGTGATGCTCTCGATAAATTGGGAATCATCTCGTGCCAAACTCTTTATTTCAGAAACAGCAGCTTCCAGCGGCTCCGCATTCCTTGCAATGATACATACACTGCCTCCGAGTCGTACGATCTGCCTGGCAGTTTCCTTCCCGATCCCCTTCGAGCCGCCGCAAAGGATGACTGTTTTGTTTTTCAACGATTGCCTCTGGATTTGATCTTGTTTTACCATATTCTTCTCCTTGCTAATTCAGCAGGCAGCGAACAGCGCGCGCAGATATTTTGATCTTCTTCCTCCAATTGTAATCGCCTGCCCCGCACTCTTTTGCTGGGTCAATTGGGGAAATAATCGGAGTGGAGAGAGCTGGGCAGTGTTGGGCGCAAACCATGAGCATGTTTCGGATTTATCGATTCAATATAAATTATTCGTGTCTGTATTGCAGATAGTTTTTCGAATATCTTCTGCTTGTTCGAAATATTTATTTGATCACACCACTTTTTTCCAGTCCCTTGCTTCTTTCAAGAACGTGAGTTCCTTATGTTTCCCCTTGAGCTCTGTGGGAGTGGCGAAGAGAGCCATATAGCCACAAGTCAGACAAACGTATAGATCAGAAGCATAGGCACCCATCTCTCGATCTACATACCCATAAAACATCAACATTCCATCCTCGCCGCCCAAATTATTATTGTCATCCGTCATATACACTTCGTTTGATTGACACATGGGGCAAATACCATTTTTCATCGCTCTCTCCTTTTAGTTGGTCCGTTTACGACACGCGCCCAGGGGGGGGCGCTGCGATCATTCCTTCGCTTCGCCAAGTATATCCCTCGCCTCCTTTTTGGCAATAGGACATTCATGCTTTACGATAGCGCACAACAATAACACCAATCATCCGCCTGATCCGTATCCACCACCAATAGGGGATCAGCTTTTGGCTCACGCCGCTTCCGCATGATCCAGAAGAGCGGCAGCCTTCTCGATTTCATTGCTTCCAGGCGCGCCATATTTGGATGCGGTCTTTACCGAGTGCCCGAGCATCTTGGCTCTGGTTTCGATATCAACTCCAGCGGTGCGAAGCATGAAAGCGCAGGTGTGACGCAGGACATGAGGGGTGACATCTTCGACGCCAGCATGTTTGGCAGCGTCGGATATCATATCCTGTATGGCTCGCACCGACAAACGCTCACCATGTTTTCCGCGCATGCGAACGAACAGGGCTTTCTCCTTTTCATTGCCAACACCCAACTCATCACGCAGATCCAACCATGCTTGTATCGCCTTGCGGGCGGGGAGCGGGATGGCAGTGTGTCGCTCCCTCAGTCCCTTGCCTTTGCGGATGTGGAGTGATCCGGACTTTTCCTTTAGCGCAATATCGCCTAAATTTAGATTGCAAGTCTCGTCCACACGCGGACCGGCGTACATCATTAGGAACACAATAGCGCGGTCGCGAACTAATCGGTGATCAGCATTCTCGAAAACATTCTTTTCCACAGTGCCGTTGCGCTTTCGTTTTGGAACACGGGGAAGCCACGGCTGCTGGAAAGCAGACTCGAAGCGTGACCGATCGCTGTCGCTTAGTCCGCGCGGTTCAGGTTCCGCTTTTTCAGGCAGACGCAAGCCGTTCGTGGGTTCATGCTCGATGAGTTTCTCCGCTTGAAGATATTTCGAAAATGCCCGCAGGGAAGACACCTTACGCAGGACGGTCGCATTCCCCACTCTTCGCTCCAAGTAAGAGATGTAATCCTGGATCAGTTTTTTGTTCAAAACAAATGGATCGCGCTGCAGGACAGCGACAGTCAGCGGCTTACCTTCGGTCTGCTCCCACCAGGTGAGAAATTCGCGCATGTCGTAGACATAGCCGCGGATCGTATTTTCAGAGGCGCCAGCTCTGATGCGGGAAGGTAAATGTGAGGCGTGCAGGTGATCTTCAAAGGCTTCGAGGATGCTTTTTTGTGTTGTATCCATAGTTTTATTCCCGGTATTTATCATGCTGTTGTTGATTTTGCGAAGTGAGAATGACATCATCCTGACCTCGTTTTCGTGGATTATCCCCTTAGATTATACACTATCACCACGTATAATGTGTATTGTACGCGGTAATAATAACATATTTTTTAGGCGTGTTTTGTGTATTTATTTTCGTAGGATTTCAAAGATATAGCTATCTCTCAATAGCGAGAAAAGGCTCTTGATGGAACTCCCCTGCCAGGTGTTTTGTGAAATCCTAAAGATAACAAGCGTCGGTCAATTGAGGATCGCGTACCTCAGCCGCCATGTATTTCCCCAGCGCACATGATTGACCCAGCCTTGTATGCTGGCTTCAAATTGAGATCGGCTTATCAATCCGCTTGATTTGAGTATTCGCAAATCTTTCAGTTTGCGTTGAAAGGCGATTCCTTTTTTGCGTTTCAACAATCTGTGGTCGGGATACAGAACAAATCCCAGGAATGGAATCCCTTCATCCACTGGGCGCGGCTGACATTTGTTCTCATGCAGGGTTATTCTGTAATTGAAAAGTTCGTGGATGATCTCTGCCCGCCATTCATTTAATTCGCCTTTATCGTTGGAGAATAGCAGAGAATCATCCACATAGCGCAGATAACCTTTGCAGCGCAGGCTTCGTTTGACAAAATGATCGAAGGGGTTGAGGTAGCAGTTTGCCCAAAACTGGCTTGTCAAATTTCCGATGGGCAATCCGCGCGGGCGGTTGATCGAGAATAGATCATCCCCCGCAAAATACACCATATCATATTCTTCCCGCAAGACACCAACGCCGCTGTCCAGTATTTTTTGGATGAGCCAAAGATATTCGTTTGTGGATGGATTTTGCTTGAGTATACCAAGCATGATTTTATGATCAATACTTGGAAAAAATTGGCGGACGTCGCATATCAGTACGTATTGGAAGCGACGGGCAAAACTCTGGGCGCGGTCGAGGGCTTTGTGTGTCCCCTTGCCGATGCGGTTGGCATACAAATCTTTGATAAATGATCTTTCAAATATCGGTTCGATGAGATTGCACAGCGCATGATGTACCACGCGGTCACGAAATGGCGCGGCGGAGATCAATCTTATCTTTGGGTCGTGGATGTAGAAACTGTGATATTCCCCTGGCTGATAACTTTGGTCTTGGAGTTCGCGTTGTAGTTGAAGCAGATTTGCCTCAAGGCGGTATTCGAACTCTGCCACGTCTGGATGCCCGCGCTTGCCCTTGCTGGCTTTGCGGTATGCGAGGTACAGGTTGTCCCAATTGTGAAGTTGATTCATAAAAAAGAGGGTGCCGCGCGGCGTGACTTTTGATGGTCGAGGTCGCGCGGCTCTTCTATATTCGCCTGACGCAAACGCGTCAGCCAGGGCATGGCTGCACTATTTCTCCATGTGCGGTCTCGGCGCTCATCCATGAATGAAACGCATTTCTGACCTGAGCATACAGGCAAGCCTGTTCGCTTTCCAATTGAGAAGCATGAGACACGACGCACACCACAACACGAAAACCGTTGTTGTCATTCCTGTTGTTGGGATTGTTGTTGTTGCGATACGCACAACGCAGATTCGAGTCTTCATTGTTGTACGCGCCGCCACGCAACACGCGCGCCACGCTGCCAGCCAGCCCCGCCAATTTACATTGGCTTGCATATTATAAGGCAGTATTTCCCTGCGTTTTTTTTGTCCAGCCGCCGAGCAGCCTGCCCACTTCCTCCACCAGTTCAAAGACATGTTTATATTGGGCGGCGCTCAAAAATTGCAAACGATGCGAGAGCCGCAGGTACAGCCTTAACTTTTGCAGCTCAATATCTGACTGTTCCAAATGTTCGTTTTTCTTTTTGCTGAGCGACGCAGCAGTGATGGCTTCATAAAATTTAAATGCGGCGTGATGTATGCGCTCAGCAAGGATAAAGCGCTGTTCTTTGGGAAATTTTTGCAGCGTGGGCAACAGCCACTGCAATAGATCGAACGTTCTTACAAAGATCGGGGATTCTTGCATGATACCTCCAACAAAATTTAAAAATCCCGCCTAACGGCGGGAGGGGTCAGAAAACCAGAAACACAGAAATCAGTAGCCAGAACAAAAACCTTATGGAGAAATAGGAGACACGACGCACACCACAACACGAAAACCGTCGTTGTCATTCCTGAGGTAGGGATCGAAGAAGTGGTTGCGACACGCACAACGCAGATACGAGTCTACATCGCCGTACGCGCCGCCACGCAACACGCGCGCCACGTCACCTTCAAGGTTGTTTAGTTTTTTCTCATTCTGCAAGTAATCCTTATAGCTGTCCTGCCATGTGGTGAGACACCATTCCCAAACGTTGCCACTCATATCGAGCAAGCCATAATCATTCTCGCCTGCGGGAAAAAGCCCCACTGCGCTGGTTGCGCCAATTTGGGTCTCCCTATAATTGGCATGGTTCGGAGTAATGTCGCCTTTCCAGGGATAGACTTGGTTCTCCCTGCCGCCGCGAGCAGCGCGTTCCCATTCCGCTTCAGTGGGCAGACGCGCTTCAGATTTTTCATCTTTCAACGATAAAAGTTTGGGCTTGCCTTTTTTGCTCCAGACAAATGCTTTGATTTCACCTGCGTTCAGTTGCTCCGTCAACCAGCGCGTGAAGGCAAGCGCTTCGTGCCATGAAACGCCAACGACAGGATGATTGGATAAGTTATATGGTGCGCTATAACTTATCGGCGCATTTCTCACTTCATTATCGTACCTGCCTTTGAAGCCATCCACACTCCAATAGCCTTCCTGATTGGCTTCACCCCAATAATCCTTTTTCTTATACCCATCGGCTTTCACAAACAGTTCAAACTGGGCGCTCGTGACTGGATAGCGTGACAGATAGTAAGGCTGCTTGATTTCGTATATAAACTGCGGGTACTCGCTTTTATCTTCATGTTCTTCGCCTTCCTTGCTACCCATGAGGAATTTTCCCTCATCAATTTTGCAGAAGAGAAAATCGTTCATCACGCCCAGGCGCGGGTCGCCCAGTTTGGAGAGCGTATTGCCCGCTTCGGCGCGCTCACGCGGGGTGAGAGCGTTTTGTTCAAGCAGTTGGACAAGCCAGGTTGCAATGCGTTCGATGTAGATTTTGTAGTAATCCTCGCCGCGCATAGTTTCCTTCAAGCGCATTTCAACCAGCGCTTCTCCTGCAATCACGGCGGCTTGCCAGTCCAGTTCTGTTTTGTTCGGTTTTTTTTCAACATCAAAAGGCACAAAGTCATACAATTCTTTAAACGCACTTTTCAACGCCGAGCCGTTTCTATTGATCTGGGCGATGGCAAGCAGAACAACTTCACGCCACCACTTTGGGCTGTTTTGAATCAGGGTCTTGAGATTGAACTCATCGCCCGGAGTGGAGATAACATGCCGCGCCGCAAGATACTCCTGAAAAGATCGATGCGCAAAGGCATACACTTTATCGCCGCGTCCAGCCAGCAGCCCAGTGCGTTTTTCCAAAAACTCCAACAAATCATCCAGCGTCACCTTGCTATTTTTAAGCAGGGAAGACTCAAAGGCATCCCAAATTTCGTGTTTGTTGATATCTGCGGGTGTGTTCTCTGCGCCTTCGGCAGATGGCAAGGCAGCCTGTCTTTTATGCACTTCGTAGGCGAGTTTTTTCAAGGCGTCCAAAATATCGCTGGTATATGAGAGCGCTATAGTGGTATTGGTTTCACCCGCGCTGTCGTCTTTGCGCTGCTGCCAGCGCTGCAATAACAGATTGATCGTTTGCTCATATAGTTCAGCGCGGTCTTCGGGAAGTTTTGCTCCGCTGCTATCCACCGAAGCGATGAGCGTCAGCAAAAGTGGTCTCTCTGCAAGGTTGCGCAAATACTCCCTTTCCTGTATCGCCTCGTTTAATTTTTCGCACCTGGTTTTGACAACTACATCATCCCAATTTTTGATCGGTTGTATGGCAAGATAAAAGCGCGTGATAAAGCCACTCATTTGCTCAGGGCTGAATCCCAATAGATCAAGCGTTGTAAATTTAGGTAAATACCATTTGGGGTTATCGTATGTGTAGGGCCTGGCCGTGACGATCAGAATGCTGTCTTTGAGCAAACTGTTCGAAAACGCCTGAATCGCTTCCAGTAAACGCGGGCGGCGTTCTTCAGTTTCCGCCACTTCATCCAAACCGTCCAGAACAATCAGACAGGGCGAAGTTTCAAGATGGGTTTTCAAATAAGGGAAAAATTTTTCGGCATCTGCAGCGCCAAGTTCCCGTTCAAGTTGTCCACGCAGGGCATTCCAGAGAATATCCACGCCGCCTTTTTTTACATCGGAAGGAATATACTCCGACGCCACTTCGCGCAAAATCAAGCGGACGGGGAAATAGTTTGCCAGGGGCGAATCCTGTTTCAATGGTTTTTCCGTCATCATTTTTTGTTGAATAGCAGAGAGCGCAATCATCAGGTAGTTAACGCAGGTTGTTTTTCCTGAGCCCGCCTCTCCCAACAAAACCACGCGGCGCATTTTTTCATCTTCCAATGCTTCAATAATTGGAATGCGCTGCGGTGCGCGTTCGTTCATTTCTGTAATTTTCTGTCCGCGTTCCTCACGCATATGCGGCGTTACATCAAGATCAATGTAAACATTTTCAAGGGAAATGGAAACATCATGTTCCGCATCTTCCAGGGTTTGGTGAATTGTCCCGAGTGGCAGTTTTTCGCACCGATCAGCCAGTGACTTAAGATATTTTTCCCGCAGGCGTTCAACGGAAACGGGATTGTCTTGTGGGGTGTTCGCGCCGAGATAGTAATTATCACCAAAGTGAGGGTTTGCTCCCAGTGCAATATTGCTGTTCTTAATGGTTTTTGCAACCAGACTGCCTTCGCCCACTTGGATGATCTGCCCGATTTCTTTGGCAAGCGCGGGGTCTTCAGCCAACATATCCTCGATCTGAGCTTCCAGTAAAACAGCCCGCTTTTCTTCGGGTTTTTGGGCGGCCTTTTCAAGCGCTGCTTTTGTATCGGGGCTGGTATCCGTTTTTGGCTTTACCTTTCCCCACACTTTTTCAGCAAGTTCCCATGACGAATCCGTTAATTTTTTACCCGCTTCTTCAAAGGCTTTTTGCGCGACGATCTTTCCGCCTTTTAAAAGATAAGGAAGTAGGGGCGTCAAAATTAGAACAGTATTTTGAATTAATTCCTGTGAAATATCCATGCCACCTCTCCTTGTCGAGTATGGATGGATTTTATCTTAAAACAACAAAAGAACTTTGATCTGAATCAACCCCAAACCGTTTCTACATGCCTACGTCCTTCTGACGCCGGTGTGTAGAAGCGGCTTTGCCGATTCACATCTCACAACTCGGAGGTATGCACATGTTTGCTTCAATCGTTATCGTAATCTTGGGGATCCTTTTTGGAAGTCTATCCATTGTTGCTAAGTACACAAAGAACCGTGAGAGGCGCAAAAGAAT
>JAPLGS010000083.1 GCA_026390015.1 Chloroflexota bacterium | reverse complement strand
CTGGAAGGCCCAGCCGCATCATGACTTCGAGCAACAGTGGAAAGTCGTCAACCCGTTCTGTGGTTATGTTGATCTCAGGGTTCATACCCTGAGGGTATCAGAAAATTCGCGATTTTACCAAAATTTTCAGCGAAAGGTCAGTCATAAGTTATCGTGAAAATAAAGGAGGTGGCTCATGTATATTTTTCAGGTACATCATTACATAAAGCCCGATCAGATCGAGACGTATAAAGTTGCCACGCTTGAGAATGTCCGAATGACAATTTTGGAACCGGGCGTCATTCGCTTTGACGTATTTCAGGATTCCATCAACCCGTCGCACTTCAGCCTTCTGGAAGTTTATTGTGATACTGCGGCGCGCGATGTCCATCTTGAAACCGCGCATTTCAAAATGTGGAAAGATGTTTATTTACAAGCGCAGGAGCGCAGTGGAAATGGAGATGAATTCAACGCCCTGTTCCCCGACGAAAATTTGTGGGCGAAATAAAATTATATTCTTATTTCAATGATCAATGTATCCAGAGCCAGATCCAAAGTGATCTGGCTCGTTTTTACCATCTCGTCGATCTTCAATAATTTTCGGTAAATATTTTCAAGCGCTTCGATCGAGAAGCGCCCGGCCTGTTCGGTTGTTTTTTCGGCAACATATGGATGCACGCCCAGCGCGCGCGCCACGTCATCCTTGTTGCCGCGCCCATCCAAAATTTCACGCGCCTGTAGCAACAATCGGAATTGCCGCACGACCATGCCCCACAATGGAAACGCCTCTTCATTTTCCAGCAGGCGATGCAAAAGTTTTTGCGCGACTTTGGCATTGCCCTGCGAGAGGGCATCGATAAAATCAAACACACTTTGCTGGGACGTGAAGATACAAACCGCTTCCACATCAGACCCTTGAACTGCTCTTACCCAGTTGACATACGCCAGCAGTTTGGCAATTTCCATCCCCGCCTGACGCGTATCCACGCCGACCATTTCAGCGAGTTTTGCGGCGGCGGCAGGCTCGATCCCGCCGCCCTGTTTCTTGGCTTCGTTGACGATCCAGCCAGGCATGTTTTTCAGTGTCGGCAGCATGAAAGCCTGCGTTTTTACAATGGCTATATTTTTAGCGGCCCATTTTATTATCCAATGTTTTTCAACTTCCTTGGGTTCGATCAATTCATGAATTACCAAGTTGACAGAATCAGGGGCTTTGCTGATGTACTCTTCAAACTTTTTGCGCGCACCAACATTATTGTATTTTGCCGATGGGTTTGAAAGAATAACCAGCCGCTTTGGTGCGAGGAATGGCATGGCGTTGATCGCGTTATTCAATTCATCTTCGCTCATGGAGCGCGCTTCCAGATGCGCGGTGTTCATACCCGCCGCGGTGGGATCACTGAAATCAGACTCGAAATGCTTGAGTTTGTGTGTGATGGCGAATTCGTCGTTGCCGTAGAGGATGAAGATGTTGGGCATGGGGAAAAGGATGAAGAATGAATTATAAAAAAATTTCCGTCATTGCGAGGGCGATGTCTTTCCACCCGAAGCAATCCCATGTAATGGAGGCTGCTTCGTTGCTCGCTATCGAAATAAATTAACGCGTTATTACTCGATGCACACCTTTGCGGACAGGGATGATATCAATGATCTGCAGGCTGCCGAGGTTTGCTTCGGTGGTGTAGCGTTGCTGAAGAATAGGGCCGAGCGGACGCGCTATCAATACACCGAAGACAGCGGCCGCTACTGCAAACGGCAGAAGTGCAAGTCGTGTCAGCGTGGATTTGGCCAATCGAAGCACAGACCAACTCAAAGTTCCGGCCAGCAGCACGGTGGTGGCGAGGTTGGTTCCGCAGCCTGCGTGGATGGCCAATCCACTTTCGCCTTCGTGTAATCTTTCCAGCGCTTCTGTTGTATTGGCCCAAACATCCGGCGTTGAAAAATCTCCAAGCAGGAAAAATCCGGTCGGGTTGGAATGTCCAGCCATATTGCCTTTATGGCTGCGCGCAAGCATATGCAGCGTGGCGTGTTCGAGCGCATGATTGCGGCGGGTTTCGAGAATGTAAGGGAGGTCGAGGATCATGATGTGATTATATCCTTTACGCTGTGGCAGCGTAGACTTGGTCGAGCAGTTCGAGAAATTCGCCAGATGGCATTGGCTTTAGGATTTGTTTACGTGTTTCGCGTGTGAGCGTTTTCAAGAGCAAATACTGCACCGCGTACTTGCGGAATAATCTTTGACCATCTTCATCCCCGTAGAATTCGATACTCTTCGCAAGATGGTTGTGGATGGTCTGTTTGACTAATTCAGGAGAAACTTGTTCGCGATCGAGCCGCGCGAATATCCACGGGTTGGCAAGCGCGGCGCGGCCGATCATCACGGCGTCACAGCCTGTGTAGCGTTTCATTTTTTCAATATCTTCCACGCGCTTCACATCGCCATTGCCGATGACGGGGATTTTCACTGCGGCTTTTACTTCCGCGATGGCGTCCCAATCTGCGTTGCCGCTGTAGCTTTGTTCTTTGGTGCGCCCGTGAATGGCGATCAGCGAGCCGCCGCATTCTTCAACAATGCGCGCGATGAGTTTGTAGTTTTTATTTCCATCCCAGCCTAAACGGATCTTGCCCGTTACCGGCACTTTAAGTTTCGCGCTGAGTTTTGTAAATGTGCGCGCAATCTTAAGCGGTGACTTCATCATGCCGACGCCCGCTCCACGATGCGAAACGCTTTTAGCCGGGCAGCCCATGTTGATATCGATAATGCTGGGTCCCCAATCCTGCACACGCAAAGCGGCTTCCAATATTTTATTTGGGTCGTCGCCATAAAGTTGAAATGTGACGGGGCGTTCCACTTCCTGATAATATAATTTTTTTGCGGGTTGCTTCGACTTGCTCAGGATCTTTTCAACTTGAACAAATTCAGAATAGCTCATCGCCGAACCAAACTCGCGGCAAAGCGAACGGAACGGCCAGTCGGAGTAGCCGTCCATGGGCGCGAGGATCGCGTCACCATAAATAGGAATATCACGTACATAAAAGGCGGGAGAGGAATGTTTGTTCATAAAAAAATAGGGCGGATATTTTACGTCCGCCCAAGTATAACTGGTTTACACTGGCTGTTTCTTCAACAGCTCCAAATAATGTTTTCTGAATTTTGAAACCTTTGGCGCGACCACCGCCTGACAGTACGGCTGGTTTTGATTGCGCGCAAAATATTCCTGATGATAATCTTCAGCGGCGAAGTAATTATTGACAGCGGTCACTTCTGTAACGATGGAGCTGTTCCAGATCTTTTGGGCATTCAACTCGCTGATGGTTTTCTCAGCGATGGTTTTCTGTTCGAGTGAATGATAAAAAATGGCGGAGCGGTATTGCACGCCAACATCTCCACCCTGACGATTTACCGTCGTTGGGTCATGGATCGCGAAGAACACATTCAGCAGCTCGCGGAATGAAATAGCGGACGGATCAAACTGGATTCGGATCACTTCCGCGTGGCCGGTATTTCCATTACACACATCACGATAGGATGGATTCATCACGTGCCCGTTTGAATAACCTGATTCAACAGACTCTATCCCCTTGATCTCGTCGAATACTGCCTCCAAACACCAGAAGCATCCCCCGGCAAGTGTAGCGGTCTCATATTGTTTGCTCATAATAAAGTCTCCTTTTTTGTGTATTACTATGACAACATGAGAACGGAAAATATTCTTACAGAAAGATTACAGTTAAATAAAAAAGCCACCTTAAGATGGCTTTTTTGAAGATCTATCTCATTCCAGAAATCGTAATTAGCCCGCTGCTGATGTTGATGTTCATGATCTGCAGACCAGGCATCTGTTCATTTATTTTTTCAGCGAGCAGTTGATTGAGCCACGCCGCGGCCTGTGAAAGTAATAGTTCCGGTATTGCCTGTTGACCGATCTGAAAGGATGATATCTCAAAGCTGGGAATTCCCGCCTCGAGATTGATCTTTCCTGTGACCAGCGCGGATGTTGAATTATCACTTCCATCCACCATGCCCCAGATTTGAATCACTCCATTTTGCAGATGAATCTGCACATCACGCAACGGCAGATCAGAACTATTTTCCATTTCCATTGTAAGCCAGGAACTGATTTGTTGGTCTGTGAGTGTTATGGTATTTAACGAGCCAGGCTGAGGAAGCGCGTTTTGCAGAGAGTTTTTTGCTTCCAGGCCTGCTCTGTTTGACAGCACAATGAGCGCACCAGGACGTTCAGGAGCGCCATCCATTCCGTTTTTTGTGTTGCTTACGGCAAATCCGATCAACGCATCCACGAGCGGCGCGTATTGCGGATATTTATCGCTGACTTGTGCGCGGGTTTGCGCGGCAGTTTTATCTGTTAGATCTTGTGCGTAGGGAATGAGCGTTGGCGGATTGATCAATCTTCCAACGCTGGAGTCGGGATTTTTCATTGCGAATACGAAGGTGGTTGTGCCAAACACCAACATCAAAACCAGGGTGACGAGTATTCCGCGCAAAATGCTTTTGACAGGTTTTGAATCTTGCAATTGATTTTTTTGGATGAACTTATTTAAAGGTAAAGTTTTGTCGAGAGATTGCAGGCGGACGATGCCAAGCTTTGCTTCATTGTTATTGGGGTTGATCCTGACCACGTGTTCATAGCACTCGATCTTGCGTTCTTTTTCCTCCACCACGCGCGCGAGTAACATCCACGCAGATTCTTCGTTGGGATATTGTGTGAGCAGGTCAGACAAATGTTTCTTTGCCAACTCGCGGTTTCCGCGTTGGAAGGTGTAATCAGCTTGCTTAAGGAGTTCTTGTTTATTCATATTGTAAAAACCCTAAAGGTTCTAAACCTTTAGGGTTTATCGTTTCATTCCTACAAACTTGGCTCAGGGAGTTTCTCTTCAGCTTTTGCTTTGTTGAGGACCAGCTCACCGTCATCGTTCACATCCACGTTGACTGAATCTCCATCCAGAAATTCGCCAGCCAGCACACGGTCTGATAATGGGTCTTCCACTTTTTGCTGGATGACACGGCGCAGCGGGCGCGCTCCGAATTCTGTATCGTAGCCTTGTGTGGCAAGGATCGCGAGTGCTTCTTCGGTCGCTGTCAGAACCAGGTTGTGATCCTTGAGGCGTTCAGAAACCTTATCCAATTCAAGCGAGACGATCTGTTGAATATCATCCTTATTGAGCGAGCGGAAGATGACAACTGAATCCATGCGATTGATAAACTCAGGGCGGAATGCGCGTTTGAGCGATTCGTTCAGCTTCTTGCGCATGTCATCGTAGGATAGTTTTTCCTCGGTGACTTCATCGCGTTTCATTGCGAAGCCGAGCGCAGTTTGATTCTTGATCATGTCTGCGCCGATGTTGGATGTCATGACGATGATCGCATTGCGGAAATCCACTTTGCGTCCTTTCGCGTCACTGAGGTGACCTTCTTCCATGATCTGCAAGAGCATGTTGTGTACTTCAGGATGAGCTTTTTCGATCTCGTCAAATACGATGATCGAATACGGTCGGCGGCGCAGGGCTTCAGTCAGTTGACCTGCATCTTCGTAGCCGACATATCCAGGAGGCGCACCCACCAAACGGGCAGCGGTGTGACGTTCCATGAATTCAGACATATCCAGTTGAATGGCGGCATCTTCACTGCCGAACATGAACTTGGCGAGCGTCTTGGTCAATTGGGTTTTGCCGACGCCTGTTGGGCCAAGGAACATAAATGAACCAATCGGGCGCTTCGGGTCTTTCAAGCCAGCGCGCGCGCGGCGGACTGCGCGTGAGATGGCAACGATCGCATCTTCCTGACCGATGATGGACTTGCGTAATTCATCTTCCATCTTGAGCAGGCGCTGCGATTCTGCTTCTGCGAGCTGCATGAGCGGAACGCCCGTCCACATGGATACGACTTCGGCGATATCTTCTGCGGAAACCACAGGACTATTAGCGCGATCCCAGCCGGTGCGCAGGCGTTCGATCTGCTGACTGAGGTCAGACTCGCGCTCTTCCCATTCCTTGATGTCTTCCGAGTTGCCTTCTTCCTGTGCGAGGGTTCGGTTCTGACGCGCTTGACGAAGCTGACCGAATAAGTCCTTGGCGTGTTTCGCGGCGGGACTCTTGTACATGCGTACACGCGAGGATGACTCGTCAATCAGGTCAATGGCTTTATCAGGCAGGAATCTTTCGGTGACGTAGCGCGCAGATAAATGCGTCGCGGCTTCAAGCGCCTCATCTGAAATAACCAAATGGTGATGTTCTTCATACGCGCTGCGAATGCCTTTGAGGATTTGAATGGTCTCTTCTTCAGAGGGTTCGTCCACCTGCACAGGTTGGAAGCGGCGTTCGAGCGCGGCATCAGATTCAATATGCTTGCGATATTCATCCATGGTGGTCGCGCCGATGACTTGTAATTCTCCGCGCGATAAAGCGGGTTTGAGGATATTGGCCGCATCAACAGATGAACCTGCGGCTCCTGCCCCGACCAGCATGTGAACTTCGTCAATGAACAGGATTGCTCCTGAAGCTTTTAACTCATCAATGATCCGTTTGAGTCTTTCCTCGAACTGACCGCGATACATGGTGCCAGCGACGAGCGAGGCGACATCCAGCTGCATGACCCGTTTGTTCATCAACGGCGCGGGCACATCGCCATCTACAATGCGTTGGGCGAGGCCTTCCACGATGGCGGTCTTGCCGACGCCGGGTTCGCCGATCAGCGCGGGATTATTCTTCGTGCGGCGCGCTAAAATTTGAATGACACGTTCAATCTCCATTTGTCGGCCGATGACGGGATCCAGTTTTTTCTCTTCAGCCTTCGATGTTAGATCTGTGGCGAGTTGATCGACTAATGGGGTTTTTGGGTTGGCTGCCGAAGCGCCGCTTTTGCCCGGTTGCGGGCCGGCAGGCGTCGGGGTGGATGATGCGGATTCGTTCAAGACGCGGCGAGTCTGCCTGCGGATCTGCTCCGCCGTAATGCCGAGTCTGCGCAGCACTTCCAATCCGGTAGATTCAACACGCACTAATCCAAGCAGGATATGTTCGGTGCCGATGTAGTGATGGCTGAGGCGGCGGGCTTCTTCAATTGCAAACTCGAGAACTTGCTGAGTTTCGGCGGCGAGTTCAATATGGGCAGGGTCAAAGTTGGTTGCCGCGCCTGAAACGCGCTGAACTACTTCACGGACTCTTTCGGGTGTCATGCCGAGATCACGCAGAACGCGGCCAGCGACGCCGCCTTCTTCATCCATTAATCCAAGGATCAGGTGCTCGGTTCCAATATTATTTTGGCGGGCGCGTTCTGCCTCTTGATGTGCGAGGCTGAGTACACGCCTTGCTCGTTGTGTAAATCGTTCCATTCCGGCCATGGTTTATCTCCTATATCTTGAGGAATTGTACCAAAAAGGCAAGAGAGTCTGCGTTTGAAATAGGTTAGAGTTTTCCAAAAGTGTCATTTTGAGGTAAAAACGGGCAAATTTAGGTATTTTTATACTGGATCGTATTAAGGCTGATCGGGTTTCTCATCTAAGGATAGATGTAGCGCGATCGCATATATCCAACGCACCTATGGCAGACTCTTGAAATAAATTTTCACCAAAAAAACAACATCCCGTAAGAGTTGGACTCTGCGGGATGCGATAATGAAATTGTTTTATTTTTCCGGTGCGATGGGCGGCGGCGGAGTTTCTTTCGGTTTGTTGCTATTTTTCTTGATCTCTTTCTGTCGGTCTTTTTCAGCCTTCTTCTTTTTCTTTTCCAATTCTTTTTTACGCTTCTCGTATTGATAATTTACTGCTGGCATCGGTTTATCCTTCTGGAATTTGATTCCATATAAATGGGGAAATTTCACGAAATATTATTTATCATTATAGCACCCAAACAGAAGGCGGAAAGCAATGGTCGCGATTCGGATTCTGCTTTCTGAAAGCTAATCCAACTTCCCCGTCACCATTGCGATCTTTACTTCGCCAATTGCCTTCGTGATCTTAATATCACGCGGACAGGCTTCGGTGCAGTTATAAGCCGTGTGACAGCGGACAGTTCCATCTGTTTCACTTAATATATGCAGGCGCTGCGATGCGCCTTTATCGCGGCTGTCAAAAATAAAGCGATGGGCGGTCACGATCGCGGCTGGGCCGTAATAGTCACCATTTGCCCAATATGATGGACAGGATGTGGTGCAAGCCGCGCACAAAATACACTTGGTTGATTCGTCGAAACGCGCGCGGTCTTTGGGACTCTGTAAACGTTCGCGTCCATCGGCGGGTAATGGACTGTCGTTGATCAAATAGGGCAGCATCTTCTTGTAGTTGTCAAAGAACGGATCCATGTCGACGATCAAATCTTTTTGAACCTTCAAGCCGAGCACGGGTTCCACGGTGATATTCGCACCCACGTCACGCACCAAAGTTTTGCACGCCAGATGATTGCGCCCGTTAATGCGCATCGCGTCTGAACCGCACACGCCGTGCGCGCACGAACGGCGGAATGCCAGCGAGCCATCGGTTTTGCCTTTCACCAATTCAAGCACATCCAACACGCGGTCATTCTCATCGCCTTCCACTACGTAAGTTTCGTAATGTCCGCGCACATCTTTCTCAGGATCGTACCGGAAGATTTTGATTGTGATTTCCATAAATGACTCCTCTCGTCATTGCTTTGTCGGACAAAGAACAAGCACGTCCTCGCGATGACGGAATTTATATACTAATAAACTCTTGCCTTGGGTTGATGTTTGGTAATGACTACAGGTTTGTAATTAATTTCCAGCTTGCCGTTCTTGTTCCACACTAATGTATGTTTCAGCCAATTCTTATCATCACGGTCGGGGAAATCTTCGCGTGAATGTCCGCCGCGACTCTCTTTGCGATTGAGTGCGCTCAACGCGACCACTTCCGCGATGTCGAGCAGGTTGCCAAATTCCCATGCGTTCAATAATTCTGTGTTGAAAATTTTTCCTGTGTCGCTCACGGTCACATCTTTAAATCGATTCTTCAACTCGCGGACTTTATCCAAAGCGGTCTGCATGTCTTTTTCATTTCGATAAATACCGACATCTGCGAACATGACCTTCTTCATTTCGTTGGACAGATCGTAGACGTTCTCTTTCCCTGAACCTTTGCGCAGCGCGTCAAAATCGGACAGTGAAGCTGATTCAGCGTTCTCTGGCAGTTCCTCAAATTTAGCATTGAGTGCGTACTCCGCGGATTTAAGTCCTGCGTGTTTGCCGAAAACCACCAGGTCGAGCAATGAATTTGTTCCGAGTCGATTCGCGCCATGTACAGAGACACATGCACATTCCCCTGCTGCGAACAACCCAGGGAACACGGTATTTTTATCGTCAATCACAACTTCACCAAATTTATTGGTGGGGATGCCGCCCATCGCATAATGCGCTGTCGGTTGGATCGGCATCAATTGAGTGACAGGATCAACTCCCAGGTAGACGCGGCAAAAATCCACAATGTCAGGAATTTTTAATAGAACCGTGTCACCCGTGATCAGCAAGGGGGAACCGTCTGGGTTTGTGCGTCCATCCAGTGCGGCATATTTATTTACCGTCTCAGGGCGAATATCCAAATAGACAAAATTCTTGCCGCCAATTCCGCGGCCTTCTTTGATTTCGGTATAGATCGCGCGGGAAACCACATCGCGTGAAGCGAGGTCTTTGACGGTGGGCGCATACTTGGGCATGAAGCGCTCGCCTTTGTCGTTGAGTAATACTGCGCCTTCGCCGCGCGCGCCCTCGGTGATGAGAATTCCGAGCTTGTAAATACCTGTCGGGTGGAACTGGAAAAATTCCATGTCTTCGAGCGGAATGCCGTGACGCAAAAGGATCGCCGGGCCATCGCCAGTGTATGCATAGGCGTTGGAGGTCACTTCGAAAATGCGGCCATATCCGCCAGTTGTAAAAATAACCGCTTTTGCATGGATGATATGCAACTCGCCTGTGGACAACTCCACAGCCACCACGCCTGCAGTCCTGCCATTGACCACGATGAAGTCAAGTACTTGATATTCGTCGAAGAAATTAACTTTATTTTTCAAGCACTGTTGATATAAAGTTTGCAGGATCATGTGACCGGTGCGGTCCGCGGCGTGCGCGGCTCTTCTGACAGGCTTGCCTGTTTCGTTGTTGGTGTGTCCGCCAAACGGTCGCTGTGAGATGCGGCCTTCGGGGGTGCGGTCAAAGGGGAGTCCCATGTGTTCCAGTTCGAGTACTGCGTCAATCGCTTCATTGCACATGAATTCGATAGCGTCTTGGTCACCCAAATAATCCGACCCTTTTACAGTGTCATACATGTGCCATTCGGGTTTATCTTCTTCGTAGTTGCCCAGCGCGGCAGAGATACCGCCTTGCGCCGCGCCCGTGTGAGAGCGCGTGGGATACATCTTGCTGATGACTGCGGTATTCGCCGTCTTGGATGCGTACAGCCCCGCCATGAGTCCCGCTCCGCCGCCGCCAACAACGACTACATCAAATTGATGAACTTTTGCCATGAGTTACTCCTAAGAAAAAACTTTTACTACGAAGTGTCTTTAGTAGTGAATATTTACGAAGTCCAAATAAGATAAAGAGCAATTCCGATCATTGACAGGATCATCACGCCGCTTATGATGCGGACAATTCCGCGTCCCTTTTCTGTGGCGATGTAATCATCCGCGATGACGACTAATCCATGAACACCATGTCCCACCGCAATGATGAGAAGTGCGCTGGCTGTCAACTTCCAAAAAGGCGATGCCCATGGATCGGTATCTGGCAGGTCTGTATTTTGTACATGCGTCACGTTGGGCATAAATCCCCAGCGCATGACATCCGCAAAATTCATGTTGTTGCGAGCGCCCATGATCAACGCGCCGATCAAGCCAAAGAGGATCAACGCATACATCCCTAAAGCAGAGAGACGGGTGAAGACCCACATAATGGTTTCAAAGCTCATCAGCCCGCGCTTGGCGATGGAAAGATTTCTCGATTTAGTCGCCATGCTAACCTCCCAATCCCGTGCGGATAATGGTGACGACCGCGAATCCATAAATGGCGATGAACGCCACCCACTCGATCGTAATCGCCTGACGATGATATGGAATTAACTTTGGGAACAGATCCAGGATCGTGATCCGCAGGCCATTGATGGCATGGAACAACACGCAGAAGAAAATAAATATCTGGAAACCCCAATTCTCGTAAATATTGTTAACAAACCTTCCGCCACTCCCACCCAGAAACGATGCCAGCAAATGTACCGTAATAAAGATCGCCATTCCCAACCCGCCAATGCGATGCAGGATGAAGGTTAAAAACGGACCTTGTCCCTTGTAGCGCAGGGCTGTCATCAGGCTTACATTTCTATTTAAGCCCATCTATGCCTCCTGGAAAATATCACTCATTTTTTTTGCGTTTTATAGAAACTTCATTATTCTAATCGAATTAATACACCGTTGCGAGGAATGGATATAACCGGGTTGGAAATTAATTGCAAATTGAAAATTTGAGTCCCGCACCAGACCATGATAGACTTGTGCATTCATCTTACGTTTAAGATTGATCCTTCCTTCTGTGCATATCCTCCTCACTCTCTTCTGGACTTTTCTAAAGATCAACCTGCTCAGCACATCCGGTTCCGCATCCACAGGACTTTTATATAATGAAGCTGTGGGGCATTTCTTAACCGAAAATCAATTTGTGCAAGCTGTTGGCCTTGCCACCCTGCTGCCCGGCAGTGACGCGCTGCAGCTTGCGATGTTTGTTGGATACACCGTAGCCGGCATCCCCGGCGGATTTGTATCCTTATTCGCCGCCATCCTCCCTCCGACAGTGATCATGCTGGGAGTGGTCACTCTCCTTCATCGCATTCAACGCGAAGCCTGGGTCAGCCGCTTTGTAGAAGGGTTGACTCCCGCAGTCGCCATTCTGATCTTGACGGTTGCCTGGAAAATCTTTAGGGGCAGCGCAGGCGAATTCATTGGCTGGCAAACTCTCGCCATCGGCGGCGTCAGTTTGATCGCATTGTTATTGGAAATACCCGCTCCATTTGTATTACTGGCATGCGGCATCGCGGGGACATTTTTATTCAAATGAAAATATCAGAAGAAATTCGCAAACCTGAAAAACGGCCAAAGTTCAAAATAGACATGCGTCTGTTTTGGATCTTTCTAAAAGTAAATTTATTAACTACCGCCGGGCCGACCTCTGTCGGCTTGTTATACAAAGAGACTGTCGGCACGATCCTCACTGAAGCGCAGTTCGTGGAAGCTGTTGGCTTTTCAAATCTTGTGCCGGGCAGCGAAGCCATCAAACTGGCGATGTTCATCGGTTACGCATCCGGTGGAGTACCGGGCCTTTTAGCCGCATTGCTCGGCGCGATCATTCCGCCGACCGTGATCATGCTAACAGTCGCGTCCATTCTTGTACGCTTTCAAGGGCAGAATTGGATGGATCATTTCATCAAAGGTATGAGCCCGGCCGTGGGCGTGTTGCTGGCGCTGGTCGCATGGCAATTGTTTCGCGCCACAGGTCAAAAATCGATTAAGTGGCGGACGGTCTTGCTTGTCGTTTTTAGTTTTTTTGCGCTGGTCGTATTCAAATTCCAGCCACAATATGTTTTGATCACGGCCGGCGTTTTGGGATTATTCCTTTTTCGGTAGGTAACAATGAAACCTGACATACTCATCACAACTAATGGATTCAAAGGGACATGGCCTTCGATCGAATATGGGACATGGCTTGCGGCAACGCTGGAAAAAAAGATCACACTTCTTGGCGTGACCGAGAACATTAACCCTGCGGCGATAGATGATCATCACCCTTTGGAAGATGTCTTCGCGCGCGCCGTCGAGTTGTTCCAGCAAAAAGGGGTGCCATACAGTCTCGAGATCCAGAACGGAAACGCTGAGGAGATCATCCCGCGCAAGGCAAAGCAGTCTGACTTCATCGTCGTGCTGAGTCCGCTGGGACGTCCGCAAATCCGACGTCTGTTGACCGGGCGTTCCATCCGCCACTTGATGGAAGAAATTGAACAGCCAATTCTGTATGTGCCGCAATCAAAATTACCGTTGAAAAAAATTTTGATCTGCATCGGCGGACTTGGTTACGAAGTGACTGCCGAACACATCGCCATGCAGATCGCTATGAAAAGCCGCGCCGAAATCACCCTGCTTCATATCGTCCCGCCAATAGATTTGGATTATCCCACTGCGCGAACTGTGGGCAAGAACTGGAAGACCCTCAGCCAGACTGATACGCCTATTGGAAGAAGTTTACGTCAGGCGATGGAAATTGCAAAAACAGACGGCTTGACCGCGAACATCACAGCGCGCCAGGGCAATGTAGTGGAGGAAATTTTGGCTGAGGTCAAAAAGGAAAATTACGACTTGCTATGCATGGGGTCTTCCTATAGTGCAAATGCTTTGCGCCAACTGTACGCGCCAAATGTGACAGCTGAGATCGCTGAGACGGTAGCGATCCCCGTATTGACCGCGCGTTACAAAAACGAAATCTCGCTCTTGGGATAAAAAGCATCCCACGGGTTTTGAAATTGACTCAATCGATTCATTTCAATCCGCGGGACGTTGGTGTTTCCTTTATTTCGGATAAAAACTCACGGTCCCCATTTTATTTTCATGGCAAAAGGTAAAAGAGGGATCACACCTCTTGTCACATCGCTATACACCAATTGTATCGCGCCGCCTTGATAGACATTCGGGGCCGGCGCGATGACCGCGACCACAAAACTTGCGTCAGGTGCCCACAACGCTTCGTTGAGATTCTCGTATGTTTCGGGGCGTAGCACAGTTCTATCCGTCACACTATCTGCCGCAGAGCGCACAAGCTGCAAAGGTACGCGACTGACATCCTCTTGTTGAGTGTACGGCAGCGTGGCATAGAAAAAATACAATTGACCATCAGGTGCGAGAAAAGGATCGGACGCAAAATTCAACAGGCTGTCACCCTCTGTTAAACTGGGGATCAAGTCGGTGACGATACCGCTGGTGCCATCCACGCGCCACAAGCCCGGGCCGACAAACGGATTATAGGAAGCGTAACCACCAAAAAGAGTGTTGTTATCACCAGACCATTGCAGGGCACAGCAGATCCTGTGATTGGATGTCAAACGTACAAGTGAATGATTCTCCGGGGTAAAGACGGCCATCGCGCCGCCATCCGATGCTAGAACCACAACGTTTACCAGTACTTTACTTCCATCAGATGAATAACTGACGGGTATGTTGACTTCTCCAAAAGTAAATCCGTTTTCGGTTTGTAAATTATCTTCAAGGATCAGAGTCGATTGTCCGTCAATAATTGAATAGAGATTAATTCCGCGATAGCTGTAGATGATGGTCTGTCCGTCGGGTGACCAAAGCGGAACGTTGATGTGATTAATAAACGCATCATCGGGAGCTGCGGGACCGCCATCCATGATCATGCTGCGATTGCTTCCATCAGTATTGACGGTGAATATTTGGTTGTTGGTTACATAAACCACACTTCCATCCGCCAATGAGACATCATAGCTTTCCACTTTGGCAGGTTCAAACGTGATCTGGGTAACGGTGGCGCCGTCATTCTCAAGGCGATAAACTTGCGCCCGCCCGCCGCCGTCCACGTTGAGAAAATACATCGAATGCGGGAGCAGGCTGACGGTCACAGGCGGAGGTGTTGCACTGATCTCGGGTGCGGGCACTGTCAAAGCGGCAAATGTTTCAGCGACAATCGTCTCCACATTGGCAGGAGCAGTCCCACTGACTGGGCCGGCGCACGCAAGCATGCCTGCCAATAAGATCGTGAAAGAAAAGACGATTTTTATTTTCATTTTAGATCTGTTCAAAGTGATGGATGGGGACAACAAACAGCGTGGCTCGTTTTTTTTCACTCGAAGAGGGCAGGGCTTTGCGCGCTGCATTAATGGCCTCATCCACCTGGGCATCTTCCACGCCCAACAACATGGTCACAACACCGCTGCGCATAAATCCGCCAGTGGATGCAACCCGCGTGACACGAAAATTGCCTGCTGTGAAAGCCTGCGTTAATGTATCGGCGTCGTTATCCTGGACAATGATAATGATCATTTTCATTTTCTCATCTCCTTAAAACCGTCAGGTCTTTGTTTATATTTGTTCAAAACGTTCCACAGGCAAAGCGAACACGGTCGCGCCGCCCACGGTGATGGGCACGGGCGCGGGCATCGGCATGGGTGAACCTTCCAGCGGAAGAGTCAAATATTCAATGCGCTGGCGGCAGGATTTTTGCAGCGCCTGCAATGCGTCTTTTTCTTTTTCTGCAGGCAAGCCGATCAACAAGGTGGCGTTACGCCTGCCTAAAAAACCGCCCGCGCTCGAAAGGTAGGTAACCGTCGCGCCAACGGATTGTACGGCGCGCGTGGCAGAGTCAAGGTCTTGGTCCTGAACGACTGCCATTAATAATAAGTGGATCGGATTTTCCATTTTGGTGCTCCTCTACTAAAACGTTTCTTGCCACGCCGAAAACTGGAGGTTGTTTCGAAAGGTGTTTTCTTGCTTTGATATTATCAGAATTCTGATGATGATTCTACCTTAATCAGCCAATCTCGCCGATGGATTTTTATCCATCAGAGCTTCGTCCACTTCACCGATGAGTTGTGAATAGGTATCGTCTGTGATGACTCCATCGTGCAGAAGGCCAGTGAGCGCGGTACGCTGTGCGCGCAAGGCTTCGCGATAAGCGGTATCGAGTTCCTCCGCTTCCACCTCTGGTTCGGAGTTCATCACTTTTTTAACTTCATCCATCAACGCGTCATTTTTCTTTTTCATCAGAGCCGATAATTTTTGCCAGGTGTGGTCTGAGATCAACCCTTCCTGGCTTCGTCTGCGAAGATAATCATAACTCGCGCGCGATGCCACAAACCGCGCGTGACGGGATTCGTATTCATCTTGCGCAGGCGAGCGGACGACCAGTTTCAAGCGCTTTATCAACCAGTCCATTGAAAAGCCTTGCACCAGCAAAGTGAACAGTACCACGCCAAACGCCATCGCCTGCAAACGTCCGCGCTCGGTGATGAAGATGCCTTCTTCGGGCAGACTCAATGCCAGCGCGAGTGTGATCGCTCCGCGCAGTCCGCCCCAAAAAAGTACATGCTTCCACTTGGCAGGAACCTCGCGCCCGAAAACAGAGAATCCGTATGTGCTGACAATCCGCGCCACCAATGCTGCGAGGATCGCCCACGCAATGGCCGACCAATTTTCAAAAAGGATATTCAGATCAATCGTCAAACCGATAAGCAGAAAGATAAATGAGTTCGCGATAAAAGCCGCATATTCCCAAAAATTATAGACTACCAGGCGCGTGGATGCGGACATGGTCTGCTGACTTGTATTTCCGCTGATGATGCCAGCCGTGACCACTGCCAGCACTCCGCTGACGTGTAGATTCTCTGCCAGCAAATAAGAACCAAACGCCAGTGCTGTTGTGAGCGTGGTCTCAACGAGCGGATCGTCAATACGTTTGATGAATTGAGAAATGCTCATGCCGAAGATCAATCCGACCAGCACGCCGCCGCCTGCGACGGTGAAGAATTGTGTGATGCTCTGCCTCAGATCAAACCCGCCTTGAAGCGCTGCGCTGAGCATGAGGCCAAACATCACGATCGCAGTGCCATCGTTTAGGAGGCTTTCTGATTCGAGCAGAACTTGTAAACGATGCGGCGCTCCCAGCCTGCGAAATAATGCGACAACTGCCACCGGGTCAGTGGCGGCGATGAGTGCGCCAAAAACCAACGCGGCCTGCAGCGCAAGTCCTGTGCCCCATGAAACAAGCCAGCCGACCAGTAACGTTGTCAACACTACGCCCGGTACCGCCAGCAAAAGGATCAAACCAAGATCGTGGCGCAAATCCTCAACGCGGATGTGGAACGCGGCTTCAAACACCAGTGGCGGCACAAGGAATAGCATGATGATTTGTGGGGCGAATTTCACTTGCTGTGGATTCAAAAGCGTAATGACAAGGCCGATGATAACCAGTCCCACTGTGTATGGAACGCGCAAACGGCGCGCGGTCACAGCCACTGCCGATGCGATCAAAAGCAGGATGACGATAATTTCTTCGATGAAAACAATATTTTCAGTGGTCATATTTTTCTCTGAAATTTTTATACCACGACTTTCCCCGCTTGTGATTAATTCAAAACTTACATCTCAACGATGCATGGTTGTTCGTCTTTTACGATCACGCTTTCCTTGTTTGGAAATGTAACAATGGTTTGCTCGGAGTCCCGCACGATGGTGAGGCCTTTATATTTTATTGTGACCACCCATGGGAATAAATTTTTTCCTTCAAGTTTTATTTTAGTGGCAGACAGAATTGTCACGCCTAAAGTTTGCATGAACAATCCCACGGGTGCGAAGCCATGCAGTGAATTTCGTTCGCCAATGCCTGCGCCTGTTTCCGCGTGATAGCGTTGATAAAAGGAGTGGTTCTGTTTAAGGTTTTGGATCACCGCGTTCATCAGATGCGCGGTCAGACGTGTGGCTTCGGCGCGGAAGCCATACGCGAGCAGTCCCTCGCCGATCAGTTGATTCCACGGGAGGGCAACACTCATCGAGACCGCGTCCGCTTCGGGGTCGGGTGAAACCGGGAGCGAAGGCAATCCAAACGGGCGGTCGAATCGGTCAGCCATTAGCACGTTGCGTCCGATCAGCGCATGGGCTTGCTGTGTTGCAGGAACAGCCGCCCAAAGCGGCAGAGCCAGTGTGATATCTTCGCCGGTGGTGTCGATCACTTTCACTATAATTTTGTCTTTTTCATCGAGGCCGGTCACGCTGACTCTGCCTACGCGAGTAAATATTTTTTGAGTCGTGGCGACTAATCCGCCGGCTCGCCATTGAAATTGATGACTCAAAATGGTTTCAACTTCACCTTTAGATCTCGTGAAGTATTCGCTGATCTCCACTTCGGGTCGCTTCGCGGCTGGATTCTTGGTTTGGATCTCGATCAGCAGACGCATGCCGCTTTCGAAAACGGCTTTGGGTCGCAGAGTCCCGTCCCCTTTTTTCTTTGTGATCACCTTGCCAGAAGTGACCAATCCTGTTTCGCGGTCACGATAGGAATAAAAACTTTGGTTTGCATTCCAGCTTGTAATGAGAGATGCCTTGAGTGTTTCGGCCTGTGACTGTACCAGCAGGGTTTCTTCTTCAGGTCTGCCGATTTTCTTTGCGATCTTCGTAATGGATTTGGCCTCGCGATACAACATGGCTTCCAGAGACGGACTGTGGACGAATGAAATATCCAACCCTTGTGACCACGGATGCCAGACGTCAAATAATGGATTATCGTCGAAACCAGTTTGTAGGATGTGATTCCACTCTGGCAGGCCGTCATGGTTGCGATCATGTGCAGAGGAGAACCACGACCAGAAAAATTTAATTAATTTGGGGAATACTTCCACGAGAAACGCGTCGTCTAGTGTGGTTTGATAATATTTCCAGGCAAGGCTGGCAAGAAAAGGCGCGGCGGTTATTTTTCCGCGCTGCGCGGCGAGGCCGGGTTTGCTGTCTACTTCGCCATCCTCTTTTTGTGTGGAGAGAAAATTGAGGATGAGATTCTTTGTCACTTGCGGCGCGCCATGTAAAATACTTGAGATGTAATATGCGTCCAGCGGAGTTTGCCCATTCCAGGCAGGCGCGTAATCAGTGCCATCGCCTTTGCGTGAAAAGCCATTGTCGATCTGACGCGCGTTCACAAAAGATGGTTTGGGCAGATGCTCACTGCCGCTGAAGAATAATCCATGGGCGGCTTTTTGACTGAACGCGAGTGCGGCGTCCCAATTTGGATCACCCGTGTGAATATCCAAAACTTGTCCGATTTCCAGCAATTCGATGTGGGTGCGCTCAGCATCCCAGAGACGGGCTGCGCTGTGCCGCGCAAGTTCGAAAGACTCGGCGACGGTGGTTAGCGCGGCTTCAGCAAAGGTGAGCTGTCTCGTCGCACCGGGACCAAGTTCCATTTCCAGAAGAAGCGAGGCATGAGGGCCGTTACCGTGATTGGGGCCGCCGGTCATAAAAATAACTGGAGCGATTCCGCTTGTCTGCCCAGCCAGGATATTCACGAGTTGTTGTTGAGTTGGGATGATGGATTGGCCGTCGAGAGGAGCAAGCGCAGCGCAGACTTCCAGCTTGATCTGGCGTATGGCGTTGCTTTTATTAGTGAGAATCACCCGCCCCGCCACCGCGTGAGATTCAGGAACCCAGAATTCGGTTGTGACGTGCAAGCTTTCGATGGGAACAAAATCCAGCGTCAGAAAGTTTGGATAGAAGCGGCGCACTGATGGTCTGGTGATAAAGGCGTTAGCGTCAGTGACGATCAGGTTGTTTTCTGTGAAACGCAGAAAAATGCGCATGGAACGCGCGCGCAAGCCAAAAGTGGTATTAAGAGAAATCGCCGAACGCTCTGTATCTGTAGCGCCGATCCCCACTTCCCAGATATGATCGTTGACGTAATCTGTCTTACAAAGACGGGCGTCCGCAGCCAGAGAAAGGTATAGTGGGTCGCCGAAGCTTAAAGACCAATCGCGCATGGCGCATATTGTACGGGCGAAACGGCGGCAGGTCAAACGGGTATAATTTGAAATCAAGCTGGCAGGTAAACTCTTAGATCAAGGAGAAAATCATGGTTGGACTTTATTTTGAGGAATTTTTTGTTGGACAAAAAGTTGTCACTGTTGGACGGACGGTGAGCGAATCTGATATTTTCAACTTCGCCGGTCTGACTGGCGATTTCAATCAGATCCATACCAATGCGGCATTTGCCAGCAAGACCCAATTTGGTCAACGCATCGCGCATGGGCTTTTGGGATTATCGCTTGCCACAGGCCTGATCATGCGGACAGGGTTCCTGGAAGGCACCGTGCTTGCTTTCCGCGAGATCACCGAATGGAAATTTGTCAAACCGTTTTATATCGGAGATACGATCACTGCGGAGTTGACCATTACCGAAACCAAGGCTTTGCCGCGCATTGGAGGCGGCTCGATCACAGCGGCGATCGCGGTAAAGAATCAAAGTGATGAAATTTGCCAACGCGGCAGTTTGATTTTGCTGGTATTGAGTAAACCAAAATAAGTAGGTTTGTACAAATGAATAATGAAGATAATGACCGAATACGCCGAATTATAAAATCTGAGGAAGAGACTCAGGGTGAATATAAAGCCCCGCCTCCCGCCCCGCCGACGAAGGGTACGGCTCCAATTTTTATCCGCCCCGCCCTCGACAAAGACAACATGCCCCTGCCGCATCGCGTGGATGAAACTGACGTGGAAGGTACGCGTGTCACACGGGCCGCATACGAGCCGACTTCAAGGCATGTTCCACCGCCACCTTCGAAGAATCCTCCTTCGCAACCCAGGCTCCCGGTCAAAAATCGTAAGCGTGGAAACATGGGATGTTTCCTGCGCGGGTTGATCACAGTGATTTTTGCATTACTCGTTCTTGGATTGTGTGTGGGATCGTATTTTGTCTATAAATATTACACGATCGCAAGCACGCTTCCTGATGTAAGCAGTTTGCGTGAGCGCGCCTCGCAATTTCAGACCACGCGTATTTTAGACCGCAATGGACAATTATTGTACGAACTGCTCGACCCCAGCGCGGGCCGCCGCAACTATATTCCACTCGAAAATATTTCTCCGAATCTGATCGCCGCCACCATTGCAACCGAAGACAAGGAATTCTATACCAACCCGGGCTTTGACCCGATTGCCATTATCCGCGCCTTGTGGCAGAACTATGTCACAGGCGGGGAAGGCGGCGGCGCTTCAACCATTACCCAACAGTTGGCGCGCGCGCTTTTGCTTTCTCCTGAGGAGCGCATTCAACGCACAGTCATCCGCAAGGCGCGTGAGATCATCCTCGCGGCGGAGATTACACGCCGCTACACCAAGGATGAGATCATTGAACTTTACCTTAACGAAATTTATTACGGCAATCTTGCTTATGGTGTGCAAGCCGCCGCTGAAACATATTTTGGTAAATCGGCAAAGGAACTCACTCTGGGCGAAGCCGCCTTCCTTGCAGGGTTGCCGCAATCACCCGCGGTGTATGATATCTACACCAGTCCCAATGAGACCTTGATCCGCCAACAAAATATATTGGTACTTATGTTTAATTTGAGTACTGACCAGGGTTGTATCAAGGTAAGCAACAGCGATACCGCAGTTTGTGTTGATCCAGTTGCGGCCACTCAAGCCGCAAACGAGATGAAGATCTATTCCTTCCGTCCGCAATCGTTTGATTCGAAATATCCACACTGGGTCAATTTTGTCCGTTCACAGCTTGAGGAAAAATATGATGCGCAGACCATCTATCGTTCAGGATTCGTAGTCTACACCACGCTTGACCCTGTATTACAGGATAAAGCCCAGCAACTCGTCACTGATCAAGTCTCTGCAATGGTAGACAGCAATGCTCATAACGGTGCCTTGGTTGCCATTCGCCCATCTACCGGCGAGATCCTTGCGATGGTCGGCTCTCCTGATTTTAATAACACTGCGATTGCCGGGCAGATCAATATGTCTACCAGTCCCACGCGACAGCCGGGTTCATCCATCAAGCCGATCACATACATCGCTGCTTTTGAAAAGGGATGGACTCCATCCACGTTGATCTGGGATGTGCCGACCCAATTCCCTGACGGCGCAAACCCGCCGTATGAACCTAGAAATTATGATGGGAAATTCCACGGCCCGCTAACTGTGCGTCTTGCGCTTGCAAACTCATTCAATATCCCCGCGGTGAAAACGCTTGAGTTCGTTGGTATTTATGATGACCCAAACACCCCCGAAAAAGAAGGCATGATCGGCATGGCCGAGAAGCTCGGCATTACATCCCTGACGCGAAATGATTATGGACTCTCCCTGACGCTTGGCGGCGGCGATGTCAGCTTAATCGATATGACCTCTGCATATTCCGTCTTCGCCAACGGCGGTCAACGAGTGCCGCCGGTGGCCATCCTCAAGATCACAGATTTTGCGGGCAATATTATAGATGAATATAAACCTCGTTCCGGAGAACAGGTGATCCGCGCCGAGCACGCTTATCTCATCTCATCGATCCTTTCAGATAACGAGGCGCGCTCCTTTACTTTCGGACGACACTCGGCGCTTTTTTTATCTTTCCCGGTTGCCGCAAAGACTGGTACCACCAATGATATCCGCGATAACTGGACGATGGGCTATAACCCGGACCTGGCTACAGGCGTATGGGTAGGCAATGCAGATTACACCCCGATGACCAATTCATCAGGCTTGAGCGGTGCGGCCCCCATCTGGTCGCAGTTCATGGAATTTGCTGTGCCATACCTTACCAATGGTGTTCCCACCCCTTTCAGCCGTCCTCAGAGCATTGTAGATAAGATCGTGTGCAAGATTTCAGGAACTGAGCCATCTAGTACCTGTAATTCAGAATATAGCGAAGTTTTTGCAGCTGATCAGCCTCCTCTGCCGCCAGGTAAAGATCTTGCCCGCCGCATCAAAATTGACTTGTGGACCGGGCTTCAGGCATCTGATGCTTGTAAAGGACCAAGCGAGGAACAGGTCGTTTTGAATGTTACAGACAAATGGGGACGTGACTGGCTTGGAACTGATGACGGCAAATTTTGGCTCGAGGATCATGGCTTGCCACGCAAACCTTTCTACGCGCCTGATCGCGAATGCAGCGCCAGCGATCCGCAACCCATCATTGAGATCGGCCTAAGCGAAGGGCAGGTTATCACCTCAACGATACTGGATATCAAAGGTTCCGCGGCCGCTGATAAGGGATTCAAAAAATGGATGCTGGAATATGGCCAAGGCGCTGACCCTGGCACTTGGTCTCTTCTGAGTGAAAGCGATATCCCTGTAAAAGATGGAACGCTTTACTCGTGGAACTTATCCAGCATCCCAAATGGAATCGTTACTTTGAGATTAACTCTGACTGGCGATAACGCGGATGTGGAAAAACACGTCTCCATTAACCTTAGCCTGCCTACTCCCACTCCGCCACCGGCCACCCCGACAGACACGCCAGTCCCCACCACGCTAGTGCCCACTGAGACTCCGTCACCGACTCTGATCCCAACTGAGACGCCCACCGCCACGTCAACATTGGCTTCGCCGTAAAAAAATATTGAGATGATGAGAATGTCAAAGGTAGAAAAATCAAAGTGTTTCAATAATGGTACATGATGCAATAAGACTGTGAAGCCTGCAGTATCATGGCGGTATAATCTTATCCATGCTCCCTGATCTTCAAATTAAAGATCGCCTGCGTTTGCGAAAACCCCATCCCTGCGGATCGTATGAGTGGATAGTGATTCGCCTCGGCGCGGATATTGGGCTGGAATGTACTGACTGTCAACATAGAGTTCTGCTTACCCGCCGCGAACTCGCGAAACGCATGAAAGTAAATTTGACGAAGCAAGAAGATAATAAAGAAACAAAATGATCGGTGACAGTCTATACTGAAATGGCTGTCACTTTAATAAATTTCAGGAGGAATTAAACATGGCCAAAAAGGTAGCAGCAGAATCCGCCCCGAAACTCAAGGCCGGTTCGCTTCGCATTGGATTATTCACAGATACGTATGCGCCGCAAGTGAACGGCGTTTCCATTTCCTTGCAATTGGTTTCCGAAGGACTACAACGCAGAGGGCATCAAGTTACTATTTTTGCGCCGAGAATACCGGGGTACAAAGATGATCAGCCTGGCGTGGTGCGACTCCCCTCCTTGAAATATTTAAATGACCCGCCTATTTATGTCGCGGTGCTGGGAACTCCGCGCAGCACCTGGTCGTTGACCCGCAAGCATTTTGATGTTCTCCACGCGCACAGCCCATTGACTGTCGGACTGCTGGCGTATTTCACTGCCTCAACAAAAAACCTGCCCCTTATCTATACTTATCACACATCCATTACAGATTACACTCATTATCTTAAAGTGATCGGCGGTACTGGTGTCATCCGCCATGCGGCGCGCTGGTTCAGCACAACTTCCACCAACCTCGGCGATCAAATAGTTGTGCCATCACCAAAATTCCAGCGCCTGCTATTGGAGCAGAAAGTTACCAAACCGATCGTCACCATCCCAAATGGAATTGATCTCAGTAATTTTAAAACGGCGAAAAACCCCACCAGTTTTAGAAATAAGCTTGGGCTAAAACCAGATGCTCAGATCCTGTTATCGGTTGGCAGAGTTGACCCGGAGAAACGTCTCGATTTTCTCATTGATGCTTTTGCGCGAATGGCAAATCAGATCCCTGAAGCACAGCTTGTATTTGCAGGGGATGGAAACGCTCGCAAAAAATTGGAAGCGCATGCGGCAAATACAAATGTTAATGATCGCATCCATTTTCTTGGCATGGTCAACCGCGCTGAATTACCCGATCTATTGCATGATGCGTCTATTTTTCTTTCGGCATCTACAACTGAGGTGCATCCCATTTCTGTGATCGAAGCGATCGCATCCAGCCTGCCTTTGGTGGCAGTGCAGGATGAAGCCTTTGAAGGCATGATCGTGGAAAATGAGAACGGTCATTTGACTCCGCTGAATGTGGATGTGTTCAGCCAAACATTAGTGAAGCTGTTATCTGACCCTGAAAAACTTAAACGCTATGGGAAACGTTCCGCAGAATTGAGTGAAAACTTTTCAATTGAAGGACAGGTTCGTACGCTTGAGCATCTTTATATGGAAGCCATTCTGCAAAACTGGCGCGGAAGTTTGGTCTCGCGAATTTCTGCGAGATTGAAATTCTAGAAAACGATTGTTTTCGCAGATAAGGCAGGTTTCCCAAATTAAAAAATATCCAAGTAATCTGTAAAATCTTGAGATCGCCAATATTTTTTCGACTTACGATTTATCAGAGAGTATAATTCTTCCACGATGTCCATTCTTGATTCGCACACCATTGAATTTTTCAGCAGAAGCCCCGAACAAACGCGCCGGATCGGAATGCGGCTGGGCGCTGAACTTAATAAAGGTGATGTAATTTGTTTACAAGGAGACCTGGGCGCAGGGAAAACCACATTCGTCCAGGGACTCGCTCAAGGCTGGGGTTCGATCGATCTGGCGTCAAGCCCAACTTTTATTCTTGTCAATGAATATCGCCGCGCGAACGGCAGCCTGATCTTTCACCTCGACGCGTACCGACTTGAATCCACGCCTGAAGCGGAAGAACTTGATCTGGACTCCATGCTCGCTGAAGGTCTGCTTATTATCGAGTGGCCGGAAAAAATAAACGAACTTATTCCCGAAGATCGTTTGTGGATCAATTTGGAGCATATACAGGAAGAGCATCGTCAGATGCGTTTCAATGCGCACGGCAAACGCTATGATGAATTATTGGATGGCATTCGCCAATCTATATTTGGAGGCGCGTAATGTTACTCGCAATTGACACCTCAACCGCGCAAGTTGGCCTGGCTTTATATGACGGGACTCAAGTCCTCGGCGAAATGACGTGGACGACTCGTCAGCACCACACTACTGAATTAGCCCCGGCTCTTTCTGGACTTTTGAATCGGTCTGACGTTTCCATCGACATGGTCAGCGCTTTAGGTGTGGCGATCGGCCCGGGTTCTTTTACAAGTTTACGCGTTGGATTGGCATTAATAAAAGGCATTGCGCTTGCGCGCCGATTGCCCGTTGTTGGCATTTCAACTTTGGATATTATCGCTGCGGCACAGCCTGTGGGAAAATATCCGCTGGTAACCGTGGTGCGTGCCGGGCGCGCGCGCATCGCTTTGGGTTGGTACAAAAACCAAAAGAACGGGTGGCAACCCCAGGGTGAAGTCCGAGGAGCAACTGTCGATGAGCTGGTGGATGAAATAGAGAATCCGACTTATGTTGCGGGCGAATTTACATCCGAAGAACGCGGGCGTCTGGCGCGCAAACGTGTGAAAGTTCTGCTGGCGTCTCCGGTGAAATGCGTGCGCCGCCCATCCATTCTCGCAGAACTTGCCTGGGCACGCTGGCAGGCAGATCAAGTGGATGATGCCGCGTCGCTCGCTCCCATTTATTTACATGTCGCCGGAACGCCGATCCCATGAATTACACTTTCCGCAAAATGACGCTGGAGGATCTTGAGCAAGTAGTTGCTATTGATCAAGTTTCTTTTAGTTTGCCATGGCCTGCGCGTTCTTTTTCTTTTGAGTACGATAATCCGGTTTCACGTTGTTGGGTGGCTGATCTGAATAGCCGCGTGATTGCCATCGTGATTGGGTGGTTCTTTGTGGATGAAATCCATATTGCAACGCTTGCCACGCATCCTGATTTTCGCAGGCAAGGCATTGGAAAGAATTTACTTTTACACGCATTATCTTTCGCAAAGGAAGAAGGTGCGCAATCTGCTTTTTTAGAAGTACGCGAGGGCAACCTTGCCGCGATCGAAATGTATCGTCAGTTTGGTTTTATAGAGAATGGGCGCCGCTCTGGCTATTACGCGGACAATCACGAAGATGCGATCCTGATGTTGCTTGAGAGTTTGCCCGGAGAATGAATGAGCGCTGAAGAAAAACTGAATAAACTTGCCCAGGAAATTTCAGCATGCACGAAATGTGCATTGCATGAAACCCGCAAAAAATCTGTGCCAGGCGATGGGCCTGTCAATGCCGAGATCCTGTTCATTGGTGAAGGCCCGGGCTTTCATGAGAATGAACAGGGTCATCCGTTTGTTGGAGCTTCAGGCAAATTCCTCGATCAGTTACTCGCCCAGGCCGGTTTGACCCGCACAGAGGTTTTTATTTGTAATGTGGTTAAGTGCCGCCCGCCGGGCAACCGCGATCCATTGCCGGACGAGATAACAGCTTGCGATATTCATCTCGAAGAACAGATCAAAATTATTAATCCAAGTATCATTGTGACGCTTGGGCGCATCTCGATGAATAAATTTATTCCCGCGGCGAAGATCACGGCCGTTCATGGGCAAATGCGTAAAGTGGATGAGCGATTCGTGATCCCTATGTTTCACCCTGCGGCGGCTTTGCATCAAGCAGCGCTCAAGCCGTCTATTCTGGCTGATTTTGTGAGATTGCCAGATCAACTAAATGAAGCGCGCGCTGCTTTGGGGAAGCCGGTAATAGATGTGAAAAAAAAGGAAGAAATAAATCAAGATAAACCGAAACAATTAAGTTTATTTTAATAATGCCAGTTGGTATGGTAAAAGGATAAATATGTCTACAAAAGAAATTCTCATAAAAAAGCTGAAAGATAAAACTGCCACAATCGCCATTCTTGGATTGGGTTACGTAGGGTTACCACTCGCTGTTGTTTTTGGCGAAGCCGGATTCCACGTCACCGGAGTGGATCCTGATTTACGTAAAGTGGATTTGCTGAAGAAAGGCGAATCTTATATTCCCGATGTAAAGTCGGAGGCGGTTGCAAAATTGGTGAACAGCGGTCATTTCACCGCAACTTCTGATTTTGTCATCCTGAAAGAAATGGACGCTGTCAGTATTTGTGTGCCAACTCCGCTGCGCCAAACCGGTGACCCGGATATGTCATTTATTATTTCTGCAACGGAAGAACTGGCAAAGTACATGCACGAAGGCATCGTTGTTGTTCTGGAATCAACTACTTATCCGGGCACAACGCGCGAAGTTTTGCTTCCCAAACTTGGTTTGGAACACAATTTGAAAGTGGGCGAGGATTGGTTCCTTGCGTTCTCTCCAGAGCGCGTGGACCCGGGCCGGGAAGATTACACCACGATCAACACGCCCAAAGTTGTGGGCGGAATTACCGAATCTTGCGGCGAAGTAGCAGCCGCCTGGTATGAAGGCGCGATCAGGATCGTACATCGAGTTTCAACTGCTGAAGCCGCAGAGATGTCTAAACTGCTTGAGAATACCTTCCGCATGATCAATATTGGGCTGGTCAACGAGCTGGCGATCATGTGTCAGCGGCTCGGCGTGGATGTCTGGGAAGTGATCGATGCGGCTGCTTCAAAGCCATTTGGCTTTATGAAATTTACTCCCGGTCCCGGTTTGGGCGGCCATTGCATCCCGATCGATCCATTGTATCTTTCATGGAAGATGAAGTCTTTTCATTACAATGCGCGGTTTATTGAGTTGGCGTCTGAGATCAATACCAACATGCCGCGTTATGTTGTCAGCCGCATCTTGGAAGCGATGAACGATCGCGGCAAAATATTGAAAGGATCAAAGGTACTGGTGCTCGGCGCCGCGTATAAACCCGATATTGATGATGTTCGCGAATCTCCGGCGTTGGATGTGATCGGCTTGCTGAAACAGAAAGGCGCGCTGGTGGAGTATCACGATCCATACATTCCGCATATTCACCATGAACACGATGGATGGCAGATGAACAGCGTCAGCGATATGATGAAATCTGTGCAGGATGCCGACGCGGTTATCATCGTCACGAATCACAAAGATTATGATTACGAGGCGATCATTAAAACGGCGAAATTTGTTTTCGATTCTCGAAACGCCACGGGCAAGCTTGGTAAGAATCACGAGAAGGTTGAAAGGCTATAATTTCACGTTTTCCAATGTCAGGAGCACTTTCTATGTCTCATTATTTGGTAACAGGTGCGGCCGGATTTATTGGCGCACGAACTTCCACGATGCTGATCGAGCAGGGACATACAGTCGCTGGCATTGATAACATGAACGATGCGTATGATCCGCGCATGAAGGAATATCGGTTAAAGAAACTTCAGGCGCTCAAGGGTTTTACTTTTCATAAACATGATATTTCCGAGAAGTCGGCCATTGATCTTTTTAAGAACGAAAAACTTGACGGCGTGATCAATCTCGCGGCGCGCGCAGGAGTGCGTTACAGCGTGGAAAATCCATGGGCGTTTTTGGAATCAAACGTCACTGGCACATTGAACATGCTCGAAGTGTGCCGTCAGTTTGGGTGCAGGAAATTTATCCTCGCGTCCACTTCCAGCATCTATGGCGAAAATCCAGAATACCCGACGCCTGAAACCGCTTCAAGCAGCGAGCCGATGCAGCCATATGCCGCCAGCAAAAAAGGTGCAGAGGCGATGGCGCATTCCTATCATCATCTTTACGATATCGACGTGACCATCGTCCGCTATTTCACGGTATATGGGCCCGCCGGCCGCCCGGATCTTGCCATCTTCCGCTTTGTGAAATGGATCATGGAGGGAGAGCCGATCCGAATTAATGGTGATGGAAAACAATCACGCGGATTTACCTACGTGGATGATATTGCCCGTGGAACGATCGCCGCCCTCAAACCACTTGGTTATGAAATCATCAACCTCGGTGGACATGAAGCGATTTCCATTAATGGCCTTGTTGAATTGGTTGAAGAATTAACTGGTAAAAAAGCTAACGTGCAATATGGCCCGCCCAATCTCGCGGACATGTTCATGAATCAAGCGAACGTAACCAAGGCGCGTGAAATGCTTGGCTGGGATCCGCAGGTTAATTTACGTGAAGGGATTCGGAATTTGATCGATTGGTATAAAGCAGAACGCGAGTGGGCAAAAGATATTTTGACGCCGTAGAAAATTTTATTTGATGAAATTCCCGACTTCGTACACCGCCCCCGCAATGGGCGGTGTACTTTTCATTTGGATCACGCGGCCTTTTGAAAACGCTTTGTGCGCGGCTGCCGCAATTTCCTTTTCTGTTGAAAAATGTTCATCGCGGATATTATGCCCAAGCATTCGGAACATGAATACCATGAATGGTTTTTCGACTGGAGTTCCGTAGACCATTTGTCCACCAGGTTTGAGCACGCGTCTTACCTCGACGAATGCCTGTTCCAATTCAATAGGCTTTAGGTGTTCTAAAATGCTGACCATCAGCACTGTGTCGAAGAAATTATCCTTATACGGCATTTTTGCCACATCGCCTTTTTCAAGGAGCAGAGGAATATTCATGGATTCAAAAACAGATTTGACTGCGTGAATATCCACAGTCAGGTCAATGCCATGGATTTCCTTGTATATATCATGGAGGTTTGGGAAGGCCAGTCCCGTTCCAAAGCCTACTTCAAGAACTCGCTCGCCCCCCGAACATTCGTTCAAAGCCAATTCCACACGACTGCGATACATGCGTCCAAAGACGGGCCAGTAATAATATTTGATCGGGTCGTATTGATTGGTGCCTTTATATTTTTCGGCGGATAATAGTTTTAATTTTGTTGGCATTGAAAGATCCTTGAAAAAAACTAATGACTGAAGTGCTCGATGTGTGTATGGAATCGTCACACAAATTTGATGCGCTGCGCTGCGAATGCGACCATTCTGAATAATAATAACCCGTGTCTCCAGCGTGAGATGTTGGTTGTGCCATAGGTTCTTTCTCGGTAGCGGATGGGGAGGTCAACGATTTTACGGTTCAACTTTGCCGCGCCGAAGATCAGGTCGAAATCACCGAAGGGGTCGAAATCTCCAAAGTAGGAACGATTGGCGGCGATCTCTTTATAATCTTCACGCCACATTACTTTTGTGCCGCATAAAGTGTCTTTGATCGGCTGTCCCAACATCCACGAGAACGCCATGCTGAAAAACTTGTTGCCAATGAAATTCAATGTGCGCATGGCTTCTTTTTCCATTGGATAGATCAGACGCACGCCGTTGACGAATTCGCCTTTGCCTGAAACAATGGCGTCGTAAAAACGCGGCAGATCTTCGGGCGGGACGGTGAGGTCTGCGTCGAGGATCATGAGGATGTCGCCAGTGGATTTCTCGAAGCCGAGTCGAATTGCGTCAGCTTTGCCAATGCCCGGTTGACGGAAGAGCAGGTTTGGGGTTAGAGGGTGAAGCGGAATTTCATCCGCTATGGTTTCGTAGGTGTTGTCGCGTGAATGTCCTTCAACGAAGATGATCTCGGTGCCGCTTCCCATCTTTGGCACACGCTCAAAAATTGATTTGATGTTGCCGGCCTCATTGCGCGCCGCAATCACCACCGAAACGCTTGCTGTGTTTTTCGGTTCTGGAGAAGGGCGCGCGATCACAAAATTGGAAAGCGCGAAGTTGTTGAATGGCCACAATTTGACGAGATAGCGGTTCGCGAATCCACCCAATGGCAGCGGCCATAAAATTTCCTGCGTGGACCGAATGCTTTCAAAACCTGCGAGGTGAAGCATGTTGTTGACGTCTTCGCGGGTCAGCCAGTTTTGATGGAGCATCGGCGCGGCGAGGTTTAAATTTTGTGCTGTGGTAAGAGGCAGCTGCCAGAAGTGGTTGTAAAAATTTAAGATAAGCCGTGTGCGCGGTGTACATAATCTTTTTACCTGTTCGAGCGCGCGCTGCACATCCCATAGATCGTTGACGGTATCTGAAAAAATGATGACATCGAATTCACCTTCAAGGCTGGAAAGATCGTGCGCGTCCATTTGATGGTATTCAAGTTCAGGGTGACGTTGTTTTGCGCGCGCGATCATTTCTGAAGAGAAGTCAACGCCCACTCCACGCGACGGCCTGAGGTGCGCGAGCAAACTGCCCATGCCGCAGCCGATCTCAAGGACTCTCTGGTTTGGGCTGACAAGATATTGGTAGATCTCTATTAATCGGCGGTGATACCATTTGCCCAGGCCGCGCCAGTTGTCACGTTTGTGAGCGATCGAATCCCAATGGGATTGACGTGTTTGTTGATAGGTTTCCATGACCATCCTTTGTTTTTATCGTCGACGATTATAATTGGTTTTTGATTTCGAGTTTTGATTAACTTGTTTCATCTTAATGGATTGATCCTATGGACATAGAAAGATCAGGTATTGTAAATGCTTAATCAAATAGCACTTCGTTTTCGCTCCATATCCACTTCCAGTTTAATCACATTTATATGGATGGGCATACTGGCAGTGGGAATACTATCCAACCCATATTTTTCATACCCAGGCCGGGATGGCGGGATCTTTCTATACGTTGGCTCGCTTATCCTAAAAGGTAAAATACCTTATTTCGATGTTTGGGAAAATAAAGGTCCGCTCGTTTTCTATATTAATGCACTTGGCCTTTTTTTTTCTGGCGGATCGCGTTGGGGAGTTTGGTTTTTGGAATTTCTTTTCTTTTTCGGCGCGGGCGTCATCGGTTATGTAGTGATCAAACGCCTGATGGGCGTCATCCCAGCTTTGACTGCGACGTTTATCTGGATCATCGCGGCAGGGAATGTTTTGCAGGGCGGGAATTTTTCGGAGGAATATTCCCTGCTATTTAGTTTTATTGCGCTGTGGGGCTGCTTGAAAAATCTGGAACAACCGCAGAAGAATTTCTACAACCTGTTGGTTGGGAGCTCGTTGGGATTAAATATTTTATTGCGGCCAAATAATATCAGTATGCAGGTCGCAGCCGCGGGCGCGTATTTTATTCTGGCAGTAGTTTCTAAAGAATGGCGGATATTTTTTACACGAGCACTTTGGTATGGAATAGGATTGCTGGTTGTCCTCGTTCCAGTTATTTTATATTTTGCCTTACAAGGCGCGCTGACTGAAATGATCAATGTCGTGCTTGTGTTTAATATCCAATACAGCGATGGATTCAATCTCGCAAGTGTTTTGGGTGGATTGATAAATGCGTCATATTCAATTGGTATTTATTATGTATCGATTGCAGTTCTTGGATATATTCTCGCCTTGTGGTCGTTGATTAAAAATGGTTTAAATTCGCCGTTAGAAAAATTCTTGTTGATCCTATTGATCGGCTGGCCGATCGAAGCTATATTAAGCGCTTTATCTGGAAGGAATTACCCGCACTATTTTATTGGATGGGCGCCATACGTGGGATTGTTATGCGGTTATACGATCTATTTGTTATTACGCAAGTTTGCGCCAAACTCTGATAAATACTCCGTTTATGTTCTGGTCGTTTTCATGGTAATTACTTTTATCAGCAATGTCAACGATTGGAAGAATTACGGCGTTGTGCTTGTGCAGAAAATTTCCACTCCAGGCGTTGAGTTGGATTATCGCGACCCTGTTGCTTCATATATTATGGAGAATACTTCACCTGGTCAAAAAGTATTCGTTTGGGGATTTCGCCCGATCATCAATTTCGTGTCTGAAAGGGAATCGCCTGTCTCCTATCTTCCGTATCCGCTTATTCATGTAAAAACTCCTTTGGGGAATCATTGGGCAGATCAATTTTATTCCCAGCTTACAACCGATCCGCCTGTGCTGATCGTGAACGTGATCGAACTCACAGATAGGGCGCGGATCCCGGATCTAGATCCTGTTGTTCGCAAGAAGAACAAAATAAAATATAAAGAAGTCGTTCTGGCACAGAATCTGTCCGAAACTCAGGATTTTATTAAAGAAAACTACACCCGAATTGGGACTGTGGATGGCTGCGATATCTATCGCCTGAAAACGAGCATACCCTGATCTATATTTGTCGCTTGGGGAAAACAAGAAATTAACATCCTGTTATTCTGTTATAATTCAGTCACTGAATTTTGAATTGAAAAAACTATGGAATCAACAAACGACGAATCCCGCGAACTTTCCCTGCTCGAAAAGATCGAGAGTGACCCAAATGTGAATCAATCTGCGCTGGCCACTCAACTTGGAGTTGCCGTCGGCACGGTCAATTGGCATTTAAAACGGCTCATCGCCAAAGGCGCGGTCAAAGTGGCGCGCGCTGAACGCAAAAAACTGCGCTACATCATCACGCCCGAGGGACTTGCTCTGCGCGCCCGTCTCGCCGTGGATTATGTGGAACGGTCATTTTCGGTTTATCGCCGCACCCGTCAGCGTGTGAAGGATCACATTACGAAGATCCGTATTGCAGGATTTGATCGCATTCGCATTGTTGGTTCTGGCGATGTCGCGGATATTTGTAAACTGACCTGTCTTGAACAAGGCATTGCGGTTGTAAATGATAAATCTGCGCCTGCACTAATTTTGGATGGATACAAAGTACGGCTGGAGGGATTGGAATGACTGATAGGCATGTCGTTATCACTGGAGGCGCTGGATATATCGGTTCACTCTTAACCTCTGAACTGCTCCGCGCAAACTATAGGGTGACCGTCTTGGACAGTCTCCTGTTCGGCGGCGAGAGCATTGTCCCGTTTCTGCATCATCCCAACTTGCATTTCGTCAAAGCAGATGTGACCGAGCCGCGCGCAGTCCGTGATGCGCTCAAAAGGAATTGGCAGAAGCCAGATGTAATTGTTCACCTCGCGGCAATCGTTGGCTTTCCCGCCTGTCAGGCCGTAGGGAAACAGGTTTCTTGGAAGTACAATGTCGAGGCCACAAAAAATGTTTATGGTCAGTCAGCAGATCTGGGTGTGGAAAGATTCGTATTCGCATCCACATACAGCAACTATGGCTTATCCGAAGATGGCAAACCTGTCACTGAAGAGTCTCCCTTAAATCCGCAATCGTTATATGCAGAAACGAAAATAGCGAGCGAGGAATTTTTACTTTCACAAAAAGATTCAGCCTGCGCGCCGCTGTTATTCCGCTTTGCAACTTTATATGGAATTTCACCCCGAACCCGCTTTGACTTGATCGTCAATCAATTTGTGTTGGAAGCATTCACCAAACGCTCGCTCATTATTTATCAGCGCGGATACTCGCGTTCGTTCGTGCATATCCGCGATGTGGTGCGCGGCGTGATGATTGGGCTGGAAGCCGAACAGGAAAATGTGCGCGGACAGGTTTTCAATCTGGGCACCGACCATGGGAATTATACAAAAAGTGATATTGTAAATCTTGTTTTGAAGCGCATGCCTGAAACGGTTGTGGAATATAAAAACCTAACCTTCGGCGGTGACATGCGCGACATTACCGTGTCATTTGAAAAAATCCAGCGTGTGCTCGGTTTTAACACAACTTTGGATGTGGATGATGGCGTGCGTGAAGTTTTGTTCGCATTGAAAACAGGCTTGATCCGTAATCCTACGGATGATCGATATAGGAATGCGCAATTTATAGTGCAATAGAAATGTAAACAGGTAGACAAGTAAACACGTAGGCAAAGAAAACCTGTTTACATTTGTACTTGTGTACTTGTCTACTTCCCCAGAAACTAGGAGAAACCATGTCAGAAAATTTTTGGCAAAATAAAAGAGTGATCGTGACTGGCGGAGCGGGCTTTCTTGGTTCGTTCGTGATCGAAAAATTAAAAAGACGCGGTGCGACGGATATTTTCATTCCGCGCATCGAGAATTACAACCTCGTTGATGCGAACGATATTAAGCGTTTGTATAGCGATGTACTTAAAGACGTTGACCCGAAAAATGTGGTCATCATCCATCTCGCCGCGAACGTGGGCGGAATCGGCGCGAACCGCGAACATCCCGCTGATTTCTTTTATGACAACTTGATGATGGGCGTTGAGTTAATGCATCAAGCCTATAAAAATGGCGTGGGCAAATTCGTCGCGATCGGCACAGTCTGCGCTTATCCCAAATTCACGCCTGTCCCATTCAAAGAGGATGACTTATGGATCGGCTATCCCGAAGAGACGAACGCTCCCTACGGCCTCGCCAAGAAGATGATGCTGGTGCAGGCGCAGGCCTATCGTGCGCAATATGGATTCAACGCGATATTCCTTTTGCCTGTCAATTTATACGGTCCGCGTGACAACTTCAATTTGGCCACGTCGCACGTCATTCCCGCGTTGATCCGCAAGGCTGTGGAAGCAAGCGCGCGCGGTGACAAAGAATTGCAAGTCTGGGGAGATGGTTCTCCGACTCGCGAATTTTTATTTGTAGAAGATGCCGCCGAAGGGATCGTCACCGCCGCCGAAAAATATAACGGCGATCTGCCAGTGAATCTTGGTTCTGGCTATGAGATCTCGATCAAAGATCTGACCGAGATGATCGTGCGAATGACAGGTTTCCAGGGCAACCTGGTCTGGCAAACTGATAAACCCAACGGCCAGCCCCGCCGTGGACTCGACGTCTCACGCGCGAAGGAATTATTTGGCTGGGGCGCGCAAGTCTCTTTTGAAGAAGGTATGCAGCGCACGATTGAATGGTTCAAAGCCAATCGAGATAAAATTAAGTAACGTCATTGCGAGGAGGGCGTTCTTTGCCCGACAAAGCAATCCTATTATTGTATCGGGGATTGCTTCGGGCTGCGCCCTTGCAATGACGAAGGTAAAAAATGACTGAACTTATAAAACACGAACCAACCACAATTTACATCAAACCGCCCAAAGGGTTTGCTGCTCTTAATCTGCGTGACCTGTGGATCTATCGCGAGCTGGTCTTCTTTATGATCTGGCGCGATATCAAAGTCCGCTACAAGCAGACCATGCTCGGCGCCCTATGGGCGATCATTCAGCCTGTGTTGACGATGCTTGTTTTCAATTTCCTATTTACAAGAGGAGTGATAAAAGTACAGTCAGACGGAATCCCATATCCCATTTTTTCATACACAGGTCTTTTGCCTTGGGGTTTGTTCGTGGCCGCGCTTAATTCGGCCAGCCGCTCGCTCACATCAAATCACAACATGATCACGAAAATTTATTTTCCGCGGCTTATCCTGCCCATCGCTTCGGTGCTTGGCGGCCTCGTGGATTTCGTGATCGCATTCATCGTGTTGATCGGTATGATGGTCTATTTCAAAGTCAGCCCAGCCTGGAACGTACTCTGGACCTTGCCGCTATTCCTGATCCTGGCCATCGTCACAGCCTTGGGTGTGTCTTTATGGTTGGCTGCGATTAATGTCCAGTACCGTGATGTGAACTACGCGCTCCCTTTCCTGACTCAGTTTTGGCTGTTCATTACGCCTGTTATATATTCTTCTGCTGGGTTTTCTGAAAAAATGCAATTAGCTTATTCCTTGAACCCGATGGCTGGTGTGGTCAACGGCTTCCGCTGGGCGCTGCTTGGCTCAGGCAATGGACCAGATACTTCACTTTGGGTTTCGGTGACAATCTCTTTCCTTATTCTTTTTGGCGGATTGTTCTATTTCCGCAATATGGAAAAAACCTTCGCGGACACCATTTAATTATGACTACTGCCATCAGTGTAAAAGATCTCGGCAAAAAATATCGCATCGGTGCGGCGCAGACTAAATTCAAATATGGAATGCTGCGCGAAGTGCTTGTGGATGCAGCCATGACTCCTGTCCGCATATATAAGGCGTTGACTGGCAAAGGCGCGCGCGGCACAACCAACACCGCTTCTTTTTGGGCGCTGAAAGATGTCACGTTCGATGTGGAGGAAGGAAAAGTTCTTGGAATTATCGGACGAAACGGCGCGGGCAAAAGCACCTTGCTTAAGATTCTTTCCCGCGTTACCGAGCCAACTTTAGGAACCGTTTCTGTGCGTGGACGTGTTGGCTCGCTCCTCGAAGTGGGCACTGGTTTTCACCCCGAACTGACAGGGCGTGAAAATATTTTCATGAACGGCGCCATCCTTGGCATGAAGAATGCCGAGATCGAATCCAAGTTTGATGAGATCGTCGATTTCTCTGAAGTCAGTCAATTCATTGATACGCCTGTTAAGCGATATTCATCAGGCATGTATCTGCGTTTGGCTTTCGCAGTTGCTGCACATCTAGAGCCTGAGATCCTCGTTGTAGATGAAGTGCTCGCGGTGGGCGATGCGGAATTCCAGCGCAAATGTCTTGGCAAAATGGGTGACGTGGCACAGCAAGGCCGCACGGTATTGTTCGTCAGCCATAACATGTCCGCGATTATGCGGCTTACTCAGGAAGCTATTGTTTTGAACAAAGGCCAATTGATCATGCGCGCGCCCACGCAGGAAGCCGTTGATTTTTATCTTTCATCGGGGCAGGCGCAGGCAGGCGAGCGTCTTTGGGATGGGGAAGATGTCCCAGCTTCGAGTGCTCCATTTAGACCGATCAGTTTGAAGGTCAAGAACAGAAGCGGCAAGGTCATTGATACCGTCCGCTCCATTGAACCAGTCACCGTTGAATTTGAATATCAACTTGATGCGTCCATCACAGGTCTGCGCGTCGGCTTTTATCTCAGCACCATGCGCGGTGAGTTTGTGCTCACTTCGTTTGATACCGACGCGCCGGAACTCTTTGAAAAATTTGATTCGCGCAAGTCGGGTCGTTACGTCAGCCGCGCCGAAATCCCCGCCGATATTTTCAACGAAGGCCGCTATAGCCTTGGCGTGAACGCGAGCTCGTTTGGCGTGCGCCGTTATTTCATGGATGAGAACGCGCTTGCATTCAACGTGGATATTTCTGGCGCGCCAGGCATGCAATGGGGCGAGCCGCGAGTTGGCCCCGTTCGTCCGCGACTTTCATGGAAAATTGAGAAGATAGGCTAGCAGTAATTGGTAAATGGTAATTATCAACCACCAATTACCCTTTACCAATTACCAATTACCAACATGCCAAAAACAAACCCTCTCCGAGACCTCTTGGGCGGCCTGCCCTACACTGCCGAAATCGATTGGATGCTTCGGCAGCGGAATCGTCCACGTAAAGATCATTTCAATTTGGATCGTTTGCAGAAATCCCTGCCAGCGGCGCGCGCGGTGGTTGATCCATTTGCAAAAAACGCAAAATCCGGTAAGACTGTTTTATTCTTCGCAACCCTTCATTATTGGATCGAGCAATCTGCATATCTTGGATTGGTACTGGCTGGCCTCGGACATGAAGTTACTTTATTGACATTGCCATATTCTGAGTGGCACAAGCAAAAAGATAGTTTTTCACAACGGCAAAGAATCCTTCACACAAAAGATGCCCTCGCTTCCTTATCACCTTTGGTCAAGCACGCTTCAATGCTTGACCTTCGACCTGCGACGGTTCTTCCAGACATTCTCCTAGCTGACATAAAAGAGATTTCGCTCTGGGATGTGCAGTACACATTAATGCGTGAAGAAGTGAACATGAACGACGCAAGCGATCGTGCGTTATATGACTTGCGAATTCAGCGCAACACTTTCGCCGCCCAAGCCGCGTTTGAATATTTGCAATCCCATAAGCCCGATGTCGTTTTGATCCCGAATGGATTAATTCTCGAAATGGGAGTTGTCTTCCGCGTGGCGCGCTATTTAAATATTGACGCAGTCACCTATGAATTCAACGATCAGCGCGAACAAATTTGGATTGCGCAAAATTCATCCATCATGCAGCAGGATACCGATTATCTCGTAATAGCACGTTGCCAATTACAAATTACCGATTCCATGTTCGAGCGCGTGGCTGATTTGGAAAATGCCCGCCGCGGCGCGCGCGTGTGGGGAAAATCAAAACGCTTGTGGCAATACGTGTCATCGCAAGGTGCGCAAGAGACTCGCAAATTGCTCAACCTGGATGACCGTCCCATAGTAATGCTCGCCGCGAATGTTCTTGGTGACAGCCTCACCCTCGGACGCGATATCTTCGCCGCTTCGATGACTGAGTGGATCACGAAGACTGTCCAGTTTTTTGCAACCAGGCCCGAGGTCCAAATGGTGATCCGCGTTCATCCTGGCGAAAAACTCGTCCCGCAAGCCAAATCCATGGGGACGGTTGTGCGAGAGGCTTTGCCTGAACTTCCCAGCCATATTCATGTCATCGGCGCGTTGGATAAGATCAATACCTACGACTTGATCGAAATCGCCGATGTCGGTCTGGCGTATACCACCACGGTCGGACTCGAAACTGCGATGAACGGCTGTCCTGTCATCTCCTGCGGCGAAACCCATTATCGCGGACGCGGCTTCACCCTCGACCCAAATTCCTGGGATGAATACTATGCCACCCTCGAAAAAGTTTTGGCAGATATTCCCGCTCATCAGTTGGATGAAAAGCAAACTGAATTCGCATGGAATTATGCCTATCGTTTCTTCTTTGAATACCCGCGTCCGTTTCCGTGGCGTTTGATGAATTTCTGGGATGACTTGGAAGTGTGGCCTTTGGAAAGAGTCTTGAGTGAAGAAGGTCTGGCACAATTCAACGATACATTTGATTTCCTGGTGAATGAACCATTCACGTGGAAATGATCGGAGTGCGGATTTTAGTTCGTAATAAATAATGGTAATTCAGACTTCAGCCTGCATTACGATAGGTAAACATGACCAACGACACAAAACAAAAAGTACGCGAATTCTATGATGAGATCGGCTGGCAGCAGGAAGAGGACGGGTTGTATCAAAACGCCCGTTACGAAGACCTGCGCCCGGTTTCGCGCGAATATATTCACAAGACCCGGCTGCGTGTGATGAATGGACTCTTTTCAACTGGTAAATTTATTTTGGACGCAGGTTCTGGCCCTGTACAATATGAAGAATATAAAGTCTATTCGCAGGGATACCAAAAGCGCGTTTGTCTGGATATTTCCATTCAAGCTTTGCGTGAGGCGCGTGAAAGAATTGGAGATCACGGTTTATTTGTTGTAGGTGACCTTGCCAATCTGCCATTCAAACAAGAGGCTTTTGATGGGGCAGTTTCCATGCACGCCATTCATCATTTAGGTTTAACGGAGCATCCGCGTGCGTACAGGGAAATTTACCGAGTACTCGCAAGCGGGCGGACTGCCGCCATTGTCAACGGATGGCATGAGCCCCGCTTGACGATGGTTACTGAACCATTAATCGGCTTCATGCGTAAGTTGTCAGGTCGCTCTGCAAAAAAGAAAAAAGAATGGCAGAACGAAGCAGATGCCACGGGCACCTTTGTCCAAAAAATGACGCCTGAGTGGCTCAGGCGCGAGATCGGCTCGCTGATGGCCATCGAGATTAAACCCTGGCGCAGTTTGAGCACTCGATTTTTGCGTTGGTTCGTTCGGCCAATTGGCGGAAGAATGTTTTTGAGGTTTATTTTCTGGCTCGAAGATTTATTTCCAAAGTTTTTTGCCGAGAACGGACAGTATCCTTTGATTGTGGTTAAGAAAAAATAGGAGAACTTATTATGGACTGGAAAAATCAAGTTGTACTCGTCACCGGCGGAACAGGATCATTCGGTAAGAAATTCATCAAGATTTTGCTCGAAGAAAAACAGCCGAAGAAGGTCATTGTTTTCAGCCGCGACGAATTGAAGCAGCATGAAATGCAGGTCGGCGGATATAACGATCCGCGCTTGCGTTATTTTATTGGCGATATCCGCGACCGCGAACGGCTTGTGCGCGCCATGCATGGTGTAGATATTGTTGTCCATGCGGCGGCGTTGAAGCAAGTCCCGGCTTGCGAATACAATCCGATGGAAGCGATCAAAACCAATATCATGGGCACGGCGAACGTCGTCGAAGCCGCGCTGGATGCGGGTGTGAAAAAAGTGTTGATGGTCAGCACCGATAAAGCTGTCAGCCCGGCGAATCTTTACGGGGCCACGAAACTGGCCGGGGAGAAGTTAACCATTCAAAGCAACGCTTATGCCGGTGGGTCAGCGACCAGATTTTCGTGCGTCCGATACGGGAACGTCGTCGGTTCGCGCGGCTCGATCGTTCCGCTGTTCCTCAATCAACGCGCCGGCGGCAGGATCACCGTCACCGATGACCGCATGACCCGCTTCTGGCTTTCGCTTGATCAGGGAGTCCGTTTTGTGATCACCTGTATTGAGCAAATGGAAGGCGGTGAAGTTTTTGTGCCAAAGATTCCCAGCACAAAAGTGATTGACCTTGCGCGCGCCATTGCACCCAATGCGCAGATCAATATTATCGGCATTCGGCCCGGCGAAAAACTTCACGAAGTTTTGATCTCCGAGGATGAAGCGCGTCACACAATTGAAGTTGATAATATGTTTGTCGTTCAACCCGCCGAAGCCACCTGGTTTGGTTATTCATGGCAGAATAAAGGCAAACCGCTCAACGAAGGTTTTGTTTATTCCAGCGACAACAATTTGGAATGGCTCGATGTTGACGGCATAAAAAAATATATCGCGCCGTTCGAAGAACTGTTCACACAAGGCAAGCTCGAAGGATGAGGAAGTGAAAATGTATACATGTACACAAGTAGATATGTATGCATCTTGGCAGCATGTTTACTTGTTTACCTGTTTACCTGTCTACGCATTTATTCCGCGAGCGCAACCATGAAAATACTAATTACTGGCGTTAGTGGTTTGCTCGGAGTCAATCTCGCGCAGGAAGCGATGATCGAAAATGAGGTCATTGGCGTCGATCGCGGCAAGTTGACTAGCGCACCCTATAATATTTTGAAACTGGATTTATTGAATCCCGGCGCTGTGGATTCCGCTCTCGACTCTGCGCGGCCGAATTGGTTGATAAACTGCGCGGCTCTTGCGGACCTTGACGCCTGCGAGAACACCCCCTACCTTGCCCGCCTCATGAACACAGAGCTGCCCGCGCAATTGGCGAAAGCTTGCAAAACACGCGGGATTTTGTTCGCACATATTTCAACTGACGCCGTTTTTGACGGTCAAAAAGAAGGCTTTTATACCGAGGAAGATATTCCCATCCCGCTTGGCGTTTATTCGCAAACAAAATTAGCGGGCGAGCAGGCGGTGCTTGCTGAAAATCAAAACGCGATCGTGGCGCGTGTCAATTTTTACGGATGGAGTTTAAGCGGAAAAAGAAGCCTTGCAGAATTCTTCCATCACAACTTGACGCATAACAAAAGTATGAGCGGATTCACCGATGTGATCTTTTGCCCGATGCTGGTCAATGACACAGCGCGAACCCTGTTGAAAATGTTGAAAAATGAATTGGAAGGTTTATATCACCTCGTCGGGCCGCAAGCTATGAGCAAATATCAGTTTGGAGTTGAGATCGCACGCAAGTTTAGTTTGAAGGAGAGCGAAGTTTCCCCAAAATCCATTCTCTCTTCCAACCTTACTGCCCGCCGTTCCCACAACTTGTGGCTATCTGTCAACAAGTTATCCACAGATCTGGGTGAGTCTCTCCCTGAGTTTTCCACAGGTTTGAACGAGTTTTTTACACAATATCAACAAGGTTATCCACAGAAAATACGTGGTTATCAACTGTAGCGACAGGGTTTTCCCCCGCCCTCGCACAGAGTTATCCATAGCCAAACTCAAGTTATCCACAGATTTTAGAACCTTTATCCACAGGATACACTTCGCTACCCACAGGGTACACTTCGCTATCCACAGAAATGGAGGATTTATGGAAATTAAATTCGGCAAACGCACAATTGGATTAAACCACCCTACTTACTTTATTGCAGATATCGCCGCCAACCATGACGGTGACTTGGATCGCGCGAAAGAATTGATTCATCTCGCAAAAGAAGCTGGCGCGGACGCGGCCAAGTTCCAGAATTTTGACGCGCCCAAGATCGTCTCTGATTATGGCTTCAAAGCCATGAATGGCGGACAGGTTTCGCATCAGGCAGCGTGGAAGAAATCAGTGTTTGAAGTTTACAAAGGCGCGTCCATTCCATTTGACTGGTCCATGACTCTGGTTGAAGAATGTAACAAAGTCGGCATTGATTATTTCTCCTCACCTTATGATTTCGAGGCGATTGATTTTCTTGATCAATATGTGGAAGTGTATAAAGCTGGTTCCGGTGAAATTGACTGGATCGAAGCTCTGGAACGAATGGCAGGCAAAGGCAAGCCGTTCTTCATTGCCACAGGCGCATCCACGATCGGCGACGTGCAAAAGGCTGTCCACGCTATTTTGAAAATTAATAAGCAACTGGTCTTGATGCAATGCAACACCAATTACACTGCCAGCCCGAAGAATTATGATCATTTGCATTTGAATGTTCTAAAAACTTTTGCAACCATATTCCCCGATGTGATTTTAGGTTTATCGGATCATACTCATTCTGTTGCTCCTGTCCTCGGCGCGGTGACTTTGGGTGCGCGCGTCATCGAGCGTCACTTTACTGACAGTAACGACCGCGAAGGGCCAGACCATAAATTCGCAATGAATCCTGAGAATTGGGCGAAGATGGTTGAAGAGACTCGTTTGCTGGAACGTTCGCTTGGAAGCCCCGATAAATTTATTGCAGAGAATGAACAGGAGACGCAGATCGTACAACGCCGCTGCCTGCGCGCGGCGCGTGACATCAAAGCCGGCGAGGCTTTTACGCGTGATATGATCGACGTGCTTCGTCCCGCCACGCTTGGAGCGATCAAGCCTGATCAAATCCAGAGTGTCATCGGCACCAAAGCTCTGGCGGATATGCCTTTCGGCAAAGAACTGCGCTGGACGGATTTGGGCGCGTAAATTCAGTAAATGGTAATTTGTAATTTACGAATTACCATTTACCAATTACCAATTATGCGTATCATCTATTTCTCCCTCGGCTATTCCACACACGATTACCGCTTCCTAAAATCCATTTCAGAGGATGGAAATGAAATATTCTTTGTCCAACTGGAAGGGAACAGAAGGCAGGTGGAAGATCGTTCTGTTCCTGAAAATGTAACTCAGGTAATCTGGAAAGGCGGACGCGAACCATTTCGCTGGAGCAATCTCGCAAAGTTGACTTTCGACTTTCGACGTTTGACCAAGGAGATAAAGCCTGACCTAATCCACGCTGGCCCGATTCAAACTTGTGCGTTCATTGCGGTGTTAAGTGGGTTTCGTCCCATCCTTAGCATGTCGTGGGGATTCGATTTGATGGACGATGTTCATCGCAGCAAATGGTGGGAAGGCGTTACACGTTACACGTTGAAACGTTCCACTTTTTTCACCAGTGATGCCAATGTTACAAAAGACAAAGCCGTTGCTTGCGGAATGAATCCTGAAAAAACAGTTGTATTCCCCTGGGGCGTTGACCTCGAACAGTTTTCACCAAACACTGATCACTTGTCACTAAACACTGATCACTTCACTCTCTTCTGCAACCGCTCCTGGGAAATCCGCTACGGTGTCGACATTCTTGCGCACGCATTTGTCAACGTGGCGCAGCAAAATGAAAACGTAGATTTAATTTTACTGAACGGCGGCTCGCAAAGCGTACAACTTCGGCTGATATTGCAAAGCGGCGGCGTGCTGGATCGAGTCACTTTTGGCGGGCAGATATCGCAAACGGATCTGCCACGCTGGTATCATATGGCAGATGTTTATATTTCGCCTTCGCATGTGGATGGTTCATCCGTTTCATTGATGGAAGCGTTGGCGTGCGGCTTGCCCTGTTTGGTTTCTGATATTCCTGCGAACAAGGAATGGATCGTTGAAAATGAAAACGGCTGGTTGTTTCAAGATGGCGATGCGGATGCTCTCGCCGAAAAAATTCTCGCGGCGATCTCTCAAAGGGAGAAACTGCCCCAGATCGGCCGAGCCAGCCGCAAGTCCGCTGAGATGCGAGCGGATTGGAAAAAGAATGCCAAAGTGTTGATGAATATTTATCGAAGTCTCAAGGAAAGGAAATAATATGTTGAACCATAAAGAATTACTCGACGGATTTCGCCAGACCAGTGTCAAGCAGGGCGATACGATCATCGTCCACACCTCGTATAAATCGCTGGGCGGCGTGCAGGGCGGCGCGGATACGGTCATTGATGTGATGCGCGAGCTGGTTGGAAAAACTGGAACGGTAATGTTCCCCGCGTTCAATTTTCAATCGTGGACGGAGACACATTATTTTGATGTACTGGAGACGCCGTCGAAGATGGGCATGATCACCGAACTCGCCCGCATCAGACCTGACGCGAAGCGGACTCCGCATCCGATCTACAGTTTCTCGGTTTGGGGCGCGCGCGCTGACGAATTTTCAAAAACGGACGACATGGAAGCGTACGGTCCGAACTCTGCTTTCGCATTGTTCCACAAAACGAACGGCACGATCGTGAGCATCGGTCTGGATTTTAACAGCACGTTTTCGATGCATCATTATATTGAATACAATGTAGGTTGTGACTATCGCCGCATAAAGGAATTTTCTGGCATCTATATGGGCTATGATCGTGAGCCGCGCATCAAAAAGTATTCGATGTTTGTCCGTAAGAGTGCGCGCGTGAAGACGTATATTGTGCCTGGTATGAATGAACTGCTGGCAGATGGCGTGATCAAAGAAGTTCAGGTCGGCGCGGCGAAAGTCCATTTTGCGACGGCGAATGATTTTTACGATAACATGTCTGTCATCGTGCGTGAGAACCCTGAGAAATTGCATTATATTGAAGAGCCGAAATATTAGAGATTGGTAATTGGTAAATCATAATTTGTTGGTCGAGCAGCCAACATGTAGATAAGGAAACAAGTATGAAATCTTATACATCGTTGAAATCTGTATTGGCAGAATTTTTCCCGCTGCATCGGACGCTGGCGTCTGATGATCACGATAAGACGTTGGAGATCATTGGCTCGTACATGCCGGATTCCTCCAACTACACTATCGAGACGTATGCTCCGCTTGAAAAGGCGTGGACGTGGCAAGTGCCTGAACGATATGTGGTGCAGGAGGCCTATTTGGAGATCGAAGGCGGCGAAAGAATTGTGGATTTCAAGAATAATCCGCTGTATATCGTTTCGTATTCTCTGCCGGTCGATGCGACTCTTTCGTTCGAAGATCTCCAGCCACATTTACATTTCAACGAGAAACGTCCGCATGCCATTCCGTGGGTGTTCAAATATTATGATCGCGATTGGGGATTCTGCTTACCGAAGAATGTATTCGATAAACTTCCGCGCGATAAAAAATATCGAGCTGTTATCAAATCTGAATTTATCTCCGACCCTAAACAGGGATTCAAAATGGCGACTGCCGTTATCCACCCCGAGGGCGGACCGAGTGGCGCAGGCGAGATCATTGTTCAGGCGCATACTTGTCACCCCATGCAAGCCAATGACGATGGCGCGGGTGTGGTCAGCGCTATTGAGTTGGCGCGGCGCCTCGCTGAAAAACCTCTGCCAGCTGGCTCGATGAGTGTCCGCTTTTGGTTTGGGCCTGAGACCATCGGTACGATTGTGTATCTTTCACACAACGAAGATATTATTCAAAACATGCGCGGCGGCATCTTCATGGAAATGACTGGCAACAAGAACAAGATCGCCTGGCATCACACACGTCAGCATACGCATCTGCTCGATAAAATTACCAATTACCTTTTACGCAATGTGGCTCACGATGAACGTGATTTCGCCGCGGCTCCCGCCAACGATGAGCGCGTCATCAACGGGCCTGGAGTCAACGTGCCGTGCATCTCGATCAACCGCTGGCCGTATGACGAGTATCACACCAGCGATGACAACCTCGATATCATCCACGAAGACATGCTGGTCGGGGCGGCGGAAACTGCGGAACAGATCATCCGGATCTATGCGAGCAACTACATTCCGAAGCGCACTTTCCGTGGGCCGGTTTTCCTGAGCGGAAATGGCCTGTGGGTCGATTGGCGCGAGAATTGGGCGCTCAACCGCGCCATTGAAAAGATCATGATGCGCTTCGAAGGCGAGCTGTCCGTCTTCGAGATCGCTGAACAGGTTGGCCTCGATTATTGGATGGTGCGCAACTATATCGAGAAATTCCGTGCAAAGGGTTTTGTCACCGCTGAGTCGATTCCGTCTGAGGCGCAAAACGTGTAAGGGCAGATCGCGATCCGCCCCAACAATATATGAAACCAAAAGTAGTAGCCATCATTCAAGGACGCATGTCCTCATCCCGTCTGCCTGGGAAAATTCTCGCAGATATTTCAGGTCAACCAATGTTGACTCGCGTCTACACACGCACCTCGCGAGCGCAGACTCTGGACGAAGTCATCTTTGCCACAACGACAGACACATCCGACGACCCCGTGGCGGAATACTGCGACTTTAGCGGAATTCCCTTCACACGCGGCAGTCTGTTCGATGTGCTAGACCGTTATTATCAAACTGCGTCACAAGCCAAAGCGGATGTTGTCGTCCGCATCACCGCGGATTGTCCCGTCATTGATCCTGAATTGATCGACAATGTAGTAAAAGCAATAAGCAGTGATCAGTCATCAGTGGATTTCGCGGCGAATCGGCTTCCGCCCCCACGGACGCGAACGTATCCGATTGGTTTGGATGTTGAAGCTTGTACCTTTAAAGTCTTGAAAAAGGCGTGGAAAGAAGCAAAGGAACCTCAGCACCGTGAGCATGTTATGCCGTTCTTTTATGAAGGCGTAAAACTGATCACTGAAAACCAATCAATGCAAACTGGCCTTTCCCCGCGCGGATTCAATATTGCTATCCTCCAGCACATCACCGACTTCGGCGATTACCGTTGGACGGTGGACACGCCCGAGGATCTGGAATTCATGCGCGAAGTTTATTCCCGCTTCGCTGGTCGTGATGATTTCACCTGGAAGGAAGTTTTGGATCTAGTCCACGATGAACCTCAATTAATGGAAATCAATGCGGGTGTTCAGCATAAAACTTTCAAAGATGTTGACGAAAGAGCTGCTGGCAACTGATCACTGATGACTTTCCTTACTCTTTTCTCTGCCCCCAAACCTTTTACCAATCCACACATTGCGATGATCCAGCGCAACGCGATCCGTTCGTGGACTCTGCTCCCTGATGTCGAAGTCGTTTTGCTTGGCGAAGAGGATGGTCTTGCCAAAGCTGCGCGTGAACTCGGTGTGAAGCATTTGCCAAATGTGGCGAGTAATGAATCAGGCACACCGTTGATCTCGTCCATGTTTCAGTTGGCGCGCGAAAATAGTAATAGTGAATTTCTCTGCATCATCAACGCGGATATGATCCTCTTGCCTGATTTGGTTGAGGCGGCGAAACAAGTTGTGAAGCTGAAAGATAAATTTGTGATACTGAGTCAGCGTTGGGACTATAACATTACATCCCCGATTGATTTCACCGCAGAATGGCAAAACCATCTACGGTCCACTGTCCACAGTCAAAATAACCTTCACCGTCCCGCTGGAAGCGATTTTTTCCTTTTCCCAAAAAACTGTTATCAGGATATTCCTGATTTCATTATTGGCAGAGCAGGCTGGGACAATTGGATGATCTACAAGGCGCGCAGTGAAAAATGGTCTGTCATTGATTGCACGCCGTCGGTGATGATCGTACACCAGAACCATGACTATAGCCACTTGCCTGGCGGCAAATCACATTACGAACATCCCGATACGAATGAGAATATTCGTCTCGCGGGCGGACAGGCCAACATCCGCTACACAATTCTGGATTCAACACATCAACTTGCGGATGGTAAACTTATCCGCCCGCAGATGACTTCGCAGCGCTTCACACGCAGCTTTGAGTTGTTTCTGCGTTCCATAATTTTTTTTCTACCTGAGAAGATGGTTGAAAATATTGCGCGTCCAAAACGATGGAAGAAACGATTTAAAAAGTTGTTCAAATAATTGATACACTCTGCTGGTTGAGTAGGCGGTGCTTGTCCGCCGTATCGAAACCAGCAATTACTGGCAAATCTGAAATTTTTAAATTACATGTTGGTTTCGATATGGGTCTCGCTATCGCTCGACCCTACTCAACCAACGGAGTATAGTGATACATGAGAAAAGGCCAAAACCCCGCCAAGTTCGTCAAAGATGTAGCCCGCGCAGAGCGGATCACGGTTGCGTTGCTCAATTACATTCCATTCTTAAGTGGATTTTATGCTGAGACTTTAGATGTGTTAAAGATCAGCCTTGAGTCCATGCGCAGGGATGCGGGTCTGCCATTCGACTTGATGGTTTTCGATAACGGCTCATGCCCCGAAGTGCGAGATTTTCTTGTCAAAGAAAAAGAGGAAGGGCGAATTCAATATTTGATTCTTTCTGAAAAAAATATGGGCAAGGGCGGCGCGTGGAATGTGATGCTGACAGGCGCGCCTGGCGAGATCATTGCCTATACTGATGCGGATGTATTATTTTCTCCGAAATGGCTTTCACGTTCTGTGGAAATTCTCGAAACCTTCCCGAATGTCGGCATGGTGACCGCGCGTCCGTTTCGTACACCAGAAAAATATTTACAAAGCTCTGTTGCATGGGCAAGAAAAGATGCCGAATTAAAACAAGGAGATATTTTGCCTTATGAATGGTTTTATGAATTTTCAACCACGCTTGGTTTTTCAGATGAAGAATTGAAAAAAATATACAGCGAAACAACCGACTATTACGTCACGTATAAAAATCTTCCCGCTTATCTTGGCGCGAGTCACTGGCAATTCGCCGCGTATAAATCCGTGCTGGCGCAGTTCCTGCCTTTTGAGATGGATAAGCCAATGGGTCAGGTGCGGCAACTGGATGAGCGTATGGATGCGGCTGGTTACCTGCGATTAATGCCTGTGGAGCGCTACGCCCAGAATATGAGCAACACGCTTCCTTCCATGCTCAAAGCGGGTTCGCCGCCCAAACAGGATTCCCCCTCAAAACGATTTTGGGAACTGCCTTTCCTCAAGAAACCGTTGCTGGCCTTGTACAACGCCATCTTCAACATCTACTATAAATAGGTACGCATGAATGAATTGCTGTTATCCCTGATCGTCTGCCCCGATTGTAAAGAACCTTTTTCGATCAAAGAACAAAATCTCTGGCGCTGTGCCGATGACGGACGCGAAGTCCGCATTCATGAAGGCAAGCTGGTCTTCACTCCCATGCCGGAGACGGCTCATGTCTATGAGCGTGTCGAGCGCGGACCGGAGCAGGGAACTCCCTGGAGGCAGGCAAATTGGAAATTTTTGCAGGAGCAGGTCGAGGATCAGCATAAAGATGCGTTGATTCTTGATGTCGGCGCAGGGCATGGAGATTTCGCTCAAATCTTCTCGGGAAGGAAATATCTCTCGGTGGATGTTGTCGCATATCCTGAAGTTGACCTGGCGTGCGACTTTGGCGAATGCATCCCCTTCAAAGAAAATACATTTGATATGCTGGTGCTGATGAATGTGCTGGAGCATGTTTATCATTTCCATGAATTGCTTGATGCGCTTTTTTACCTGCTAAAGCCCGGTGGTTCGCTGGTGATCGCCGTGCCGTTCATGATCAAGGTGCATCAGGCTCCGTTTGACTTTCAACGCTACACTCATTACTCGCTCGAAAAAATGGCAAAGCAACATGGCTTTGAGATTGCCATGCTCGAAGGTTATTACGACCCGATTTTCTTCCTCGGTGAAGCGACTCGTAACCTGCGCTTTTGGGTTCTGCCAAAACTTTCGCACCTTTCACGCTGGCTTGGGCGCGGACTGTTGATCTTGATCGAATGTTTAATCTCTTTGATGAATCCGTTGATTGGTAGTGGATTTGCCAAATCACCCAAAGCCGCCAAAAATCCCGCTGCGATTGGGTATCACTTGGTTTTGAGAAAGCCATAAAAAAGACTCATGACCAAACGCATCTTCATCTCCGCCGACCACGGCATGGCAATCATCTACTTCCTGCAAAGCGACGTCGTTTCGACTCTGCTTGCTGCGGGTGTCGAGGTCGTCGTACTTACCGATGACGACACCAAAGAAAAAATCGCCCAGCGTTTTGCGCGCCCCGGACTCACCTTTGAGGGCTTGCGATTGAAGCAGGCAAATGATTACGCAAAAAAAGTCAGCCCGCGCCTGCAATCTCTGCTCATTTATTTACGCCGCGTCGGCGGCTCGCGCCGCATCAACACCGAAGCCATGGACAGTCACATTTGGGAAGTGTGGGCTGAGAACGGCTGGAAATTCCGCTTGGGCATTTGGATTCCCTCCGCGCTGATGATTCTGCTCCTGCGGAATTTTTCCTCCGCCCGCAAACTTTTGGTGCGGATGCAAAACCACTTCACCCCTGACCTTTACACTGATCTATTTGAAAAGTATCAACCTGACATGGTCATCGCTTCGACTCCAGGCTGGCGCATGGACCGATACCTCTTGCGTGAATCTGCCCGACGAGGGATCTCTAATATGACCGTCATTGTCGGCTGGGACAATTCTTCTTCATATAATGTAAGCGGTGCGGATGTGCAGTGGGCGACCTGTTGGTCTGAGTTGCAAAAAGAGGAACTCGTCAAAGGCTCGGATTGGAATCCCGAGCATGTGCATGTGGGCGGCATTCCCTCGTATGACGGATATTTCCGCAAGCAATGGCTCATGCCGCGTGACGAATATTTCAAACTGCACAGACTCGACCCTCAGCGCAAGTTGATCTCGTACGCCAGCAGTTTTGTCCACTTCGCGCCGAACTATCCAAATATCGAAGCACTGGCGAATTTGATTTCATCTGATTCACTGGCAGAGCCTTCGCAGTTGTTGATCCGCTTGCACCCAAGTCACTTTCAAGATAAGCCGAAAATTTTTGCAGATGAGCGCGCGCAAGTTTTCGAGTTGGAGAAAAAATATCCGCATGTGCATGTTGTTCAGCCTGTGGCGTTGGGCGGGTCACTCGGCTATTACGGCGGCGAAGACATGGACGAGAAGTCGTCCATGATGGCGTACTCTGATGTAGTGGTGACAGTTTATTCGACGATGCTGGTCGAGACCGCAGTCCACGATACGCCGATGATCGCGGCGACAATTGATGTCCCTGGGGGATGGAACAAGCCGAAGAAGTTTTCGTTATCACTGAAGGAAATTGGCAACTGGCCCACGCACAAACGTTTTCGCGAATCAAAGGCGGGACGTGTGGCATCCACTGAAAAAGAATTGCGTTCCATGTTGAATGCGTACCTGAAAAATCCATCCCTTGATTATCCTGAACGCAGAAAATTTATAGAGGACGAAATTACATTTACAGATGGAACATCTGGCAGGCGAACTGCGGAATTTATTTTAAGAATATTATATTCACTAGCCTGATTATAAATTACGGTTGCAAGTGCATTTGTCGAAACTTCGAACGTTTGTGGTAAAAATAAGTACACGGAGAAAAAAATGAAAAAGAAATACCTAACCATCGTTTCCTTATTCATCATCACTCTTATATCCGCTTGTGGACCTGCCCCCACGCAATCCTTGAGCGCCGCAGAAATTTCTAATACTGCCATCGCAAACGCATGGCTTTCTATCACTCAAACCGCGGCAGCAATGCCAACAACTACATCTACGTTAACACCACTACCTCCCAGCGAGACTCCGTTGGCCACATTCACATTGCTCCCAACGCTCCCTCCAGCTACTTTTGCCTCGGTTAATAATTCTGCCGTTGCAACACAAGATCCTTGTGATCAGATTCCTGCTGAGAAGCCCCAAGGTGCCTTGGTAAAAGTAAAATTCGTAAATAAATCTGGCGGCTTCGTTAACTTGTCTTTTGGAATGACCACGCCTAATACCCAGAAAGAATGCGTTACTTATAGTTATACCTTGGGCATATCCAGTGAATCTGTTGCAACAGTGCTTGCAGGTTGTTATTGGGGTTACGCCTGGATCACTGGAAAAGCGCCTTCTGTCGCGAGGACGGGATCAATGATTTTATGTGTAACAGATCCAAGCAAAACGCCTCCGATCTGGATCACCAAAGAAACGATTTATTTTCATTAGCTCGGTCTTGAGAACAATAGGATTGTTATGGCAGGGAAAAATTCCATATTTTCCTATTACTTTTCCATCACACTTGCCATCTGCTCCTGCGCTCTCTCCCCAAGATAATTTGGAGATTTTGTAAATATGTTTTCTCGATTCAAATCCGCCGCCCGCATCATCATCAAAGGCGACCCCAAAAAGAATAAGCGCAATCCCATTCCTGATATCACGCCTGAGGAAGTTGCGGAAATCAAGCAGTTCTTCCCTCGCGAGAAGTTCTTCATTTTCGGCCACGCCCGCTCAGGGACGACGCTGCTCATGCGCCTCGCACGCTTGCATCCAGAAGTGCATTGCAATTATCAAGCACACTTCTTCACCCGTCAGCCGCTTCTTAAATCTTTGGTGAACACACCCGAAGCTGAAGAGTGGCTGACGCGTAAATCCAACCGTTGGAATCAGGGAGTTGATTTGTCTCCGCTTGTCCTGCGCGCTTCCGCTGATTTTATTCTTGAGCGTGATGCCGCCCGCGAAGGGAAAATGATCGTCGGCGATAAAAGCCCCTCGTCCACGATTCATGGTCAGGCGGTGCGCGATATGCAGGCCGTTTATCCCGATGCAAAACTTGTGTACATCGTCCGTGATGGACGCGATGTGCTGATCTCTGAGCGCTTCCGTAATTTTGTGGAAGAATCCAAGTTTCTGACTCGCGAAGATAAACGCATCATCGCTGACCTGAAAGTTGATTCTGTTCCATTTACAGATGGCCGCCGTTCAATATTTAACGAAGCATTCATTCGCCGCGCGGCAAAAGGTTGGGTTAAGAATTTGCAGGAAACCGAAGACGAAGGTCGTAGATTGTTTGACGGGAATTATTACGGCTTGCGTTACGAAGACCTGCTTCAAACTCCTTTTGATGAAATGAGCAAACTATGGATTTTTCTCGGTGTGAAAAATGTGGATTCGTTTTTAGTTGAGAATATAAAAGCTGAAATGGAATCAAATCCCGATGAGGAATGGCAAGCCAAAAGAAACGAAGGCATCGCTTCCTTCCTCCCAAAAGGACAGGCTGGAAATTGGTCGCGATTATTCACAGAGATGGACAAATCCATCTTCAAGGAAGTTGTGGGCGAGATGTTGGTCAAATGGAAGTACGAGAAAGATTTGAATTGGTGAGTTCATGAAATATTTAATTGCAGGCCTCGGTTCCATCGGTCGCCGTCACATGCGAAATTTAATCGCACTGGGAGAGAGAGATATCATCCTCTATCGCACGCGCAAAGCAACCATGTCTGATGATGAACTCGCGGGATTTCCCGTTGAAACCGATTTGCAGGAAGCGCTAAATAAATATAAGCCTGACGCTGTCATCGTGGGGAATCCAACATCCATGCATTTGGATGTCGCCATACCTGCTGCCGAAGCGGGCTGCTCTATTTTGCTTGAAAAACCAATTTCAAATTCAACCGAAAGATTGGATAAACTCGAAGCCGCTGTGAAAAAAAGCGGATCGAAAGTATTGGTCGCTTTTCAATTCCGCTTTCATCCTGGCTTGATGCGCGCCAAGCAATTGATTTCGGGCGGCGAGATCGGACGGATCATTTCAGCGCATGTGCATTTCGGTGAATACCTGCCCGCCTGGCATCCATGGGAGGATTATCGCAAAGGCTACGCGGCGCGCGCCGACATGGGCGGCGGCGTGGTGCTGACGCAATGTCACTCGCTGGATTATCTTCCGTGGCTGGTGGGAAAAGTTGAATCAGTGTGGGGATTCACGGCGAAGTTAAGCGATCTTGAAGTGGATGTGGAAGACACGGCCGAGATCGGCTTACGTTTTGAAAGTGGAGCGCTGGGCAACCTGCATCTGGATTTTAATCAACAGCCGCCCGCGCATCGTTTTGAGATCATTGGAACAAAAGGTTCTTTGAAATGGGATCTCTCTGATGGCGCAACGCGCATTTATCGCTCTTCTCCCGAATCGCTGGCGACTTCCACAGGAATGGGGATCAAGGCTGGAGGCGAGTGGGAAGCATATCCGCTTCCTGAAAATTGGGAGCGTAATGTCATGTTTCTCGAGCAAATGAAACATTTTGTAGCAGTCGTTCGCGGCGAAGTGGAGTCAGCATGTACGCTGGAGGATGGTGTGCGGGTTATGAAGTTGATCTCAGCTGTACATGTATCGCAAAAAACGGGGCGATTAATAATTTTGTAAATTTTTCCCTGAAAAAAATTCCAAAATTCACCCGCTGAATTTTGGAGTATAATTTGCGCTTGTGTTTGAAAAAAACGTAGTAACGATTTAAGTCTTTACTGCATAAAAACTATTGGAGTGAAACATGACAAAAGCAAAATTAATTCCCCCTTATGGCGGCAAACTCATCAATCTCGTCGTTGAAGGCAAGGAGCGTGATGAACTTCTCGCCCGCGCCGCGAAACTGCCTTCCATAAAAATCACCATGCGCAATATGTGCGATCTTGAATTGATCGCCACCGGCGGATTTTCCCCGCTGACAACTTTCATGGGCAAAGCGGATTATGATCGCGTGCTCAAGGAAATGCGTCTCGCGGATGGAACTCTCTTCCCGCTTCCCATCACCCTGACAGCTGATCCCAAAGAACTGCCGACAGTGGGCGACGAACTTGCATTGCGCAGCGCAAACTTCGACTTGATCGCAGTCATCACGCTGGATGAGGTCTATCACTGGGACGCAGAATCCGAAGCCGCACATGCTTATGGTTCGACCGATTCCAAGCACCCGATGGTTTCCGAAATGGCGCGCTGGAATAAGGTTTGTATCTCTGGCCCGTTGAAAGTCGTCAACCTGCCCAAGTATTATGATTTTGTAAATTTGCGCCACACTCCCGCGCAAGTGCGAGCCATGCTTGAAGAAATGGGACATGATAATGTCGTCGCTTTCCAGACTCGCAATCCTCTGCATCGCATTCATGAAGAACTCACCAAACGCGCCGCGGCAGAAGTCAAAGGCTCACTCATCGTTCATCCGGTTGTCGGTATGACCAAGCCTGGTGATGTGGATCACTACACTCGCGTCCGCACATACAAGGCGTTGGTCGATAATTACTACGATAAGAAAGACACCATGCTCAGCCTGCTTCCGCTGGCGATGCGTATGGCGGGTCCGAAGGAAGCGTTGCTGCACGCCATCATCCGCCGCAACCATGGTGCGAATCATTTCGTTGTAGGTCGCGATCACGCAGGGCCGGGAAATGATTCCAGCGGCAAGCCATTCTACGGTCCGTATGATGCGCAGGAAGTGATGAAGCAATACGAAGCCGAACTCGGCGTCAAGATGGTTCCGTTCGAGATGTTGGTCTATCTTCCCGATGAAGATCGTTATGTGGAAGAAAAAGATGTGCCGAAAGGCGCGAAGGTGGCGAACATCTCCGGCACACAAGTCCGCGATGATTATCTTGCAAAAGGCAGACTGTTACCTGAATGGTTCACACGGCCCGAGACCGCCGAGATTTTGCGCGAGATGTATCCGCCGCGCCACAAGCAGGGATTTTGTATCTGGTTCACCGGCTTGAGCGGTTCCGGCAAGAGTGCCACCACCGAAGTGCTCACCACGCTGCTCCTCGAGCGCGGACGTGAGATCGCCATTCTCGATGGTGATGTTGTCCGCACGAATCTTTCGAAAGGTCTCGGTTTCAGCAAGGAAGACCGTGACACCAATATTATCCGCATTGGATTTGTGGCTGGCGAAATTGTCCACGCGAGCGGCGCGGTTATTTGTGCGGCTATCAGCCCGTACCGTGCTACTCGCGCAGAAGCCCGCAAGATGGTCGGCGAGAACTTCATCGAAGTTTATATGGATACTCCCGTTGAAATCTGCGAACAGCGCGACGTAAAAGGCTTATACGCCAAAGCGCGTCAGGCGATGGTGGATGGCAAGCCGATGGGTTTCACCGGCGTCGATGATCCGTATGAACAGCCGATCGAACCTGCGATCACGCTCAAGGGTTTCGGTGCTTCGGCAGAAGAGAACGCGCGTATCGTTGTTGCGTATCTTGAAGAACAAGGTTATATCGCCAAGCAGGCGTAAAAATTTAGATCAGAGTCCGCTGGAATTTAATTCCAGCGGACTCTGATCTATAACGTATTTTATGGTTCGTCTTTTCTCATCGCGTAAATTTTTATTTATAGCGGCTCTTGGTTTCATCACCGTGAGTGCGATTAGCGTATTGCTTTACAGCACACCTCAGGGACTCGGCCTTTCAGATGACTCGATTGCTTACGTTGCCGGCGCGCGCAGTATTTTAAGCGGACAAGGCTATCGCGAAGCCTGGCTGGCGTCCAATCAACCGGTTACACATTTTCCCCCCGGCTTTTCCACAATCCTCGCATTGATCGGCTTAAGCGGGCTTGATCCCCTGCGCGGTACGCGCTTTCTTAATTCCATACTCTTTGGCGCGAACGCGTTTTTACTTGGTATTATCGGTTGGCGCATGATCAAGTCACAAACTGCGGGTGTGATGTTGGCTGCGTTGTTCGCAGTCAATGTTTCGTTGTTCAATACGCACGCGGTTGCGATGAGCGAACCGCTGTATATCTTTTTCAGCCTCGCCGCGTTCCTAACTTTTTCAGAATATTTTTCACTTTCATCCGTTCTCACTGGGAGAGGGCAGGGTCAGGGCTGGTTAATTGTCACCGGCATTCTCGCCGCATTTGCTTATCTCACACGTTATGCCGGGCTTGCCCTGATTGCGACATTCCTGTTCGCGATCATTCTGCTTCACGACACATGGAAGAAACGATTAATCAGTGCGGCGATATTTATTGCCAGCGCCGCTCCGTTCCTGCTTGGCTGGAGTATTCGCAACAAGATCGTCGCGGACAATGCCACCAACCGCACGCTGATCTGGCATCCGCTCACGCTTGAAAATATCAATACAGGTATTTATAACCTGTCAGGATTTTTTGTTCCCGTTGAAATGTGGCGGCGCGCATTTGTCAAAATTCCAAGTTTGTTCGCTTTTATCTTATCAATAATTACTTTGAGCTTGCTTGTTTGGATTGTAACCACGGGATTAAAAAAATTTCTCCAGCCTTCAACTAGGCTGCCGGAAATTTTATCCTTCACGAACGGGCTTTATGTCTTCGGATATATGGCCTCCATTATTTCATCCATGCTGCTGTTTGATGCCAGTACAAAATTCAAATTGCGAATCCTTTCACCAGTTTATGTTTCATTACTTATCCTGCTTGTTTATATTGGATCTTGGTTATGGCAGAAGCGAACCATTTTCTGGCGGAGTCTGGTTGTTGTTATTGCGCTCCTCGTTTTTACGATCTCGATCTATGCTACATCCAATACGGTGACAATGCTTCACAAAGGCGGGTTGGGATATGCATCCTTCCAATGGTATGATTCTGAGGCGATGACATTTTTGCGCAGCCTGCCCAAAGACACGCGTGTTTATACCAATCAGCCCGGTCCCGTTTATCTTTATGCAGATCGACCCAGCTATGTTTTGCCCGACCTCTTAGACCCGGTCACTGACCTTCCGCGTGAAGGTTATGCCGAAGGTGTGGTCGCTCTCCATAATGATGTATCATCGGGGAATGCTGTTCTCGCGTTGTTCAAATTTGGCGCCGAGTCAGATGATATACAAACGATCTATCTTCAATTATCTCAGGGCCTGTATCTTGCCCACGACTCTCGCGGCAATAAGATCTACTCGGCTTATCCATAAGGAAATCAAATGACAATTTTTGATAAATTCAGTTTAAAAGATAAAGTCGCCATCGTCACTGGCGGCGGCGGACAGTTGGGAACGGAATTTTGCAGAACACTTGCTGAAGCAGGCGCGTTCGTAGTGGTCGCAGATTTGTTGATCGACCACGCCAACAGAACATCCAAACAGTTGACTGATTCTGGCTACTCCAATTTCCCTTTTCAACTGGATATAACCCGCATTGAATCGACCCGTGAGCTGGTTGCTGAAACTATAAAAAAAGCCGGTCGCCTCGACATTCTCGTCAACTGCGCCGCGCTTGATCCCAAATTCGATCCCGACGCCGCAACCAAAGGCATCGCCCCGGGAGCATTTGAAGATTATCCGCTCGAGCAATGGAACGCGGCGATGAATGTCAACCTTACAGGAATGTTTCTGATGACTCAAGCCTGCGTCAAGCCGATGATCGCTCAGGGCAAGAAGGGCAGCATCATCAACATCTGCTCCACATACGGACTCAACGGTCCCGACCAACGTCTCTATATCAAGGACGGCAAACGCGTGGCTTATAAACCCGTTTATTACACAACGACAAAAGCTGGCGTGATGGGTTTCACCAAATACCTCGCAGCCTACTACGCCGAGACTGAGATCCGCGTGAATGCGCTTACCCCGGGCGGCGTGTTCAATAATCACGAAGAATATTTCGTCAAGAACTATTCCGCAAAAACCATACTGGGGCGCATGGCAAAGAAGGATGAAATGAATGGCGCGCTATTATTTCTCGCATCCGATGCTTCATCATATATGACCGGCAACAATGTCATTGTTGATGGCGGATGGACAGCGTGGTAGGACTGGCAAACGGTAATTACCAATTACCAATTACTAATTAATGATGACTGAAATCCTCGCACTCATCCCCGCCCGCGGCGGATCAAAAGGAATTCTGCGAAAAAACATTCGCCTGTTTGCGGGCTATCCGCTAATCGCGTGGAGTATCGCCGCTGCCAAACAATCGGATCTGGTGACTCGCGTCATTGTCTCGACCGATGACGAAGAGATCGCGGCCGTAGCTCATGAGTGGCGCGCCGAGACTCCCTTCCTTCGCCCTGCTGAATTTGCGCAGGATAATACAACAGACTTGCCCGTTTTTGAACATGCACTCAAATGGCTGGCGGACGTGGAAGGCTATCGCCCGGATGTTGTGATTCAATTGCGCCCAACCTCTCCCATCCGCCCGCGCACAATGGTGGATGATGCCATTCGTGTTTTAGCGAATCACGCTGACGCAGACTGCGTGCGCGGCGTTGTGCCTGCCGCACAGAATCCGTTTAAGATGTGGCGCTTCAATGGTGATTCAAAACCATTGCAACCACTGCTTGAAGTGGCTGGGATTGATGAACCTTATAACGCGCCGCGCCAAATTCTGCCGCCTGTATATTGGCAGACCGGTCACATTGACGCGATCCGTGTATCGACCATCACACAAAAAAAATCATTGACCGGTGACGTCATCTACCCATTATTAATTGACCCGAAATATACTGTGGATATAGATACGCTCCCTGATTGGGCAAAGTACGAGGCGTTGGTATATAGCGGATTGGAAATGGTTTCGCCGGGCAAATCGCGCCGAGCCATGCCTGAGACGATCAAAATGATCATCTGTGATTTTGATGGAGTGGTGACGGATAATCTGGTCATCACCGATCAAGATGGAAAAGAATCCGTCAGCGCTTCACGCAGCGACAGTATGCACATCAAGACCTTGCGCGAAAAAGGAATCGAGTTGATGATCCTTTCTTCGGAACCGAATCCGGTTGTGATGGCGCGCGCGAAAAAAATGTCGGTGGATGCAATTCACAATGTCGGGCTGCAAAACAAGGGGCATGTGATGCGTGAACTCCTCGAACAGAAAAATATCAAAGCGGAGAATGTCATCTTTCTAGGCAATGATCTCAATGATCTTCCATGCTTTGAGGTCGCGGGCTGGTCCGTGGCTGTCGCGGATGCGTATCCTGAAGTGCTTCGCGCGGCAGATCATGTTTTGACGAAAACGGGCGGCCACGGCGCGATCCGTGAATTGTGCGAAATCGTATTGAAGCAATTATCTCAAAAGGAGAATTGAAAATGGCTCGTGAAATTAAATTTGGAAATCGAATGATGGGTGATGGGCACCCCGCTTATATCATCGCAGAGGTCGGTATTAATCACAACGGTGATCTGGATATTGCAAAAAAAATTATTGATGCCGCCGCTCACGCTGGCGCGAATGCGGTGAAGTTCCAGAAGCGTACGCCTGATGTATGCACGCCGCTTGACCAGCAAAAACAAATGCGCGAGACGCCCTGGGGTTATATTACTTATTTGGATTATCGCTACAAGGTTGAATTCAATGAAGAGCAGTATCGCGAGATCGACCGCCATTGCAAGGAAAAGAAAATTGATTGGATGGTCTCTGTCTGGGACGAGCCTTCCGTTGATTTCATGGAGAAGTTTGAAACGCCCGCCTATAAAGTTCCATCTGCTTCACTCACCGATCATAAGCTGTTGAAATATGTTCGCAAGACGGGTAAGCCCATTATTATTTCAACAGGCATGTCCACTATGGAGCAAATTCATAAAGGTGTGAATTCCGTTGGCGAAGATAATCTTGTCATCATGCATTGCACCAGCACCTATCCATGCGAACCTGAAGAATTGAATCTCCGAATGATCGAAACGCTTCGCAATGAATTCCCAAATAACCCCATCGGATATTCAGGCCACGAAACGGGGCTGGTTCCATCAGCGGTTGCCATTGCGCTCGGCGCTACTTCCATTGAACGTCATATCACATTGGACCGCGCCATGTGGGGCAGTGACCAGGCCGCGTCTGTCGAACCGAGTGGCTTTGAACGATTGGTGAAATATATCCGCGTGACCGAAGCCGGCTTGGGCGATGGCGTGAAAAAAGTCTATGAATCCGAAAAGGGTTCGATGAAGAAATTAAGAAGAGTCATCAACGAATAAATTCATTAGCCACAGAGATGACAGAGTTCTCTGTGGCTGATTTGTGAATAATGAGTATCACACAAAAAATCCGCCGCATGGTACGTCCCGCAGGAAAAACCGCCCAATCCATCTTGCGATGGAAGCGGTTTTCTTTTCATGAGACTCCGCCTATTTTTGGAAATTCCAAGCCGAAGAGCGGATCGCATTTGCTGTTGCAAATTCTGAATGGCTTCACGCAAATTATGCCGTATCGTTATGTAGATGCTGATCCGATCCGCACGATAAAATATGAAGGCGGAAGACGAATGGCGGACGAGATCCTAGCGGATTTAAAGCGTGTACCATCCGGTGTGATCGGCTGGGGATATTTGGAAGCGACCAAAGAAAACACATCTTTCTTAACTGAAGCAGGGCGCGTCAACTATTTTATTTATCGTGACCCGCGGGATATGCTCATCTCGCAAATCTTCTTCGCGACCGACATGCACACTGAACATGGCATGCACGCTTACTATAACTCTCTGCCTGATTTTGGCGCGCGACTCAACGTCGCCATTACTGGCATTGACCAGGATGGCTTGAAAATGGTCAGCGTGAAGCAAAGATATGAAGGCGTGTTTCAATGGCTGGATGCCTCTCGGCAAAAAAATGTGATGTGCCTTCGCTTTGAAGATTTGATCAATAACCGAGACGCGACTCTCAACGCCATGCTCAACGAAGTGGAAAATACTGGTTATAAAATCCCAACTCCGCGAGAAAAGGCGCTGTCCATTTTAGTGGACGCGATCCAGCCGAAGAAGAGTCACACTTTCCGTTCAGGAAAAACAGGCGGATGGAATCAACATTTCACCGAGCAGCACAAGAAATTATTCAAGGATGTGGCGGGAGATTTGTTAGTGAGACTCGGTTATGAGAAAAATAATGATTGGTAAGGATGGGATGAAAGAGTTCTTCACCCAACGCATCAAACGCGGACTTGTGCGCAGGCTCAATAATTTCAAGATCGCATCTCTGGCGCGCGAAGTGTTCCGCAAAGAGCCGCAGCCAAATGGCGCGCCTGTTATTTTTTTCAAAGCATCCACTGGCATTGACGATCTCTCATGGAACAGCGGATTTCACCTACTGGTATCGTGGGCGTTCCGCTTGCAGGGAATTCCTGTGGTTTATTTTGCATGTGACTCTGGCATGAGTCATTGCGTGCTCGGGACGAATCGCGACAATGTTAAAAAAGAGCCGCCGTGTAAATCGTGTGTGTATCAATCGAGAACGTTGTATAAGGGTGCTAACCCGCACTGGTTCAAATTTGAACGAGATAAAGAAATAGAGCGGGCAATTCAAAATTTGAGTGTTCCAGAGTTAATAAAATTTCAGTGGAAATTAATAAACAAATATGTCGTTGCGAGTTCCGAGCGGAGCGAGTGGGCGAAGCAATCTCCCAGCGAATTGGGGATTGCTTCGTCGCAAAGTACACTCCTCGCAATGACATTGCCCTTAGGTGAATTATGCCTGCCTGGGCTGAGATGGGTCTTGAGAGTCCACCATCTGAATGATGACGAATCGACTCGTTATCTTTTTCGTGAATATATTTTATCGGCGTGGAATGTGGCGCAGAAATTTGACGCACTGCTCGTCCAGACTCAACCGCGGGCTGTTCTGGTTTTCAATGGGCAGTTCTTCCCCGAAGCGGCGGCGCGTTTCGTGGCGTTAAAACGCGGCCTTCGTGTGATCACACACGAGGTGGGATTCCAACCCGCGACTGCGTTCTTCACCGAAGGCCAAGCGACAGCCTCTCCGATCCCAATGCCTGAATCTTTTGAAATGAACGTTGAACAAAACGAAAAGCTGGATGTGTATCTTGCGAAGCGCTTTCAAGGTGACTTTACGATGGCGGGCATCAAATTTTGGGCGGACATGCAAGGACTCGATGAGTCTTTTTTGAAAAAGGCGGCGGGCTTCAAACAGATCGTGCCTGTCTTTACGAATGTGATTTTCGATACCAGCCAGCCGCACGCCAACACGGTCTTTGAGGATATGTTCGATTGGCTCGATCTGGTCTTGGAGGAAATTCAATCGCACCCCGAAACCTTGTTTGTAATCCGCGCGCACCCTGACGAATTGCGAGTCCGCAAATCCAGCCGCGAAACTGTCGAAGGTTGGGTGGCAGCCCGCAGCGTTGACAAAGAGCCGAACGTTATTTTTATCAGCCCGAGGGAAACGCTCAGTTCGTATGAGTTGATCCTGAGATCAAAATTTGTAATGGTCTATAACTCGACCATTGGTTTGGAGGCGGCGATCATGGGCGCGGCGGTGTTATGCGCGGGCAAGGCCAGGTTCACGCAATATCCGATCGTGTTTTTTCCGCAGACGATCGGAGCTGTAAGAATCAAGATGAATGAATTTTTGTCGGCTGATTTGATCGATGTCCCGCTTGAGTTCAAACGCAACGCACGCAGATTTTTGTATTATCAGTTGTTCAAAACGTCGTTGCTGTTTGGTGATTTTCTTGAACCTTCCGTCCGCACCACGCAGTCGAGATTGAAGTCGTTTACACTGGACGAGTTGGTGAGGGCGGAGTCGGTGCAGGTGATCACGAATGGAGTGCTGAAGGGCGGAGATTTTCTGCTGGGGAAATAATCTCCCCGAGGAGAGGACTCGGCTCCTATAAGGAGAAGATATTTTCTAGTAAAGAAAAAAAATTTTCTATACCAAGCACGGGCATAAATTACGCTTTTTGTTAGCCAAAACCCACAGGGTAATAAGCGCACAGAGAAAAACGAGATTTTATGAGGTTTTCCTCAAAGCTCTCTGTGGTCTCTGTGGCAAAAGTTTGGGGAGGCAAAACCTCAGTTTGTGACCGCATTCAGTATATGCACCTGAACACTCGCAATGTCAACTGGATTTTGAGACTGCGATTTTCAGTAAAAAACTATATCCGCAAATGACACGGATTTAGTGAGTGACATCATTTCCTTGATTTCTATACTTGTTCTTACTGAGCGTCTCATTGATAACTAAACTTTTTAGATACTCAATCCAGCAAGAGCAAGAATGATTGGATCAAACCTGGCTTATGCCGCAAACGTAAAATAGCCAAATTGAGTTCTCGGTGTAAGTGGTTCAAGTCTGAGCAACACAAATTTCTTAGTTCAACATACTTGAGATG
>JAPLGS010000122.1 GCA_026390015.1 Chloroflexota bacterium | reverse complement strand
TTTTGCTTCCAACCATTACGCTTAAGTTTTAGCGCATGAATACGGCGTCGTTCTTTCCAATTTGTTGATTGTGATTTTTTCTTTGACATGCTATAGTTTTAGCACATCAAAAAAGTTTAGCTAACTATGAGACGCTCAGTATTACCAAGTGGCCGATGAAAGGATCCACGCTCTGATCGGATACGGATCGCATGGTAAATATGAGCGCATCCCCGACTTTTTTTGTCAGAAATGCGAAAGCAAGTTCACGAAGATTTTATCATCCGCTCTTTATGCAGGACAAAAATGGGCTCCTTTTCAATAATAAAGTGATCCCCTTTTTGATAATAATATTAATGTTGTTCTTTTCAATGTGGTACTTTTTCGATAATAAATTGGGCACTTTTTAACTTGTAAAAACACCGGATTGGAACATATCGGATGAAGGCGGCTTGGATGAGTTTTGCGAGTTTTTATTAACCTGCTCTTTCAGCTTTTCCATTTCAACCTGCAAGCGAGCCAATCGCTGTTTCATGAACTGGTTCTCTTTTAAAAGCGCTTGCACCACCGCCTGCACGGACAGCGGCGTGATATTCCATTCTCCTTCAATAATTGGAATGCCAGCAAGTAAGTTCATACAGAGAGTCTACGCTCAAATCCATAAGTTTTCAAATGCTGATACTCACTAAATATTCAGCACCTTTGCTACTTGTCAAAATGAGTTTTTACCCAACTGAACGGTTACTTTAAATTTCCAAAAAGAACTGACGGATGAGTTAAGTAGCCAGCACAGGGATTATGATCTGGGCTTTTGACATCGTCTTTTTTATTTTTTGACCCTTATTTTACCCTTCTACTCATCACCATATCTGGGAGCTATCATGGCAACTCCCATTGATCCGAAATTCCTGATAGTTCTTGACAGCGGTTTTAAAATGTATTTCTAATATTCACTCTGTAAAATGCATCTATTGAAATTAAATTTAGCTACACGTCAAACGGAGTTTAGAAAATGAAATGGCAATGGAAACTTGGAAATTTTGCTGGCATTGATGTTTATGTCCACGCAACCTTTCTTTTATTGATCGGCTGGGTGGGCTACAGCCACTGGCTGGAGAATCAACTTTGGAGTGAAGTTCTTAGCGGCATCCTCTTTATCATCGCGTTGTTCGCGTGTGTTGTGCTGCATGAATACGGTCACGCGTTGACCGCCCGCAAGTACGGCATCAAGACCCGCGACATCACACTTTATCCGATCGGCGGCGTTGCCCGTTTGGAGCGGATGCCTGAAAAGCCGGTCGAGGAGCTGTGGGTGGCGCTGATGGGACCCGCCGTCAACGTGCTCATCGCCGCCGCTTTGTTCACGTATCTTTATCTGACCCGCAGCCTGGTTCCGCTTTCAGAGTTGACCATCGCTTCGGGCTCTTTCCTCGAAAGACTGATGACAGTCAATATTTCCCTCGTATTGTTTAACCTCATCCCCGCCTTCCCCATGGATGGCGGCCGCGTACTGCGCGCCTTCCTCGCCATGCGTATGGATTATGTCCGCGCAACGCAGATCGCCGCGACCATCGGTCAGGGCATGGCACTGTTATTCGGTCTGGTCGGTTTGTTCGGCAATGCCTCACTGCTCTTCATCGCCTTCTTTATCTGGATCGGCGCTTCGCAGGAAGCAGGCATGACGCAGATGAAGAGTGCCATTAGCGGGATTCCAGTGGGCCGCGCCATGCTGACAGATTACAAGAGTCTTTCTCCGCGTGATACACTCGCGCGCATGTCACAGTTGATATTGTCAGGCTCACAGCATGATTTTCCCGTCATTGACAATGAGCGCGTTGTCGGCATCGTGACCCGTGATGATTTCATCATGGCTCTCACGCGGCACGGAGAAAGCATTGCCATATCTACCATCATGAAAAAAGATCTGCCCGAAGTGGACTCGTATGAAATGGTGGAGAACGCCCTGATGCGGATTCAGGAATCAGGCGTGCCTGCTTTACCAGTGACTCATGCTGGGCAGTTGGTGGGCATTGTCACCGCCGAGAATATCACCGAGTATTTGATGATCCGTTCCGCGCTGAAAAGAGCCGTATTAACTTCCTGAGCGGATTTGCAAGCATAGATTAGAGGATTCTTAACCACAACTGACCATATCTTCTGTATACTGCATTTACTCCGATGGGGAGTAGCCGCCCAAAAATTGGGATGCTCAGTCGTCAATACGGAACTCGTTCCCGGCTGTTCAGCAAAAGGCAAGACCATCGCCAAAGTCTATTGGCGATGGTCTTTTTAATTGAAAACAGGAAGGCAAAATGTTCGACACACTGGAACAAACAATTTTATCCACATTGCAAATCATCTTCGATGAATTCGGCTGGCTTGGCGTTTTCGGCCTGATGGCTTTTGAAAATGCCACAGGCATCATGCCTAGCGAGATCATCCTCGCTTTTGCGGGCTGGATGCTGATCGAGCATCATGGAATATCTGCGGCGTTCATTCCGATCGCAGGCTTTTATGCTGGGCTGGGGAGCGCGGTGGGCGCATCCATTACCTATTGGGTCGCTCGCCTTGGCGGGCGTCCCATGATCGATAAATTCATAAAACTATTCCGCATCGACCCCAACTATATCGTCAAGGTCGAAGAACAGGTCAGCAAATGGGGTGAGGGCATCGTCATGGTTGGCCGTGTCATTCCCGGCATCCGAACGCTGGTCAGTATTCCAGCGGGCCTGGTCAAGATCCCATTTCCCAAATTTTTCCTGGCTACTTTTATTGGAGCGTATTTTTGGTGTACACTTCTGATTGGTGCAGGGTACGTTCTTGGGCACGAATGGAAATTGATCAGCGAATATATCAAAACGCACCTGCCGCTCATCTTTGGCGGCGGATTTCTGATCCTCGCAGGATATCTTATCTATCATTATCGCGAATCCCTTCCTGATTTTAAATGGATGCGTTCACAAAATAAAAGGCTGGACTAAATTATGAATTGGCATTTGCAATCAATTGACTCAAACCTCGAAGCGCTTCAAACCAACCTGAAAACTGGTCTGTCGCAAACTGAATCAGAATCGCGTCTGGCAAAGTACGGGCGCAACGAACTGATCGAAAAAAGCGGGCGGACTCCGTTCAAGATTTTCTGGGAACAGATCACCGCCACGATGGTGCTGATCCTCATCGCGGCGGCGGTTGTGGCTGGTTTGCTGGGAGACACCAAGAACACGATCGCCATTACAGCCATTGTGCTATTGTACGCCATCCTTGGATTTGTTCAAGAATATCGCGCAGAACAGGCCATCTCCGCGCTTAAGAAATTATCAGTCCCCAATGTGCGTGTATTGCGAGATAGTGCTTTAAAGGAAATGTCGGCGCGCGAACTCGTGCCTGGTGACATCATCCAACTTGAAGCGGGGAATGTCCTGCCCGCGGATGTACGTCTGCTTGAAGCGGTCAATCTCCGCATTCAGGAAGCCGCGCTGACAGGCGAATCCGAACCCGTTGAGAAGCAGACCGCATCGCTCTCTGGCGAAGGCTTGCCTCTTGGAGATCGTCTCAACATGAGCTACATGGGCACCATCGTCACACAGGGACGCGGCCTGGCATTGGTGATCGCAACAGGTATGCAGACCGAACTCGGCAAGATCGCCGATCTCATTCAACAAAGCGATGCGGGACAAACGCCATTACAAAAACGACTGGATACACTCGGGAAAAATCTCGCCATTGTGGGCGTGGTGATCGCGGTCTTCATCGCAGTGCTCGGTCTTTTGCGCGGAGATGAACTTCGTCACATGCTGCTCACCGCTGTCAGTGTGGCCGTCGCAATTGTCCCCGAAGGATTACCCGCAGTGGTGACCATCACACTCGCGCTCGGCGCACAGCGCATGTTGAAACAGAATGCTCTCATCCGAAAACTTCCCGCTGTTGAAACACTCGGCTCTGTCACTGTGATCTGCTCTGATAAAACAGGCACGCTGACCGAGAACCGCATGACCGTGGTTGTGCTGGATGTGGCGGGACATGAACTGGACTTGACCGAGGAAATGGACAAGCATGGCTCGATCCACAAGGTGAATGTGGAAGAGGATCAAAACGCCGCCAGCTTATCTTTGCTTGCCATCGGCGGTACGTTGTGCAATGATGCGCAGATGATCAACACAGGCGACGGGCTTTTCCACACCTTGGGTGACCCGACCGAAGGCTCCCTGGTGGCTGCGGCCGCAAAGATGGGATTTTGGAAATCAACACTGGATTCCTCATTCCCGCGCGCGGCAGAATTGCCATTTGACTCGGAACGCAAACGCATGACAACCGTTCATCATCTTGGTCAATATGACCCGACTGTTCTTGCTGGACTTGAGATCGGAGACCACCGTTATATTGCATTTACCAAAGGCAGTGTGGATGGACTTTTGGGGTTGTCGAATCAGGTTTGGGTGAACGGTCAACTTCAAAGAATGGATGCCAATTTCAAGGTCAGGGTGGAAGCGGCCAATGAACGGCTGGCAAAGAAAGGCATGCGCGTGTTTGGCGTCGCGTTCCGTATGATGAATCAGATTCCCGAAGTTATCCAAACGGACCTTGAACAGAATCTAACCTTTATCGGTTTGTTCGGCATGATCGACCCGCCGCGTGAAGAAGTACGGGATGCGGTTGCGATCACGAAATCGGCGGGCATTCGCACGGTGATGATCACAGGCGACCACCCGCTAACCGCGAGTGAGATCGCGCGGCAGTTGGGAATCACCGATCAAGCCGCATTGGGCAAAGTATTAACTGGCGCAGAAATTGAAAACTTATCGTTCGATGAATTAAAAAATGTTGTGGATGAAGTACAAGTTTTTGCGCGTGTCTCGCCCGAGCATAAACTGAAGATCGTGCAAGCCTTGCAGGAACGCGGGCATATCGTCTCGATGACAGGCGATGGCGTGAACGATGCGCCCGCTTTGAAGCGCGCGGACATCGGCGTGGCGATGGGCATCACCGGCACGGATGTGTCTAAGGAAGCCGCTGACATGGTGCTGCTCGATGATAATTTTGCGACCATTGTGAGCGCAGTAAAAGAAGGCCGCACGATCTACGACAATATCCGCAAGTTCGTGAGATTCAGCGTGGCGGGAAATATCGGTAAGGTGTTGGTAATGCTGCTCGCACCGTTCCTGGGGAAACCGATTCCGCTGTTGCCATTGCAATTGCTGTGGCTGAATTTATTAACCGACGGCTTGCTCGGACTCGGCATGGGCGTGGAAAACGCTGAAAGCGACACGATGAAGCGCCCGCCCTATTCGCCGAAGGAAGGCGTGTTCTCCAGAGGCGCGGGCGTGCAGGTGATCTGGGTCGGCGCATTAATCGGCGCGCTCGCACTGGGACTCGGCTCATGGTATTACTTTACAGGCCGTGAACAGTGGCAGACGATGGTGTTCACCTTCCTTGCATTTGCTCAAGTTTTCCAAGCCTGGGCTTCACGTTCGGCAACAGATTCATTTTTCAAATTACGCATCCTGAGCAACTCGTTACTGGCGGGCATGTCCGCGCTGGTGGTGGGATTGCAGTTGATGGTGTTATACGTCCCGTTTTTGGCTGAGTTCTTTGGGGTGAAGGCGCTGAGTCTATGTGATTTATCCATTGCGATTGCGGGCGGGATCGTGGTGTTGGTGGTGATGGAAGTGGAGAAGATGTTCAGGAAGTAAAAAGTGAGAAGTAACGATTATCCAAAGGACCCCCAGTGCGTAATTAGAAAATAAACCAAGCCCAACTTGTAGGGAAAAAGAGAATCGCCCGACGAAATTCCTTAACAAAATCATTAAATAAATTTACAGACGCAGCAAGTAGTCAGCATGCTTTAGAGATTTGAAATTTCGAAAGTCTTTTGCTCTTATCAGAAAAAGTCTTCCGCAATCTATTAATGCTTCAACGTCCCTTGCGCCAACTCCAGAATCTCCTTCCTTGATTCATATATCTTCACCAACTTTCCATCCTGCATTTGCAGAACGCGGTCAACGAATTGACACATGCGCAAGTCGTGAGTCACCATGATGCCCGCGCGGTCATTCTCGTGGATGAGATGCGCAAAAGTTTCAACCACTTGATAAGCTCGCTCGGTATCCAGTGAAGCTGTCGGTTCATCAGCCAGCACGACAGCAGGATTATGGATGAGAGCGCGCGCAATAGCTACGCGCTGCTGTTGTCCACCTGACATTTGAGCAGGAAGATTATGCAAGCGATCTGACAGACCAAGACGCGCCAGTAATTCATCTGAACGGACGCGACCTGCGCGGTCAAGTTTATTATTGAGACGCAGCATGAATTCGACATTTTCGCGCGCAGTTAGGTATGGAATTAAATTATTAGATTGAAAGGTAAATCCAATTTTCTCGCGGCGTAACTTCACGCGTTTTTTTTCGTTCATTTGCGCAAGATCCTGCCCATCGATTAATACTTGTCCAGTCGAAGGTGTAAGAAGCGCGGCTAGAATGGAAAGCATGGTTGTCTTGCCCGAACCACTTGGCCCCACCAATGCAACAAATTCACCGTACTTTACCTGAAACGAAACCCCATCCACCGCGTTGATGATTCCACCATCCAACGAAAACGATTTAACCAGATCTCGAACTTCCAAAGCAACAGAATTCATTTTCTTATCCTAATCTCAAAGCTTTCAACGGCTCAATTCGAACAGCGTAAATGATCGAAACCATGCCGCCGAGCGGCCCAATTACCAACAACAAAGCGACAGCGATCAACGAACGTGCGCCGTTGAACACAAGCGGGATGGTAGGCGGAAAACCAAGCGAAAACAGATAGGTCATTCCGCCGCCAATACCTACGCCGAGAGCTGTCACCACGATAATTTGGATCACCGCTGAAAGCCCCACCACCGAGTTCGATGAGCCGATGGCTTTTAAGACGCCGATCTGTGGAACCTTTTGCAAAATTTGGATTTGGAAAAATCCGCCGATCACTAAGATCCCGATTAGCAAAGTGAACACTCCTTGAGTTTGTACAGTGCCTTGTTGTGCTGAGTAACCAGGAATATTGTTGATGGTTGTTTCAAGGGTCGCGATTTCGATATTGGAAACGTCGTTGACTATACGGGTCGACATTGCATCCACTTGAGTCGGATCTACAAGTTTGACTGCGATGATATTGGGGTATGGGGTATCGCTGTTCAACTCTGCTTCCGATTGCGGACGAATCTTTTCCCAAGTTGCGGATGGGACAAATATCGTAGGCTGAAAGAAGTATGATTGACCATCCACAAGGCCAACGATCACCAAATCAAAAAACTTATCATCCGTTCCCTGTGTGGAACGAATTTGAATAGTGTCGCCAATTTTTAACTCTGAGCGTAATGCAACGTTACGATCCATGACCGCTTCGCGCGCTTCGCCACCCCGGAAATTACGTCCATCAATGATGGATGGCATACCCGGCCGCCCCGCTTCTGCGCCAAGCATAGACACTTTCAACGGCTCTGACACGGAAACGATCTCAGTATTGGAGGTGTAGATCGGGCCTGCGTCGGCGACACCCTCCACTCGGCGAATGGCTTTGACAGTGTTTGTTTGCAATCGACTAGAGGAAATGCTATAGTCAGATTTTTCCAGGAAGACGATCAACTGCGCATCCAAGCTAGCAACATATTGACGATTGCCATTTGCAAGTCCCTCACCTAGTGCGGCTATGAATAGCACGAGCAAAGTGATAAGAGCGATGACGAGCGCCACCAGCAAAAAACGGCCACGATTACGAACGACTTCTTTTACAGCAAGATAAGTAGCGAGAAATATATTTTTCATGTTTTGTTTATATTTTTTTAGCTTTATTTCCATCAGCTCGCTGATGGTCTCCAGAGTTTTTATAATAGCGGTTTGCTATCAAATGGTTTGTGCCAGTCAGCGCCCATAATGCCATGCAGGATCAAATCTACAGGTGGATGATCAGCGATATCATCATAATAATACGGGAGGCGGATACGTCCATCCGTTCCGATAATGAATGTCCCTGACATTTGGTAGGCATCCTGGCCAGGGGGCGGGAGTTCGGGCTTATATCCTTTTTTTCGCGCAAGCTGGCGATTTGAAATCCAAATCCGCGGCGATAATAATGTTTGCCAAGTGGTACCCCGATATAACCCATACTGATGATATGCCGCGCGATCTGGATCAGCGAGGCATATTGCGCTTGGTGCACGCAGATCACAGAACTGTTTAGCTGATTCTGCCGAGGCATGGGAGATGATTGCAAGGCGTAACCCTTTTTCGGTCAAGGCTTGATGCGAGTCGATTAATTGGTCGAGCATTTCTTTGCATTGGGGACATCCAAAATGGCGAGTAAATGCGAGTACAAGCACCTTATCTCGCCAAAGTGAAGAAAGCTGAATAGGCTTACCATCCTCATCAAGCAATTTCACATCTGGGGCGGGATCATTGAATTTGAGTTGAACTTGATTTTCCATTTTCCTTTGCACCTTAAATTATTTTGTAAAATATAATTCCTTACCATTACAGACAGTAATTATTCCTTAAATCAACTTTCAAATTCTATCAGGTTGCACAAGTTTTGCACAGCTTTTAGGAGAGGAAAAGTAGAATCTACCCTTGCAACTTCACCAGACAGGAAATCCTCATCTTTTGAATAAAACCTAAATTCCTCACCTCAGGGGTCGATCAAACTGCAATTTTGAACGAGAGTCCCGAGCAACCTGAGTATCTGGAATATTCTTCGCATCGATGGTGTTTCAGTTGGACTCCCCCTTTTGATCAAGGATAGTCTATTTGTTTTCAATCAAAACGGTTCTCATCAGATTTGTGGGTAAGGTGCTGAGAGGTTGCCATGTTCGACGAGCACGTACAAGCGGAAATGTTCGAAGACATGGTAGCCGTATGCGCGACGAGTAGTTCCGCGAATGGCGTTGTTCAATCCTTCGACAACAGCGCTGGTGAAACCTTCATTGAAATAGTTCAAGAATTCTTGCCACCAGTGTTGCAAAGTTTACGTGAACTTTACCAATTGAACCAATCCAAAAGCCTGAGCTTCGTAGACCCATGCCCGTAGGAACCGTTCAGCTTGGTTCAAGTGTTTCGTCACATGAAAACGGTCCGCTACAATCTCTTCGTGCGGTAGTTTGGAACCTACCACGCCACGATAGGGTCCCCATATATCCATTGCCACAAGACGAATAGACTGACGTTCGATATCGCTCAAGCCTTCCAACCAAACTTCAAAGGCTTTTTGACTACGTTCTGGCAGTACCGCAATCACACAATGCCGTTCCAGTTCGCTTAATAGCAGCGCAAACTGCTGATGTCCCTTGCGTAACGAGATTTCATCCACCCCCAACAAGCGCTTCATACCAATGAATCTCAGCGAAACAAGAGATATTATCTGGCAGGCGAACGTTTGCGAAGCCTTTCAGCTTTCTCCAGTGACCTCTGTCTTGGACTGAGCCAATAATAAAAGCTCTCGTCCACTGACAAAGGCTTGTTGCTATTTTGATTGGGGTGCGTTTCATTTCAGTTGAAGCAACCATCCCGAAGGTTTTGAAAGACGGCTAAATTGACCCTTGATCGTTTTCGCCTGGTGTTTCCTAGCGCACTTTACAACGTTCTAGAAACAAGCCTTGCATATCGCCAGCCTAAAATTAAGCCAACAAACCCCGAAATTACAATAACAAACCTTGAAATTACAATAACTAACTTTGAAATTACAATAACAAATCTTGAAACCTCACCGACAAACCAATAAAAAAGCAGCAAAAGCGCAAAACTCGCTTTGAGATTTATGCTTTTGCGGTCAACTTCATTTTTTTCGCGTCATTCGCGCCATTCGCGTTAAGAATTTCCGACTTTGAGAATACCAGCCAAGTGACTTTTGCGGAGTTCGGTTATAGATCAACCCTGCCTGTTGACACTGCAAGAAGGCGAAGATTATCAGTTGGCATTTCGTGTTCTTTCCATGATGATGAATAGGGTTGGCAATATCCGCCACACTATACTGGTCAAGCCATTGGTGGCTGGCTGTGGCGATCTACTGCTACGTGCAATCTGCGAAATACCACTACCCACGCGGCCTCTTGCCAATACAAGTCAATGTCAGAGGTTCGTTTATCAGCAATGATAGTACGTCCTGCATCGTGGCGGATTCAGTCGCCTGGCACACTTCTGAGGCGATTCGCATGGACGCAGAACGGTTGATCTTCAAATTGACTTCAGGGAAGCAGTTGACAAACTAATGGCCCACGAAAACGGAGATGAGCCTGCCGCTCAACGGGGAGGCTCTGACCGTGGAATATTAATGCCCAAAGATCAGCGGTATTTGAGGGGGTAATTCTAATTGTCATTGACAGCTATTGCCTATCATGCTGCTCCCAGATAATTATGAGATGAGAGTAAAGCAGCATGATAATCCCCTTTTACCTACTAAATCTAGGCGGATGAGCTGATTACCTTACAGAATGAAAAAAAGGCTACTGCTCACCTTTGTGGCATAATTCGGTTGCTTTACGACCAAAGGAGGCCGAAGATGAGCAGCAGCAAGGAATTGTACAACCGATTGAACGAAAAGATGAGAGAATTGGTGCAAGTAAAAAATGGAAAACAGGTGACAAATTGGATCTGAATCATTGTTGGAATATTGCAAAGCCAATCCTAAAACTTGAGTAAAATCGCAAATTATCTACCGATGGAAACGGAAGCGGAGTCAAGAGTTACCCTGATCCGGCGATGGTTAATGAATTCGCATATCTCAGTCTGGAAGTTTTACAAAAAGATTCTGGAACATGTGTTATCTGACTGGTCAACTGTAGATGCCTATATCATTTTGGACGGTGTCATGGTGCATGGAGGTCGCTGGCAAATCTTTCGGGTCTCCTTACAACATGGGGGTCGAGCCATTCCGCTCGCATGGACGATCGTGGAAGGACAAGGCTTGGTAAAAGTTGCCAAGTTGAAAGGTATGTTGGAAAAGGTGCAAAAGTTCTTGAAAAAATATGTCAAGCGGGCCTCCTTTTTGGCGGATGCTGGTTTTCGGGACTGCGATTGGGCGCAATTATGCCTGAAATTAGGCTGGAATTATGTGATTCGGGTAGCTTGCAATACTTACATCACGATGCCCGATGGAAGCTCAGATCGACTGGATCATTTGGTTCCCGAGAACTGCAATCGGTATTTCCAAAATGTGCTTCTGACGCGGGAGGCCAAATTGGAAACGAATGTATCTGTCACCTGGACCACTGACAAGGATGGCGAGCCGGAAATGGTTGCCATCATGACAGATCAAATTGCCTGCCGTGCACGCCTGCGAGAATATGGCCGCCGCATGAGCATCGAGCAAAGTTTTCGGGATGATAAATCGGGCGGCTTCGATATGGAACATACCCGTTTACAACATGCTCAGCGGATCGATCACTTGTTATTGGCGATCGCCATCGCTACATTGTGGTGTCATGAATTGGGCGAGTTTGTCTTGAAACAAGGCGATGATCCTCGCTGCCAGGTCGATCCATCCCATAAACGAACTTTGAGTTTGTTTCAGCTCGGACTGAGATGGTTGAAACGGTTTCTGGCTACAGGTCTTCATCTTTTGCCTGATTTCCACGCCATCTTGTCAAATCTTAAGCTGAAGCCCGTTGTGATTCCAATCACCCAAAACTTAATTGTGTAAGGTAATCAGGCGGATGAGTAAGTAGCCAGCACACGGTACCAGCACACGCGCGTCATGTTCTTGTCTCTTTTGTGGTATGATTGTCTGAAAATCAGAAAATCATACTTTTTGAGGTGCATAATGAACGAGACTAAATCTTTCTTAAAAACCCGTTTACGCGGACGAGGACAAATTACCCTGCCGCCCGAAATTCGCGCACGCCTGAATGTTCAAGAAGGGGATGATGTGCTTTTTAATATTAACGAACAGGGACAAATTGTTCTATCTCAGGCGCAAGTGATTGACCCAACCCAGGCATGGTTCTGGACGGAACGCTGGCAAAAAGCGGAAATGGAATCGCGGCAGGATTATCTGAACGGAAATTTTATCGAATTTGACAACGCGGAAAGTGCAATCCGCTATCTAAACGAATTCGACAAAGAAGAAGCGAAGCGCAATGCCAAAAGTTAGATTAAGCAAGCGCTTTACAAAAGCATATCTGCGCCTGCCTCCTGAAATCCGCACGAAGTTAAAAAAAGCATTGGAATTGCTCGGAGAAAATCCGCGACATCCTTCCTTGCAAACCAAACCGATCAAAGGTGCGCAGGGATTTTATGAAGCCCGTGTTGACATTAACTATCGCATGACATACGTTCGTCTCGCCGATGATACCGTTGAAATGAGCAACGTGGACAAACACGATGACGCACTGAAGAATCCGTAGACTTAAACAAGATTGAAACCTGGCGCTCTGTGATCTGTCATCGAGGCGATTTTCTTTTCCAGAGTAAAACACACTCAACAACCTCTGACCAATCCCACCCTGGCTACTTGCTTCATCCGCCAGTTTTTTGAGGAGTTTAGCCAGAAATTTTTGTCGAACGATAGCCCTTTCCCTTCAAGGATGGGCTCGTTTCATTTCACAAAAACACATGAGGATCTTCTGAAAGGATACAAACCCACAGCCTCGGGTTTGTATCCTTTCAGGACAGGCAATTTACTTTTCCAAATATCTGAGTGCAGCTTCATAAAATTCCCGCGCTTGATTGATCATATTCGCGATAGTGTCCATTTCTATTTTTGTATCTACGTGATAATCACCGATCAGTCGTGTGTCAAACCCTTCTATCAACCAGCGATGGAATTTCTGGTCAAGGAGTTTTGTTTTGGAAAATTCCTTTCCATACGCACCAATGACGT
>JAPLGS010000174.1 GCA_026390015.1 Chloroflexota bacterium | reverse complement strand
TGCGGGGCGTCATCCTGACCAGTTACGAACTGACCAAGACCTTGCTGGAGCGTGCTACCACAAGCACTGGCCTTCAAGTTCTGGTACACATAATCAACAAGGTGTACGAGACTGGACGCAAGGCGGCAGATGATTTCAAGGCGACGATGCGTATTTTATTTGATCGTCATCTGGGACAGTGGAACTATAGAGCAGTGCCTTTGTTCCCAGCAATAAGGTAAGTTATTTTTCAGCCATTACTTACTTCTCGTTTCGCGAGGCTTTGCAGAATAACAGCGGTAACGAATTTACCGGAGAAGCAACTGGCTGGCTTTTCGGCGCGGCCAGTGTTCCGGTTTTTGTTGATTTAATTTCCAGGACTGTAATCAGATACATGCCCATTGAAGGAACTCTGAAGAATTTTGTCCGTCGTGTGAATAATTTTCAGAAAAAAAACCTGATGTTTCTTCATACTTATTTGAGTATCGCAGCATTAGGATTGGGAATTCTGCATCTCACTTTGTCATCTTGCATTGCCAATCCATTTCCTGAATTGGGTTTGATCCTCACAGGCGTTTTAGTAACAACCGGACTGCTTTTCAAGTGGAAAGTTGTCCCCGTATTTTTTCGTAAAGCGCTTTATAAATTCCACGCCAGTCTGATGGTCACAGGAATTTTGCTGGTCATCTTGTATGCCGGGCATGCAGTCATGGGTTCAGATTGATGGCAACCCAAAAAGGAAAATATTCAACTATGAAAATCAACAACCAATACCGTCTTTTGTTACGAGTAAGCGCCATCGTTTTGGTAGTCTTATGTGGGAAACTCGTTGTGCACTTCCTGGGGTGGGAAGTGATCTCGATCAACCCATTGTTCTCTGGGATCATTGCCGCCAACGTTTTTCTGATGGGATTTCTTCTCAACGGTGTCCTTTCAGATTTTAAGGAAAGCGAGCGTCTTCCCGGTGAGTTAAGTGCCTGTCTGGAGAATCTGACACAGGAAGTGTCCGGTATCAGAATGGCAAAACCGGAAGCCGAAGTCGGCGCGTGTCTGATCCTTCTTTCGATATTGAGTGAAGACATTTTGAGTTGGTTCCACAAAAAACACCATTCATCAGAATTGATGGAGCAGCTCAACGATCTGACGCCCCAGTTCGCAATAATGGAACATTGGACTCAAGCGACATTGATCGCTCGTCTGAAACAGGAGCAGAGTAATCTCAGGCGTACCCTCATCCGCATTCATACCATTCGAGAGACATCCTTTATTTCTTCGGGCTATCTGATAGCCGATCTGACCACTATTCTTCTTTGTATCGGGCTGATATTAGCCAAGATCGAGCCGTTTTACGAGTCATTGTTTTTCGTGGTCGTTATCTCGTATTTGACGATTTTTCTGCTCATGCTGATACGGGATCTTGACAATCCATTCGGCTATTATGAGCGCTACTCCGGCGCAGATGTATCCCTCAAGCCGCTTCAAGATACGGTAAGCCGACTGGCAAAAATAGCCAGAATCGAAGCCTTGAATCTCAAAATATAAATCTATGAAATAAAATCCGATTTTGCAAAAAGGAGATTCCCATGCCCAACCAATCGCATTCTGTTTCACGCCTTCGCAAACTCTGGAAGCCCGCTGTTGCGACAACTCTCGCCATTTGGTTCGAGGAGATCATCGCCTTTGTAGCAGATTTCATCGCCGTGATCTTCATCGCGTTGACGGCGGGGCTGATCTTTCTTTATAAAACCTATGTTTTCAAATCTGTTCAACCAGGCTTGGATGAGTCGAAAAAAAGTAACCCGCATTTCCAGGCAAAGGAGTAAAAAATTATGGAATCAAATATATTCTGGCATACCCAGACAACCGAACAAGCTCTCTATCAAGTTAAAAGCCAGCCCAGCGGATTGAGTCAGGCGGAGGCGACCGAGCGCACTTTGCAATACGGCGCAAATGAAATTCAGGCGGCGAAACGCATCTCTGCCTGGGAAATTTTATTGGAACAATTCAAAAACATCCTGATCTTGATTTTGCTTGGAGCAACCGCCCTCTCCCTTTTTCTTGGGCACGGCATCGAATCCATTGCCATTGCGGTGATCGTGTTGTTCGCGGTCTTGCTGGGATTCATCCAGGAATATCGCGCCGAACGCGCCATCGAAGCTCTGCGGAAAATGGCAGCACCGACTGCATCTGTTTTGCGTGATGGAGCGGAAACCAAAATCCCGGCGCGTGAGTTGGTGCCGGGTGATGTGATCCTCCTGCATACCGGCGATCGCATGCCCGCCGATGCCCGTCTGCTCGAAGCGGTGAATCTAGAAGTGGAGGAAGCCGCGCTAACCGGCGAATCAATCGCGGTGGAGAAGCATATCGAACCGCTGCCAATTGATCAATTACCTGTCGGTGACCGCAAGAACATGGTTTATGCTGGAACCGCCGCCACCTACGGACGCGGCAAAGCGTTAATCGTCGCCACCGGAATGCAGACCGAGTTCGGCAAGATCGCTCAACTCCTGCAAACGGTCGAGACTGTCAGAACGCCGCTCCAGCAAAATTTGGATAAAGTTGGTACGGCGCTGGCGCGCGCGGCTTTCGTAGTAGTTACCATCATCGTCGCGCTGGGGTTATTCCGCGGGCAACCTTTCGTCGAGATGCTCATCTTCGGCATCGCGCTGGCGGTGGCGGTCGTGCCCGAAGCCCTGCCCGCCGTCGTCACCATTTCTCTGGCGATCGGCGTACAAAAAATGGTCAAACGCAACGCGCTCATCCGCCGCCTGCCCGCCGTCGAAACGCTGGGAAGCACATCAGTTATTTGCTCGGATAAGACCGGCACACTCACCAAAGATGAAATGACCGTGCGGAAAATTTTTGCCGCCGGACAGTTGTTCAATGTTTCGGGAGCGGGATATTCGCCAGTCGGCGAGTTTTCGCTCAACGGCGGCGGGCCCATCGCGCCGACAATTGGGTTGCAAAAACTATTGACCGCCGCCACGCTGGCATCTGATACGCACCTGGTCGGTGACGCGGAAAATGAATCGGGTAGCGAATGGACAATCAAAGGCGACCCAACCGAAGGGGCGTTGATCGTCGCTGCCGCAAAAGCGGGCTTGCAGAAAGAGTCGCTTGATTCAGAATATCCCCGAGTGCAGGAAATCCCATTCTCATCCGAAACAAAACGTATGACCACTTTGCATCAGACAAATGGAAATCTGACGGCGTACGCCAAGGGCGCGCCTGAAATGATCTTGGACAGTTGCGATTGGCAGTTGACCGTCGATGGCGTGAAGCCGCTCGATGATGAAGAACGAAAACAAGCACTTGCGATGGCACATGGAATGGCGGGCGAAGCGTTGCGCGTGCTTGCGATTTCTTCAAAGCCGAGTGTCACACTTGAAACGGCGCAGAGCAGCATGATCTTTTTGGGGCTGGCTGGCATGATCGATCCGCCGCGCCCCGAAGCCAAAAGTGCGATCGCAATTTGCGAAGAAGCAGGTATTCGTGCGGTGATGATCACCGGCGACCATCCTGTAACGGCACAAGCGGTGGCGCGCGAATTAGGATTGCTCAAGACAGGAAGAGTGGTGACTGGCGCGGAACTGGAAGCGATGACCGAGGAACAATTTCAGCGCGAGGTTGAAACGATTGATGTATATGCGCGCGTTTCTCCATCCCATAAACTGCGCGTGGTGACGGCGCTGCAAGCCAACGGTCACATTGTGGCGATGACCGGCGACGGCGTGAATGACGCTCCGTCGCTTAAGAAAGCAGATATCGGGATTGCGATGGGAATCACCGGCACCGATGTATCCAAAGAAGCCGCCGCGATGATGTTGACCGATGATAACTTTGCTTCGATCGTGGCGGCCGTGGAGGAAGGACGCGGGGTATTTGAAAACATCAAAAAATATCTGATGTACCTGCTCTCCTCAAATATCGGCGAAATTGGGCTGATGGCTGGTTCGGTTCTGCTGGGTTTGCCGCTGCCGCTGACCGCAGTGCAAATCCTATATGTCAATCTGGCTACGGATGGTTTGCCCGCTCTCGCGCTGGCAGTGGACCCGCCTGAAAAAGGTTTGATGAAGCGCAAGCCGCGTAACCCGCGCACAGGAATTTTCACCCGGCCGGTTGTTTCGCTGATGCTGGCGGGCGGAATATGGTCAACACTCATTAACCTGGGATTGTTCATCTGGGCAACCAACTCCGGGCGTAGTCAGGTGGAAGCGATGACGATGACCTTCGTCTCGCTGGTGCTGATCCAGTTTTTTAAAGCCTACAACTTCCGTTCTGACCGACATTCAGTATTTCAAAAACCGTTTGCGAACAAGTGGTTAAATACGGCGATCATTTGGGAAATCGGTTTGTTGCTGCTTATCATTTACCTGCCCGCCCTGCACGAACCGTTCAACACATTTAGTCTGCCGCTAGTAGACTGGTTGATCATTCTTGGCCTTTCCCTGACGATTTCGCCCGTACTGGAATTGGTCAAGTGGCTGGAACGCAGGGGTTGGTTTGGAACAATGGAGTAGGGCGTTCCACACTTTCGCGCTTGAAAAAAAGGAGAAAAAATGAAACTTCAACTCATGTTCATTCTGATGGATATTCTCATGTTCCTTGCCTGCGGATATTTTTGGATGAAATCCGCTTTTATGCGCGCTGTGCAATGGCGCTTGAAATAATCAGATCATTATTAAAGGAGACTGCAAATGACATCACAAAAGAAAAAACGAAAACGCGATATTGAGAAAAATTATTCTGTGAAACAATTCGTCAAAAAACTACGGCGACTTGCAGATTGTATTGAGCAAGGCCAGAGATTTCAAATTCAAGTGGCGGGCGAGCGAATCTTCATACCTGCCACTGTCGTCATCAACATCGAACATGAACGCGATGACTCATCCGAGGAAGTGGAATTCCAGCTGAAGTGGGCGCTTGATAAATAATCGCGCCGAATAAGAGTTTT
>JAPLGS010000150.1 GCA_026390015.1 Chloroflexota bacterium | reverse complement strand
CGAGAACTTGCGGATCACATTGCCTGAACCTTTCCTTAGAAAAGGAAAGCAGAGACCGATGCTATATAAGAAGATGACCCCGGCAATGGCGTCCGGGCTTAAGTCACGACGCTGGTCAGTGATGGTCCCGGTCTCTGCACGGGAAGGAGCTGATCAGTTACCCGCTGCCGTAAAGATAAGAGGGGGCAAAGATTAATGGGGAGTCTAAGCTTTCCTCTATGGAAGCTTTCATGGACTCTACCCAGCCCTCCCACTGTTGATGCTTTTTAAACAAAAACGCGCTCAAAAGAGCACGTTTTAATTACCAACTACCGATTGTGGCTGTACCAAAATCCCAAAAAATAAGACGGGTGAATCGAGTAGCCGACACAGATTGATTTTATGCCGTCGCATACATGCGGACGTGCAAGATTTCCTGCCGTCGCATTGGACGAATGTCCGATTGCTCAAGCGTGATAACTGCGACGGTTTTCCCCTCGCCAGTGACAAATTCCACTTCATACGCCTTGCCTCCCGAATAGCAATGGACAACCGTCCCTACATCGCCGCGTGTGAGTTTTTGATTTTTTAGGTCATTCGCCAAAACTACAGTATCAAGTTCATTAAACATATTATTACTCCTTGCTAATCCGTTGATCCGGTAATTTAGCACCCTTAATTTTTTGTCCGCCTTACAATGCCCTGCTGCCAGGCATAGACTGCGGCCTGCGTGCGGTCATCAAGGTGGAGTTTTTTTAAGATATTACCGATATGCGTCTTCACCGTGCTTTCGCCCAGCACAAGACTCTCCGCGATCTCGGCATTGGATTTGCCAGCAGCGATCAAGCGCAAAACATCGAACTCACGCTCGGACAGTTGAGTGAACGGATTGACTTCATTCTTGCGGATACCCTGCAATTCCTGAACGATGCGCGAAGCAACGCGCGAGTCCAAGATTGCTTCCCCCTGTGCCGCTTTGCGAATGGCGGCTGCGAGTTCATCGGGTTCGATATCCTTCAACAGATATGAGATCGCACCCGCACGCACAGCCGGGAAAATATATTCGTCCTGATGATGCGATGTAACAACAATAACCTGCATCTCCGGATGATTCTTGCGGATCTGGCGCGTGGCGGCGATCCCATCCAATTCACCCGGCATCTCCAGATCCATCAGGATCACATGCGGACGATTCTTTTCCGCGCTGATCACTGCTTCAGTTCCAGAATCAGCTTCGGCTACAACAGTGATATCCGCGAGGGTCTGAAGATACGCGCGCACACCCTGGCGCACAATTTTGTGATCATCCACAAGCAGCACTTTTATTTTTTTCATGCAAGACCTTTCGCTATGCTTTTGATTTTACTTCGGCAGTGATCGTCGTGCCCACCATGGGAAATGATTCAACATTGAGTGTGCCGCCGATCTCATTCAAGCGGTCCTTCATGCCAGCCAAGCCATAGGATGAAGAGGACACTGTGGTCGGATCGAACCCGCGTCCATTGTCAGTAACAGATAATGTCACTTGATCAACAAACGTATTCAGGGTAATTTGAGTCGAAGTCGCTTCGGAATGGCGGGCAATGTTCGAGAGCGCTTCCTGCAAAACACGGTAAAGGGTCTGCTCCACATCCAATGCCAGCGAGCGTTCCCCATTGATTATAGTTTCAACTTTGATATCCGTATGTTCCTGCCAACGGGCAACGTATTCAGTGATCGCCTGTGCCAATCCCTTGCCTTCGAGCGCGGCGGGACGCAGTTCTTCAATAATGAGTTTGAGTTCCTGCTGGGTCTCGCGATTGAGTTGCAAAGCCGATTCAATATGTGTGGCAGCGGCTTCTGGATTCGAAATGACAAGATTCTTCGCGGCGGAAAGCTGCATGCGCGCCGCATACGTCTGCTGTTTGACCGTGTCGTGCAGGTCACGCGCGAGACGGTTGCGTTCTTCGATGCGCGCAAATTCATTGCGGGTTTGCAGGAGGGTTTGCAATTGCTCCGCCATTCGATTCAGAGCGCGGGACAATTCGCCGATCTCATCGCCGGATGGGTCACGTGGTGTCACGCTGAAGTCACCTTTGCTCCATGCCTGCGTAGCAGTTGAAAGATTGACGAGACGTTTGCGTAATCCGCGCGATACAAGCCATCCAAAGATCGCGCCGACGGGCAGGGCAACCAACAGCATAATGATGGCGGTCACCGCAAAAAAAATAGTGTAAATTGAAAGATTGGAAGGAGTGGCAAAGGCGACAGGTTTGAGATGATAGATCACAATGGCAACGAAGGAATCATCGTCGCTTTTTCGCAAAGGAAAGGCAACGATGTAACTGCCATCGGGCTGCATGAGACTTTGGGAATAGTAGTTCTTGTCGCCAACCAGGGCGGCATCCAGAATACCTTGCAAGTTGTAACCGCTCATGGCGCGGGCATTGAAGGGTTTGCCAACGGCAGATGGGGAGGAGGTCACTGTTGAGGCAATTAAGTTAAGTTCGGGATCAAGCACATAAATGGACGAGCCGGTCATGAATGTGTTGGCATAATCCAGCGTTTCGCGCACGGTGTAGGATTGGAAGTCGGCGCTGGTGAAGCCTTCGGACTGGATACGTTCCAGCCAGGTTTGCAAGGCAACGCGATCATCGAGCATATAAGGGATGTTGTCCTGAAAGCCGGTCTTCGACCAGTAGAAGCTATCGTAGGTACGTGAGTTGTTAAGGTTTTCGGCGTAGAGGGCGATGCCAACCAAAAGCGCGGCGAGCACGATGACTGTCCCGGCAGTAACGAAGGCATAGGACAGGGTCAGTTTCCATTGGATGCGGCGAAAGAAATTAAAAATGTGCTTCATGTTTTAGATTCCATGTTTCAGATTAATGGGGATGTTATCACGATAATTATGCTGTTTGAAGTTCGGTGCGGCGGATGATGCGCGGGGTGCTCAGGTAAGTTCCCCAGCGCCAGAGCCATTCGAGCGGACCGTATTCAAAGTAGCGCAGCCAGATGGCGCTCAGTGGAATTTGAATGCCGAGGATTGCAATCCAGATAACGGGGATGGAGGCATAGGTCAGACCTGGAATAGCGCGGGAGACTGCGTAAACGATGATCGTCTGCGTGATGTAATGGGTCAATGCCAGGCGTCCGAAGGGAGCGAGCCAGGCGAGGATGGTTTCAGACTTTGGCAGGAGCAGAATGGATGTGACCAGCGCAATGGCGATCACCAAACCGGCGGCGGTTGCCAGTGGACTAGGCCAGATGGGTAGGCTGATATTTACCTGCGCCCAAACGGCCGGACCAATGAACGCAAGGCTGACGATCCAGGTGATGAAAGTGGTTTTGCGGAACTTCTTGCGATTCTCGAAATAGGCGATTTTGCCGAGGAACATTCCAAAACAGAACATGGCGGGGATGATGAGTTGTTCGACTTGGAGAAATCCAAACAGTGCAAGGAAAACTCCGGTGGCGATGAATAATCCTTTTGGTGAAAGTTTATACAACGCCAAAACGATAAACCCGACAATGGCGTAGATCAAAAAAGCTTCACCCGGTTGCAATATCTGGTGCAGGATGCCAAACACAGCCAGCAATCCCAGGCGGCGCGCCATTAGCCAGTAGGGGGATGTACCTTTTTCCTGCGCATTGCGCATGAAGATATAGAAACCGATACCAAACAACAAACAGAAAATCGGGAAGAAGCGTTGTTCAACGCCCAGTTCGATGAAATCGTAAATGACTCGTCCGCTTTCGCCGGCGGCAGGAATCGGCATTTGGGCAATGCCGGGGATGTTGGCGGCGAGAATGCCTATCAGGGCAAAGCCGCGCAGGATGTCAAGGATGTGGATGCGATCTTGTTTCATAATGTCTCTATTTTTTTATCCGCCGACATCCTGACGGCGATAAAGATAGAGGGCAAGCGCCAAAAGAATCAGTGTGTAAAGAGCGGCGGTGATGAATGCAGGGATTGGGGCAAGAACATATTCAGGCAGTTCAACTGTTTTATTCCCGATGGAATTCAAAACGTAGGTAGCGCTCAGATACAGGCTGCGCGGCATCCATTTTATCCAATGCATGCCATAAAAAATACCGCCCAGCAAAAGTTCAATGAATTGAGTATAACCCAACCCGATGGCAACACCCGCAAAGGCAGAGCGGGTGGCGACTGTGATGAGCAGCATCAACGCGAGATAGGGCAGCGTGACCAGAGTCATATAAAATGGCGCGGCGAGGGCGGCAAACCAGTTGAAATTCACGGTGCTGAAGGTGTGGTAGATAAAGGTTTTGAAATACCAGCCGAGCAGTCCGCCGACAAGCATGGCGAGAACTTGCAGCAAAAAAGTGAAAGTTATCAGCACAGCGAATTTTGCCAACAGGCTGGAGGAGTGCGAGGCGCGCATGAGCCAGTGCTGATTAGTGCGTTGGGAATAGTCATTGCCCATCATTAAAGCACCAATGAGAACCAGGAATGGTAAGGCAACGATAATCAGTGGGTCAAGCGAGTTGGCGATGTCGAAGGAAAAACTTGGCATTTTCAGAGTGCCCGTGGTCAGTCCGGCAACGTCGGCGGTGTAGAAGTTTTGCTGGCCGAAACCGATGAACAGCGCGCAGGCTGCCAACGTGAACCAAAATATGAAGCGGTGCGTCAGACGAGTCCATTCGATGGAGAAGAGTTTGAGAAACATAGGGCATCCTTTATGAAAAACAATCAATTGGCAGAGGTGACATCCATGAACAGGGATTCAAGGTCTGTTTTATGGGCGGTGATTTCCTGGGGAATGATGTTCTGCCGCAGCAGGTGATTCATCACCGCTTGAGATTCAACGCCGGAAACAATGATCCACTCCCCATCTGCGCGGATCGAATCCACCCCGGGCATGGTTTGCAGAGCTTGGGTCGCTTCGCCGCTGTTTGCAACTCGCAGCCGCACCGCCGGCTTTTGCGCGTTGAGCAATTCAGCCACCCGCCCCTGAGCGACAACTCGTCCCTGGTTGAGTACGGCGATCCGGTCACAAACTTGTTGAACTTCATTGAGCAGGTGGCTGGAGAGTAAAACCGATGTGCCGTTTTCAACCAGTGAACGCAGCAATTGGCGGATCTCGCGCATGCCGGCCGGGTCAAGTCCGTTGGTGGGTTCATCCAGAATGACAAAGCGCGGACGATGCACGAGTGCCATTGCCAAGCCCACACGTTGTTTCATGCCCGTGGAAAAATTGCTTACCTTTTTATGCGCGGCATTGGATAGACTGACTAGATCAAGCACTTCGGCGATACGTTTTTTATCCACGCCGGGCGAAAGGCGCGCCACGAGTTCGATATTGTCCCAAGCAGAAAGGTACGGCACAAACGCAGGTGCGCCCAGCAGTGCGCCCACCTGTTTCAACGCGTGGGTATGGCTGGGCGTGACGCGCTCACCAAACACACTTACTTCCCCGGTCGTCGGGTGGACGAGTCCAAGCGCCATGCCGAGTGTGGTGGTCTTGCCCGCGCCGTTCGGGCCGAGAAAGCCGAACACTTCACCTTCATAAGCGGTGATGTTGATCGAATCCACGGTTTTTGATTTTCCGAAAATTTTGGTCAGATTGGTGGTTTGGAGAACGATATTGTTCATTGAAAATTTCCTTTACTACCCGCCCAGATCCTGGCGGGAGAAGATGGCGAGCGCGACAGCGCTCAAAATAATGAAGATGATCCCGATCGCAAGAATGGCGCGCGCTTCAGGCATGACCGCTGCATCCAAAGGCAAGGGTAAGGCAGTGCGATCCAACGTCAGGTTATTGATCTGCAAGACTTGCGCCAGTTGGGAGGGAAGGTAACGCACCAGAGTCGGGAATCGGTTTTCCAAATTAGCCAACAGATTTTCGATCACGGTCCCGTAAATAATCGTGCCGCCGGCAGCGAAGAGCGGCGAGCGGCTGATGACCGCGAACAAAACCGTCAGCGCGAGATAAGGCAGCGCGCTCCAGAACACGCGCAGAATAGCGGATGGGAAGGCGCTCAGGTTGAGGTTGGACGCATCCACATTGCCGAAGAATACGAGGCGCGAGAGCGAAGCTATCACTAGTATGGAGAACACTGCAAAGCAAACCAGCATCAGGCCGAAGAACAGAGTCACGATCAGCCTGGACAAAAGCAACATGGAGCGCGTCACGCCGCGGGTCAGCCAGAGTTGGATTGAACGGTCTGGGTAGTCAAATGCCGAGATAACCGATGCGGTGACAGCGTAGACTAGGATCCCGATCCAACTGAAATAAGATAGCCCAGTCAGCAGATCACGTTCCAGTCCGCCATTGGCGGGTTGGTAGCCATTGGCGGGTTGGTAGCCATTGGCGATTTGGGCATGTTCGATCAAGGTGACAAGGGACAGCAGAAATACCAAACCGCCAAGACCAATCCACAGTGCGGGATGCTTGAGCGTTTTTCGGGTTTCGATAGCAAGCAGGCGCAGGAACATACCTATTACCTGACCTCAACAATATCTTTTAGATCATCCGTGATGAGCAACGGACAAATACTGCCTAAAGCAAAAATGAGGGTGAGAAGAATAACAATTACAGTGACCATTTTGTCTCCTTGAATGCCCGAAGTATAGGAGACTTGTCTGTTTTGCGGCTCATCCGCAAGGATGAGTTCGGGTCAGACTGGATGATGAGATCGCGGATTTGACTTTAGGACACGAACGCTAAGCGCCTGTGCTGGTTACTTGATCTACACGGATCATCATGCTGTTTACCTCATAATTTTCCGGGGGCAGCCTGATGGGCAAAGTCCTTCTCTGACTCCAAGAGTGCATCAAACACTGGAGAAAATCTGCCACATAATTCTTAATCGTTGACGTACTTTCAGATCTAACACGTAGCCAGATCTCTAGGTCCGCCTCCAACGACAATCACATCTGTCTCTGCCATTACAGGAATTGTTCTCGCCGGCTCATGGATTTGTTTCGTGATCGGTAGTCTCATCTACAGAAAAAATTCTACGCAGGACGGGGAAGCAATCCCTGTTCCGGCTACTTCGTTCATCCACCCTAGTTTATTGGGAAAAACTGAATCATTTCCATACGCATGAAAAAATAGAAATTATGGAGTGGCTTTCCTAATCGATAAAGGTTCATCTTAAGGATTAGGCGTCCTGTGATCGCGGGTTCGTTGAAAGATGCCCGATAGACGAACCCGCGGTGCGTAACTATTTTTCATCCCTTTTTTTACGCGAAAACTGGCATTAAGTAACAAAAAAACCGCCATTTTAGGGCGATTTTTTTGTTTATTCTTGGCGGTCCCGACGGGGGAAAGAAATCGCGGTGCGTAACTTTTTCACCTACTGACGAACGAGTTGATTTTTGAGCCCTTTTAAGGCTGTTTTTGTATTTCCATCCAAAAACAGGATGGATGTCATGCGATTTTTGTTACGATTTATTACGGTTTTTGAAGCTACAACCTCAGATCACAAGCTTTTTCGAAAAAAACTAAAACTAGACTGGCGATATTCCTTCCCAATATCAAAAAAATCAAACGGATGAAGGGACTTGCACAGGGCTCATTCTATATTGGGACGTAGAGACTGTCAAGCAATTGATGGCGAATTTCGTTAAAGTCGAGACAAATGTCCACTTCTGTCCACTCGTGTCACTCAGAGAACTGTTTTACTACATCTACACATGAGCAAAGAAGCCAGCACAGAGCTTTTCTAATATTTCTTCTCGATGTATTTCACGCCATCGAGGTCTTTGAAATGTTCATCTTGCGTCCAAAAAGTAGCATCATTTGCACGGACAGTTGCAAGAATCAAACTATCTGCCATTGGTAATTTCAGGTCAAAGGAAATCTTTGCAGCGCTTAATGCCAGCGACTCGTCAATCTCTAAGATTTTCCCCAATTTCATATCGCTGATGTGAGTCTGTGCGGCGCTGACTCCGCTTTGCAAAAGTATCTTTTTGAACACTTCATAAATGCAGATGACAGGCACAAGCAGGTTTTTTGTGTCTTCAATGGCTGGGGCGAAAAACTCGGCGTTGCTGCCTTCCGCGAAATATTCCAGCCAACCTGAAGAGTCAACAATATTCATACGCGATCCTCTTCGTCGCGTTCGATCCTTGTGTCAATGCCCTTCAACGATCCGCGCGCCTGTTTGATGGGGCGGACGGGAATGAATACAACCATATTGTCGTAGGCAATGACATGCATTTTCTGTCCGGGTTTAACGCGCATTCTCTCCCGTACTTTTAACGGGATTACAACCTGATATTTTGGGGAAACGGTTACTGCATCCATACGATACTCCTATCGAACCGAAAAATGTATGATGATTATATCACGGCTTCTTTAATTTTTATTTTTGCAGAATCGTCAAATAAAAATGCTCTGTTCTGGCTACTCGCTCAAATCCGGGCGGATGAGTAAGTAGCCAGCACAGGGGTATGCAACTACACAATTGCGCCCGCTATTCTTTGCATGATACAAAGCCATGTCTGCATTTCTAAGCAGTTCGTCAATGCCAGACAATTCCGCTGTGAAGATCTCGGCACCAAGGCTACCGGTCAGGATCAATACCTGGGTTGATGTATCAAAAGGCGTATTGGCTATGGATAAGCGTATCCGTTCAGCCAATAGAACTGCATCTTCCAACGTAGTGTTCGGCATTAGCACGGCGAATTCCTCGCCTGTGCTGGCTACATGGCTCATCCGCCGGGATTTGAGCGGTAAAAGAGGATTATCATGGTATTTTACCCTCATAATTATCCGGGAGCAGCATGATGGGCAAAATCTTTCTCCGGTTACAAGAGCACCTAAAACGCTGGATAAAACCCGCGGCTTCTGTCTTGATCGGCGCCCTTTCCGATCTGACACGCAGCCGAACCGATCTGGTTATAGAAAATGCGTTGTTGCGCCAACAACTGATTGTGCCGAATCGACAGATTAAACGACCACAGCTAACCATACAACGTATCTGAACTGACCTACATCTTTGCAGATCAAGAAGTATACGAACAAGGGTGAAAATTATTTATCTATGTTAAGGATATGAAATCGAATTGTGTTTTGCTGCTTGTGATCGGTGTGTTTTCCTGAAAACCGATTGTCCAAACAATCCGAGTGTGTATTAATACAAAAAGACCGAGACCAACTCGGAGGTAAAAAGGTATCGTCTGACGAAAGTTCAGCCAAAAACCCCAAAAAAATATAACGGATGAGACAAGTAGCCAGCACAGGGGTTACAAGTATGGGGAACTTTGAAAGTTTTACTCGAAGCAAAATCTCAAGGGGTAATCGAAAAGATTGAACCTTATATAGCGAAATTAAGTGAAGCAGGTATGTGGATTTCCGCCGAAGTAAAGCAGCGTATTCTTATTTTAGCGAGCGAGTCTTAAATCCAAAAGCGTGCCAACAAAGCCTGCGGACGGACGGGATTCGGCCGATTTACAAGCAGTTTTCTGGCTTCGAGTTTCCCCTGCTCCCAAACAGAATCCACGCCAGCGCCAGGATCGCAAACCGTTCGGCGTAAAGGATGATACTAGATCGCCCTTGCATAATAAGGAGTTAGAGGAAAAGTACGATCCCCTGATCAAAATTTCCGTCTAAAATCCCATAAAATCAGACGGATGAACCAAGTAGCCAGCACAGGACTGCATCACAGCTATGCGCGTGCGTTATATCTGAACTGACGCGCATCTTTTTATTTCAAGGCTTTAACGATCAAGGGTGAATATTATTTATCGATGATCAGGAGATGAAATCGAATGTTGTTTTGCTGCTTGTGATCGGTGTGTTTTCTTAAAAACGATTGTCCAAACGATCCGAACGTGTATTAATATAAAAAGACCGAGACCAACTTGGAAGTAAAAAGGAATCGGCTGACGAAATTTCCGCCAAAATCCAAAAAAATCTAACGGATGAGCCAAGTAGCCAGCACACGCCCCCGGAACGCGCAGTTGACCCGCCAAAATACCCGGTCTTTTCGATGACCAGCACATCCAAACTCAGGCTTTTACCAACCAAAGCGGCCACCATTCCACCAGCGCCAGAACCAACGATCAGTAAATCCACTAGATGATCCAGATCTTTCATTTGTTTGTGCTCCAAACTGCCTGCTATCCTTTGCGGACTGGGTGCATCAGGGAGATTCCCATTATGAACTTTTAGAATGCGAGAATATAGTTTCCACAAATTCGCCAATACGGGAGATTGCGCGCTTTCCCTCCGGGAGAAACTTCGCTGCAAACTGCCACTCGTGCTGCGTTCCTTGCCATACATCCAAAGTCACATCAACTCCGGCAGCCTTTGCCTTCTCGCGAACCGCTCCACATCAGATAGGAGAAGTTCATACGAATCGATCTGGATCAGCAGAGGTGGCAGCCCTTGAAGTTCGGCAAATGAAGGAGACGCAAGAGGTGAACGCGGATCAACTTCCCTCAGATAGATCTCAATCGATTTCCGCTCCTTGCTCTCAACCAGCATGAGATCCTTTTTCGCATTGTATACCCACGACTCACCGGAGAAGGTCAGATCGGGCGCAGGAAACAAACACACTGCGGCAACAGGCAACGCTTTGTTATTGTCTCGAAGGTGGATGAGCAGATTGAGCGTTAGGGTTCCTCCCGCGGAATCGCCAGCGACTACAATCTGGTTGGGTGCAAATCCCTAGGCGATAAGCCACTCATACGCCGTGACCGTGTCATTGATACCGGCGGGAAATGGATGCTCGGGGGCAAGGCGGTAGTCGATCAAAAGTGCACGTGCCCTGGAGGCAAGAGCTACGTTGCCAGCAAGTGTGCGATGGCTGATAATGGAACCGGAGTTAAATGATCCGCCGTGGAGAAAGAGGATGGCGCGCCCGGGTGTTTCTTCTTTCGGAATGATCCACTCTGCGGGAATACCGTTTGCCGAAACGGGTTCGCAACGGATTTCGCCCATCGGCTTGAACAAATTTGCCATTGACTCAACCTCGGCTCGTTCTTTTGCAACGTCAAGTTCATTCGAATTGCCTGAGAATACCCTATTAATCCTTAGATAGATTTCAAGTGCGCGTGTCTGCCAGCTAACCATTTTTGCCTCCTTTTACAATATACTTGCAACTCAAGTTTAATGTCATCAATCAATATGGCAAATCGGCGAACTGACTAGAACATCAGAATCCCACATTCAATGGAAGTCTTCATCCAGAACGGAACATCCACTACAAGCAGACTTCCTTATCCTTCAGCACGCGGAATGTCTCCCCAGGGAAATCTTCGCCATGAACTTCTTTTGGGATCGACGCGAAGCGTGTAGCGCAGTTCATCGCGGGCGAGACCGTAGAGACGGGCGTAGTAGGCATCCAATTCGGCGCGGAGTTGGGCGCAAAATCGCGAAAATAAAAATCTCCCGTCACAAGGATGGGAGATTTTCTCATAAACGCTTACGCCACAACAGCAATATATTCTGCGACGGCGACACTTTTAGGGATAGGCAGATTATCTTCCAACATTCCCTGCACGTGCATTTCGACGGCTTCATACATGTTGCGCTCGGTTTCTTCGCGGTTTTTTCCAGTGGCTACGCAACCTGGCAGGTCGGGACAATATGCCGAGTAATTTCCATTTGCTTTTTCAATGACAATAAGAAAGCGATACATAATTTTTCACCTTTCACTATTTTTCGGTTGTTTCAATTGCGCCTGTTTCAAAACGCTGTTCATGGTTCCTGGAGCCATTTCGTCGCTCGGATGTCCAGCAATAGTGACGCGACCTGGTTTCTTGGCATGTTTATATTGCCTGTGACTGCCCTTCGTCACAACGATATACCATCCATCCGCTTCAATGAGTTTGATGATGTCTCGAACTTTCATACAATAAATTTTAGCACAGTTTCATCCTTCATCATTCCGCCTTCATCCTTTGGGTATAGCGCAAAAGTGTCGGTCAGATGAAATCAGGTTGAAACAGAGGGGACAGTTTTCCAAGCAGTCAGAAAACGACTACTATGGAATTCACTCAAAGCTGCTAACATGGCTTGAGCGTTTTTTCGGTGCCACCACAATCGGTAGTTGGTAATTGTAGGGGAGGGAGAAATGTAGTAGGATGCGTGCTTGCCAAACTTCTAAGAAAAGGAAATCCTCGCCTCTTGAACAACAGTCTTCATATATATTGATCTTGGTCGTACTCATGCTGGTGCTGGAACTACCGCGGTTGAAAACGGTGTGGAAGTCACTCACGAAGAAAAGAAGTTTAGCGAAAACAAAAAAACCTCGCGAGCTAAAAGTAAAAACAGAAAAAGAT
>JAPLGS010000159.1 GCA_026390015.1 Chloroflexota bacterium | reverse complement strand
TTCTAGAAGTAGGCGTTATCCATCACCATTATGAAGACCACCACACTCCTGGTCATTGAAGCACGACATGCAGAAATCCCTTCCTTCGCATCAGATTTGCAGAAGAAGGGATTTGATGTACAAATTGCCCAAAACGGCATTCAAGCAGTTGCGCGTCTTAAAGAAGTCAGCCCAAGTCTCGTTGTGATCAACGCGGCTTCTTTAAGAAGCACAGGCTTGCGCATCTGCCAATCCATCCGCGAAAAAGATTCAAAACTGCCGATCATTCTTATCCTCGAAAATGATAATGAGGTTAACAAAGACGCAGCGGATGCAATCCTTGCATTGCCATTCACAGTTCAAAAACTTGTGAACCGCATCAAGCCGCTTTTACCCGGTGACGGAAAAAATGTTTTACACGTTGGGCCGATCCGACTCGATCTCGAAAAACGCCGTGTGCGCTGTCTCGGCAAGAGCACAAAACTCACCCCGCGCCTCGTCACATTATTAAATTTATTAATGGAAAAACACGGTGAAGTAGTGGAACGAGAACCACTCTTCAAAAAAGCCTGGGAAACTAATTACACCGGAGATACCCGCACGCTCGACGTCCACATCTCGTGGCTTCGCCGGGCAATCGAACTTGATCCCGGCAACCCGAAACTACTTAAAACGATTCGCGGTGTTGGGTACCGTCTGGATATCTAATTGAAACTCCTTTCCTTGAACTGTAACCAATCGGATGCACACACGAAGCGTGCGTCCGATTTTTATTTTTAATTCGAGAGGAAGCTCACCGCTTCGCACATGGCGTTGAGCCTGCGCAGCGCTCCTGAATATTTTCCCATCCCAATCCGGGTCCACCTCCCAGAAATCTATGTCGAGACCGGTATCCAGGCTGACAGAATCAAAATTGACTTTCACTTTTGTTTTCTTAACATCATGAGAAGTTATATTTTTTATTGAAGAATCTCGCTCAAGCGAAAAAACTGAATTTGTTTCAGCTAATCGACTGCGCGCCGTATAAACAGCGCGGACAGACTCATCGCTTGTTATGAATTTTCGGCCATTCTTTTCCGCAACCACAGAGGTTGTTCCCGAGCCGCAAAAGAAGTCGGCTACCAGATCACCTTTATTTGATGAAGCGCGAATGATCCGTTCCAGCAACGCCTGTGGTTTCTGAGTTGGATAACCGGTACGTTCATTGTGCAAGCGTGCCACAACCGGGAAGTACCACCAATCTTCAGGGACTTTGCCGCGTTCAAGGTTTGGGATTTTTCCAAAACCAGCCTTACGTGATGAGTTGAAAGTCGTGACTGTATTTGGGCTGTACGGCTCGCGAACAGCATCCGCATTAAATGTATAATCCTTGCCTTTTGCGTAAGCCAGGATCGTGTCGTGCTTGCGGTTGAATGCACTTCTTATCGGAGACGGTCCGTGATAGGTCCAAATGATCTCATTGATGAAAACGCCTTCCTCGCCGAATAATTCATCCAAAAGTAAACGGGCGTAAGCGTCAGCGTGCCAATCGAGATGAAGGTAAAGCGTGCCGTTCGGGGCAAGCAAACGAACCATTAATGCAAGGCGGTCATATAAGAATTGCAAATATGAATCCAGATCCGGCCAGGCGTCGTGATAACCTTCGACCATCTTCCACTTGGATGGTTTGCGGGAATCTTCTCCACGGCCAACACGCGCGGAAAATTTTCTGTTGGTAAAAAATGGCGGGTCTGCATAGATAAGGTTGATTCGGCCTTCGTATTCCGGCAGAAGCGCAGACATAATCGAGAAGTTTTCCCCAAGGATGACCCGTCCATCAGGCAGTGCGCTCGGATAGCCACATCCTTTCGGGTAGAGAATTTCATCCTGAATAAGCGTGGCGGGTTCAGGGTCAGCGAGATGCTTACCCTTCCAATTAAAGTTTGGCATAAAATGTTGTCGACTCTTTCGGTTGAGGAATTTGCTCGCATACAGGAAATCCGCAGAATGAATTAATAGTGGATCTCCACCATTGTGCCAAGCCCGCCGTGATTTGAGGTTGATTGGTCTGAGTGTGTAGGTTTCGCCCAGCGGAAGATCCAATTGGCTTCGTTGCTGCGCATGTTGATGCAGCCATGACTCATTGGAAGCCCAAAATTTTCGTGCCAATATGTACCGTGGAAGGCATGGCCAGCTTTTGTAAAGAATGAGGTCCAGGGGATGCCGGGCAGTATATAATTGTCCACATCGGCCAGCAGGTTGCCGGTGGTCTGGCTGCCAAAGTAGCTATAGCCCATATGCTTGGAGGGCACTTTATCGAGGATCGTAAATTTGCCGCTCGGTGTAGTAGTTTTAAGTTCATCAGAACCGCCGGGGCTGCCGGGAATGCCAGAAGAAATGGTAGTCTGAAAAACCGGCTTTCCATATTCATAAGCGATCAGAGTCTGCGTGGTAAGGTTGACTTCTATGAGTTTCTGTTCATAAGGAACATCTGGGGTGATCGGCTCCATGTAAATGGGCGGCAAAATACGGAGGTGAATGGCGGGCACAAAAAACGATACGTTGGAGTCAAGCTCATCAAACACGCGGTACCACGAGCCGCTGTAATCAGCCATTTTTGGGCCTTCTTCAATCGCCTCCACCCAATGGACAGAGCCATAATAAAAGGGCGGCCCGCTGATAAGCTCCCATCCACGCGCCTTGGAAAAACGATAGGGCGGCGTAAACGGAACCGACACTTCAGTGAGTATTCTTTTTCCTGCGGGAATAGTATCAAGCGGAAGTTGATATAGGGTTTTCACGCGTTGTAACCGTCCGCGATGGATATATCCGCCCCAGGTACGATACCAAATTGGGTTATGTTTCGGTGTTTCCACCTTTACTTCCTGATACACATGTACAAGTTCATCGCGATGCCAGGTCAGCTCGATTCGGCTATCGTCGGTCGGTGCTTTACGCACAGGCATATCAGCGGTCGCGATGCGCACGACAAAGCTATCATCGAAGCTGGTGAGCCCCGGGATGAAAGGCGAAAAAGCCAGCCCGCCCAGAGTGAGGCTGCCCAGCTTTAAAAAATCGCGTCTTGATAATTGAGATTTCATGAAGAAAATTGTACACCATAATCTTTAAGATTTAATGAGAATATATTAAAACAAAAACTGCCCTGCGCGTTTACGCAAGGCAGTCAGAGTATTCATTTTTATTATGCTTCGACTGTTTCGGCGATCATATCTTTAAGCAGGATCTCCAGTGCCATGGAATGGCCGCAGCGTTGGTGGGTAATAAAGAACTCGCAATCGCAATTAAAAACACCGTCATTATAAGAAACATGGTGCTCGCTATTGTCGCCATGGAAATTTAGATCAAACTGGTTGAAGTGAAAGCGATGCCGATCCTCTGCGTAACGTTTTGCCTTTTCTACCTTACCGATCAGTCCAGAATCCATTGTGTTTGTCTCCTTTTTTTAGGGAATATAAAAAATACACGCGGAGATATCCGCGTGTATCAAATCAACGAGCTTGGGTAATTACGTGAAATAATCGCATGTTGGCGTTACCTCGATAAGTTGAGTATAGTACTATTCAAAGTGATAGTCAACTCCGAATTTTGGATTTTTTTTGTTCATCAAGGAGGCGTAACGCGATATCAGATGAAACCAGGGCGGCGACCATCTCACCTGTAGGTTTCCTTTGCGGATCACATTCCGCATCTCAACTGCACCTGAGAATTGGTCCAACTGCACGAGGCTTCTTCCCACCTCAAATGCCGCGTGCGCATCCGAACCAACCGTCGCTGCGATATTATGCTTTTGGGCAAACCCTTTTGCTTGACGGTTGAACCACGGGAGCAGACAGCGTGAATTGTAGACTTCGATTGCATCCACAAATGGCAAAATTTCGAGCAGGTCATTTTCCTTCCAGCCGCCTGCTCGCAGCGCATCAAATGGATGAGACACACTAATAAATGCGCCTTGCTCCTTCAATCTTCTGATCGTCTCACTTGGCGTTAGGCGCGGGGGAATCTCATCCGTCACGAAGGCCGCCAGGATCTCCCCTTTGGTAGTCATGATCTCCTCGCCGACAATGATCAATTCAGGGTCGATCTCCTTCGCCTCCCGCGCACCCGCTATCGAGTTGTGATCGGTAATGATAACGTGATCAATTCCTTTAAGGCGCGCCGTTGCGATCAAGTCAACAGGGCGCGTTAGGGAATCTTTCGAAGCATAAGTATGACAGTGAAATTCAACAGATATCATGAGAGGGGTTCTTGAAAGCAGAATGCCAACGAACCATATTAACCCTAATATTTTTATAAATTAGTTGGGAAAAGGAAACAGGCACAGCTATCTTGGATCAACAGATCCAAGATAGCTGTGCCTGTTACACGGCCGGTTAATAGGCCAGTCGCCTTTTGTAATATTTTAACCACTCTCCCCCGTGTCTTTAGATTGTTCAAACCATTTACAGATATGTTGTGTTTTGGTTTTTTGTTTAAGAAAAATTCCGTATTGATGATCAAATGAAAATTCTCATCGCTTTTATCCAGATCTTTTTCAAGCAAATCGATCACCTCTTCTGAGAAGTCAAAAAAACTCTTCGCAAAGAGATCATCTTCAGAAGTTAATATTTCAATACCATTGAAAACAACTCTTTTATCCATCACAATAAACCATAACTTTACTCTTTTTTACCAGGCGCAACAATAATTTATACAAAGCATATCTTATTTAATACAGAATCGCAGTTAAAGTTTTATATCAAATTCATTGCAAATTCATTGCAAGGTTTCGGTGTTGAAGAAAAAACCGATTAATGGTAATATAGCAAGCGTAAAATAAAAAGCCCCTTAATAAGGTGCGGGGCTGTCGTTGTAAAAAAAATAATTAACGAGTACCGATTCGACGAAAGTATATTTGGGAAATGGATCGCGGGGGTAAGCTACCCACATCAATAAAAATTAGGTATACTTGCGGTTATGGGCATAACACCAATGAAAATAAAACCTTATGACTTGGATGATGGGTATTTGAATTTACTCGATCAGCAAAAAGTAAAGACAAACGATTCATTTTCTTCGGTTCACACCAGGGAAGATTATGTTTCCGATTCGGGGCTGGATGTTGTACTTGAGCCCATCCAATCTGATTCTTATGACCTGAGTTATACCTGCCTCCTTATTCCACGCTTTCCATCACATCAAATAAAAGGCGATCTGGCGGATTTCCTAACCGTGTGGCTGCAACAGATCTGCATTTCCTATGGCTGGCGGTTGGAATTTTCAACGGCGCATCTTAATTATTTTCAATGGGGCCTGCGGGTGAATGCTTCGGTAACACCCGCCACATTTATGCATCTTATCCGCACTGAGACATCAAATTTTATTCTTTCCAATTTTGGCCGCATTGCAAAAGAGAATTTATCTGACGATTTTTGGGCACCCGGCTTTCTGGTAGTCCACGGTATACGACCCCACTCTGATGAAATGATCGAAAATTATATTCAAATGACACGCCGCCGACAAGGGTTGCACACTTTGTGATATCCAACAGTCGTTCTGGCAAAAAACTTTATCGAATAGGATTCTTCAAATGTCCAACGTGACAATAAAAAGAGTGGGAGAGCTATTACGTTGTGTCTTTGAAATCCTTTGGAATAAACCTGATGGCTTGTCAGCCAAAGAAGTATTATCACTCATCCCTAGATCCATTCAATTAACCGAAGAGGAACTTAAGTATTCCTCCATCACCAACCTGCCGCGCTACGAACGGATCGTGCGGCTGGCTTCGATTCCGATCGTACATGCGGGTTGGCTGATAAAAACTGAACAAGGCCGCTGGTATATTACCGAGGATGGTTATCAGGCCTGCAGAAAATTTGTAAATGTTCAAGACTTCTACAAAGAAGCCATGCGTCTATATGAAGACCTCAGACAGTCGCCTCCTGAAAGTATTATGATATTGGAACTGGCGCAGGAATCGGCGTGGACGCAGATCGAAAAACATTTTCGGCAACTGCATCACACAAAACTTCAAGCCATGCTTGCCGAGCTCCTGCGCGCTATGGATTATTTCCCTTCCTGGATCGCCCCTCCAGAAAAAAGCCGTGGGCATATTGACGTGATAGCGTTTGTAGACCCGATCGGCGCAAAAGGGCGCAGGATCATAGCGCAGGTGAAGCATAAAGGTCAGGCGGTCACTCTGGAAGGCGTTAGAAGTTTTTCCTCCACATTAGGCACAAACGACTACGGGATCATCTTCTCAACCGGCGGCTTCACGAACGAAGCCATGCGCGCAATAGCATCGGGTGTTTTTGATAAAATAACAGCGCTGGATACAGGCGCCTTTTTTGATTTGTGGAAACAATACTACAGCCAGTTGAGTCAGGAAATCCGTCATCTCTTACCATTGAAAAGCATTTATTTTCTCTCAAGAGATCCATAATGCCCGCAGAAGAATAAATGGTAAAACGATCAGAAAAACACCAGACAGCAGGCAGCCAGATCTTTTATAGCAAGTCCTTCAAAGATGGGCTTGATATTCTTAAAGACGAGATACAACTTGCTTTTCAATGGCAACGGCCGAGCATCCTGCTGGCCGTTCATAATTCAATATTAAGTCAAGTCAAAGCTCAGCACGCTCTCGAGCTTGAAATTATAAAATCGAACAAAAAAGTGGAGCGGGTCAAGGCGGATAGTAAGTCACCGGATGTAATTAGCACAATCTGCCATACGTCGAATCGTCAGGAAATAGTTTTTTTTGTTTCCGAACTCGGAAACGTGGAAGACCCGCTCGTTCTCGAAATATTTCATGCCCTCAACATGCACAGGGAACTGCTTGTAGAACAACAAATACGCGTGGTGTTTTGGCTTACAAAATTAGAAGCGGCGAATTTACCGCATTACGCGCCAGACTTCTGGGCTTTTCGACATCGCGTTGTTGAATTTTCCCGTTGAAAACCAGCATCTTCAAGAGTTGGCGTACCCACCCTATTATTTTTATTCAAAAATGAAAATATGCAGCAGGCTGTTTCGTGCATATAATCCCGTAAAAATATCGCTTCACATAATATAATTGCAATAAAATAATTGTCGCCAAAAAAAAAAACAGGAGTACCGTTGATCCTTAGCAAAAACACCACAGACACATCCAGTCTTTCGATCCTTGTGACAACAATAGTAGTCTGGGGATTATCGTATCTTCTATATAAGCTGGGAGTGTTTCCCTTCTCCTTGCAGGTCTTAACTTCAATAAATTATTTTTGCATGGCGGTTGCGGCGACTGCCCAGTTTTACTTTTCACTTTATTATACAAATCGTCTCAGCTGGATGAACAGCCGCACGCGTTGGATGAATCGTTTCGCGCTATTTTTTTTCTTTTTAATACCCGTCGTCATTCAAATTATTATTTGGAATGAACCATTCAGGAGTCTGTATTTAAGCGGGGAAAACAGCATCGTGAAACAGATTAACACATTTTACATCTTCACCATTCTTGCCGCGAGTAACCTGTTCTTAATTGACACCTTCGCACGAAAGCCGCGTATCCATTTTATTCGCGCAGGAACGATCGTAATAGGCGCTCTCCTTCCATTCATAAGCCGTCTATCAACTGTATTCGGAATTAACATTGAAACTGAAATTCCGCTTTCCCTACTTTCTTATTCACTGGCAACTGCAGGATTTTCATACGGGATCTTTAGCAGTCGGATAATTGAAACCACCCCAATTACTCGTGACCTTGTGGTGGAAGGCATGGACGATGGCTGGATGGTCGTTGATCACCAGGATAAAATTGTCGACCTAAATTCATCAGCCGAGGAAATGATCGGGCTGTCTCACAAAAAAATATACGGCGAATCAATTGATCAGATTTTGACAGATTGGCCCAATATTTTACATTCCACCAAAGGAAATAAAGAAATTGAAATGCGTCGAAGTGTGAAATCCAAAAAGGATTGGCGCTATTTGAACATTCGTATTTCCAAATTGACAGATCAAAACAATGCGAGTTTTGGACATCTGATCCTTTGGCGTGATATTACAGGACGCAAAATGGCGAATGACGCCCGCCAACGGGCTCGCGATGAATTGCTTGTTCTCCTGAATGCCGTATCAAGCGCTGCCAGTCGCTCGGTGGATTTGGATGAATTTCTATCTGAATCCAGTTATCAAATCGTATACTCTTTTCGAAGCCAGGCTGTTGCCATATTTCTGACCGAAGAAAATAAAGGCAGCCCGCCAAGCCTTGCATTAAAATCTCAATTTGGTTTTCCAGCTGACCATGTCAAGGAGATCCAAAAAGATTCACTTGCGGCAACCATTTACGAATGGCTGACACACAATGAAGATAACCAGCCGCTCACGATTGATAACTTCACCGATTCGGTCAAAGTTCCGGAAAACTTGAAAAAACTGGGCTTTGACTGCGTCGTGCTTATTCCACTTATTATTTCCACACAGAATGAAAAAAACATAATCGGCTGTTTGTGCCTCGGACGAAATGAAAGCATAACCTACAGCCAGGATGAAGTCATCCGATTAACCACCATCTCAAATCAAATTGCCACACTGATTGACAACAATCGCAGAAGACAATATGCGATCGCTCTCTCAGAACGTCAACGGCTATTGCGCGACTTGCACGACTCGGTCAGTCAAAAACTATACGGGTTGGTCGCGCTCACAGAGGCGGCGCAAGCTGGAATGGAGGCCGGATCCGAGATCGCTCCCCTGCAGGTATTAACCCGCATCGGAGAAAATGCAAGGCAAGCCGTGAAAGAAATGCGCCTCTTTCTGTATGAAATGCAACCCATTGATTTAAAAGATGGGTTGGTCTCCTCTCTGCATCACCGTCTGGCCGCAGTGGAAGGACGCGCTGACATCAAGGCCCGCCTGGTGACAGATGAAATTATCGATCTGACAAAAGACAGGGAAATCGCGCTCTATTATATTGCGCAGGAAGCACTGAATAATATTCTCAGGCACGCCCATGCCAAAATAGTTTTGATCACCTTAAAGCAAACTCGTCAAAATGTTATACTAAAGATAGTCGATGATGGTCGCGGCTTTGATATCAAAAAAATTGACGGTGGCGGCTTGGGGCTCGGCAATATGAAGGAACGGGCATTACTGGCAAATGGAAAGTTCAAGTTGATATCAGCTCCTGGCGCAGGAACACAGATCACCATAACGGTCGGAAGGAAGAGTAAATAATATTATGAAAGCAATTCGCATCCTGGTAGTCGACGATGAAAGTGTAGTTCGTGACGGGGTTGTTACCATTCTCTCATTTCAGACCGACATGAAAGTTGTTGGCGAAGCCGAGAATGGAATTAAAGCCGTGGAGATCGCCCGCCAAACGAAACCTGATGTTATTCTGTTGGATCTGGTCATGCCCAAACAAAGTGGACTGGAGACCATTCCAAAATTAAAAAATGTTTCTGTAGATTCAAACATTCTGGTTTTAACCAGCTTTGATGAAAGCGACCTTGTTTACCAATCCATTAAAGCTGGGGCGTTGGGGTTTCTACTAAAAGATGCCACCCGTGTGCAGTTATTACAAGCGATCCGTGATGTGGCAAAGGGGATGGCTTCCATTCAACCATCCATCGCCTTGAAAGTTATAAACGAAATAGACCACCCGGCGGAAATGGTTTACACAGCGAATCCTTTAACGCCCAGGGAGCTCGAGACTTTGAAGTTGATTGCCCGCGGGTTGAGTAATCAGGAAATTGCATCCACTCTTTTTGTCCACGAAAGAACCGTGGCAAAATATGTGAGCAGCATCCTAAACAAACTCCACTTGGCCAACCGCACTCAGGCTGCTTTATATGCGATCAATGAAGGATTGACAGAACCTAAAAAATAAATTCATTTATTAATTTTCTAACAATGCCTGCCCGCGCCTTTTAATGCGCGGGTATTTTTTTGTCATTTTGAAATTATTACAAATGCGCAAGTCTATACATTAACTGGCATGGTCATTTTCACCCATTTGTACGTCGCAATTACCCATAAAACTCCTTTGAGAAACACCAGTTTTGTAGATTTCGATAAACGGAGTTGATTCATATAATAATTACATAAACAACTTGAACACGAAATTTTTTTAGGAGACGCAAATTGTTCCTTGGTCATTACTTCAGCCAGTTGAAGCGCTCAAACCAAATTTCCATACCTTCCAATTGGAGAAGATTAATTTCGGGCAGAGTTTATCTAACACAAGGGTTTGATCAAAATTTGCTTATTCTTGGGGAAGACTCATTTCATGAAATTTACCGGCGCGTCACCTCACTCAATATTGCAGATCCGCTTGTCCGTTTATTTTCACGAATGTTCCTTGGCAAAGCCAGTTTTGTAGAAGTAGATCGAAAAGGCGCCATAGCCCTGCCTGTAAATCTCATGGAATATGCAAACCTGGAGAGCGAATTTGTCATCGTCGGGCAGGGGGAATATTTGGAAGTTTGGTCACCAGAGCTATGGCGTCAACAACAATCAGAAATTAATGACGCGCAAGCCAATGCACAAAGGTTTTCCACGTTCACCATTGCTACTCGTTGAGAAGGCAAAATACATCCAGTAAAAAAGGGTACAGTCATGAATAAAATCCGTATTCTCGTTGTTGATGATCAAAATGTTGTCCGCGAAGGAATGGTCGCCATCCTATCGCTCCAACCAGACATGGAAGTTGTGGGTGAAGCTGAAGATGGTATTCAAGCTGTGCAGATAGCCCGAAAAATGAAACCCGACGTGATCCTTCTCGACATGGTTATGCCGCATCAAGATGGGCTGACAACCATTCCCAAGCTAATGGAAATCTCGCCTAATTTTCGCATCCTTGTGCTTTCCAGTTTCGCAGAAAGTAATCGGGTTTATCAAGCCATTAAAACCGGAGCGCTGGGTTACATGTTAAAAGATACTCCGCGCGCAGAGCTCCTGCAGGCTGTCCGCGATGTGGCACGGGGCCAGGCGTCGCTTCATCCATCTGTAGCCATCAAGGTGATTCATGATTTTAATAACCCGGCGATCAGCGAAAATCAGTTCAGCGAGCATTTAACTCCACGCGAAATGGAAACCTTGCGTTTGATCGCACAAGGCTTGAGTAATCAGGAGATCGCAATGAATCTAGTTGTGCATGAACGAACGATCGCAAAATACGTCAGCAGTGTTTTGAACAAGCTTCATGTTACCAACCGAACGCAAGCCGCTTTGTATGCCTTGCGTGAAGGGATGGCTTCTCCTGCAAATTAGGAGGCCTGTGAATTTCGGTATGGTCAATATTATCCATACGACCGGCCGCTAGCAACTGGTCATTAGCCATCCTAAAAGAACCTAGGTTCTCGGCTATACCATCAACATCTTGTTTTATATAATATTTTCAACACTTAATCAGAGGATCAATGAGTAATTTTGAATATTTAAAAGCAACCGAATTTGACAGAGCCTGGCTTAACTTTGAATTGGATCTGCCGCTCAAACCTGGTCCCAACGGACAGGCTAACTCTTTTTATATTGATCGTCCGGGCAATCCGATCAACGAATTAACAGACGCTTTGCTTGCGTCCTTCTATCGTCCTCCCAAGTTCTTCTTCTCCGGCCATCGCGGTTGTGGAAAATCCACTGAATTGCTCCACCTCTTGAGCAACAGCGACATTCAAAAGAAATATTGGCCGATCAACTTCAGTATCCGTGAAGAGACCGATATTATTGATCTTGATTTCCGTGATGTACTGCTTGCAATCGGAAGCCGCTTATTCCGTGAGTATCGCAAAAAAGGCGGTGAACTCCCCGACCAACTTCTTAAGGAATTAAACGGCTGGAAAGGTAAAGTGGAAAAACAGATCTCGACCATTTTGGATGGACGCGTCTCCGGTATAGAACTGGGCGCCTCGATCGATGCTTTTTTCGCAAACGCCGGCCTAAAGATGAAACTGGAACCCGTCACACGCGTTGAGCTGCGCCAGATCGTCGAGACAGATATAACTGGATTGATCGCGATCATCAACCACATTGCCGCAGCCATATACAGCCAGGAACACCGCATCCCCTTGATCTTGATCGATGATATGGATAAACCAGATCTCGACCGGGCGCGTACCATTTTCCATGAGCACCGCGAGATCATGTTGCAGCCCAACTGCGCCATTGTTTACACCGTTTCTAGTGCACTTTTTTACAGCAAGGAATTTGACTCCATTCGTGACCAGGCGCTCTTTTTACCAAACATTAATTTGCGCACCGCGATCGATGCTGACCAACCTCTTCAAGAAGGGTATCGCACACTGGAAAAATTTATTTCTGTCCGCATGGATTCAAAATTGATCCAGCCGTCGGCGTTAGATCAGGCGATCACCTACAGCGGCGGTGTGTTTCGTGAACTGGCGCGTATTGTCCGAACCGCAATTGGCAGAGCCAGGCGGCGCAAATCCACACAGATAGAAATAGCTGATATTGAATGGGCAGCGACCGAGATCCGCAACGAATACCGGCGCATCCTCGATAAGGAAGATCTGAAACTCATAAAAGAGGTGCATGGTCATAAAAGGCTTGAATACAACGACCGCCTGCGACCACTGCTTCAACTGCTTGCCCTTCTCGAATATCGCGACGAGGAAAACTGGTGTGATGTGCACCCTGTGATAAGGAAAATGTTATGACAACCTCTGGTGTCATTCAGCAATCGTATATGAATTCGTTCGATGAACGAATTGAAATTCTCTGGGAAGAGCTCGAACTCGCCATCGAATGGGATCGTCCTTCTGTTCTTTTGGTGGTTTACAACTCAGAATATATACGCGCGGATGCCGAAACTGCCCTCAAAAATGTTTTGATCGAACGAGGACAAAAATTGGTTCACATCCAAATGAATGAAAAACCAGAAGCCAACCTCATTTCAGTACTGCAGAATTTTCAAACAACTGAAGGACACATCTTCTTTATTCATGGGTCAGATCCGAAGCAAAGAAATATCCTTGCCAAGCTTGGCAACCACCGGGATATTCTTAGCCATAAAAAGATCCGACTGGTGATCTGGCTTACATCAAATGGACTTGCCGAACTCGCGCACAGCGCATCTGATATCTGGGAATGCCGCCAGCACGTGATCGAATTCCTTGAAACTCCAGACTCTGAAAAAATTCTGCAGGACGCCATTGAATCTGCCTGGCAAGGCGCCGAAGAGTATTCTGATCCTTTTGAAGACACCGAAGAAAATATCAGTATGCACGAATCCGCGCTAACCGGTCTGGCCGAAAAAGCGGAGACCACATCCACTCGCGCCAAACTTTTGCTGACCCTGGGCATTCTCAATTGGCGCAAAGGCAACTTCGGGAAGGCAGATGGATTGCTGCAAGACGCGCTCAAAGCCGCCATTCGATTGGAAGACAACTGTTTTGAAGCTGAATGTTTTAACGCGATTGCCCTCGTCAAATTCGCGCAAGGCAAAAATGACGAGGCGATCGAAGCATACAAACAAGCGATCGAGATCGCTCCCGAGCAGCTCTTTGTCTGGAACAACCTCGGCAATCTGTGTATGAAGATCATGCGTAATGATGAAGCAATGCTTGCATTCCAAAAAACACTAAAGCACAATCTTATGGACCCCATCGCGTGGAATGGACTTGGAACCTTATATTACCGGATCGGGTACATTGACGACTCAATCGCCGCATATCAAAAAGCCATCGAATACGCGCCCCGCCTCGCTTACCCGTGGGTCGGCCTTGGCGATGCCTATGTCAGCACCAACCGTGATCAGGATGCCATCAATGCGTATCAAAAAGCGATTGAACTCAATAAATACTTCATGACCCCCTGGTTAAATCTCGCAGATATCTATCGCCGGCAAGGTCGTAACCGCGAGGCGATCAAAATATACCAGCGCGCCCTTACGGTGGATCCTAAAAATCACAAGCTATGGAACGAGCTCGGGTTGGCTTTACTAAAGATCAATGCTTTTGAAGAAGCCATGAATGCATTCCAGGAATCGATCGAGCTTGACCATTCGTTTGGCTGGGCATACAGCAACCTCGGGCTCGCGTACTCTGCTCAGGGAATGTATCCAGCTGCGATTGAAGCATGTCAAAAAAGTTTGCAAATTTTCACGGAAGAGAATGACAAGATCACAGCGTTGGATCGCCTTGCAAGTTTCTATCGTGCCGTCAATGATTACGACAACGCCATTCGATCCTATCAATCGGCTGATAGGTTAAAGAAAATAGCAGTCCGCTCTCCAAATGAACATGCTTCAGATTCTGCAAACGCTGCTCTTCTTTTATCAATTGAATCGGGTCGTACGAGTCATACCGCTCCGAAGCTTGAAACATCCATTGAGGCGGAGGAAGTTTTAGCAATCGCAGAAGTTCTCAAAGAAACATCGGATTCATCAGCATCGCCCATTCAACTTGAAGTTATAGATCAGAACGAATCTGATTCAGGAAGTTGTCTCTCGAAAAAAGAATTGTTCAGCACATCGCTTGAACAAACAAACATAAATAATAAACCAAAAGAGGAGCCTATGAATACACAAGAATTTTTAACCCAAAGTCCAGCTCGCCAGGCTGCATCTTCGTCAGGCTTTTCAGAGGAATCTCTCCCAATGGATCCCTTTGGAAACAAAGAGGAGATCACCGAAACAAAGGATCCCGAAGTATGGAATAAAAAAGGAAACATCCATTTCCAGAACGGGGATTACGAAAATGCCATTAGCGCGTACAACAAAGCCATTGAGTTAGATCGTTCCTTTGGCTGGCCATATAGCAACTTAGCCCTTACCTATCTAACCATGGGTAAATACGCAGAAGCGATTCTTCTTTATCAAAAAAGCGCAAGTCTGCTCAAACATAAAGAGGAAAAAGCGGCAGCGTACAACAGTGTCGGAAACATCTACCGGGCTTTGAATGAATACGAGAACGCTCTCAATGCGTATCAAAAAGCGGATGAGCTCGATCCTGAAAACGCGGGGCAACGCGATAATGTTGAGCTCGCCGACCTGGAACCCAATTCGCGCAGCGCTCAAGTATGGCTTGAACTGGGCAACCTCTTCTTCAAGTCAGGGTCGTATAAGGAAGCGACGGATGCGTACGCCAATGCCGTCAATATTGACCCAACCTCAGGTTGGGCACACAGCAACCTCGCCATGTCTTTTGTTTTTCAAGGTAGGTACAAAGAAGCTGTATCTGTTTACCTGAAGAGCATTGATCAATTCAGCAACGACAAGGACAAAGCTGTATCCTGGAATCGACTGGGCAATGTTTATCGAAAAATGAACGATGAGGAAAATGCGCGGAGGGCATATCAAACTGCGGTCGTGCTCTCAAATGAAAAAATGAGTTTACTTACACGTACAAGATTTAGCTTGTTAGGCAACTGTTATCAAAACTAGTCAGAATGTCCATATTTTAATCGGAGGTAAAAATGTTTGAACTAGAATTTTGGAAAGACCTTGGTAATATTTTCGATGCTGTTATGAATTACCAAAAGAAGAATGTTGAATTCAATAACCATTTCATCAACCCCTGGATTCGGCTCGGAAATGTTTTTGAGCGCCAAGACCAGGCCAACGATGCGATACAGGCCTACGCCCGAGCTGCAGAGATCGATCCCAATGCCACACAAAACTGGATTAATTTGGGTGATGCTCAATTCAAACAGGGCGCTTTTAGCGAAGCGAATGAGGCTTATCGTAAAGCTGTAATACTTGACCCTGAAGCGGGCTGGCCTCTCGGAAACCTTGCAATGAGTCTGACTTCTCAAGGCAACACCGAAGAAGCGATTCCTCTTTACAAGAGAAGCATTGAACTGCTGACCGACATTAAGGATAAAGCCATTTGTTGGAACCGCCTCGGGAATGCCTATCGCAAACTCAATGATTACGAGAATGCCTTCATCGCCTTCCAAACTGCCGATCAATTGGATGGAGAAAACACAGGCTTCAACGACAACCTGGATGAAACACCACCTACCCTGTCTGTGGGCGCCCCTGAAGAGATCCTTGAACAAATGATGGTGGATCAGTCAACCGAGATTGAATCATCAATCACAAGCGAAATCTCTACACTGGAAGTTAAGCTTACTCCAGAGACTAACGATGAAGCTTCCGCTGAAATTGACGTTGCGGTAAGCAGCGAAGCATCTGTTCAAGAAACCGAAGCTATCGCGCTGGAAGTTGAGACTCCTGTAACTGATGAAGTTGCAACCCTGGAAAATTTCGAAGTTGCGGCAGTTGAGCTTATCAATGAAGCCGAACCCGAAGCTGAGATTCCTGCTGTAACTGAAGTAAGCGAAGATAATGCGCCTGCCGTCTCACAAGAGGATAATCTTGCGGCTTTGCAGATCATTGAAAACGTGATCGCAAAAGTCGAGCTGGATTCTTTGGCGCAAGAAAGCCCCGTTGAAATTGAGTCGCCGATAGTGAGTGAAGGATCTGCTCAGGAAGTTGTGTCTATCGCGGAGACCACTGAAGAAATCGCTGCTGAAGTTGTGCTGGATGTCAACAATGAAGCTGCCCTTGATGTTGAACAGCCTATTGCTCCTATTGCTAATGAAGAAGCAATTCAAGCCTTCGAAACGATCGCGGCCATCAACGAAAATATCACGCTTGAAGCTGAGACTCTCGTCAATAGCGAAGCAGACACTAAGGAAAATATTGAAACGGTAACAGCTGAATTAAACGAAGAAGCCAAGTCTGATACAGAAGCTCCTGTTGCGATCGAAGCAAGCCAGGCAGAACCAACTGACGAAGATGCGCCTCGTCGTATTCCTGCATGGTTGGTGGTACCTGACGCAATGAAAACCGAAGTTCAGCAAGAGCTTAGCCAGGTCGAATCAGTAACCACACTTTCTGAGATTTCACTGGACATTTCCGTGAGCGAGTTGGTTGGAAACAAAGATGTGGTTGAAACATTCACAGCCCCATTCGAAGTTCAGCTGGCAGAGGAATCTACTCAGACCGAAAATCAGAATGAAGCGGGCGTGGAAACTCCTGAAATGATCAGTGAGGATGAATCCAATTCAGCCGAAGAAGCTCCGATCGTTGTTGGTTTTCAAGAAGCAAACGAATTGGCCTATGAAGAATATCTGAAGGACGTAGTTGAACCAACGAACATCCTGACAACAAATGTGGATGAAATTCAAAGTGAAGCACCCATCACAAAAGTGAGCAAAAGCGGCGAATTGCGCATTGAAATGGATACTAAAAATGCGCATGTATGGAATGAACTCGGTAATGTTTATATGAACGCCGGAGCACGTGATGATGCGATCGCTTCATACAGCAAAGCGATTGAATTAGACCGTCAATTTGCCTGGCCTTACAGCAACCTGGCTTTGGCCTATGTTCAAAAGGGACGTTTTGCAGAAGCGATCCTGCTGTATCAACGTGGGATTGAACTCTTCACTTCAGAAAAAGACAAGGCAGTCACGTGGAATCGCTTGGGCAATGTTTATCGCCGCATCAATGATTACGATAACGCCATCGCTTCGTATCAAACCGCCGATGAGCTTGATCCAGAAAACGCCACACTTTCCCTGCGCTCAAGTTTTGGTCTATTAGGAAATATGTATTCTGACTCAAGGCCTGTATACAGTGCATAAAAGAGGTCTGTTATGAACCACGAATTTTGGAATGAAATTGGCAATCTATACTTTATGTCTGGCGCGTACGAACCTGCCATCCATGCATACTTACGCTCAATAAAATTAGAGAATACGTTTGGCAGGTCGTACAGCAATCTCGCAATGGCATATGTACAGACGGGCAAATACGATGAAGCCATCAAGCTTTATCATCGAAGCATTGAGTTGATATCCGATAAAAAAGAAAAGGCGACTACATGGAATCGGCTCGGCATTCTATATCGTCAGATCAAGAAATATGATTACGCGCTCGAAGCCTATCAGCGTGCTGACTTGATCATGCCGCAAAATGATGACGAAAAATTATTGGAAACCCAAGCCAACGCGAAGCTGCCACTAACCGTTTCAATGCCTGAGATCAACCTTGATGCGATTCTCGCGAAGGGTCATTCGGTGATCATGCAGACCCAAGGCGATCTGCAGGCAGAAATTAACGGCGAGCTTGAAATAGCCGAGCCGTCCCAGTTGGCGAGTCAAGGTGAAGAATTTATTGCGCTGCCTGAGTTTGAGTATTTTTCTCAGACGGAAGATTCCACATTCAAGCCACCTGTCAATATTCAAAGTGAGTGGGGGCTTGCCTACGAAAAGGAAGCCCTCCCCTTTGAGGAGCCCACGCTTGCGATCCAGGAAATTGAATCCATTGAATTGGAAAAATTGAACAGCACCACTCTCATCGAGACGCAAAACGAAACAATTATCAGCGGCGCCCAAATCAATGTACCGTCTATTTCGAATACGCTACCTGAGTTGGTCGATGTTTCTGAAGTAAGCAATTTCGTGGAAGATGTTAATTCGATTGATAATGCAACTTTTTCCGAAAATAACAGCCGCTCTGAATCTGTAGAAACTGTCAGCATTAATACAGATGCGGAAGTGGCCTCCTGGTCCCAGACAGACGCTCCGGTGACCGATCTATCTCCAGAAGAACGAGAATCATTGAGATTGGAGATCGCTAAATGCCTGCAGGCAACCAGTCAGCAACCGCGTAGCTACACCATGTGGGAAAGACTGGGTGAAGTATATAAATCAGCCGGCCAATACGGCGACGCGATCGGGGCTTTTCAAAAAGCGATCTTAATAAATCCCAGAAACTCCATGTCCCACTATCGGCTGGGATTGGTGTATGCAGCGGAACGAAAAGAACAGGAAGCGATCAACTCTTTCACAAAAGTTTTGGAATTAAATCCCAATTCTGCCCAGGCGCACGCTTCACTAGCCAGTCAATATCGAAAAATGGGTTTTGAGAAAATTGCTCAAGAACATATCGAAAAAGCTCGCTCGATGCAACTTGAAGATGAAAGTGATTACAACAACGCCTGCCTAGAGGCCATCTGCGGAAACACTGATCGCGCATTTGAATTACTGCAAATAGCGCTTCAAACCAAACAGACTTATATTAATTGGGCACGCAACGATCCTGATCTAAATTCATTGCATGAAGACAACCGTTTTAAGTCCCTGCTCACTACTTATGCAACGAGTGTCTAGGAGTTGAAATAAAAGCAGTAGAATCATACAAAAGACTTATGCAGGATCATAGGAACTGCCATGAAGCATATGGTCAGTGCTGGGGGTAGCTATTTGATCAGCTACAAATCGGTAATCTTCATCAACTGAATCCTCGTTTGCAATAAATTGCAAACGAGGATTTTAATTTTCGATCGGTTTACGGTTTCGTTCATTGGGTCTCTGGCATAAGTAGCCACAGCCCACAGGGTAATAAGCGCACAGATACCTTTGAGATAAGACTCTTAAACCTCTTTTTTTCTCAGTGGTCTCTGTGGCACAAGAGACTTTCGCAAGAGGTCTATTGAAAAGGCAACAGGAAAAGGAGCATGCGAATGACAAAAAATGCCCCCCATAAATGGGCAGAAATGAGTATATCAATCAGGAAGTTGCGCGGGTGGCGTTACGGTTGATTGACAGATAAGATTGCGGCATATTTAGTTAAGGAGAGATCACATGGCAAAAATTTGGGAACTATTGGATCAGACCTATTATTTTATTGGTAAAAAGCATTATGCCGAGGCTCAGTCCATTCTTGATAAGATCTTGTACGCCGACCCGCAAAATGTAGACGCCTGGGATGCTTATATCCGCATTTGCACAACACAGCGGGACCTGGAAGGGTTGAAGAATTACATCGCAACTATTTGGGAAACACGCGTCCAAGACCAGGATTATTTACAAGCCACGCAGCGTTTTATCCTCCAACGCGTGGATGAAAAGATGAGCAGTTTGTAATCAACTTTGGAGTTAAACCAATGCCAATTTCCGCACACCTGCTTGAGCGCGCATATCAACTGATCGATGCCGGTCAACTTCAAAATGCTGAATTGGTGCTCGAGGCAATTGTAAGGGTAGATCCAAAGAATGTAATGGCGTGGAAAGTCTACCTGCAGATCTGTCCGAAATGCACCGATCTTGACTGGCTGATGGAGCGAATCCTTGCGACCCCGGAACTAAATGCAAAAGACAAAGCGGATATTTGCGCCTTTCAAGAATATGTGAGTCAAAGCCTGGATAAACGCATTCAGCATGTTGATGAGTTGATGCCAAAGCGCACATTCAGTATTTCATCACCCGCCCATGGAGACGAGGTTATTTTTGAACTGCTGGAAGAATTTGAGTATCCTGAGCATAAGGTCGAGCGGGCAAAACGAAAAAGGTCAAGAAAAATATTTAAATATGATATTCCGATGTATGTCTGGCGGGCGGCGGCCTTGTTATTGGTATTTTATTCCGCAATTCGAATGTTGGTGCTGGGGCATTTGTTTGGATTTTTACTGATGGTAGCATTCATAGTTGGAGGATTCTATTGGATAAAGAATATAAATGCCCATAAGACCACACCCTTCATTGAAACTACACACGCATATGCGCTTGAAAGTGAGAAAGAGCTCTTCATTATTGACAAGCCGCCATCAGAATCAACAACGAAAGAAAACAAAAATAATTCTCCTGATGTTCGGTATTTAGATAAATAAAGGAATTCATCTTTTACAAATAGAGAAACAACTGCCCTTCCGACGGTTTCGGAAGGGCAGTTATTTTGATGATGACCCAGGCTCGATGAATTGGGAAAGATTCCGTGGAAAGTAAGTTTCCAAACGCAAAACAAGCCGGCGCCTCTCCATGATATCCGCTATCAATCTCGGTTACCGAATTACCCGATTCTGATTTAGAATCAACTCCAAGATGATTCGTAAAACCTTCAGCGGAATTACCGCCTTCCTGCAAACTCCGATCGGTGTCATACTGATCACCAACCTGGTCTGGCAAGGCATCATATGGGCAGCAAAGATCCCTTCAAATAAAATAGTCAGCCTGGCTTTGCTGGTCTTTGACGGTTTTGTCGCTTATCTTCTTTTTGACCGGCTGATCTATTTCTTCTCCCAATTCGTTCTTCCAATTCAAAACCCGAAATACAGGCAGGAGATCTATTCCCGTGTTAATAATTTTGAGACCGGCAGGCGCGGCCCGGCACTCTTCATTAAGAATGGGCGAGTCATCACCCACAAAGGCGAAGAAAGTAAGCGTGGAGCGGGAGTGATCATTTTGGATACGGCCAGCGCGGCAGTTTTGCGAACTGACACTGAGATCAGAGACACGGTCGGACCTGGAGTCAAATTCACAAAAGGGAACGAATATATTGCAGGGAGTGTAGATCTCCGCTCACAGTGGCAGTATATCGGTCCGCACTCGAACGACCAGCCTTTCCTTAATCCTGTACCGACCTCGCCCAAAGATTCTATCGATGTGCAAAATCGCCGCCAACAAACCAGCGGACATACGCGCGATGGGTTTGAGGTTTCTCCCACGATCAGCATCAAGTTCAACATTAAACGGCCAAAAGAAAAAGTGGCGACCGAGGGTGGAGTCATCTCGCAATATGGATATGATGCAAATTCAGTCCGCAACGCCATCACGCGCGAGGTGATCGAACTGGGAACTCTGGAAACCAAAAATAAGCGCCTGGATTGGAACAAACTCCCCGCGCATTTGGTGGTGAATATCTGGCGCGAGTACGTTCGTAAATTTAAACTCGGAGACCTCTTCACACCCAATGAAAGTAACGGCTTGCAAACCATCGAGAAAATGATCAATAAGCGTGTCAAACAACACAGCGTGGAAGCGCTCGACGATACTGGTGGTAAAACTGGAGAATGGCTGGCAAGCCTTGAGTTCCAACAATTGCAATCACGCGGACTTGAGATCACCGAAGTGCGGATCCATAATGTGTTCTTCGACAAGGACGACAAGGATATGGAAAAACAAGCCATCGAGCAATGGAGCGCAGAATGGTTGAATATAGCCAAAGAGGAAGAAATATTTATAAAGGAAAAAGAATCCTTGATGGAAACCGCGGCACGGGAAGATGCCAGCAAAAAATTTGCGAGCATCGCATCCAGGCAGTTCAGCGGCAAAACTACTATGCCGCAAGAAAACCCTTTCAAGACACTTCAATTATTGATCCTGCCGCTTAAAGAATTCATCCTAAGCGAATGTAATGCCAATAGTGATGTGCAAAAGGAATTAAGGAAACTCGACGACATTTGGAAGTGGTTGTTAGATAACAATCCAGTGGAAACCACTCCTCTCAACAAAGCTCCGGATGCGGCGCCCTCTGTGAAAAGCGGGGATCGGCAATGAAGAAAAAAACTCAACGCGTTGAGTTCGCCCGTCTCTTCGGCCTTACGGATGCCGATGTGGAATTCAGAAATAAATGGCGCGGCCTTGCAGGCATGGCTGTCTGGCTGGTATTAAGTGGCTTGACCATGATCCTGACCGTCATCGGCGTGAAAGAACGGCTTCATGTTGCAATTGTAATTGGGTTGAGCCTGCTCAAATATCTCCCTTTGTTGATGGTGGTTTATAGTTTCTCCAAAAAAAAGACCGGGCGCTATCTTGATGATATTTATGAATTACAAAATGAAGAACTTGCAGCTGATTTTCTTGAGGAAGTAACATTTGGTTACGGTCATGAGTGGATCACGATCAATGAAGGCAAGATCGCCGAAAAAGATGAGATGTCATCTCTGATCCTGATCGGTGGGCCAGGCTCCATTCAGGTCAACCTCGATAGCGTGGCGCTGCTTGAAAAAGTGGATGGAGAACCAAAGGTTATTTTCCCTCGAAACGAATCGTGGGCACTCGGTAGATTCGAACGCATCCGCGAGATCGGCAAGTTTGACGAACCAGGCAAACGCGAATATGCCATTATTAATTTACGCGATCTTTTTATCAGAGACTTGGCAGTTAAGTCACGCACCAAAGATGGGATACCGCTGGGAGCGAATGGCATCAAAGTGATGTTCAGCCTGCTCCGCAGAGGAGTCTCAAGATACGACGATCCTGTACAAAGCGACGCGTACTTATTTGAAGACGAGGCGGTGAATGCGCTCGTCTATAACCAGACCATCATAACGCCAGCCTCCATCATCCCAGTTGGAATACCTTTCCCATGGGATACAACCGTGGTCCCTCTCATCATCACCGAGATGGAGAATTTGATCACCTCGCGCACATTAAGCGAGATCCTCGCCACCATCAGCAAAAAAGAAATCGACAGCGCCGCTTCCAATAATCAAACCATCGCGCAAATGAAGATCGAGATGACAGGTCAATACGCGCCCTTCGACGAAAGAGCGGCTTCAAGCGCGCCAAACTTCGAATCGCGCGCAAAAATTACTGCTCAATTTTTTAGCAAAGCATTCAAGGAAAAGTCCGCGAAACTTGGTGTAAACATTGAATGGATCGATATAGGAACCTGGCAGTTTCCAGAAACCCTGATCCTTGACAAACACAAGGAAGCTTGGAACCTCTCGCATGAAAACTCAAAGAACCGCGCCAGAGTTGAAAACTCAGGCAAACTTCTTGAAACAAAAGAACTTATTAATCTTGTCAACAATGTGATCATCGATAATTACGATAAAGGCATTGCTCCGCAAAGTAATTCAAGCAAGGATAAAGATGCTCAATCAGTTGTAACCTTCACCGGAGATAAAAAGCCGATCGGCCTGCAGGAAATCGGTAAAAAAGATCCAACCTCCATTGCGCTGGATATACTAAAAGCGTTCCGCAAGGAATTGACCGCGGGAAAAATCAAGATCGAGAATGACAACAGACCAATGGAAACAAAAGAGGAAGAACTCGCCGCGCTCAATAAGGCGTTGCATAACATCTCACAACTCGCGCCCCACTATCACTATGTAAAACCATCATGAAACATCCCAACATCACACTCTCTCCCGAGATCACACGCGCGCTCAATTTTGGCACGCCGGTTGTCGCGCTTGAATCAACCGTTATCACGCATGGACTCCCCCACCCGCAAAATTTGGAACTTGCACGCGACATGGAACAACAGGTCCGCAATAATAATGCGACACCCGCAACCGTTGCATTGCTGGATGGAGAAATTCGAATCGGTCTCTCAGACGAGGAATTGATTCGGCTCGCTGGCGCGGAATCAGACTCTATGCTGAAAGTGAGTCACCGTGACTTCGCGACTGCCATCCTCAAAAAGAAAAATGGCGGCACCACAGTGGCAGGCACAATGTTCGCCGCGCAATTAGCCGGGATCAAAGTTTTCGCCACCGGCGGAATCGGCGGCGTGCATAAGGAATCATCTTTTGATATTTCAACTGACCTGCGCGCGCTGGCAGAAATTCCCATGATCGTGGTCTGCGCGGGCGCAAAAGCAATTTTGGATCTGCCCGCAACTTTGGAATATCTTGAAACCATGGGCGTGCCAGTCGTCGGTTATCAAACGGATGAGTTCCCCGCTTTCTATTCACGTGAAAGCGGACTCGGCGTTAGTGTCCGGTTGGATTCTCCCCGAGAGATCGCAGATTTCGCCAGAGCACATTGGAACTTTGGGATGCGTAGTGCAGTGTTAGTGACAAATCCTGTCCCTGAAACAGATGCAATCTCAAAGTCAGAAATGGAACCGCTGATTCTGCAAGCGTCAGCAGAAGCCATCGAGCATGGAATCCACGGGCAGAAACTCACTCCGTTTTTATTAAGTCGCATCAGTCAATTGACAGAGGGAAAATCACTGCACACGAATCTGGCATTATTATTAAACAATGCGCGTCTCGCAGCGCAGATCGCAGGTGAGATGAAGACAAACAAACAAGTGAAGGCTATTTAGAGGTGACCATGAAAAACGAGTTCGCACTGACTATTACGATCAACGCAAATGCCGAAACGATCTATAAGACCTGGCTTTCCACCGAGGGGCATAGCGCCATCACGGGCAGTCCCGCAAAAGTGGACGGCACTGTGAACGGCGACTTCACCGCATGGGATGGGTATATCTGGGGAATGTTTTTGGAGTTGGAAAAAAATAAAAGGATAGTGCAAGCCTGGCGCACAGGTGAATTTCCATCGGAGGCAGAAGATTCGATCGTGGAAATATTATTGGAAGAAGAGCATGGTAAAACAAAGTTGACGCTCAATCATTCCAATATCCCGGAAGGTCAGGCGGATAGTTACAGATCAGGCTGGGAGGATTTTTATTTCAAGCCGATGAGAGAGTATTTTGGCGATTAGGAAAAAGTAGTTTCGTATGGATGACGACTCGAAAGGGTTACTAGAATCTTTTGACAGGCTCAGGACAATACCGTCATCATTCATTCGTAAGTAACTCTTTCACCAGACTTTCTGGCACCTGTACCGCCACCACTTCCCCTTTGACTGTCACCACCCCATTCACGACAATCCATTCTTCGATCACGACTTTGCGTCCCTTTACTTCCTTTACTTTCGCGCGGATTTCTAATATGGTACCCAGCGGCGTCGGTTTGAGATAATCGACATGCAGGGAGGCGGTTAGATAACGTAAGGGCGGCTCGCTATCCATTGTGCGATTCTCAGCGCGGTAACCTGCAGCGGCAGCTGTGCCCGTTCCGTGGCAATCTACCAACGAGGCCAGCAACCCACCATAAACGTATCCAGAAATGGCCGTGTGATAGGGCTTGGGTTGAAAATGGCAAACTGATTCTTCACCGTCCCAAAAACTTTTGATTTGATGCCCGTACTCATTCATACTTCCACAGCCGTAACAATGTGCGAAATATTCGGGATAAAAATCTTGAAAGGCTTTTTCAGTCATGGGAATTCCTTCGATTTGAGATTTTTTATGGCGTGGAAGTCACGGTTATTAAGGTAGGCGTGCCAGTTGGCTTGGGAGTTAAAAGATTATCCATAACCAGAAACCGCCCAACCACTTTCCATTCATAAGCCATAAAGATCTGCACTTCATACGAGCCGGGCAGCCAGCCACCGATCGGATTCTTGCTTTCGACAAAACCGCCCGTACCGCCTGTGCTCCACTCATCTCGCCATGGTTCGGTCTGATAATCTACCAGCTGACCATCGCGATACCAGAGCGCGGTCCATTGCGCGCCGGGCAGCGTATTGTTGTAATCGAAACCGCCGTACATGGTTTGAATTGGTAGTTCAAAAACGGTTTTGGGATCCACCGTATTCGTGCCATCAAATTTTGTTGAGAACTGGATCGCAGTAAAGATCGCTTCCGGATTTGGGATCACCTGCCCCTGGAACAAGGCTTCGATCGCGACGGGTAAAAAGGGAGTAAGGGTCAATGTTGGCGTATCTGAAACTGAAGGCGTCAGCGTAAGGCTTGGCACCAATGTCAGAGTCGGCGTGAGCGTAATGGTCGGAGTTAAAGTTATTGTAGGAGTCAACGATTGCGTTGGAGAAGGTGGATAATAAACATAGATCAAAGGCTCGCCATAAAATGGGAGCCAGAACGCGCAGGCAAATAATGTTAAAGCAAAAAAGAACAACTGCCACGCGTGTACGTTATGACGACGGCGTAAACTATGGAAAGTCAAATGGCGCGCAACCTGCATACTTTTGATCGCGGCGCGTATCGCGAGGTAGGCGCCGATCACCGCAAAAAGCGCCAAAACAAGAATTCCTGCACGAATATCCATATCAGAATTATAGCATGTTGAAATTTAACTTCTGTGGTAAAACTTGCGCATGGCCAATGAAATCATATTCCTCAAACTGGGCGGATCACTTATCACTGATAAGGATAAACCCTACACCCCCCGACTCGACAAATTAAAAGAACTGGCTCTGGAAATAAAAACGGTTCTGGACTCAAACCCGGGCCTGCTCATGATTCTCGGGCATGGCTCCGGCTCATTCGGACACACCGCCGCCAAAAAATTTGGCACGCGCGACGGAGTCAAAACGGTTGAGCAATGGCATGGATTTGCCGAAGTCAAATATCAAGCCGCGGAATTAACTCGCTACGTGATCGAATCACTCTTGAAAGCCGGGTTGCCGGCGATCTCGATCCATCCATCGTCATCCATGGTTTCAGATAATAGAATTATTATCCATCATAACGTACTGGCTATACGCAAAACTCTGGCTGTAAATCTTCTACCAGTTGTACATGGTGACGTGGCTTTCGACGAATCTCTCGGCGGGACGATCCTTTCAACTGAGGATGTATTTTCATTTCTCGCCGAACAGTTCTCCCCCAGGCGGATTCTTCTGGCGGGGATCGAAGCCGGGGTGTGGGCAGATTTCCCAGCGCGGACTGAGCTTGTTAAACAGATTCAACTATCAGATTACGAAAAGATGCGCGCAGGCATTGGCGGATCAGCCAGCACCGATGTCACGGGCGGGATGAAAGCTAAAGTGGAGGAAATGCTTGAATTAGTCAAAAAGAATAAAGGCATAACTGTGCAAATTTTCTCGGCTGAAGAATCTGGATTTTTGACTCGCGCTCTGTCCGGTGAAAATGTTGGAACACTTTTAAAAGAATGACAAAAAGGTGATGAAACGCTCTTGCTTTTTTTGTGAAAAATAGGATAATAGGTATGTTGGATTATATATAATCTAAAGGAGATTTTATGGCAACCAAAACAAAACCCAAATCCATTAAGAAAACCGCGAAAGCAGCGGCAAAGAAAGTTGTCGCAACAAAAGTTGCAAAAGCCAAAGTGATATTCAAGCCGACGAAGCTAAAACTCGTCCGCCCGGTGCCTTCTGATATTGACATCGCGCAAGCTGCGAAACTCAAGCCCATTTTACAGGTGGCGGCCGAGCTTGGTATCCGCGAAAGTGAATTGGAATTATATGGGCCTTACAAAGCCAAAATTAAATTGGAAATTCTTGAACGTCTCAAGAACAGGCCCAACGGAAAATATATTGATGTAACTGCCATTACGCCCACTCCGCTTGGTGAGGGCAAGACCACAACTACAGTTGGTATTTCGCAGGCGTTGGGCGCGCTGTTAGGAAAGAAGGTTATCACCGCCATTCGTCAGCCATCGCAGGGACCGACCTTTGGAATCAAAGGCGGCGCGGCGGGCGGCGGATATTCGCAGGTGATTCCGATGGAAGATTTCAACCTGCATTTGACAGGTGATATCCATGCCATCACTGCCTCCCACAATTTAACGGCGGCTGCCTTGGATGCACGCGTGATGCACGAAAAGATGCAGGATGACGAAAAGTTATTTAACGCGCTTTGCCCGCTTGATAAAAAAGGCAAGCGCAAATTCTCACCTAACATGCTGCGCCGATTAACAAAACTCGGTATTAATAAAACTGATCCGACTGAATTAACGACTGAAGAGCGCTCTCGTTTTGCGCGGCTTGATATTGACGAGTCCACCATTACCTGGCGCCGTGTCGTGGATATTAATGACCGCATGCTGCGTGAAGTACAAGTCGGCATGGGCAAGGATGAAGCCGGGCATGAGCATCGCTCTGGTTACGACATCACCGTCGCTTCCGAGATCATGGCTGTTCTGGCGCTGACAACCGACCTGAAAGATATGCGTGAACGTTTTGGCAAAATGGTTGTCGCCACCAATAAGCGCGGCGAAGCGGTGACTGCCGAAGATCTCGGAGTGGCTGGCGCAGTAACCGTCTTGATGAAAGATGCCATCAAACCAAATTTGATGCAAACCCTAGAAGGCACTCCCGCTACAGTTCATGCCGGGCCGTTTGCCAATATCGCGCACGGGCAATCCTCCATCATCGCGGATAGGATCGCACTCAAACTGGCAGATTATGTTGTAACCGAATCAGGTTTCGGCGCTGACATCGGCATGGAAAAATTCTTCGATATCAAATGCCGCTACTCCGGCTTGATTCCACAGGTAGTTGTGATGGTCGCAACTGTGCGCGCGCTCAAGATGCATGGCGGTGGGCCGAAAGTTGTTGCTGGCAAACCGCTCGCCGCAGAATACACTGACGAGAATCTTGACCTGCTGCGTGCTGGTCTTCCGAACCTTGAGCGCCATGTTCAGAACGCGCTCAAATACGGCGTGAATGTTGTTGTGGCTGTCAACTCGTTTGCAACCGACACTCCCGCCGAAGTGGAACTCGTCCGCGAAGCCGCGCTCAAGATGGGCGCGATGGACGCGGTTGTCTCCACGCATTGGGCAGATGGCGGTCTCGGCGCCAAGAAACTGGCTGAAGCTGTGATCAAAGCCGCTGAGAAACCCAGTCACTTTAAATTCCTCTATCCATTGGAAGACACCATCAAGGAAAAGATCGAAACCATCGCCCGCGAAATTTATCGCGCCGACGGCGTGGATTATTCACCTGAAGCCGAAGAACAGATCGCGCGCTATACACGCCTCGGTTTCGACAAACTCCCGATGTGCATGGCAAAGACCCATCTTTCATTCACAACCGATGCCTCAAAGAAAGGCGCACCGAACGGATTCCGCGTTGCTGTGCGTGAGATCCGCGCCAGCGTTGGCGCAGGCTTCCTCTATCCGATCCTCGGCGATATGCGCACGATGCCCGGTCTGCCAACACGCCCGGTATTTTATGATGTCGATCTCGATCTGGAAACCGGCAAGGTAGTTGGCTTGTTCTAACTTTTCGAGAAATACAAATATAAAAATAGGTCATGCTGTGCATGACCTATTTTTTACATCAGACCAGATAGCCTATATAAAAATTTTCAATATGGATATAATCTGCAGAATATGAAACATGAATCAATGTCATTGACCGAACAATGCGAACTTTCCAAAAGCGATGAAAATCACGCCGCTGAGCTCGCTGCAGCCTGCCACCGTCAAATTGAGAGACTCAACCCGACGTTAAATGCCTTCATCACCGTCATCCCGCTAGAAAAAAAAATTCCGCCTCCCAACGGGAATGCGCCATTATACGGCATCCCAGTTGCAGTGAAAGACTTATACGATACAAGAGGAATCCGCACCACAGCGGGTTCAAAATTCTTTGCGGATAATATCCCGCAGGAGGATGCTTTCGTTGTTCAAAAAATAAAGAACGCGGGCGCGCAGATTATTGGCAAAACAAATACGCATGAGATCGCGCTCGGTGTGACTAATAACAATCCGCATTTTGGCGCGTGCAGAAATCCGTGGGACATTACGCGCACGCCCGGCGGTTCCTCCGGCGGGAGCGCAGTCGCTGTCGCCACCGGTATGGCACTGGCCGCGCTTGGGACGGACACAGGCGGTTCGATCCGCATCCCGGCATCATTATGCGGCGTGGTTGGGCTCAAGCCCAGCTATGGACGCGTGAGCCTGCGCGGTATCCTTCCGCTTTCGTGGAATCTAGATCACGCCGGCCCGCTCACCCGCAATGTCGAAGATGCCGCGCTTATGCTGCAAGTGATTTGCGGATACGATCAACTCGACCCGGCCTCACTCAAAACCTTGCCCGGCGATTACATCAGTCACTTAGGCGACGGGATGAGTGGGCGCAAGATCGCCCTTGCAGTTGGAAGTTATATTGACGAATCCGATGCGGAGGTTTTGGAAGCAGTCTACAAAGCCGCGCGGATTCTGGAAAAACAAGGCGCGATCATCACAGAAGTCAACATGGATTTTCTCAGAGAAGCGGCGCTTGCCAATGGGATTATGACCCAAGTTGATGGCGCGGCCTTCCATCGCGAACGGCTGAAGGAACACCCCGATTGGTTCGGCGCGGATGTGCGCCTACGCCTGGAGACGGGCGCGGCATTCACCTCCGGCGAGTATTCTCTCGCGCGGCGCACTCAAGTTGAAATTACAAGAAGATTTGAATTGTTATTCGATGAATATGACGCGCTTATCCTCCCCACTACTCCAATTTCTGCACCTGTGATTGAAGGAGAGAATGCCATTGAACGCGCCCGCCAGTTGACTCGTTTCACCGCGCCATTCAATTTGAGCGGCCTGCCGGCGCTTTCCATCCCCTGTGGGTTTACGAAAGAAGGACTGCCAATCGGATTGCAGATCGTCTCACGCGCGTGGAATGAAGCCGGCTTGCTGAGAACGGGGTACGCGTTTCAGCAAGCAACAGATTGGCATAAGATGAAACCTGAGATCGCTTTGTAAATCAAAGGGATCTAGAATCAAACAGCCCCAAGAGAGTAAACCTTGGGGCTGTTTTGTGTTTCACTTACCATTTGGGCAGATTGTACAAACTACACTCCTTATGTTGGAATGTAGCGGCGTATGATGAACCATGTGCCAACTACTTACACAACTTAGGATCCGTGTAACGACAAACACAACTACATTTATTATCCCAAATATATGGGGTTATACATCCATTAGGGTCTGTCACCGGACAACCATTAGGATCATCATTTGGAATAGGCGTAACCCTGATCGGAGGATGACAATTTTCGGTATCAAATATGACAGTCTGAAGTTCGTTATCAGCCAGCGCGGATTTTTTTACGCACGTATCACCCAGCGGATAAAAACCTGCCGGGCAAAGATCAAAATTCACGACACTGCCAGGAGCCGCAGTACAGCAATGGTTGAGCGGGTCATAAATACTGCCGGCAAAACAAGCTGTTCCGCCCGTTCCTGAGCCGTCCCATACACACGTATCCGCAACTTTGTTGTAGTGAGTCGGACAGGCTGGAACGCACGAACTCAGGTCTGAACATGAACCTTGCCCGGAGGCAGTATATGGCCCGGGCAGATCGCATTGGAATTTTTTGGCATCCGCTCCAACCGGGCTAGAACAACCCGGCACATCATACGTCCACGCATCTGGCGGAGTGTTTGACAGGCTAAACGTTACGATGGTGTACATAATATAATCCGGTTTGCCTGTGCAATTGGGGGCTTGTGAGATTGAAACATTATTACACTTCACGTCAGGTGCGCAATCAGTCTGCTCGCCATTGGGGCCAGTACCGATAAAACTATTCTGCTGGCACATCGGGGCGAAATAGGTAGGATCCTCCACCACGCAGCGGAATCCCAGATCGGGCAGAGTCGCTATCGGCAAAAGCGAGAAGCGATGCGCTGAAATAGACGGGTCGGCGCTGTCTTGATAACTGCTTCCGCGCACGGAGCGTTTCTCACCGATCACCGGTCCCAGCGGATCATCCACCGGCGATTCGCTGTAATAGGTTGGGCTATACCAATCTGCCGCCCATTCACGCGCATTACCTGACATATCGAACGCGCCATAATAGCTTACGCCATCCGGATAATCATTGATCTCTGTGGTTTTTCCTCTACAGAATTTATAATTCAGTAAATTGCAATCCGCTCCTGAATCACCCCAGGGGAACAGGTTGGCATCCGGGCCGCGCGCGGTCTTCTCCCATTCGGCTTCAGTTGGCAGTCGTCCATGCACAAAGGAACAATAGGCGGCGGCTTGATCATAATTGACACCCGTCACGGGGAAATTTATATAATGATAATCTCCAAATTGCGGCGCGTTGAGTGGGTCGGGCGAAGCGCATTTCCCTTCCTGAACACATAATGCAAATTGCTGATTAGTGATCTTGGTGCTATAGATCCAGAAATCACTCAAAGTCACTTTATGAATGGGGTTATCCGCGGAATAATAACCCATTGTAAATTCGCCAGCAGGCACCGCCACCAAAACAGTCCCATCTACATAGCGGTATTTGGACCCCAACTCCATTGGGGGACCAGCCAGATTGATCGAAACAAGTGTCGGCGGCGGCTCGATCACCACAAGCGGAGGCTCGGTCACTACCACAGGCGGCTCGGTCGCAGCAGGTGGCTGAGTCGCAGGCGGTGGCTCAGTAGCTGCTGATGGAACTACGCTCCCAGCACCTGTCGGCACATTGCATGCAGAAAGTATCAGCAATAAAATAGCCAGGTTTAAAAATCTTTTCATATTCTCTCCTGTTGAAATTCACTTCCTTATACATATCTCTCAACTTGTACAAGGTGACAGGGACATTCAAACTCCGTATCGATTATCTTTTCGCAACTCTGTTTTCAAAATTATAATCCAATTGGATGGCTCCACTCCCCCGCATAAAAAAAACAGGATGACTGGTTGGTTTTTCTGTACACAGATCGGCGCGGAATTCAGATAGAAGCTCAAGATTTTTCAAGCAATTAGCACATACGCAGCTTGATTCATAGAAGTGAAATGGATAAAAAATGCTATAATCAAATCATGGCAACACCTCTAACTCCACAACAACCAGTATCACAGCCCTTGCCCCCGCCTACGCCCGAAGAACTTGCGGCGATCCGCGAAGCAGAACGCAAGCAAAAGACCATCACCGCGTCAGTTATCGCCGGTATTGTGGTCTTTCTTGTTTTGCTGGGAGTGGCAATCTTCTTCCTTTTGCAGCCAAACACCCCCACAGACAAGATCCGCGACATATTTATAATCATCGTTGCGCTTGAGTCGTTGGTCATCGGCGTCGCACTGATCGTACTGGTTATCCAACTTGCCAGCCTGATCAACCTTTTGCAAAACGAAGTCCGCCCCATTCTTCATGCCACAAATGAAACAGTCAACACCCTGCGCGGCACAGCAGAATTTTTAGGTGAAAACGTGGTCGAACCGGTCATCAAACTTAATGGCTATCTGGCAGGCTTGACTCGTATGTTAGAATTAATGGGCATCAAAAAGAAATAATAACTTCCAAAAAAATAATCAAACAAAAAGGAGTAATAACATGTCTGACCGAGATGAATTTGGAGCCTTTCTGGTAGGGTTTGTAGTTGGTGGTCTTACAGGCGCAGTCGTTGCATTACTGTTCGCCCCGCAATCCGGAGATGAGACCCGCGCATTGATCAAGGATAAAAGCATTGAACTGCGCGACAAAGCGCAAGTCACTGGAGAAGAAGCTCTCGCCCGCGCTGAAGCGTTAGCCGCCGATGCCCGCCAACGCGCTGAAGAATTAACCAAGGAAGCTCGCGCCCGCGCCAACGAACTTGCCAGTGAACTTCGCGAACGCACCGGGCACCTTACCAGCGAAGTCCGCGAACGCGGCAAAAGCGCAATTGAAGCCGTCCGCAAAACCAAGAAGAGTGACGGCGACGAAGCCCCAACCGCGTAACACCTGTATTCAGGCAACAAGGGTTTGACTTCAATGTCAAACCCTTGTTTTATTTATGAACCTCATTTCGCGTTTTATGCGCGTCTTCTTTCACCTGCTCTATCATCCATTTGCATTCGCGTATGATCTGGTTGCAGCGACAGTCTCGTTCGGTAAATGGAAAGATTGGACGAAGGTAATTCTCCCGTTTATCAGAGGGACGCGCATCCTTGAGTTGGGACATGGTCCCGGACACTTGCAGCGCATCCTGCTTGACCTGAATCTTGATTCAGTTGCGATAGATGAATCAGCGCAAATGGGAACCCTCGCCAAACGCCGTATCGGCGCAGCTCACAAACTCACACGCGGCCTTGCGCAACAGCTTCCATTTGCCAGCAACTCTTTCGACTGCATCGTATCCACATTCCCAACGGATTACATCTTCAGCGCGCAAACACTTTCAGAGATAAGCAGCTGCCTTTCAGACGGAGGCAGACTCATCGTGCTGGCGGCGGCCTGGCCAAAGAGTGGATTCCTCAAATGGTTGTATCGAGTCACAGGCGAAAATCCAGCCGATGAGCTGACATCCATTCGATCAAAAATGGAACAGCCATTTATCAAGGCAGGCTTTGAGATTCAAGTTAAAATTGTCGAAGTAGAATTGAGCAAGCTGATGATTCTCATCGCAAACAAATAAAGGAAAATATGCAAATAAAATTTCGGGAACCAGTAAACAGTCTCACACATTGGGCGGGCGCGCTTCTTGCGCTGGTTGGATTGATCACTTTATTAATTATCGGCTGGGGCACTCCGCTCAAAGTGATCTCGTTGATCATTTACGGCGTAAGTTTAATATTTTTATTTTCAGCCAGCGCCACCTATCACATGGTACAAGCAAAAGACAAATCGTTGGAGATCTTCCGAAAGATCGATCACGCCGCAATTTATTGTTTGATCGCGGGAACTTACACACCATTTTGCATCAACGCCTTCACTGGCTTTTGGAAGTGGGGTATGTTGAGCATTATCTGGTCGCTGGCGATCATTGGCATCGTAATAAAAATATTCATCGTGCGCGCGCCGCGCTGGTTGAACGCTGGCGTTTATGTGGCGATGGGCTGGCTGTGCGTCGGCGCCAGCGGACAGTTACTTGCGGCTCTGCCCGCCTGGGTACTGACCTGGCTTATTATCGGCGGTGTGATATATACATTGGGCGCAGTGGTTTACAGTACAAAAATGTTCAACTTTGTACCGGGCATCTTTGGCTTTCACGAAGTCTGGCATATCTTTGTATTACTCGCCGCCGCCGCGCATTTTGTAGCTGTGCTGGGCGTTGCTGTTTATTAGAAATTGATTTTACAAAACATCCCGCGTGGTTTATTCCAGCGGGATGTTTTTCATTTCAATATCTGAAACAAATTACTGTAATCATCTGTCCACAAGCGGACGGACGAATCGAAATCGGTAAATGGAATTGCACGCGACTTGATCGCGGGTATTTCAAACAATAATGGATCTTGTGTTAACAGTACCCATTCAGACGGAAAGCTTCCAGCATCTGCGCTAGCAGGTTTATTTATCATAACCATTTGAAGATCAAACTCCTGAGCCAATTTCCAAAGCACCGGTTGAAGGTTCAAATGACGATTCGAAATATGCGCGGCGATGACTCCGTTCGGCGCAAGATGTTCGAGATATAAAGTAAAGGCTTCCTTCGTAACCAAATGAATGGGGATCGAGTCACTGCTGAATGTATCCAAAACCAGAATGTCAAAATTTTGCCGCTGACCTGAAGATAATTCCTGTTCCAATGAAATTCGCGCATCGCCGGTGACAACCGTCACATCCGCTTTGCTATCTTTCAAAAATGTAAAATAATCACCCTCGCCTTTAGCGAGTTGCACGACAATGGGATTGATCTCATAGAAGCGATAAACATCACCAGCTTGGGCGTAAGTTGCCAAAGTGCCCGCGCCAAGACCCAGAACGCCGACCCGCAAGCGTTGTGCCTCGCGTGGATAATTTTGCAGCAACAATCCAATTCCACTATCCTGCACATAATACGTGGTCGGGCGCGCGCGATCATCCAGATATTGAATTCCATGCACGGTCATGCCGTGGATCATGGCAACAGCCTTTTGGTCAAACTCGGTCACGCGAATCACTCCGTAAAAATTTCGCTCCACAAAAAGCGAATTCTGATATTGATTCAATCCGAGCGCCAACAGCGTAATTGCAACAAGAAAAGACACGCCCATCACCCGCGCCTGAATATTGACTTGCGCCGAGAAACGCGGCAGCAGCATCACCACCAATAAAAGAATGGTAAGCAGCCAGGAAAGATAAAATTCCCAATATCCTGTGAACAGGAAGGGCGCGATCAAATTCACAAATACCCCGCCAGCCGCGCCGCCGAAGGAAACCATCAAATAGAAACTTGTCAAATGATCAGCGTGTGGACGCAGGCTGTATAACTCGCCATGGCAGATCATCGTTGCGAGAAAAAGCAATATCCCATAAACTGAAATTTGAACGAGGACATTTAATGAACCAGCCCTCAGCAAAACCCACAACATGCCGAGGCTGGCAATGCAAAAGAGCAAAGTATAAATACGGCGTTCATACCAGCGCGAATCTGAAAATGAAAATATGAACGAGAGCAAATAAATGGCAAGCGGCAGGATCCACAAAAATGGGATGACCGCAACTTCCTGCGAGATCTGGTTGGTCACCGACAATAAAAATAAAGAAGCAATCCCGCTAAGAATGATCCAAAGTACGCGTAATGAAAATGATGGTTTCTCACTTGAAGAGTTTATTCTAACGCTCTCATCCGCATTACGTGTTCGCCAACTCAACGCGCCTGCGACCAGTGCAAACAGGAAAAATCCGCCTGACCACAGCCAGCCTTGTTGACGAAGAGTGAATGTCGGCTCGATCAACAGCGGATATGCAAGCAAGCCAAGTAAGGAACCTGCGTTCGATAATGCATACAAACGCGCGTAAGACCGTTCAGGGAAAACGCGACTAAACCAAGCCTGCATCAATGGGCCGTTCGACGCGAGCACAAAATAAGGAAGGCCGACAGAAACTGTCAAAAGAAGGAAAATATTGAACACGGGAAAACTCACATCTGCGGGGCGCAGCGCAGGTGCAGGCGTGATCGGTGATGACCACACCCGCCCGAGCAACGCCAGAAGGCCGATCGTCATCCCCATCAATATGATCTGTATCCAGCCCTGCCGCGGACGTTTGACAAGCCAATATGCGTACGCATATCCGCCAGACAACAGGAGTTGAAAAAACAACATCGAGGTAGACCAAACCGCCGGTGTACCTCCGAACCACGGCAAAATAAATTTCCCGATCAATCGGTTGTATTTGGAACAACAAAAATGCTGAAAGAAAAATGCCAAGCGAAAATAAAATCATCCTGCCTCCATATCCATTTTATACAAAATCATATAAAATGATAGCCACAAATTAAAAGGAAAAAATATGCGCCTACTTGAGATCATCATTCCGCTTCTTCTTGCAATTTATTTAATCTGGCCGCACCCGCGTATACACATCATTCGTTTCGCGCCCGCCGCTGCATTAACCCTTACACTCCTTCATTTTCTTGTCGAGGGATATCGCTGGCAGATGATACCGCTTTATATATTGACTCTTCTGCTTGCGATGAGCAGTTTGTATAAAATAAAAAAACAAGCGGATTGGCCTGCGGCCGCTTCCTACTTGACAGTGATCCTGCTCGCTGTTTCGACAGCATTACCTGTGCTGTTACCAGTTCCCGCCATCCCCAAGCCAGGTGGACCGCTGAACGTGGGCACAACCATTTTTGAGTTGACCGACGAATCGCGCAAAGAACTTTATTCAAGCAAGGATGAAGCGCGTTCATTTATGGTGCAAGTCTGGTATCCTGCAAATCCGCTCCCCGAAAATAAGAAAGCTCCGTGGATGTCGCGTTCGGATATTTACGGTCCTGCCATATCTACATTTCTTAATTTACCGCCGTACTTTCTTGATCATCTGGCGCTGGCAAAAACGCCTGCTTATATTGATGCGCCGATCGCAGAAACAAAAATTTCTTATCCAATGATATTGTTCTCGCATGGTTGGAATGGATTCAACGCGCAAAACACCGGGCAAATGATCCAACTCGCCAGCCGCGGATATGTTGTCGTCGCGGTCAATCACACTTACGGCGCAGTTGCAACCGTATTTCCCGATGGAAGAATTGCGTACAACAATCCAAGCGCCCTGCCCGACGGCGCGCCAGATGCTGATTACGAAATTGCCGCGCGCAAACTCGTGAACCAGTGGGCTGGCGATCTCGCCTACACACTCGATCATTTAAGTATCCGCAACAACGATAAAAGTGACTCGTATTATTCGAAACTTGACTTCGACCGCATCGGCGTATACGGACATTCCACAGGCGGCGGGGCGGCCATCCAATTCTGCGGCATTGACCCGCGCTGTAAAGCTCTGCTTGGCATGGATCCATTCATGCGGCCAGTCTCTGCTGAAGTGCTGGCAAATGGTATCACACAGCCTGCGTTCTTTATGTTCAGTCAAGGCTGGGCGGATCTTGTGGACAGTAAAAATAATCAACTGTTCAACCGGTTCTACCCAAATGTAACAGACAGCAAAGGCGCGATCAGCATCAACGGAACGAAACATTACGACTTTAGCGACCTGCCTTTACTCTCTCCCATTGCGCCGCAACTCGGTCTTAAAGGTCCCTTGAACGGAAATCGCGTGACCGAGATCGTAAATGCATACTTGATCGATTTTTTCGAAATGACATTAAACGGAAAACCTTCCAATCTTTTCAGCGGTAATTTCACAGAATATCCTGAAGTAAAATTGAAATAGGAAATTAATCATGCAACTGAACAAGCGTAATATTTCAATGGTTTTCCTGATCCTCGGCATGGCATTTTTAACGATCGGCATCAGCACGGATAACAAGGCCTTCTCCTTTGCGGCGATCGTATTCATTCTCATCTCTCTCATCACAGGCGGAAGATGGATGAGGCCGAGAAAGAAATAGATTCGGCTTGATCAATCAAAAGACCTCTTGCGCAAAAGTAATTAAATTTTGCAAGAGGCCTTTTGATTTTTTGATATTCCATTCATTTATATTATTTTTCTTTTTCCACAATGATCGTAGCTTCTGAAACAAGCGCTGCGATCGCTCCGACAGCAGCAAGCGTAGGCGCCAAAACAAAACCAACCACGCCAATAGAGAGGGAAAATTCGATCAACACCTTGCCGTCATTATCCTTAATGACGACACGGCGAATATTGCCTTCGTGCAACAACTCTTTAAGTTTGGCAAGTAATTGTTCGCCGCTCACTCTAAATTCTTCAGTATTAAAATCAGGCATGCCAGTCTCCATTTCCCAAACAATAATTCATCCCCCAAATCAGCAAATCAAATTTGAGGGATGAATATGAAGTTGGTTAATTCTTTCGAATCACAAAAGCCGTATGTTACTTCTTCGGCGGCTTTGGCTTCTCCTGCTTTTTCTTCTTCTTTTCCTTGTTCTTACCTTGTTCTTTGTTTGCCATATTTAGCTCCTTTCCAAAAATCAACAAAGTGATCTTCGGATAAAAAATTTTGTCTTCACTCAAAATTGAGTCAGGGCAAAGACATTGAACAAACCTGAGACAATTTGAATTATATCACTGCACAAGCTTGTGAAATAAATATTTACGAGCCCATTGACGCACAGTCATGCCCAGGTCGAAATATCATTCAGTCAATTCTTGATATGTAATAGGAATAAAACTGCTATATCCAAACACAAAGGAACAGGCTAAAATAATGGCATGAGCAAAAAAAATGGGTACCTATTGGTAGTCGAAGACATTCCCGATATTTTGAGATTACTGGAGACGACCCTAACTTTCAAAGGGTATCGCGTTATCACTGCCCGCAATGGCGAGGAAGCTCTGGAAGTCATTCAACGGGAACGTCCCCTATTGATCATCACAGACATCCTAATGCCAAAGATGGATGGTTTCAGTCTGCTGCATAGATTGCGTTTAAAATCAGAAACTAGAAAAATTCCGGTGGTCTTCCTCTCGGCTACTTACGTCGCCCCTGAAGACAAGGCATTTTCACTCACCATCGGTGTGACCCGCTTTATCGAAAAACCGATCAACATAGAGGAATTTCTGGAGACCATCAAAGAACTTCTGTCTCAAGGTGAACATTCAGCGGCACAAGAACCGTTAACCGGCCCCCATTTCTATGAGGAATACCGTCTAAGACTCAAAACAAAGCTTAATCAAAAATCCACACAGATCGCGCGGCTTGAACGTCTGCTTGAATCCATGTCAGAAGAAGAAAAACCATCCTTTCAAGAATCCCTGCTCATCGCAACCCGGGAACGCGATGAGATCAGCCTTCTGCTTGAAGAGATAACCGAAAGATTTGAAAACAAACCTAAACCCGTATCATGAATTTCATGGGGTCAACAAAAGCCTGCTTTGTTTAAGTATGGCCTTATGTTGACATACCAATCCAATCTGTTGTTCATTCAAAAAAATAAAAAATTATAGTAGAATTGCACTCACCGGGGCGATGGCGGAATCGGCAGACGCAACGGACTTAAAATAATAATAGTGACAGCAATAGATACCCCGTACATACAGACACGCGGGGTATTTTTACGCCTATATATGGCGGTACAAAACAGCGCGAATAATCCAGTTTCAAATAATCCGATGGGTTTATCCGCGCCCGTGATATGGGACATGAAGCAATGACGCCGCTTTGCGCTTCGCCTCTTCGGGTCGGCGGTCATAGCGTGAAGTTGTGACAACGCTCGCATGTCCCGCCATTTTTGAAACGGTCGTAATATCCGCGCCCGCATCTAATAAATCACTGACAAAGCTCCGTCGAAGATCATGCGGGGAAAAGGATTTGACGCCCGCTTCATCGCCGCGTTTTTGTAGCATGTTATAGATTGTCTGTGAAGTTAGACGCCCATCAGCCAGGACACCGCCTTTATTGACAGCAACAAATAACGCGCCTGAATGATTGCCGCGAATACCCAGCCAGTCGGATAATGCGCGCTCCGCTCCGCCTGTGACGTATGCTGTCCGCTCTTTGTTTCCCTTCCCGCAAATTTTCAAGCATCCCGATTCATGGTCATAATCCGCAACGTCAAGCGCAACAACTTCAGCGCGGCGAAGCCCCCCGCATGAATACATCATCGCGATGATAGCAGCGTCCCGCGCGCCCGCTGGGGTCTTGTCATCTTCACACGCCGACAATAACGCGGATAATTCGCCGCTTGTCATCCCGCGCCCGCTGGGTAAGGTCTCACCGCGAACGCCCTTCACACTGACAGCCTTTTGATAATCTTCGGCGGTCATCTGTCCCGATTGCCATGCCGCGCGTAATGCGCCCTTCAATGCCGCTAATGCCTTGTTGACGGTCGCGGGTTTGTACTTCTCTGACAGTCGCGAACGGATTGCAGCGACATGCTGAAAGCGAAGCGCGCCCCATTCCAGGGACAGCATATTTTTATCTTCATCAAGCATCCACGCCATGAGGTTCAAAACTTGCATCATGGTTCTTTGTCCGCTCTTGCTCGCAAGGGAAGCGATATAAATCGCAGCGGGGTTTTGGTCAAGTTGAATTACATTGCTTTGGTTTGTTGTGATTATTTTGTTCATTTCATTTTTTCCTTTGTGTTATTTCGAGAAGTGTTATTCTAATAAGTGATTTACTGCCTGTTTACGGCGCATCCATCACTGGACACGCCGTAAAACGCAACAGGAAGCGCAAGGTTAAACACTACGCCCTGCCCCCTGGTATTCCATCGTTCAGATTCAAACAGGGGCGCTTTGAGTCGTTCTTGATTTGCGCTCCCTGTATGCTGCCTGTTTACAAGCGCCCGAATGGTAACGCCCATGCAACGCGCCGACAAATTGTTCACCACATCGGGTTCCCGTGCTTCTTGCGTTCCCTGTGTGCTTTGTGTTTGCAGGATCCGCCACAGTAACGCCCGTGTAACGCGCCTTCGTAAACGTTGCCACAACGCGCACAGGTTCGCGCCGCTATTGGTTCGGCGCGTCTGTAAAAGACTTTGCTTCAGTCGGCTTGACTTCGGTCACAAGTGGCGTCACGCTTTGGTAAGTCCGCCCGTCTTGCTTCGCATTGAATAAGCCAGCCCACAACGAAGACAAGTCAAGTTTCTTTTCAACTGGCAACGAAGACACATCGCGCGCGGTCACGTCTAACACTGGCATTTTACCAGTACCGACATAAGATAAATATTTCGCCTGTGTTTGTGCTTGCCAGTCCGCCGCCATGATGGGAGCAAGTTGCGCCGCAAGAGATTCAGCGTTCTTTGCGATTTGTTTCAAGGTCGCATCTTCCACTTTTGCGAACGCTTCCTCTTCGGCTTGCTCGCGAAGTTTATCGGGGTCTGTGATGTGATGGGCAACGGTCGCGATTATGTTCAATGCGATTATCCCCGATAAAGCGAGTACCGCGTTCGTTATCGCTTCGGGCGTCATCGCAGCTGTCATCCCATTCTTACCCGTATTGTATAGCGTGTCCATTGTGAACATCGCAATCGCTCCCACAACGTCCACAATGAGCATAAGGATACTGATTGCCCGCTGCCATGCGCCCCGCGAGCCGTAAAGATAAGACAGCATCCACGCCACGAGTCCACCGTCCAGGGCAGCCAGTCCGAAGTATGCAAGAATTTGACGGTCGGCGGGCAATGTCATGCTAATAAAATCCAGTGAGCGAGTCGCAGAGTACGCAAGCAGCGCGCCCCCTAAAAGAGTAATAATCAAAATACCGATTTTCTTTATCATGGTTTATTTTCCTTTGCAGTAATTAGAGTTTACCCAGCCAGTCGCGCCGTCATCCGTGATGACTTGATTCCATGCGCCCGCCTGGATGATTGTCAACGCTTGCCCTTCAACAAGGATAAGCAAAACGGGACACGAAGTCCCATCACATGCCCGAAGATTTACGCGCCCTTCGGATAATCCGGTCATCACCTTGCACACCCGCCCCGCTTCGGTCGGCATAGGTGACACGGGCGCGGTCTGTTTTGGATTTGCTTTGGCTTGCTTGTTTGGAGCGAGTAAATAAACACCAAAACAAAACAGCGACAAAATAACAAACATGATGATTATTCGCCTTTTCAAAGTACCTCCGATTCGATTAGAATATCGGCGCGCGTCCGTGATGATTGCGCCGCTCCCCGACTTGTTACCAGGTCGGGGAGTTTGTTTCCTTTGCGGATTGAATCCGCTTCCCCTCACCGCGTTATCATCCCCGCGCTTTAAGTCACGCAGTATGCGATAAACGGTTATTCGGTTGTAAAGGTTCTTTTATTCTTGTGTTACAATTTGAATGTTAGTATTCAAACATATATATTGTAATGTTAGCGTTTCACCCTGTCAAGCCTGTTACACTAGAATATCAAGAGGTAAAATCATGAGTATGACTGTAAATAATCGTTTCGCTATCCTGCTTGCAGAAAAGCGCGTCAAAGAACGGCGGAATATATCCCTTCAAGAAGTCGCAGAGATGACAGGCGTTTCCCGCCGCGCTCTTTACGCATGGGAAAATAATCGCGTAAATCGTTTTGACGTGCCTGTTATAAATGCCCTGTGTCAATACTTCGGAATCGAGCCAGGACAATTATTCCAATATGTCCCCGATGAAGTCCCAGCAACAAAAAAGAAAAGTAAATAACATCTGCCCCACCAACAAAAAACGCCCGTCACAGTTGACAGGCGTTTTTGTTTTGCGGTCTCACCTCGCGCGCGTGTGTGTAATGCGCCAGTTTTGTATCTCTGTAATTATCGGAAGTTTCCTGCAATTATTCCCACTTCTTACGCATTGTTTCAATCGCCGATTTATATCCTTCGATGGTATCCGCAAGGTCGGATAATTCAATCGGGGCATCCGCGTTCGCCGCTCTGACAGTCAATTCCATCATATCTATTGTTTCGGAATATGGCAGCCCGTCAAGCATCTTCATATCATCCACGCCGTACTCTTTGCACACCGCCCGCCATGCTTCGCACCCTTCCAAAATGCGCCGCTGAAGTAATAGCATCGCGTCATTGTATTCAAAGTCTTTTATTTTTATATCCCCTTCGTTGAAAAGTAGAAAATAAAAAGTCGCTGCCAGTCCCAATTGATTCATAACATGC
>JAPLGS010000110.1 GCA_026390015.1 Chloroflexota bacterium | reverse complement strand
TGAATTTACTTAAGCAAGACAAAACTAGCAAGCGCAGTATCAAAACCAAACGTATGCAGGCTGCTTGGGATAATGCCTATTTGCTCCAAGTACTTTCAGGTTTTTCTAAACTTGTCCAGACGTAAGATGCGTTCGCCCTGCGACCAATAGACATAAGCGTTGACATAATCATCGCTTGCGATCAAAGCAAGTAACGGCGTGACATGCGGAGGGTGATTAAAGATCAATGGATTATCATAATCTCCACCAACCTCTTGATGCTGGACAACAGCCTCAGATTCAAAATCATAAATTTTCTCGTATTCGCCCGCTCGTATCAAACGTCCAGTTCCGTAAAAGCTGACGAAGTCCATGGTCTTCAAGGACGAATCTCCCAGCAGCCGAAACCACATAAAAACATACAATGCAATTTGTCCGCTGATAAGCAGAAAAGCGAGAATCTCGGCAAAAGAGAATCTCCTTTTCAATTTTTCGTCAGGTTCACTGCGCCGTATTGCCGCCATCCACCAAAAGCAAATGACCCGTCACAAAAGTAGAATCGTCTGAAGCTAAAAATAAAACTGCGCGCGCTATCTCTTCAGGTTTTCCGAATCTGCCCATCGGAATATATGCGCTTGATTCTTTGATCGCTTCTTCAACTGTCACCGGATCTGAGCCTTCGAAATATCCTTTCTCGACCCATCGCTCCACAAACGTATCACCGGGGCAAACCGCATTCACGCGGATTCCCTCACGCGCATAATCAATCGCCATGGCCTTCGTCATCATGCCGACCGCGCCTTTGCTCATGATGTATGGGAACGCATTCTTGCCAGCCACCACAGACCAATCAGAACCGTTGTTCACGATCACACCTTTGCCTTGTTTCTTCATTTGGGGAATCACCAACTTGCACATGTGCCAGACCGCAGTCACGTTTATCTCAAACGTGTCGCGCCAGATATCTTCGGGCGTCGTATCCGCAGTCCCTTTAGTGACGATGCCCGCGTTGTTAAACAAAATATCAATCTGATTGAATTCCTTAAGAGCGACATCCACGACTCTTTGACAATCTTCCAGCTTCGTGTGATTCGCTTCGACAAACACGCATCCGACTCCCTTTTGCCTGCATTCTGCTTCGACGATTTTTCCCAATCCGGAGCGTCTGCCAGTGACGATGAGATTCGCGCCTTCTTCTGCAAATAACAACGCGGTGGCTTTTCCAATTCCGCTTGTTCCGCCAGTGATGATCGCAACTTTATTTTTTAGTTTCATATTCATTTCCTCAGGAGTCTGCCAGCTTGCTCTCAGACCAAAGTATAATTCACCATTATGGATAGCAAGACTCTCAATGTACTCGAATATCCGAAAATTCTCGGACAGCTGGCTGGCTTCTGTGACTTCTCCGCTTCCATCGATCTTGCGCGCGCGCTTGAGCCGACCTCTTCCTACGAGCTGGCTATCGCCCGTATCGCAGAGACGACCGAGGCGCGTAAATTGTTTTCGATGGAAAGCACAGGCGTCGGCGCTGCGCATGATATCCGTCCGCAAGTAGACCTGGCCGCGCGCGGCGGTGTGCTCGACCCGCATGCTTTGCTCGATGTTAAATCCACGTTGATCTCATGCCGCGATCTAAAAAAATCTTTTGAAAAACGCACCGAAGAATATCCGCGCTTGACACAGATCGTGCTTGGATTGCCTGATACTCACGGACTGGTGGATTCCATCACGCGTATTCTTTCAGAGCGCGGCGAGATCTTAGATTCTGCTTCGCCAAAACTTGGCGATATCCGCCGCAATCTGCGCGTGGCGCAAGACCGCCTGATGACCCGCCTGCAAAAATATGTCACCGATTCAAAAACGGTTTCGATGCTACAGGAGCCGATCATTACGATGCGCGATGGTCGTTATGTCATTCCATTGCGTGCGGAATTTAAAGGCAAAATAAAATCCATTATTCATGACCAATCGTCCAGCGGCGCGACTTTATTCGTGGAACCACTTCCAGTGGTGGAGGCGAACAACGAGATCCGTGAATTGCAATTATCACAGCGTGATGAAGAACGCAGAATTCTCGCGCAGGTTTCCGCGTTGATCGGTGAACATGCCACAGAATTAAAATATGGTGTCGAGAATCTTGCGGCATTAGACCTCGCATTTGCGAAAGCGAAATATGCCGATGAGTTAAAGGCGAGTGAACCGATATTGCATGAGTTGAAGAGTGCAGGTTCAAAGTTGAAAGATTCACAACCTTCAACCTTCAACCTTCCAACTTTAAACCTTGTACATGCCCGCCATCCTTTGCTTGACCATAATAATGTCGTCCCGATTGATATTGACCCTGCGCCCGGCACGCGCGCCATTGTTATCACCGGGCCAAATACCGGTGGTAAAACGGTTTCGTTAAAAACGCTTGGCTTGCTGGTGGTGATGGCGCAAAGCGGTTTGCATATCCCCGCGCAAAGTGGATCGGAACTTCCGTGCTTTCATTCGGTGTGGGCGGATATCGGTGATGAGCAATCCATCGAGCAGTCGCTTTCCACTTTCAGCGGTCACATCACGAACATTATTCGCATCATCAAAAAAATTGATGAGCGTTCGCTGGTTATCTTTGATGAACTCGGTTCAGGCACAGATCCGCAGGAAGGCGCGGCCATCGCGCGCGCGATCTTGAGTCATCTGTTGGATGTGGGCGCGATGACGCTGGTTGCGACTCATTATCCTGAATTGAAAACTTTCGCGCATGGGACGGATGGCGTGGTCAATGCTTCGTTGGAATTTGACATCAAAACACTTCGCCCAACCTATAAGTTGACTCTCGGACTCCCGGGCAGGTCCAACGCTTTGTTGATCGCGCAAAAACTTGGTCTGCCGCAATCCATCATTGACTCGGCCAGAGCGGAAATTAATCCGCTGGATCTACGCGCTGATAAACTGCTGGATGATATCCGCAAAGAACGCAACCGCACATCACGCGAGCGCGAGAAGCTGGAAAAAGCGCGCGCCAAATTGGAAGCGCAATCGCGTGACGTTGAAAAACGACTCGAGAAAATTGAAGATGAACGCCGCGAAACTTTAGCCAGAGCCCGCGCCGAAGGTGAATTGGAAGTGGCGGTGCTTAAGCAGAATATGGATTCTCTCAAGCAACAGTTGAAGAAAGCAAAACAACCGCTTGAGGCTATTAAATTAATAGAAGAGAAGATCGGGAAAATTGAAGAGAAAGTTGAACAGCCGGTCGAAAGAAAAAGTAACCAGTTGTCAGTGAGCAGTCATCAGTCACTGAGACTCGGCGAGCGGGTCACTGTCAGCACGTTGAATGCTGAGGGAGTTGTGACAGCTTTGGGTGAGTCAGATGCGGAGGTGCAGATCGGGACGATCCGTATGCGGGCGAGGTTATCTGATTTAGTGAGAAGAGCCAGCGAGCAGTCATCAGTCATCAGTAAGCAGAAAGCAGAAAGCGGAAAGCAGATAGCTGAAAGCGGGAGACCGAACACAAAATCGCCCGGCATGGAAGTGGATCTGCGCGGGTTGATGGCGGAGGATGCGCTCGATAAAATGGAAAGATATCTGGAGCAGGCGTTCCTTTCGGGATTGCCTTTTGTGCGGATCATTCACGGCAAAGGGACAGGCAGGTTAAGGCAGGCAGTACGCGAAGCACTGCGCGGCCATGAATATATTAAATCGTTTGAAGAAGGTGGGAGCACTGAAGGCGGCGAAGGCGTGACTGTGGCGATATTGAAAAGTGGATAATACTTTTAATTCCCTGATGCAGCGCGCCAGACGGCATCCAGCATGATGAGGCCGGTCATACGGTGAAGCTCGGATGCCTCTGGGTTTAGATAAACTGCGCCCTGATCTTCACGCCCTTTTTTGATATAAAGTCCGCGGTCGGGGAGACTGGATAACGCCGCCCAAAAATTCCAGAGTGGAAGATTAAATTCGGTGGCGAGCAGATACATGTCACGGTTAATGCGGTTGTCCAATTCGCGGTTATCCGCTTTGGTGGCAAGGATCGGGACAACGCCGGCGTCCAGCAATTGGGTGATGATCGTGCGCAGGTATTCCGTATTGCGAGATTCAAAATGCGTGCCGATCTGAATCAGTACAAACGACGGACGCTGAGTGCGCAGTTCACAGGTCACGGGTGTCTCGGTAAGAGCACAACCATATTTGCCGCGATGCCATTCAGTCCAAAGTAATCCGCCGGGGGTGGTGCCATCCTGTGAGGTGGAACTCTCGCGATTGAAGGAGCCGGTGAAGTTGATGACTGTCTGTTGCAGGTCTGGAGAAAGTCTGTCGAAAATTAGTTGATCGGTTTCGAATACGCCAAAGAATTCATCGGGTCTGCTTTGGCAATCGCCAAAAATGGAAAAGGTATACGGGCTGTTGCCAAGCAATAAGCCTTTTTTATAGATCTCGCTAACATTTGGGTTGATGGGCGGGATGACAGGTTGTTTCATCCATTCATCAAGAACAGGGGTTAATATCTCAGTTGCATTTGATTGTGTTTCGTTTGCATCCGGCGTTGATGGAACTGCGAGGACTTCAGTGGCAGCAGGTTTTATTATTTTTTTTGGAGTCAATAATGGAATTTCGTATCTTGGAGTGGGAATCATTTGAGCCAGAGTCAAAGTCGGCGTGGATGTGACAGTGGGGTTGACTCTCGAATCTGCCTGACAGGCAGTTGTTAATATGGATACCAGTAAAGTTAAGATGAGGATGCGTTTCATAATGAGTACATACAATAAATGGATTCTAGCAGATTTTTCATCCAATTCTCCATTGATTTTCAAATTTCAAAATACGCGGGCGGATGTAAAACGCGAACGGATCCGCCACTGATCGTTTCTCTTTGATCAACTCCATCGCCGTGTGTGGGGGATGTCCCTGCGCAATGAGAATGCACGCGCCCATCGCCACGCCGCGGTGACGCCCGCCTGCGCAGTGAGCATAAACCCTACCGCCATTTTGAATTGTTTCCAACGCGGCTTTTGCGCCTCGATGTAAATATTTAATGGAAATTGGAATCAGCGGAGAGTCAAATGTGGGCAGCCATAGCAACTTCATTGGGAATTCGTGTAAATCTTTTCGCGGACGATACTCGACGCGCATGTTGATGACGAGCTTCACGCCAAGCTCGCGCAGGCGGTTGTAATCCACCGTTGAAGGTGTTGTACCGACGAAGAGATCGTCGGTGATCTGGGAAAAGTCCATAAGGGGAATCTTATCACAGGGTTTGAGAATTGATTATCAACTGAGAATTGGGCGTTCAATCCCCTCATTATTATCCCCACCCAAGGATTAATCCCTGGGGCAAAAAAACCAACCCGTTTCCATCCTTGAAGTTGGATACGGTTTTTCATAAACCTTGTTATTCTATATACACAATATTTATGGCGCCTTATATCCTTCAAAAATTCGAGAAGATATAAGACACAGCTCAGCACTACAAAATTATTATTTGTAACACAGAGGCCTTATGACTGAATTTTTATCCATCGGCGTTTTAGTTTATCAGCGATACATCACTCAATCTCAACCGTCCGGCATGATTTCTGCCTTACGGACTGGCGGACATCGAGTTACCCTTCTCAATCCTCAATCATCTTCCTGCGAAGCGGGGAATCAAAGCCGGTTGAATAAGCTTGATTTGATCATTGCGCGCGGACGGGTGCTTGGTTTGCTTTATCAACTTGGTTGGATTGAAATGGGAAAGACACCACTCATTGACAAGCGTACTTCCATTCCTTCAATCCACAATAATCATGCGATGAACGTCTCTCGGGTAAACGACAACCATGCCGTGTCTTGTGCCATCCCTGGGAATACCAACTGCCTTTCCTGTCAGGTTCATGATTCTTGCTATACAGTGGTCACCAATCCGCTTTTTAGAGGCAACAGCAATGGGTTGTGTGTTGTCAAAGGTCCTGATGAGATGGCGGACTGGCAGCGATCAACAGCAAGAGCGCATGTCAAGCAATACCTGCCCGGCAATGATTGTGATCTCAAACTATATGGAATAGGCGATCAGATCTGGGTTGTCGGAAAGCCATCTCCGGCTGCTCCCAAAGTATCTTCTGCTTTAATGCACTAAAAAATATCACAGGAAATAATTCTCATTTCTGCTCTTCAATTGGGGAAGATATCCAAAACGACAGAGGTGGCGTTTTATGCTAAACTCCACGCATGGAAACTCTCTCCTCTGCGATAGACCCGCAATCTTTAGAATTCAAAGCAAACGCAGACCACAACCGCGCACTCGCGGCAGAACTTCGAAACCGACTCGTGCTCGTGCGGCAGGGTGGCGGCGAGAAGTATCGTCAACGTCACGAAGAGCAAGGCAAACTTTTTGTGCGTGAACGCATTGAGCGGCTGCTCGATCCCGGCGCGCCATTCCTCGAACTCTCTCCACTTGCGGCGGGCGGCATGTATAAAGGCGAAGCCCCAAGCGCTGGCATTGTTACCGGGATTGGACGTGTTTCAAATCGCGAAGTGATGATCGTTGCCAACGATGCCACGGTCAAAGGCGGTTCGTATTTTTCAATGACCGTCAAAAAACATTTACGCGCGCAGCAGGTTGCGGAGGAAAATCATCTGCCTTGCCTTTATCTTGTTGATTCGGGTGGAGCATTTTTGCCTCTGCAAGATGAGGTCTTCCCCGACGCACATCACTTCGGCCGCATTTTTTACAATCAGGCGCGCATGTCTGCCAAGCGCATTCCACAGATCGCGGCCGTCATGGGCAGCTGCACCGCTGGCGGCGCGTACGTCCCCGCCATGAGCGACGAAGCGATCATTGTCAAAGGTGCGGGGACGATTTTTTTGGGCGGCCCGCCGCTCGTCAAAGCAGCCACGGGCGAGGATGTTACTGCTGAGGAACTTGGCGGCGCAGATGTCCACACGCGTAAGAGTGGTGTTGCGGATCACTTCGCCGAAGATGACGATCACGCCATCGAGATTTTGCGCGGAATCGTTGAAACGTTACAACATTCAAATGTCAATACATTTCTGTCCACGCTAACAGTTGCTCCCCCCGAAGAACCTTTATACAACCCTGACGAATTGTACGGTGTCCTTCCACGCAGTTTCAAAGAGTCCTACGATGTCCGCGAGATCATTGCGCGTCTTGTAGATGGAAGTAAATTTCGAGAATTCAAATCACGTTACGGCACGACTCTCATTTGCGGGTTCGCGCGCATTCATGGATACCCAGTCGGCATCATCGCCAACAACGGAGTTCTGTTCAGCGAGTCCGCGCTAAAAGGGGCTCACTTCATCGAACTCTGCGACCAGCGCGGAATCCCGCTGCTGTTCCTGCAAAATATCACAGGCTTTATGGTTGGCAAGGAATACGAGACTGGCGGCATCGCCAAAGATGGCGCGAAGATGGTGCATGCCGTTGCCACGACTCGCGTCCCAAAATTAACTTTAGTTATCGGCGGTTCTTTCGGTGCAGGTAACTACGCCATGGCAGGCCGCGCATATGGTTCCCGCTTTTTGTGGATGTGGCCCAACGCACGCATCAGCGTAATGGGCGGAGAGCAGGCTGCAAATGTGCTCTTAACCATCAAGCAAGATCAACTCGTTCGAGAGGGCAAACCAATTCTCAGCGCGCAAGAATCGGAAGAGTTCAAACGCCCGCTTTTGGAAAAATATGAAACCGAAGGCAGTCCCTATCATTCCTCTGCAAGATTATGGGACGATGGCGTCATCGCCCCTGATGAGACACGTCAAGTGTTGGGGCTGGCATTATCCATCGTGCTCAACTCACCGCAGGAAGAAGGCGGGTTTGGGGTCTTCAGGATGTAAGCATGTTCAAAAAAATTCTGATCGCCAATCGCGGCGAGATCGCCATTCGAATTCTGCGCGCCTGCAAAGAGCTTGGCATTAAAACCGTTGCAGTGTATTCTGCGGCAGATGTTGATGCGCAGCATGTTCAACTCGCCGATGAATCCGTTTTGCTGGGCGAGGCCGCGCCAAAAGAATCTTATTTGAATATGGATAAACTCATCGCTGCGGCGATTCAAACTCAAGCGGATGCCATTCATCCGGGCTATGGATTTCTTTCAGAGAACGCCTCATTCGCGGAGACAGTTGAATCAGCCAACCTGACATTTATCGGCCCGTCGGCGCACTCCATCCGCGCAATGGGTGACAAAGCCGAATCGAAAATATTGATGAAGCAATCAGGTGTACCAACCATCCCAGGGTTTGAAGGTTTGGAATCAGATGATGATTTCAAAAAAGCCGCAAAAGAAATCGGTTATCCTGTTCTTATCAAAGCCTCAGCGGGCGGAGGTGGAAAGGGTATGCGCGTGGTCAATGAAGAAAGCGGGTTGAGCGAAGCCATTGAATCCGCGCGGCATGAAGCCTTGAACTCTTTCGGCGATGAAAGGTTGTTGATCGAAAAATATTTGGCAAACGCGCATCACATTGAATTTCAAATCTTTGGCGACCAGCATGGAAACCTGGTTCATCTTTTTGAACGCGAATGTTCTGTGCAGCGCAGACATCAGAAGATCATAGAAGAAACACCTTCGCCATTATTAACCCCAAAGTTGCGCGAGCAAATGGGGCAGGCCGCAGTTGCCGCTGCAAAAGCCGTCAATTACTATAACGCGGGCACGGTTGAGTTTATCTTCGATCCCCGACCTTCAACCTTTGACCATCAACCTTTTTACTTTCTTGAAATGAACACCCGCCTGCAAGTGGAGCATCCCATCACAGAACTTGTCGCGGGTATTGATCTCGTTCAGTGGCAGATTCGGATCGCGGCGGGAGAGAAATTCCCATTCAAGCAAAAAAATTTTCACCAGCACGGGCATGCCATCGAGTGTCGCGTTTATGCCGAGGATCCCGCCAATGGATTTCTGCCAAGCACGGGCAGCCTTCTGCAATTCAGCGAGCCGCGCGGACCGGGCATCCGAGTCGATTCAGGTTTTAGCACGGGCAGTCAGGTAACTCATTTTTATGACCCATTGTTGGCGAAGTTAATTGTGCATGCTGAAAATCGCGAAATAGCCATTCAAAGAATGAAGAATGCGCTGCGTGAATTTGTGGTTCATGGAGTGCTGACCAATATTGATTTCATGCAAGCGGTGTTGAGCCATGATGATTTTGCCAAAGGCAAGGTATCGACGCGCTGGGTGGAGGAGAATTTCAAGGAGTGGAATGTCCCTGAACCCTCTGTTGATTCCCTTGTCGCCGCAGCGCTTGCGGATGTGGTCTTTGCAGGTTCGAAATCACAACCTGCGGTTTCCAACGAGACAGATCCTTTTACCCCGTGGAAGCAGACGAATAATTTTAGAGTGAGCGATAAATGAAGATCACTTTTGATTCGCAAACCCTTGAAATTAATCCATCAGGTGACAATTACATTGCCAGCGTGAACGGAAAAATTGCTTCCATTCAAATCCTGCGGGCTGATGCGCTGCGTGGGCGGATGGATCTGCTGATCGATGGCAAACGAGTCACGGCATATGTATCTTCGGATATGGCGAAAAGATGGGTGACTATTAACGGTCACACATTAATGCTGACGAAAACATCAGGCGCGAAACAAGGCGTCAGACATGAACATGCCGGGGGATTGATCGCTCCCATGCCGGGCCAGGTGCGAGGCGTTTCTGTCAGCGCGGGGGATGTCGTTAAGAAAGGTCAAACTCTTTTGATGATGGAAGCCATGAAGATGGAGATCCGCATTCAGGCTTTAAAGGATGGTAAAGTGAAGGCTGTTTATGTGGCGCAGGGTCAGACGGTGGAGCGTGAACAGATCCTGATCGAGATGGAGGAATAATGGCCGGAAAATTTTTTGAAGATTTGCAGGTTGGAATGCATTTCAAACATTCGGCGGGACGCACGATCACAGAAATGGATAATGTGTTGTTCTCAGCCTTGACGATGAATACGCAGCCTTTGCACATGAACGAAGAATTTGCCGCGAATACCGAATTTGGCCAGCGTATTGTGAACGGTATCTTTACACTGGGTCTGGTGGTTGGCTTGACCGTTTCTGAATTAAGCGAAGGCACGATCATCGCAAACTTAAGTTATGACAAAGTGACTCATCCCAACCCGACATTTCATAATGATACGATCTATGCCGAGACCGAAGTTTTGGAGAGCCGCGAGTCGAAATCCAGACCGAACGTGGGCATTGTGAAGTTTAAACATTGGGGAAAGAAATCAGATGGAACGATCGTAATCGAGTTTGAACGAACAGCCATGTTTTTGAAGAAAGGTCAGCGCCTCGACTTTTTACCAAAATCACAAGGGCAATCCTTCGATCTCTAATTTGTAATTTTCAGCGGAGAATTTATGCACTCACGACGCGCGTTGCTTTATATGCCCGGTGATAACTGGCAGATGATCACAAAGTCCATCACGTTGGGCGTTGATTCCATTTGCATGGACATGGAAGACGGCGCGGCAGTTAATAAGAAAGCTGAAGCGCGGGCAACCATTGCCAAAGCTTTGCAAGAATTGGATTTTGGCAAAAGCGAAAAACTTGCGCGCATCAACTCTGTCGGGTCAGGCTGGGAACGGGATGATATTGAGGCTGTGCTTCCATATCATCCCGATGGTATTGTGATTCCAAAAGTGGAATCCTTCGGGCATGTTGAATGGGCAAGTAAAATTATCGAAGCCGCCGAGTTGAAATATGGCTGGCCGATTAATTCCATTGGCATTTTGGCTGGTGTGGAAACCGCCAAAGGGATCTTGAATCTCAAAGAGATCGCAGCGCATCCAAGGCTCGCTTCGCGCGCGATCATTTTCGGCGGTGAAGATTTTGCCGCATCCGTTGGCGCAACACGCACGAAGGATGCAATTGAACTGCTGTATGCGCGGCAGGCGGTCATTGTCGCCTGCGCGGCGAATGACCTGCAGGCCATTGATATTGTCGCGATCGATTACAAAGACCTCGAAGCCCTGCGGATCGAATCTGAATTCGGTGCGCGACTGGGATTCGTCGGCAAGCAGATCATTCATCCCGCGCAGGTTGAGCCGGTCCAAACGGCATTTACGCCAAATGCTGAGGCGATCGTGAATGCAAAGCGGATCGTCGAAACTTTTGCCGCAAGTCAAAAAGAAGGCCGGGGCGCATATTCGCTGGATGGAAAGATGATCGACATGCCCTTGCTGAAGAACGCGCAAAAGGTTTTGGAAAGAGCGAATGCGGCGGGGAAATAAAAAATCTGCGCAATCTGCCAAATCTGTGGATAAAAATTTAGGAGCGTAATTTTGCTGTCAATATTATTTGGTCTTTTCGCCGCACTCGGATGGGGCGCGGGTGATTTTACAGGCGGGCTTGCCTCGCGAAAAACAGGCGCATATCGCGCAGTTTTTTACGGCGAGGTAATTGGCATTATCCTGCTTCTGATCGTTGTGCTCGTCGCAGGCGAGCCTCTTCCAAATCAAAAAATATGGCTGCTTGCCATGCTGGCGGGCGCGCTTGGCACCGTCGGCTTAATGTTTTTATATCATTCCATGACCCTCGGCTTGATGAGCATCGCCACGCCCGTCTCCGCTTTATTGGCCGCGTCCCTTCCAGTTTTGGTGGGCATCTTCAAGGAAGGAATTCCCCAACTCCTCACAATCATTGGATTCGGATTCGCCCTCTTTGCAGTTTGGATGATCTCGCAGGGTGAGAGCGGCGTGACGAATATCCTGGCGCATCTCTCCGACTTGAAGCTGCCTCTGCTGGCAGGCATTGGATTCGGCCTTTACTTTGTCCTCATGCACGAAGCCACCCGTACAGGCGCGACGATCTGGCCGATGGTCGCTTCGCGCAGCGGCGGCATGATCCTGATCACGGTCTACATGCTCATCACCCGCGCCTCGTGGAAGGTGGAAGACTCGTCCGCCTGGCCCATGATCACGATCAACGGAATACTCGATATTTCTGGAAATCTATTCTTCATCCTCGCGGGGCAATCAGGCAGGTTGGATGTGGCAGCAGTATTAAGTTCTCTCTTTCCAGGCGCAACCGTCATGCTCGCGTGGATCTTTCTCAAAGAACGCCTTACCCGCAACCAGTGGATCGGAATCGCATCCGCATTGGTCGCGATCGTGTTGATGACGATCTAATCAAAATTGTGTGGTAAACTCTTGTCGCTCTCAATGGAGGGCAATTTTTTTGGGAAATGGTTTTGATTACTCTAAACTGCAAGCCCGATGAATCTTGATCGGGCTTTTTTGTTGGGCGGGTTTGCTTGCAAAAGCTGACTTTGTTGACAGGAAGGAAGTAAACGGAGTTGTCAAAACATTTCATAATTATGTATGTCGTTGCGAGGAGGATGCTCTTCCCGACGAAGCAATGACATAACAAAAGGAAATCTATGACAACCGAATTCACTTCTTTGAACCTGCGCCCCGAGTTGGAGCAGGCCATCACTGATCTTGGCTATGTAACGCCAACCGCAATTCAAGAAGGCATGATCCCCCTCATGCTGACAGGCGTGGATGTAATTGGTCAGGCTCAAACAGGCACTGGCAAAACCGCCGCCTTCGCTCTCCCCATTCTTCACAATTATATTCATCAACGACTGCCGCAAGCGCTTGTGCTCGCGCCGACACGCGAACTCGCGGTTCAAGTCGCCGCGGCCATTGAGCAATATGGCAAGCATCTCAAAGTGCGCGTGCTGGCCGTCTATGGCGGTCAACCTTATGGCCCGCAGGTTAATCAACTCAAACGCGGCGTGGACATTGTCGTCGGTACGCCTGGCCGTATCATTGATCTCATGGCTCGCAAAGTATTGGATCTGAGCATGATCAAATCTGTTGTGCTGGATGAAGCCGATGAAATGCTCAACATGGGTTTCATTGAACCGGTGGAGGAAATCCTATCTGCGACTCCTTCCATCAGGCAGACCGCGCTATTCAGCGCGACTCTGCCCGTACGAATCCGCTCCCTCGCAGACCGCTTCATGCGTGACCCGCAATCTGTCACCATTAAAAAAGCGACTCTCACTCTGTCAGGCACCGAGCAGCGCTACTACCTCGTGCATGAAGGCGATAAGCTGGCGGCGCTGACAAACCTCTTTGAGATCGAGCCAATTACCAGCGCGTTGATATTCGTCCGCACCCGCGCGGAGACAGGTCAGTTAGCAGGTCAACTCTCTGCGCGTGGATTTCCCGCCGAAGCCTTGAATGGCGACCTCGAACAGAATGCCCGCGAACAGATCCTCGGCAGATTCCGTGCAGCTCAAATTAAAGTTTTGGTCGCTACTGACGTAGCTGCGCGCGGTCTTGATATTGATAATATTTCGCACGTCTTTAATTATCAGCTGCCTGATGATGCCGAAGTGTATGTCCATCGTATTGGGCGCACAGGCCGCGCAGGCAAGACCGGTATTGCCATTTCATTGTTTTCGCCGCGTGAGAAGCGTCGTCTGCGCGAAATTGAACACATGACCAAGCAGGCGCTCACGCTTGCGAAATTACCCTCCTCAGCAGATATTATTCAACATCGTGAAAACCAGGTATTGGAGCAATTGAAGATCTGGCTCGGACGCGGGCGTTATCAACGCGAGCGCGAACTTGTGGCGCGTTTGGTGGAGGAAGGCAACGACCCGATGGAAATTGCGGCGGCTGCATTGAAGTTGTCGCGCTCTGCCGAGAAAGCACGACCTGTCGCGAATGTCGCGGAAGTGGTGGCTGAGAGTCGTCCATCTTATCGCGGCGACCGTGACCGTGAATATGGTCGCGGCAAACCTCAGGGCCGCGACGGCAGACGAAGTGATCGCGGAGATCGCGATGCTGGCAATAAACGAGTATCGCACGAGGCGGGTATGGTGCGATTGAAGTTGAATAAAGGCAAGGAAAACGGCGTGCGCCCGAATGATATTGTTGGTACGATCGCGCATCATGCTGACATTCCAGGCAGTTCAATCGGCAAGATCCGCATTGAAGATACGTTCACTTATGTGGATGTGCCTGAAGATCTGGTGGAGAAAGTATTGAAGCACAATGGCAATTATCGCATTGGAAAAGATAAATTCACCCTGGTGAAATCGTAAACCATAACCTCTGAGTTCTTTCTTCTTCAGGGACGATGAAAGAACTCAGAGGTTTTTTCGAACTTATTACGTTGACGTCTTTATTTTCACGTGATAGAATGCAATCCGCTTCATAAATGGGCTCGTAGCTCAATGGCAGAGCAGTGGCCTTTTAAGCCATTTGTTGAGAGTTCGACCCTCTCCGAGCTCACAAAAAAGTCTTCCTTTAGGAAGACTTTTTTGTTTTACCAAGCTTCTATTTATTTGTCATCATCATCATCCAAATCAATTTCTTTCAGGTCATCATCTCCATCGAGAGCCAGGAGGTCGAACTTATTCAACTCTTCCATAAAATCCAGGTTTTCAAGAGCGTCTTCAAGATATTCGACCAGGTCTTCATCTTCGGTTTGCTCGATCAAGTTGACCAGATAGATGCGCGCATCGTCTCCGCCGATCTGAGAGAGTGACCAGATCGCCGCGGTGACCACATCGTCATCCTCTTCTTCATCTTCAAGAATTTTCAGCAGGATCGGACCAGCGTCTTCGATGTTGAGCTCACCCGCGGCTTGCACAGCGGCAAAGCGGATGAGCGGATCTTCATCCAATACCATGCTGACCACGTTCTCGCTCCAACGCTCATCGTGCGAGCGTCCCATGGCGAGCAGGGCGGTGGCCACCCAGGCGGGGTCTGCGCGTTCAAAAGCGGATTCAATAAGCGTGGCGATCTCAGGCCGCGAGGAATATCCCAGCGCTTCGAGCGCGCGCTTGCGCAAGGTTGGGTTTTCTTCGCTTTTGATGATCGAGATCAAAGCATCTTCGGATTTGCGCTGCAGGTCTTCTTTAATCGCTTCCAACTCACCGAGCAGGATGAATTCACCGATCAAGAGCGCGGCTTCCATGCGCGGCGCGAGGTCTGTGTCGTTTAAGAGAATTTCAGTTAATGTGCCAACAAGCTGCGGGTCGTCTGATTCGGACAGCAGGCGAATGGCGCGCGCGCGCACTTCGCCATCGGGGTCATTTATTAATCCGCGGCCAATTCCTTCGTAAGAGACGATGTTGTCTGAGTCGAAGTGAGTTAAAAGCTCGTCGAGCAGAAGCAGTTTTCGGGTTGGTTTGACGCTTGGCCATACATCCAAAAAGAGACGCAAAGATTTCGAGTCGAGATCTGAATAGAGTTTCAGATGAGTCTGCGGGATTTCCTTTTTGGAATCGAGCAGGTGATCGAGAACAGATTGAAAGGAAATTGTTTCTGACATGGTTTATGGATGGGGAATATTAACCGGGTTGACGAAGTCCATCACGTTGACAAAAAGCATAAGCCCGATCAGCAGCAGCATGGCGACACCGTTGACAGTGTTTTCCCATTGGGCGGGAATGCGTTTGCGGAAGAGGATCTCAGGAAGTGTAAAAAGGATTCGCCCACCATCGAGCGCGGGGATCGGAAAGAGATTCATCACACCGAGTGAAATGCTGAGCACACCGATCAGGTTGAGCGTCCAGTTGGTGGGTCTGGGTGTGGGAGTGTTTGCGTTTGTGGGTGTCGCTGCAATTTCCTGACGGGTGGATACATCTTCATTTACGGCGACATCGAACATGTCGAAGATACCTTTGAATCCGATGAAGCGCGCGTCTTTGGGCGCGATTACGCCTTGAATAAGCGCGACGGGCAGATACACAATGGTGGCGGCTTGAATGCCAGTCACTGTAAAGCCGCCGGTTACGCTTTCAATAAATGTTGCAGGCCGTGTTGGATAGCCAAGCCCAACACCCAGCGCACCTTCGCTCTTTTGTCTGGAGGATAATGGTGTGGCTGTCAGTGTAAGTTCTTGGCCGTTGCGGTTGATCAATAATTCGACGGGCTTATCAAGATTTGCTTGAATGATCGTGATGGCGGGGTCGATCTCGCTGATCAATTGGCCGTTGATGGCGAGCAGAATATCACCCGCTTGCATGCCCGCTTGTTGCGCAGGGGAATCTTGAGTGATGGCGTTGATCTTCACCGAGCCGGGCACCGGCACGCCTTCAGACGCGATGAGAAAAGAGAACACCACGATCGCGGTGATCAAATTCATCAAGGGGCCTGCGAACAGCACGACAAGTCGTTTCCACGGATTTGCAGAGGCAAGCCCGCCGGGGATATTGGGGTCGTTCTCGCCTTTCGGGCGGATGAATCCGCCAAGCAGCAGCGCGTGAATGGTGAATTCCGTCCCCTGCCATTTGAAGAGAGTCGCAATTTTATAGGAAGGCAAACCCAAACCAAACTCTTCCACTTCGATCCCAGCCCAGCGCGCGGCAATGAAGTGGCCTAACTCATGTACAAAGATCATCCCGCCCAGCGCCAACAGGAAGATGATTAACGATACAAAACCAGATACCATTTTTTTATCCTTTTCCACACAATAGGTGTAGTGGCTGGATTATATCTTCAAATGGATTTGACTAGATTAAAATTTTATTGGATGATTCGAGTGCTTCAGTCCCCGAGAACTGATCTTGTTTCGAGATAAATTCCCTAGCTGATGATCTTTGCCGCCCCGCCGACGCCTGCAACGAGCACATTGCTCACGCCGGGTAATTCGCGCAAACGCTTCTCCAGTTCTTTGGCGTGTTCTCCCAAACATATCACATGGACATTTGCCCCGGCGTCTACAGTGTAGGCGCACGGTAATCCATCTGCCTGCCAACTTCTGACTTGATGGAAAATCCCAACTGTCGCGGCCTGCCAATACATCAGCGGCGGATTGGATGTCAGCATGACCGAGTGCATGATGTCGGAATCAAGTTCGATGATATGCGCAAATGTTTCAAAATCTTTATTCAAGATCGCATTGCGGCAAATCTCCAATCTGCGCGGCGTGTCTTCGAGGCGCGCGTTCTGCAATGGACTCGTCGCCGCAATCGCGTGACCTTCTGTGGAGCCGGTCTTCTTGTGTGCCGCGCTGACGATCGCCACGCAATCGGTTAGATCCCAATGTTCGGGAGGCGCAATGGAAACCGCCACCGAGTCATCATCGCCTGCGCCCATCTTCCATTCGACAAATCCGCTGGGGATGGAGCGTGACGCGGAGCCCGAGCCAAGCCGTGCCAGCCTTGAACACTGCGCTTCAGACAGAGTCAACCCTGCGGCGCGGGACGAAGCGAGCGAGAGTGCCGCAAAAGCCGCCGCCGAGGAGGCGATCCCAGCGCCGGCGGGAAAATTATTCTCGCTCATTACTTCCGCATTTATTTTTATGCCGGACATCTCACGTACCAGGTCGAGGATGTATGAAACACGTTTCAAGCCTTTACCAGGCACTTCATGTCCGTTGATGATCAACTCATCAAAAGGAAGTGACGGCTGAAAACTGACGGTCGTGCGTGTGAACAACCCATCCAAATTCATCGAGATGGAGCCGTTGGAAGGCAGGCGCAGATCATTGTCGCGATTTCCCCAATATTTGATGAATGCGATATTAGGATTTGCCTGGGCTGTGGCGGTGTGCATGGTCATGTTTTTTTACCTACGGCATGTCAAGAAGATTTACTGGTGTGGAAGCGGCAAGATAATTTATCGGTAATCCAGATATTTTCTCCGCAATTGGGTAAGCCAATGTGCCGGGGTAAACGACAAAGAGATGATCTAATTCAAGACCGTTTGAATGATGTGTAAATAAACGAGCGTTGTATCATGACAATATAATACTACGAAAAAGACAAGCCAAGCTTGTCTTTTTCGTAGTATGTTGACTGTGGGACAAAGATGGATTGTGCCATTTTTATCGAATAGATTTATTTTTTTTCCTGATCTGTTTCTATCTTCTTCATATGCAGAAACATCGCCCAAGCAATATTCGGATTTGCTTGGGCGATGGCCGTATGTACGGTCATGGGCTTATTTCATTGTTTTCTGTTGGCTGTTTACCATGAACATTTGGCAGAGTAAAAGGATTTGGATTCACTTTTGCTTTTGCGGTGTTATAGGATCTCAATTTGCCCGTTCTTAATTTCCAATATTGTTCAATACTTCAATTACCTCATCAAAGCTGATTTCCTTTGCGTAATAATTCTCTTTGCAATACCGTTCCCATCGTTGTCGCATGATCGTGTTCGATTGGATCGTCAGTAATATTCTTTCTTTATCTTGCAAGGCGAAAAGTGATCCCCTGTTTTCAGAAGTGGCGTTCAGTGCGGTTCTAAAAACTTTCTTGTTGATTGCAGGGCGTCGGGTTTTTATAAGAATGTACACATCGTAAAAATCTCTTGGGCGGGTATTGAGCACGCTTCTCCGCAATATGGTCTCGACCTTTTCCGCCAGGATTGTTTCGCTGTTATACGCCCAGATCTTGATCCGCTTGTTTTCAAAGTTCGAATGAAGGTTATAACGGATGGCATCAGGTGTAATAACATCCCCTGTGGTGATATCGATCTTTAAAGGTGTATTGATCGTTTCGTATTTTGAAATGATGGATACCCGATATCCGCCATATTCATCCTGATCACGGATGGATGTGACATGATCCAATACCAGTGTTACTTCATCATTCAACTGAATGGCACAAATTTCTGCAAATGCAACCCGGATCGTTTCTTCTGAAAGAGGATATCCCCGCAAGGTTGCATCCATGTCCATTGTTGTTCTGCTGCCAATCCCAACCATTGCTGCGATCAACATCCCACCTTTAAGAACAAGTTTATCCTTGTATTTTGAAGTTGAAATCCGTTCCAATAATCGTTCCAGCATGAAGTTCTGCAAGATAGCTTGAGCAGGTACATGATTTTTCAATGCAATATTTTTTATTTGATCCTTAAGCTGCATTGCCTTACTCATAAAAGAACCTCAATATATTCCCGTATAATTTTTTGGATGCTGAATTGCCTTGCATAACTATCGAGCAGGTCTATATTTCTATCTTTTTTACCTACGTAACGCTTCACTGATTCGTTGATCTGTTGAACATCGATCTGGTTTCTGTTCCGCAATAAATCGCAGATCGTTCTTTCGAGATCGAAGGTCTTGATATCGTTCCCGTGAGGCGATTTTCCTGTGACCAATCCCAATGGGAATAAGCCACGATTTACAAAAAATACCTTGACTCCACTCGCTTTCAGAGTGGTTGCATTATATCCAGCAGGGACGGTCACAGAATAATAAAGTGGCGTCCGGTCTGTCAGGTCTAGTAGGTAGGCAGCTGTTTCATGGGAGAAGATCGCTCCCTTATACCTCGCCTGAAGCCCAACCATCTCATCCATGATCTTCCCGGGAGTTGAATAAACCCCTCTGGAAATCCGTTCAATCTCACCATTCTTTTCCAGAATGGATAGATAGGTTCGCGGAATTCCATATTTGAGCAGATCAGAAGTTAATAGGATTCCGTTCTGATCTTTTAGGATGTTTCGAATGATTCCAATTGGGTTCGCTTTGTTGTTTACAACCATGCTTATATTGTAATTAAAATGAGCGCGGTTGTAAAGGCGGTTATTCTTGAAGTTTGAGACCACCTTTCCGATCCCCCGTAATGTTCTGTTGAAGAATGTAGTTACGCCCCCTGGAGACAGGAGGCGTAATTATTTGCATAAATTTCCGTGTTTGTTAGGACTTGTTGGAAATACATCGGTAAGAAATTTCTCCGATCCGTACGGTGTAGAAAACCATATTAAGCTTTTTAGTACGCAATATGACGGTGTGATTGTAGGCCGCCAATCTCGCGAGTTCATCAATGGTGTCAAACTCGATGACTGGCGCAAATTTCTATAAAAAGCAGACTTGACAGTAGTGTATTTATATCGGATAATATACAATATCTGTATATTATCCGATATAAAAATGAAAAAAACCGCACTTGTCTCGTTCGACAACATCCCCTTTTTCACCATAGAAGGCTTTAAACAGGTCTCCGGCATTGAATCGCCGCATACGGTACGGGTTATGCTGCATCGCTGGGCACAGTCTGGCGAGATACTGCCGTTGAAAAAAGGTCTTTACATGTCGCGTCATTTCCACGAGCAGCACCGGCGGGATGCTGAATTTTCCAGCGCAGTGAGCGCCATCATCCTGCCCAATTCCTATATTTCGCTGGAATATATTTTACAGCAGCACAACCTGCTGACGGATGTTACCTACCCGCTGACTTGCATCACCACTAAAAACACACGCACCATCGTTAACCCAATAGGCACCTTTTGGTATAGGAATATCCGTCCTGATCTGTTCACAGGTTTTGAGATCACGGAATACTTCGGCATCCGGATCGCCATCGCAAGCCTTGCAAAAGCGCTTTTCGATTACCTATACCTGCGCCCCATCCCCACAGCCTATCGCGTACAGAAAATCAACTTGGCGGAAGAACTTCGTCTGAACTTGGATGAAATGGATGACCAGGCGCGAAAGGAATTTGCCGGTTTTATTGAGCAGGGAGATTCCAAGAAGATGCGCGCCATCCTTAAAAATTTCAGGAGATATGCATGGCAACTTTAATACATATCCTGCAGCACACTTTGAGTCAGAAAGACCCCCGTCTGCCCGCGGAAACCAAACGGATCATTCTGAAAGAGGCGTTACAGTCCATCGTGTTGAATTCTATTTACAATCACCCCGTCTACCGTCGTCTCAACTTTTATGGTGGTACCTGTCTGCATGTGGTTTACGGGCTGAACCGTCTGTCTGAGGATATTGATCTGGATAACAGCGCGGGCATTGATCTTTCCAGTTTGCAGGATGAACTGTCCATGATGTTCAGGAATTCACTTGGCTATGATGAATTGATCAGCAAGTCACAAAGAGGCGAACATGGTATCCTGCGACTGACTCTCAAATTTCCTGTATTGAATGAATTGGGATTGTCTGCCTATCCCAACGAGGTGTTGCACCTCAAGGTTGAGGTCAGTCATCACAAGCAGGTGGCGGTGATCCAGAACACGCCAGTCTTTTATCATGGGCACAGTTTTGTGCCGGTTCATTTTTCGCTGGAAACAATGATGGCTGGCAAAATGATCGCCTGCCTGGAACGCAACTTTCAAAGAGGGCGCGAGGGCGCCTTCATCAAGGGCAGGGATTTTTATGACCTGCTCTGGTTCATGCAGAAGGGCATCCAACCGTTGACTGAAAAACTTGCTGGGGATGCTGCGAAGCCATACACAACAGCCACAGCCTTGCAATCGCTACGGGAGAAGGTTGCCAAAGTTCGTATTGCGGACCTGGCAGTGGATTTACTGCCCATATTTGAATCGCGCCCGTTTATCGAGGCATGGCTGGAGCACTTCCACGCCAACTTCGAGCGGTATTTATTGGAGTACAAATGACTCTACTGTAAAAAGGTCATTTAGCCACAAAGAGCACAGAGTTTTTGAATTTTTTTCTCTTGTTTTCTCTGTGTGCTTATTACCTTGTGGGCTGTGGCAGAACTGGTTTTTGCAGTGGACTCACAAATAGAGTTTTAGGGGCTGGTTAGCCACAATGGGAAGACAATTATTTGCACCTTTCGCGCCTAATTTCTGCAAATAACTGGTGCGGAATCACAGGCTCGCTAACCAGCCCCTAAACTTTCAGTTAAGCCAACAAACTTTGAAGTTAAGCCAACAAACTCAGAGACTGTTTAAATAAGTCAAAATATGTCTCCCTGAGCCGATTTCGAGATGTTTTGCGCCACACCGTCTTCCCGAAAAAACACACCTGCGCTTGCGCGCTGGCGCAAGTGTCGGGACGATGTGCGTTCGGCGCAGGGAAAAACGGCGCTCAACATGACATACCACAGAGTTTTCAAACAGTCTCTTAGAGCGTTATCATGGCGGAAATTGCCAGCGAATCAAGGTTTTTCAACCATAGAATTTCTGAAGTTGAATCGAAACCGCAAGAGCAGCCATCCCAGTGTTTTCGGGAGGGCGGCGGTTGCGATCTATGTATTGCCTGAGCGCTGGATCTTATCTACTTTAGCATAAACCTTGATGCCACCTCTTGTAATTTCTTGGCCATCTCCATGAGAGAAGCGGCCGAAGCAGTTACTTCTTCAACCTGGGCGGACATTTCCTCGGTGGCGGCTGAAACTTGCTCGACCGCCGCGCTGTTCTCTTCACTGACACTGGCGATGTTCTCAATGGCTTGAGTCAGTTCTATGGAGTTGGCGGCCATCTCTTCGGTGGCGGCGGTGTTCTCCTCGATCACAGCCGAGACAGAATCAACCGCCTCGACTAGTTCCGCAGCGGCCGTGTTTACTTTTGCAGCGGCAGAGCCGGCTTCTTCCGCCTGTTTGTACACGGCTTCGGCGGCGCCGAGGATATTTTCGAGCACCACACCGGCCGAATTGGCACGGGTCACTCCGTCTTCAACTTCGACTGCCGAAGCCTGCATGGCGATGACTGCCTCGCCGACCGTTTTCTGGATTCCCTTGATCAGCGCGGCGATCTCCTTTGTGGCCAGGCTGGAGCGCTCGGCTAGCTTGCGGACTTCATCTGCAACGACAGCAAATCCTTTGCCCTGTTCGCCGGCACGCGCTGCTTCGATGGCGGCATTGAGCGCCAGCAGATTGGTTTGCGAAGCAATGTCTTCGATGGTCTCTACGATCGCGCCGATCTCCTCAGAACGTGTGCCCATTTCTTCCACCTTCGTGGCGGACAGGCCGACTTTGGTGCGAATGGCTTCCATGCCGAGAATGGTTTCTTTTACCGTCTTGGAGCCATCACGTGAATATGTGGCGGCTTGCGCAGAATCACGGGTGACTGCTTCGGCATTGTATGTGACCTGTTCAATGGCCGCGTTGATACGCGAGGTGATCTGGGAAGCCTGACCGATGGCTTTGGCCTGTTCCTGAGCGCCTTTTGCAACACCATCAATGGCGCGTCCCATTTGCTCCACCGAGCTCGCCGTCCTGGTGACTCCTTCGGTTTGCTGCGCGGTACCGATCGCCACTTGTTGAATGGTAGTGGCGATCTGACTGGTGGCTTCGCCGGATTGTCCCGAGGCCAATGCCAACTGGACGGCGGCCTCGGCGACGGTCTTGGCATTTTCAGCCACGATACCGATGACCTCGCGCAGATTGGTGAGCATGCGCACGAAGGCATTCCCCAGAATATCCTTTTCAGATTTGGGTTCAACATCTTCGGTCAGATCATTGCGTGACATTTTCTCAGATACCCTCGCGATGTTTTGAAGGTAGTCAATGGTATTGCGGAAGTTTTCAGCCAGTTGCCCCATTTCATCGTTCGAGCGATAATCCACACTTTGACTCACATCACCATGCGCAATTCGCCTCGCGGCTTCTTTCATGCTCACCAGTGCTTCGGTAACCGAGATATAAAAACCCACGAACAACCATAAAGCCAGTAATGCAGGGATCCCGGCCAGTAAATACGCCAGGAGATTCTGCCCGTTCAGGCGTGTAAGACGCGCCTGAAAAAGAGCATCCCCCGCAGAGTCCATTTTTGCTACCAGTCCCAACGTCGCGTCTATGGCTTTGGTGGCTGCGGCAAAATATTCCTTCGATGTGACTGTGATGGTTGTTGCGCCAAGCACTTGATCTTGAACTAAATTCAGGAAGGTTGTTTGCTCCGCCTGCGTTGCCTGAATTGACGCTTCAAGCTCGGTGCGCAGGTCTGGGTTGTATTCAATTGCCCGGGCCAGGCCTTCCGCTGCCGCGATCGAATTCGAATTAATAAGTTTGAGCAGTATCTCCAATTGCGCCCGCCCTTTATCGCTGACCTCTCCATCCACCAGTTCGCCCGATCCGAGCGCCCGCAGCTGGCCCATATATTCTGAAGTCTTCGGATAACGATCCACCACCGCTGACATCAGATAGAAAGTATCAATATCTGAATCCAGTGTCAGGTTGGAAGCGTCTGCGATGTAAATTCGAAATTCAAGGATCTTCGCGATCAATGCTGTGTGGCTGGCAAAGCTTTCGGCCGCAGTCAGGCTCTCCACCTGAGCTTGCAGACCGCTCCACTCCTCCTTGATCGCCAGCCAGCGTTTGCCGCTTTGAAATTCGGCTCCATATAATAATTCCATTGCATCGATGGCCGCGATATCTGCGCTGATGGCAGTCTGCTTCGCAGTCATGATTTCTTTGAAGGTCGCGTCACCCGCCAGGAAAGTATTGGTTGCGCCGCGGTGCTGTTGGACGTGTTGGAGCAGATCCAGGACGGGAGACAAATACTCATCCCCCTTTTGTTCTTGGCGGGTGAAATCGATCTCCGCCTTAAACTGCACCGCCAATTGGTAGGTGAGTACAATGATCGGGATGAGAAAGACGACTGCCACCAATAGCATTTTCCGTGAATAGCTGAGGCGGTTCATAAACAATGTGGCTAATTTGAACACTGATTTTTGCATGGCTGATCTCCGTATCCTTTGGCGAAGGATATTTATCTGAATTACCTGAAGCATTTATTTTTTTCATTGATTCACATTAAACAAAAAAAGGAGACTTCTTCTTTTGGAAAATGCCTCCTTTTTGGTTGAGACCTACTCTCCTTTACCGGTCTCCAGCTTGAAGCGAGATACCACTTGCTGTAATCTCTGCGCCATTTCCATCAGGGAAGTGGCCGAAGCAGAGACTTCCTCAACCTGGGCAGATACTTCTTCGGTGGAAGCGGAAACCTCCTCAACCGCGGCGCTGTTCTGTTCGCTGATACTTGCAATATTCTCAATAGACTGAGTCAACTCTGACGAATTGGCGGCCATCTCTTCGGTGGCGGCAGTATTCTGTTCGATGACCGCTGAGACCGTATCAACGGCTTCCACTAGATCAGCGGCAGCTGCGTTGACCTTCGCCGCGGCTACACCAGCATCTTCAGCCTGTTTGTAAACAGATTCGACGGCGCCCAGAATGTTATTCAATGCTTCGCCGGCCGAATTTGCGCGTGTCACACCTGATTCAACTTCGGCTGCCGAAGCCTTCATAGCGCTGACAGCCTCACTGACAGTTTTCTGAATATCTTTGATGAGGGTCGCAATTTCCTTGGTCGCCAAACTTGAGCGTTCGGCCAGCTTGCGGACTTCATCAGCCACGACTGCAAAGCCCTTGCCATGCTCCCCAGCTCGGGCGGCTTCGATGGCGGCATTCAGCGCGAGTAGATTGGTCTGGCTGGCGATATCTTCGATGGTTTCTGCGATGGCTCCGATCTTTTCGGAACGGGCGCCCATTTCTTCAACCTTGGCGGCAGAGAGACCAACCTTGGTGCGGATCGCTTCCATCCCGCTGATGGTATCTTTGATGGTCTCGGCTCCATCACGGGAATAGCTGGCAGACTGGGCAGAATCGCGAGTGACCGTATGGACATTGTTCGAGACCTGCTCGATGGCTGTATTAATTCGAGAAGCCACTTCTGAAGCGATCGTGATGGCTCTGGCCTGTTCCTGAGCGCCCTTGGCTACACCATCGATGGCTCGCCCCATTTGTTCAACAGAACCTGAGGTTTTGGTCACGCTGGCAGTTTGCTGGGCAGTGCCGAGCGCTACTTGTTGAATGGTGATGGCGATCTGCCGTGTCGCTTCACCGGACTGGCCGGAAGCTTTGGCTAAATGAGCCGAGGCTGTGGTCAAATTGTTCGCGTTCTCGGTCACCATTACGATCAAATTTTGCAGGCTTGTGATCATCTGTGAGAAGGCAATTCCCAATTCGTCCTTCTCGTTCCGCGTATTAACTTTCACGGTCAAGTCACCTGAAGCGATCTGATTGGCAACGCCAGCCATCTCCTTCAGATACTGCACGGTGCTTTCGAATCCTTTTCCCGCGATTCCAATTTCATCGGAACGCTGGCTGATATTTTCTTTTACCTGTTCGGGCACATCCCAATTCAGGCGGCCTTGACGCAGGTTTTGCAATCCCTTCGCGATGGCTTCAACCGGAGTGCGGATATCAAAGGTGATCAGAAAACCCAAACCCGCGGCCAAAATGATTCCCGCGATACCGGCAATTAACAATCTTAGCGTGGCTCCATTGAAAGTCTGGGTACTTTTTTCCTGAGATTGGCTGGCAAGCTTCTGGTTGATAGTGACGAGATTGTTGATCGCGTCTTCGATTTCCTTTTGGCTGGCGAGCGCGTCGCCGGCCACCACGCGGTGCAGTGTTTCCTGCGACTTGCCGCTTTTGAATTTAGCCAGCAAGTCGGCCACGATATTCTGGTAGCTCTTCCAGGATGTGTCAAACGTGGCCAATGCTGTTTTTTCTTCAGCGGTCAGGAGCGGGTCTTTGCCGTACTCGGAAATAATTTCATTAACGCGGGCTATTTCATCATTAATGGAATTCTCCACCTGGGTGTGTTGTTGGTTGATCACATCGGCTGAGTGGCAGGCGGCGCAGTCAAGTTCGGCGGCATGACCGGCTGCGATTTCGGTTGCGGATTGACCATGTTGTAGGTTTCCCGCCTGTTTTGAATGACAGGTCAGGCAGCGAGTAGCATCGCCGACCGTCTGTCCCGTTTTCAAATTATGTGATCCACTGACCTCTGAGATATGGCATGTTCCGCAGCGTGGCGCATCCTGGCTGCCGGTTAGTGCGCTTTGGGGCCTGGGTATCTGAATATAAAGTTGTATATTGCTTTTGATTTGCCCAAGCTGAGATTTGGCTTCACCCAGATTCTGGATCGGGATGGTGTGATCAAAATACAGACTCATCATGTCGCGGTTCAACTGGCTCATATCGGTATAACTAAGACTGATGGATGCAGCTAGAATTAAAACGATGATGACAAAACTCCCGATTAATTTTAAACCGATGGGTAGTTTACCTAGAATTCGATTCATATGATCACTCTCTTTACGATGATTATGTGCCTGATTTTGGGTGCTGGTGACTCGCTCTGCTCTCGTATCGCACAAAAACGATTACACCTGCCTTCGCGGGCGGTGTTTGGGAAATCGCCACTACAAATTTTCGTCACTTATCTGATGCCGCCTTTTCCCAATTCCAACAAAATGATCAGGCGGTTCTCCAGCCGAACGATACCTTTTAGAAAGACTGAGTTCACCGAGTTGACCATCGGCGGCAGCGGCTCGATCAATTCATCTGAGACGCGCAGAACTTCCGAAACGCCATCCACCACCACGCCCACTTTTATACTACCCATCGTGACTATAATGATGCGGGTCTGGCGCGTATCTTCTTTTGTTTCCAAAGCAAAGCGGATCCGTAGATCGATGACAGGCAATACACTGCCGCGTAAATTGGTGACACCCTTCACGTAAACTGGGGTCTGCGGAAGTTGTGTGATCGCCTGCATCTTGATGATGCTTTCCACCACGGCAATGTTAATGCCGTAAAATTCATTAGCCAGTTCAAAGATCACAAGTTGTTGTTCCATTGTTTTTATCTCCGTTTAATTGATTAGGGGATTAGGTGATCAGGTGATTAGGTATTTAGGGGATTAGGTGATTAGGTGATCAGGTGAAATTCCTACTTCCTACTTCCTACTTCCTAATCCCTAGTTCCTAATCCCTAGTTCCTAATCCCTACTCCCTATTTCCTATTACCCGTCTCCAACTTGAAGCGGGAAACAACCTGCTGTAATTTCTCTGCCATTTCCATCAAGGTTGTGGCGGAGGCGGAGACTTCTTCCACTTGAGCGGATACTTCCTCGGTGGAGGCGGAAACTTCTTCGACAGCGGCGCTGTTCTCTTCGCTGACACTGGCGATGTTCTCGATGGCCTGGGTCAACTCTTGAGAGTTGGCGGCCATCTCTTCAGTGGCGGCAGTATTTTCTTCGATCACAGCTGAGACCGTATCAACAGCTTCGACCAACTCCGCGGCGGCAGCGCTGACTTTGGCGGCGGCATTGCCCGCTTCTTCAGCCTGTTTGTTGACTGATTCAGCCGCGCCCAAAATGTTGTTGAGCGCTTCGCCGGCGGAGTTCGCGCGCACCACACCTGATTCAACTTCGACTGCTGAAGCCTGCATGGCGGTGACCGCTTCGCTGACGGTCTTCTGAATACCCTTGATCAGTGCTGCAATTTCCTTGGTCGCCAAACTGGAGCGTTCGGCCAATTTGCGGACTTCATCCGCTACAACTGCGAAGCCCTTACCCTGTTCACCAGCTCGGGCGGCTTCGATGGCGGCATTCAACGCCAGCAGATTGGTCTGCGAGGCGATATCTTCGATGGTCTCAACGATGGCGCCGATCTCTTCGGAGCGGGTTCCCATTTCTTCCACTTTACTGGCCGAGAGCCCAACCTTGGTGCGGATGGCTTCCATGCCGGTGATGGTTTCTTTTACGGTCTTGGCTCCATCACGTGAATATGTGGCGGCTTGAGCGGAATCGCGTGTTACAGCCTGGGCATTCGCGGTGACCTGCTCAATGGCGGTGTTGATACGCGAGGTGATCTGAGAAGCCAGACTGATGGCTTTGGCCTGTTCCTGAGCACCCTTGGCGACACCGTCAATGGCGCGTCCCATTTGTTCAACGGAACCTGAGGTCTTGGTGACGCCCGCAGTTTGTTGAGCGGTGCCGAGCGCCACTTGTTGAATGGTGGTCGCGATCTGGCTGGTGGCCTCACCGGATTGTTCGGAGGCCGTGGCAAGCTGAGCCGAAGCGGCTGAGACCGCGTTGGCGCTTTCGGCGATCAGGCTGAC
>JAPLGS010000112.1 GCA_026390015.1 Chloroflexota bacterium | reverse complement strand
TCCAGTCCAAGCAGTTGATCTTCAATCTTTGGGATTGGACTCGCTAACAAAAAAAGGCAACGATCTCGAAATCGGAGCGACCAGCACACTTCAAACATTACTCGAAAATGAAAATTGTCCCGCAGCCTTGAAGTCCGCCATCAAACTCGAAGCGCCGATCAATATCCGCAATTCAGCAACGGCCGCGGGAACGCTCGTCGCATGTGATGGACGGTCGCCATTCGCAACCGCTTTGTTGTCAATGGATGCGAAATTAACAGTAATCAGTAAACAGTCATCCGTTATCGGCGTGGGCGAGTTTTTAGCATTGCGCCCGCGCGGACTCATTACCTCGATCACGATTCCGCTCAACATAAAATTCGCATTTGAATTCGTCTCCCGCACTCCCGCCGATAAACCCATCCTCTGCGCCGCGTTGACTCAGTGGAGTTCAGGCCGCACACGACTCGCTCTGGGCGGCTATGGCAAGAACCCGATGCTGGCCATGGATGGCGGCGAAGCCGAAGGGCTCGAATCCGCGGCGCATAACGCCTATCACGAGGCAACCGACGAATGGGCCAGCGCCGAATATCGCATGGATGTGGCGGCGGTGCTGGCGAAAAGGTGTCTGGAACATTTCAACGCGTAAGCATGCAAACAATCCCTCCCACTCTTTCACCTTTCTTTCAAGAGTATGACCTGACTCTCTTAAAACCAGAGAAGGATTCGCATACAATCATTGAGCGCACACTGCAATTTGGAAACCGCGCCGAGATACGCTGGCTATTTGAGACCTATTCACGGGAACAAATTATTTCCTGGGTCAAGCAATTTGGAAAAGATAAACTTCCCCAACCGCATCGTGCGTTTTGGAAAATTGTATTGGAAGTAACCAAATGACAGAAATATTCTGGAATACAATTACAGAAGACGCGCGCCTCGTTTTGACTCATTTTTCGCGAAGCGCAATTGCCAGGAGTTTTTATCTGGCGGGTGGAACGGCTCTCGCCATGCAACTTGGGCATCGTCATTCTGTTGATCTGGATTTCTTTTCAACCCATGAAGATATACTCACCATTCGAACCGAATTGGAGAATTCACTTTCAACCTTTCCAACCCTATTGGCAGACTCATCCTGGGGGAATCTCGTTTATCTTGTAAAGAATGTCAGAGTTGGCTTCTATAGATACAGATTTCCGCTCGTTGCTCCATTGATTAAAATTGACGGAATGCGGCTGGCATCTATTGAAGATATTGCATTAATGAAACTTGACGCGCTGATTTCACGCGCCGCGCAGAAAGACTTTTTTGATCTTTATTTTATTTGTAAAAATATATCATTGGAACAATTATTCAAGCTTTCTACTCAAAAATATCCGTCTGTTCGAGACTTTGAATCACAAGTCGCCAAGCGGTTGGTATATTTTGAAAATGCGGAAAACGAAAGCGATCCTTCGCTCCTGGAGAATGTTCCATGGCAAACCGTAAAAGAGTATTTCATTAAACGAGCTAAAGAGATCGGGCAAAGTTGGCTGCAATAAGACTTCCCCTCAACCAGATCCTGCAAGGTAACTGTGCTGAAATTCTCAAGTCACTTCCCGAGAATTCGGTGGATTTGGTATTCGCCGACCCACCCTATAACCTGCAATTACAAAACGATCTATATCGCCCTGACTTAAGTAAAGTGGATGCGGTCAACAACAATTGGGACAAGTTCAGCAGTTTCGCGGAATACGACACATTCACCAGCGAATGGTTATCGGCAATTCGGCGGGTTTTGAAAGAGACTGGAACGATCTGGGTCATTGGCTCGTATCATAATATCTATCGCGTTGGCGCGCTCATGCAGGATCTGGGATTTTGGATATTGAACGACATCATCTGGCTGAAGACAAATCCCATGCCGAATTTTCGGGGCGTGAGATTCACCAACGCGCATGAGACCATGATCTGGGCGCAAAAGAAGAAGGGCGCGAAATATACTTTCAATCATCATGCGATGAAAGCCTTGAACGATGATTTGCAAATGCGGTCGGATTGGTTTCTTCCGCTGACGACAGGAAAAGAACGAATCAAATCGAATGGTTCGAAAGCCCATCCCACACAAAAACCAGAGTCATTGCTATATCGGGTGATGATGTCGAACAGTAATATTGGGGATGTGATCCTCGATCCATTTTTTGGGAGCGGGACAACTGGCGCAGTTGCAAAGAAACTGGGACGAAACTTTATCGGCATTGAGCGTGACAAAAAATATATCAAAGTTGCGCAGAAGCGGATTGACGCGATTACACAGTCCCCTGCTGAGGCGCTGACCGTGACTGAGAAACGGAATCAGGTTCGGGTACCATTTGGAGCGCTGCTTGAGGCAGGATTTTTATCTCCAGGACAAAGGCTATTTTTTAAAGAAGATAAATCCATTCGCGTTGTAATTCTATCAAATGGTCATTTAAAATATAAATCTCAAACAGGTTCGATCCACGCGCTGGCGAAATCAATCGCGGGCGGAGCGGTGAATGGCTGGGACATGTGGTTTTATAAAGAGAATGGCGAGTTGAAAGTGATCGATGAATTGAGAGAAAAAATAAGAACGTCGAAATTCTAAGGAGTCCAGATGAACATCACACTACAGATCAATGGCACAGAAACCAATATAGACCTCGCCCCCTCAACCACCTTGCTGGCCGCCCTGCGCGGGCTTGGCTTTCACGGAGTCAAGTTCGGCGATGAAGGCGGATTGAGCGGTTCGGATACGATTTTATTAAATGGCAAACCAGTTAATGCAGGTTCAATTCTTGCCGCGCAGGCTGAAGGTCACAAGATCGCCACCATCGAAGCGCTCGGCGAACATCCCGAACAAGGCTGGAAGTTAACCGATGGCCTGCATCCGCTGCAAAAGGCTTTCGTTGAAACGGGCGCGATCCAATGCGGCTATTGCACGCCCGCGCAAATCCTCGCCGCGAAATCATTGCTTGAAAAGAATCCGAACCCAAGCGAAGCCGAAGTCCGCGAGGCAATTTCTGGCGTACTGTGCCGCTGCACGGGATATCTCAAACCTGTGCAGGCTGTGTTAAAAGCTGCGGCGGAATTAAGGGGCGATACGCCGCTCGAACTGGGATCCATCAATTGGGATTTCGGCACGCCAAAAGATGACTCCCCACAGGGTCAAGATGATGCTCGTACTTCAAACCTGACGGGTGTGCAGGTTCGTCCAAAAGTAGTTTTATCTCCCGAATCAAAAACCTACCAAACCGTCGGCAAGCCAGAGATCAAAGTGGACGCAATCAAACTGGTACAAGGCAAACCCGCATTCACCGCAGATTTCGAAAAGCGTGGAATGCTGCATGCAAAAGTTTTACATTCACCGCACGCGCACGCCTTGATCAAGAATATTGACACCAGCAAAGCAAAGGCACTCGAAGGTGTTGCCGCAGTTCTAACCTGGCAGGATCTTCCGCGCGTAGTGTATTCCACCGCGGGGCAATCTGACCCGATCCCTGGGCCCTTGGATGCATTTTCGCTGGATAAAAAAGTCCGCTTCGTTGGGGACCGAGTGGCTTTCGTCGCGGCGGAAACCTCCGAAATCGCGGAAAAAGCTCTGACACTCATTGATGTTGAATATGAAGTGTTACCGATGATATTAGACTCACGGCAATCAATGAATCCAGATGCTGTCCAAATCCACGATGAGCCTGAGTATGTCAACTTTGCTGATTCCAATCCAGAAAAAAATCTGGCAGCTGAGATCCGCATTAATATTGGCGATGTAGAAAAAGGATTCGCGGAAGCCGATGAAATTTTTGAGGCGGAATATGAAGTACCAAAAGTTCAACAGGCACATATCGAGCCGCACGTGGTCGTGACGTATTGGGATGAAGATGATCGTTTGGTAATTCGCACATCCACGCAAGTGCCGTTCCATGTGCGCAGGATGATGGCGCCTGTGCTGGGATTACCCATCAAGAGAATCCGCGTGGTCAAACCGCGCATTGGCGGAGGTTTCGGCGGCAAGCAGGAAGTTTTAATGGAAGATGTGGCCGCGCATTTGACGATCGCCACCAAACTGCCAGTGATGTACGAATATACCCGCGAAGAGGAATTTATCGCGGCGCGTTCGCGTCACCCAATGCGTGTCAAAATGAAAACAGGTGTGAAGAAAGATGGCACGATCACAGCCAACTCGATGTACGCTCTTTCAGATACGGGTGCGTATGGCTGTCACGCGTTGACCGTGACGGGCAACACAGGTCACAAGGCGATGGCGTTGTATGTCGGCGACGGCGAATATCGCAAAGCGCCCAACATCCGTTTTTACGCGGACGTGGTTTACACCAACACTCCACCCGCTGGAGCGTTCCGCGGCTACGGCGTTCCGCAGGGATACTGGCCGCTCGACCGTCACATGGAAAAGATCGCGCGCGCCATGGGCTTTGACCCGATCGACTTCCGCTTGAAGAACGCGATACACGCCGGCGAATTTCATCCATTTTCAGTGGCATGGAATGAAGGCCGTGAACCGCGCCCTGAAATTGTAAATACCGTCGGACTGGAACAATGCGTTGCACAAGCTCGAGCCACGATCAATTGGGATGATAAATATGGGAATGAGGAATGGCGCGCGCAATCGTCAATCGCCAATCCAAAATCAAAAATCCGTAAGGGTATCGGCGTCGCCATGGTCATGCAAGGCACAGCCATTCCGTATCTCGATATGGGCGGAGCATCCATCAAGATGAATGATGATGGCTCGTTCAATTTGCTCGTCGGCGCAACCGATCTGGGAACTGGCTCAGACACCGTCCTCGCGCAAATGGCCGCTGAAGTTTTAGGCGTTCCGATTGAAGATATGATCTGCTATTCATCCGATACCGATTTCACGCCGTTTGATGTAGGAGCGTACGCGTCATCAACAACATACATCTCAGGCACCGCGGCTGTCAACGCGGCCAAGATCGTAGCGGAAAGGATCAGAGTAAGAGCGGTTCAAATGTTCAAGGCTGCAGGGCTGAATGTTGAACCTGCAAGCCTGCAGCTTTCCAACCGCTTGGTAGTTGCTCCAAATGGTCAAACCATTCCACTGAGCGAAATCGCGCTCGATAGTTTGCACAGAAACAATCAGGAACAGATCATGGGCGTGGCGAGTTATGTCTCACCGGTATCACCGCCGCCATTCGCAGCGCAGTTTGCCGAGGTTTCTGTTGATATGGAAACTGGTCAAGTCACAGTGGATAGGCTCGTGATGGCGGTCGACTCGGGTGTCATTATTAATCCGCTGACAGCCTCAGGTCAGATCGAAGGCGGCATGACTCAAGCTCTTGGCTACGCCGTCAACGAAGAAATGCGCTACGATGAAAAAGGTCGCGCTATCGAGCGTGACTTTGACCGCTATCACATCTTCCGCGCAGATGAGATGCCTGAGTTGGAAACCATCTTCGTCGAGACGTTTGAACCGAGTCATCCATTTGGCGTGAAAGCTGTCGCAGAAATCCCCATGGACGGAGTCGCGCCCGCGGTTGGTAATGCCATCTTCGACGCGATCGGCGTAAATGTAGACGAAATTCCTGTCACGCCTGAAAAAGTTTGGAAGGCACTGAAAACAATACAAAAATAACAATCGGAAAAACTTATGCCTGATCAAATCTATGTTATCGGACATGTCAACCCGGATACAGATTCAATCGCATCTGCCATGGGATACGCCTGGCTGCTGCGCGAACGTGACGGAGTCAACACCATTGCCGCACGCGCGGGCGCTCTCAACGCGCAAACATCGTGGGTGCTAAAAACACTTGGCATTGACGCGCCCTTCCTGTTGACAGACGCCTCGCCGCGTTTTGAATCAGTCATGCGCCGCCTCGACACCATCCGCCCCGATTCACAACTTGGCGCGGCATGGAGCCTCGCCTCACGCACGGGCGGCATTGCTCCAATTGTCAGTGAAGATGGCAAACCATACGGCATCGTCGACGGTATGAGTTTATTCAAATATTTCACCGATACGCTCGGCCCGCGCCCCGGCGATACAACCGTGCGCGAGATGATGTCTGCGCCCTGCAAAGACGCGGCGGATATAAACGTCCCAAAATTCGCAGCCAACGCGCACATCCGCGACGCGCTCAACAAGATCCTTCGAGATGAGCATGATGATTATTGGGTAGTAGATGAACACGGTCTTTACGTGGGCATTGCAAGTCAACGTGAAGTGCTCAACCCGCCGCGATTAAAAATTATCCTTGTAGATCATAATGAACCGCGCCAGGCCATTGCCGCGCTTGAAGAAGCCGAACTGATCGAGATACTCGATCATCACCGCCTCGGAAATCCATATACCCATCAACCGATTCGATTCACAGTCGATATTGTAGGATCAACTTCGACGCTGGTAACGGAACTAACCGCCGAAGCCGGGTTCTCCATGCCGCCCCCGCTGGCAGGCACCCTTCTGGCCGGGCTGTTAGCTGATACGCTCATCCTGACATCTCCCACCACCACGCCGCGTGACAAAACCGCCGCAGAAAAATTATCCCGCTGGGCATTCGTTGGCGGAAGTCCGCTCAAAGGTGAGACGCTTGAATCGTATGGCAAAGCCGTACTCAGCGCCGGCGCTGGACTCTCCAATCGGGATGCCAAAGATGTAGTCAGCACAGATATCAAACCCTTTGAAGGCGGCGGATCCAAATTCGCTGTGGCGCAAGCCGAAGTGACCGACATCATGCAGCTTACCGATCATCTTGAACCGCTCCAATCAGCGCTCAATGATCTGCGCGACAAACGCGGACTTGACTTCGCCCTGTTGCTGGTCACAGACATCGTGCGAGGCACAAGCCGGCTGCTGATTACATCCAACGCCCCATCCATTTTGGACGATCTTCCATACCCGCCGCTCGCAGATGGCACACGCGAAGCGCAAGGCGTAGTTTCAAGAAAAAAACAGTTACTGCCTGCAATATTAGGTTTGCTAGAACGGTAAATTCTAGACCTTCCGCCAAGAGACATTTATTACGGTACAATGGAAGTATGATTAAGTACGCAAAAAATACGCGCAAACCATGTTTGAAACAAGATAAGGCGGCTAGGTATGAGTAATCAGGACGCCGTCTATTTACATCATATCTTCGCCGCCATTGAACAGATAGACCGCTATACACGGGGCATGTCTGAGAGTGAATTTCTTTCGCGTGCCATGGTACAGGATGCTGTTGTACGCCAGATCGAAGTCATTGGAGAAGCAGCCAATTGTATATCACCCGAATTCCAAGGCGAACACCCAACCTTGCCGTGGACAAACATGACAGGTATTTGTAAAAAGATCATTCCCGAAAATTTCAGCGTCAACCTGGCAAGTGTTTGGAACACCGTCCAGGACGATCTTCCGCTCCACAAACACGCCATCAAAAAATTTTTGTAGAGAATTCTCATCAGCTCACGCATCTGTAAAATTCGTTGCGCAATGATTTTACGATTCATAAGCACGTTAACGACGGAAAGAGTAACATGGACATAATCCCCAATTCCCATTTAATCGAAAAAGATATCCCCTCTCACCGTGCAAGTTGGAAGAAGATCGAACCTTTTGCATTAACCTTTAACGGTTACAAACATTGGGGCTCCTTCAAAAGATGCCGCGAAGTCGCCGAAGAAGGCGTCAAACTATATCGCGGACAGAAAGAACTCAACCAATCACTCACCGATTTGCGCACCTGTCTCTTCTTCGAATCGCGCCGCTGGAAACATTATGAAAAAAATCCATCCAAAAAAGGCATGGAGTATGCTCATATTTTGGTGGAAGCGATTCGCGTGCGGGTGATCGCGAAGGAAATTGGATAATTTTTTTGGAATGTATTCTAGTTAAACAGCAAACTGTCCAACTCCAAAACTAAAGCATGATTTCCATTTACCAAGCCCTCGCTGAAATTGAAAAAAATAACGAGTCTGCCGCACTGTGTACGGTGACGAGCAGTGAAGGCTCCACGCCGCGCCATGTGGGCAGCAAGATGCTGGTCTACCCTGACGGAAAATTCATCGGCACGGTCGGTGGCGGAGATCTCGAACATCGTGTACTCGATGAAGCGTGGATGTCCATCAGCGACGGTCAACCGCGCAAATTGCATTACAACATGGCCGACCCCTCACGCGGCGACGTGGGCGTGTGCGGCGGTCAGGTGGAGGTATTTGTGGAACCAATTCTTCCAGCCCCGCTTCTCGTAGTTATTGGCGCGGGACACGTTGGCAAGGCAGTCGTCCATTTGGCGAAATGGCTGGGATTCCGCGTAGCAGTCAACGATGACCGCGTAGAATTTTGCAACGCAGAATCGACGCCGGAAGCAGATGCGTATTATCCAGTGACAATGGATGAACTCCCCAAACATATAAAAATTGACAAACGCACCATTCTCATCTTAACAACCAGAGGCTCAGCCATCGACGCATCTGGACTCGCCCCGCTGTTGGATTCTCCGGCCGCGTATATTGGAGTCATCGGCTCACGCCGAAGGTGGGCAACCACTGTAAAAGCATTGAAGGAAAAAGGCGTCAGCGAGGATAAGATCGCCAAAGTCCGCTCGCCGATGGGATTGGAATTACAAGCCGAAACGCCGGAAGAAATCGCTGTGAGTATCATGGCGGAAGTGATGATGATCAAAGATAAAGGGACGGGCAAGTCTATGCGTAGTGAGAAGTAAACAGTTTTCAGTCGACCCATGAAACGATTCGGGTTGGAATTCGTAAAGAAATAAGACTATAATTTGAACACGCTCATAAAAAAGGAGAAAAAACATGGCTAGAATATTTGATGTCATTGAATATGCAAATGAAATGAACGATGAGATCGTTCATCGCTTTCCGGAATCAGGGATCGGGGATTACCGCATCGGTTCACAGGTGATCGTGCGTGAGAGCCAGAGCGCGGTCTTCTTCCGTGATGGCAATGCACTGGATGTATTCAAGGCAGGCCGGCATACCATCGCGACTGCAAACATTCCAAAGGTCATTGATTTCATCGGCAAGGCTTTCAACGACAGAACACCGTTCCCTGCGGAAGTGTATTTCGTTTCGATGAAGGAATTCGCGAGCAAGAAGTGGGGCACGCCGCAACCGATCATTGTGCGCAATCCCAATATGGGACTCGGCGTGGCGTTACTCCAGGGATTTGGCACCTATTCATTCCAAATAAAAGACCCGCAGCAGTTCGTGACTCAGATCGTTGGAACCACCGGCACCTATCGCAGTTCAGAAATTGAAGAACGCCTGCGCACGATGCTGCTCTCGAAACTGCAAGATGTACTCGGCGAAACAGCCGCAAAGAATTCCGTGCCCGAGATGATCGGCTTGACCGAAGAGATCGGCGCGGCAGTCCGCGCAAAAGCGAAAGAAGATTTCGAAGCCATCGGCTTGATGTTGAAGACATTTTACGTTGGCAACTTAAAGCCCTCTGATAAATCGGCTCAGGAACTGCGCGACATGGGTATGCTGGATATGCAAACCTACACTCAACTGCAAGCCGCGGATTCGATGCGCGATGCAGCTCAGAATCAAAGCGGCGGCGCTGGTCTGACGGCTGGCATTGGCGCTGGCATGGGCATCGGCAATTTGATGGGACAAGCTTTACAAGGCGGAATGCAGAACAACTCACAGGGCGGCGGCGCTCCCGCCGGCGCGAGTATGCCTGACATCATGACTCCCGCCGAAGCGGCCAAGTTCATGAAAGTGACCGAGGATGATATTATGGCTTCCATTACTGATGGAACTCTGAAAGCCAAGAAAGTTGGCAAGGCATTCCGCATCAGTAAAGATAATCTTGAATCGTTTATGAACAGCTAAGTTAGTAAATAGGTATTAGTGAATATTAAAAGAGACTTTCCAATTGGAGAGTCTCTTTTGTTTTCAGATTGGCAGGTTTGAACATCCAAACGTTTACACCTGCTAACTTGCACCTCTTATTCCAGATCGCTAATCACATCTACAACACTATTCAAAATATCGCTGGCCATCACAGATGCGGTTGTGCCGAGATCTTCAGCGGCGAGCAGCCCTGCCTGAGCGTGGATGTATGAGCCAGTGACGGCGGCATCGTAGGCATCCAAACCTTGCGCGCGCAAGCCGACGATCAAGCCAGCCAGCACATCGCCCGTGCCGGCACGCGCTAGCGCAGGCGATGCGACGGGGATCACGGTCATCTGTCCATTGGGCGAAGCGATCACGGTGAACGCGCCTTTCAACACAACAACGTGTCCCCATTCTTTCGCATATTTGCCGGCGACGGCTTCGCGGTCATTTTGAATTTCATCCTTCGATAAATTAGTCAACGCAGACATCTCGCCGGGATGCGGAGTCAACACACTGAGCGGTGGAAGTTTATTGTGCCAGTCAGAAATTTGCGCGAGCAGCCGCAATCCGTCCGCATCCACAATCATGGGCGGTAAAACTGCGAACGCAGCTTCCTTTGATTCTTTTTCATTATGAACAAAACCAATATGTGATGTCTGCTTCTTGGCATTGGACTTGCCTGCGAGCAATCCTTCCAAAAATTCTTTTGTCTTGGCTTCGAGTCCGATTCCTGGACCGACGAGTAAAGCTGATGCGCTTTCAAGAGCTTTGTTCAACGCTGAAGAATCGCCTGCGATATTACCCATGTCATGCGGAAGCAAAATCCACGTGGCCTCTGGGAGTTGACCCGCCAGCACAACATGCAGCGGACCAGGCACCGCCATCGTCACAAGTCCCGCGCCCGAACGATACGCCGCCATGCCAGCCAATAACGCCGCGCCAGTGTAGTTGATGGATCCAGCAGCTATCAGCGCAGTACCAAACGTCCCTTTGTGTGAATCGAGCGCGCGCTCGGGCAAAAGTCCAGATACCAGTTCATGATCCGCCACTTCGGTTTTCAAATCATAGAAAGATGCGAGATCATCAGGCAGGCCAATATCTACAACAGCCAGATCCCCGACAAATTCAAAGGCGGGCAGTTTCAACAATCCACGTTTGACCGCCGCCATTGTGACCGTCAGATCGGCGGGCAGACATTCCAGCGCGGCATCGCCAGTTTCACAATCAACTCCAGAGGGACAATCCACAGCAACGATATAAGGCGGCATTTCCATATCTGCCATGATAAAAAGGGATTGCTCCAACACTGCGGAAATCTCAACCTTGAGCGGAAGTTTTATTCCAGTACCAAGCAAACCATCCAACAAAATATCTGCAGATTCAAAATACATTCCCAGCGCGGAAAGATTTTTATCGGTTTCCGCGAAGGTCACCTCCCCGCCAGCTTCGAGAAAACGCACCACCAATTCATCCTTCTTCTTGCGCTTGACCACATACGCGCGCACATGCCAGCCTTCTTCAACAAGATGAGTCAACGCGACAAGCGTATCGCCGCCATTGTTGCCGGGACCGACGAGACCAAGCACTTCCTCCCACTCATCATCGAACGCGATCTCATTGACAATTTCCGCAAGCCCGCGGCCTGCGTTTTCCATCATCTCGGCATAAGGCAAGCCGTTTGCGTCTGCTTCTTTTTCAATCTCGCGCATCTGCGCGACGGTTACGAGTTTCATTTTTTCTCCAAAATAAATAAAAGGGCGACCACAAGGGTCGCCCCTACATGCAATTCCAAATATCCTTCGCCACATCATCCAACCCCAACTCGATCAACTTCTCTTTGGATGGTTTCCCACTTTCCTTATCCCATCCGCGCGCTTCGTAATACGCATTCAGCATTTCAGCAAAATCAGGGACAAATCCTTGCGCGCCGCCTTCGTTGTATGGTTCGAGAAAAGCCTTGGGTAATTTATCATTCGCGCGCGTTAATCCCAGGCGGTTGTTGATGGCGCGTTTGAGATTCCAGCCGCGTTCGCCTGAGCGCATCATATCTTCGAGAGTCCATTCATAGCCGCAGGCCGCGTTGATTAAATTTATCTGTTCATTCGGGTTAATCGTCGCAAAGATGCACATCACGAACGCGTTGGAAATTGTGCGCCAATCCTGGTGTTTTGCGACGTTCGCCGCCTTTTCCGCCTGAGCATGACGGTCAAAATAATTAACACCAATTCGTTCTTCGATATGCCCAAGCTCCACCATGAAGTAATCCGATTGATTGTGACACGCGCCGCGCGGACTGGTCGCGTACACCAACGCCATCCCCGAAACACCGCGCGGATCATGATACGCAACCTCTAGTCCGTTCACTTGCACGGCTTCATCTTCCGCACCGAATGCCGCGCCAAATTGACGCGAGCCGCGCGAAAGCAATTCGCCGATGCCTTCACGGCGCGCGATCAGGTGAATGAGTTGTCTCACAACCAACATATCTCCCCACTTCAACTCAAGCCCGCCGGTATCCTGAACTGTTAATTTGCCCAACTCAAAAAGATGAAATGCCAGCCCGATCGTGTTGGCCGTGCTGATCGTGTCCATGCCATAGCGGTCACACAACTCGCCGAGGCGGGTAATTTCCGCCAGGTCATCATTCAACAAATTTGGTCCAAAGCCAACGATCGTTTCCCACTCGGGCCCTTTGCGTTTCGCACCATCATCCAACTTCACCACACGCCCGCACGCGATCACGCATCCCTGACACGCATGATATCCAACCAATATAGTCTCGGCCATTTTTGCGCCAGAGATATTATCCACGTTTGGGAACGAACCCTGATGATAATATTTCGACGGCATAGAACCCATATACTCAAAAAAATTTGCCGTTCCCCCTGTGCCTATCTCGTGAAAAAATTTGGTCTCGTTGCTCTGCCTAAGCGTACGATTCGACTCTGACCGCAGAACCGCATATTGCTCCTCATGCGCAACCTCAATTTTCTTTTGTCCATAGACAGCAATGGCTTTGAGATTCTTCGAACCCATCACCGCGCCGAGGCCGGTACGTCCCGCCATGCGGCCGTGGTCACAGCAAATGGATGAATACAAAACTCCACGCTCACCCGCCTCGCCGATCACTGCGACGTGTGCGCCTTTGACTCCGATTTCTTCTTTGACAAGTTCCTGCGTCTCGTAGACATCCTTCCCCCAAATCCTCTCCGCATTTCTAACCTCAAACCTGCCTTCTTCGATCCAGAGATATACGTGGCGTTGAGATTTTCCTGTAATCCACAACCCGTCATAACCAGTCTTGCGGAGTTCGGGTCCCCAGAATCCGCCAATATTGGATTCAGCCCATAATTGAGTGGCAGGGCTTTTTCCGCAGATCACAAAGCGGCCAGTGGTTGGGCCAGACGTTCCTGTCAGCGGGCCGTTGATAAATAGCAAAGGAGATTCATCTGACAGCGGGTCAAGTTCCTTTGTGAGATACGGATATAGAATCCGCGCCGCAAGAGACGCGCCGCCGAGAAAATCACGTTCCCATTCTTTTGGGATGATAAATTCTTCAGTTGTGCCGGTAGTTAAGTCAATTTTTAGAATTGGCTGCATTTTAGTTTACAGGTAATAAAGTTCGCATGTGTACAGGTTAACCTTCAAACTTTTAAACCTGCCAACCTGCAAACGTATTAAAGAATCTCTTCCGTCGCCTCACCCGCCACGCGGACGAAATCCAGTACGGTGGGGACATTGCGCATCATATATCCCATATTGCCTTGAACTTTTAATTTCATAGTCATCATGGCGGTCATGGGATTCATCTTACCCTTTAATATTGCGGTGATGTTATTGTAGGTTGCAATCATAACGAAAGTGGGTTTGGGGTAGGCGGATGGGTCGGGCTTGTATTCTGCTTTTCGGCACTTCCCATGCCACAGGTCAAGATAGAACGTGAGCTCCTCTTTTAAGTTGCCTTCTGGTTCGATGCGAAAGAATAAATCTCCTTCCCAAATCTTTGCTACACCAGCATAACGTTCATCCGAGTTAAGTTTTTCTTCCAGCCCCTTTAGCCATTCTTCGCTTGGAAAGATCGCAGACATAAGTTGCCTCCAAATATGATATTTCATAATTATACCATTATGGAATTATGTATAAAAATCCTTGCGCAAATGAAATAAATGGTCTATGCTTAACGTTGCGGGATGAATATCATCTCGTGGCAATTTAATAATTGCCCAATATTCATGTCTCTTGGAGGAGCAAATGAAAAAACTGTTTACGCTGGCCAGCCTGCTCGTTTTGGCCTCACTGGTACTTTCTGCTTGCGGCGGGGGCGCTGCCAAAGCGGATAATGTTCTTGATGATGTCAAGAACCGTGGCTATATTTTGATCTCGACTGATCCGAACTATGCGCCCCAATCATCTCTTGACACAACCGCCAAACGCCCAGCCGACACCAAATGCCCATCCGATGCTTTAACCACAACCGAAATGCAAGGCTTCGATGTGGATGTTGCCAAGGCGATCGGAACTGCCCTCAAAGTTGAAACCTGTTTCGCCACCCCCGGTTGGGATCTTCTCACCGCTGGTAATTGGGCAAACAAATGGGATATGAGCGTCGGGTCGATGACCATCACCACCACGCGCCAGGCTGTTCTTGATTTCAGCGTGCCTTACTACTACACTCCCGCAGTTGTAGCCGTAGCCAAAGACTCCAGCTACGACACACTCGACTCTCTTGCTGGTCAGGCTTTGTGCGCAGGCGTTTCCACCACTTACGAATCATGGTTGAACAATGATATGGTTGCCCTTGGCCTGCCCGAATCATCAGTCTACTCCAAAGTTCCAGCTGGGGTAACAGTTGTTCCGCTTGATAGCGATCAGGAATGTGCGCAATCAATCGCCGCAGGCCGCACCGACTTCGTTGGTTATGTCACCTCCGGCACCGTCGTGGACGCGAATCTCGCGGCGGGTTTACCTGTGAGAAAACTCGAGGGTGTTGTATATTCTGAAGACCTCGCCGCCGCATTTGACAAGGCGTCCACTCTCAGCACAACTTCCCTGCGCGCCGAAGTGGATAAGATCTTTACCGCCATG
>JAPLGS010000021.1 GCA_026390015.1 Chloroflexota bacterium | reverse complement strand
ATCAAGGCGATCGTTTCTGGCGAAATCTTTGGCTTGCCCTGCGATTTCCGCCGCCAATAATATTGAAACAACTCACGATGCCAGCGTAATAAAGTATCCGGTTGAACGATATGCAGGGCTTGTTTCCAAAAGGCAGTAAAGTGCGATAGAAACACCAGACGAAAACGATCAGGGTTGGTTAGCTGTGGTCGTTTGAAATGCCGTTTTAGTACGATCAATTGCTGACGAAGCAATGCATTTTCTACAACCAGATCGGTTCGGCTGCGTGTGAGATCGGAAAGGGCGCTGATCAAGACTGAAGTCGCGGGTTTTATCCAGCGTTTGAAGCACTCTTGTAAACGGAGAAGGATTTTGCCCATCATGCTGCTCCCGGATAATTATGGGGGAAAATACCATGATAATCCTCTTTTACCGCTTAATTCCGGGCGGATGGACGAAGTTGCCAGCACAGGTGGGGAGAATCAATAAATTTATTGTGTGCATTGAATTTGGAAACTGTTTAGGTCGGATGGGGTTTTGCATTAAAGCCTATCGCTTGGCTCATAATTAAGTAAACTTATTGTTGAAAATTGCGAGTAAAAATTGCAACTTTTGTTTAGTAAATTATGAGGCACTCTGTAATCAAGGAACAACCATGAAAAACAAAATCATCATATCCCTGTTTGGATTGGCACTCATCTTCGGCGTCTGGCAGTTTTGGCCGAAGACGAAAATGCCCCCCACCGACCAACTCACCCAGATCGTACCAGCCAACGCAGGTGAGATGCGCGGCTTCGTGCAGGATGGCTTGAATGTCTATCTGGGAATCCCCTACGCACAGCCGCCCAACGGTTCTCTGCGCTTCAAGGCTCCCCAGCCGCTTCCTAAATGGAATGGGATATTTAACGCCTATGAGTTCGGAGCGGTATGCCCGCAGGTCTATGATGTTATCGAACTCGACGACCCCAAGGAAAATGTCAATAATGAAGATTGCCTGACGTTAAATATTTGGGCACCTGCCGATAGCACCGCTAAAAAAGCGGTCATGGTCTTCATTCACGGCGGCGGGTTTGTCACTGGAAGCAGCAAGAGTCTTTTGTATCATGGTGATGCCATTGCTAATAATGGCGACGTTATCTTCGTAAGCATGAACTACCGCATGGGATTGCTGGGGTATTTTGATTTCTCGGTCATCGGCGGACCGGAATATGCAGACAGCGCCAACAATGGTCTGCGCGATCAACTACTGGCTCTGCAATGGGTCAAGAACAATATCGCTTCGTTCGGCGGCGACCCGGAAAACATCACGGTGTTTGGCGAATCAGCAGGCGGGTCGAGCGTCGCAGCTCTACTGGCCGTAGATCGTCCCCAGCAGTATTTCAAACGCGCCATTATTATGAGTGGCTCACCCCAGCATACAGCCGCCGTGTCGCTCTCGATTGCCAAATTGATCCGTGACCAGACCGGTATCACATCCCCCTTCCTATGGAAAAACGTTCCAACCGCCGGGATCACTTACATTCAAGGTCAGGTGAGTCAGGCAGTTGGTTCCCCTCTGTCAGACCTGCTCTTTGCACCTGCCTATGGCGAAAAGAATCTGATGAAAAGCAGTCCACTGGAAGCTGTCCAGCGTGGCAATGCCCAGGGTATAGACTTGATGATCGGCACCATGGCCAACGAGCTTACCTATTATTCTTTTTATGACACCGAAGATAGTCACATGTGCGACCAGACCGCCAATGACAATATCGTTGTGTCCATTGATCCTCGGCAATCCTCCAAGATCGCGGAATTGTACAACCTCTACAAACAAAATCCTGAACGCGCCGATTATCCTGAAGGCGATCTGGTACTAACCATCGAAGATGATTATATATTCCGTGTCCCGGCCATTCAACTGGCTGAGGCTCAATCAAAAGTCGCCAATACCTTTTTATATCGGGTGGATTATCCGGTCAACCTGCCGGACTGGCCTTGTCAAAACAATCGCGCTCCGCACGGCGCGGAACTCCCATTTGTGTTTGGAAAGATAAACGAATATAGCGGGACCATGTTTATCGGCCTCGCTCGAGATCAACAGGATACGGTTATTCGCGAGCGCCTGATGAATGAGATGATGATGGCCTGGGTCAATTTTGCCAAAACGGGCAATCCCAACGGAGGGGCACTTCCCAATTGGGCTATATTCACAGCTGAGAAACAACCCACGATGCGTTTTGGAATGACCACAAAATTTGAAAACGCCCCCTTCTACCAAGAATACCTGGCCATGTCAGAATTTATGAAGACATTCAATGTGTTCGACGCGCTTAAGTAGAAGAACAATATAAGAACCTGTCCCACAGAGCAAAACCATGGCTTTGGGGCAGGTTGGCATGTTAT
>JAPLGS010000088.1 GCA_026390015.1 Chloroflexota bacterium | reverse complement strand
GATAAAAACATTTTTTGCCAGTGCTGATGTGATACTGAATTTCAAGGACCCCTTGCCGTTTTTATTCCAATACAGAAGCTTGTTCGTTACTATAAAACTTGCGCGTGAAAAAAACATCAGCCTGCTCGAAGCATCTACATTTGATATTGAATGGAATGGGGAAGGGTGACGATAGCCAGATATTTTATGTAACTCTTGAACTCTTCGCCAGCGGTGCGACAAAGGAGCCAAGGATTAGGTGATTAAATCATATCCGCAATTAATAGCCGAAGCGGTGGAAGAATCCTTGAAATACGCTACCCAATCTCTAAAAAACGAATTTTCATTGAATGTGCGGGTAGCGGCATGAAGGCTTTGGATTTTCCATTGTCTGCAGATGAGAATGTCCATCCCGATGTGATTGTATTTTTACGAGAAACGGGGTTGGATGTGAAGTCCGTTTCCGAGCAAGGACAATTTGGACTTCCAGATACACAAGTTTTATAACGACTAAAAAAAGACAGCAACAGTTTATTGTTGCCGTCTGATGGTTAAATTATCGGGACTTGACTCAAATCCGCAATGACAGGCAGGGAGAATAATTCCCTCCTCAGCAGGCGACTGGTAAAGAACAGCACCTCAAAATTCTCGATCTTGCCTGTTTTTGGGTTGAGACGCGCAATGATCTCATCCTCCAACTCTTCAGATTCCTGTTCAGCGTAGGGCGCGACGGTATTGATATACAAAATATCTGCTTCACGGTCATATTGGAAAGTTAGCTTTTCTGCCATTCTATTTCTCCATTGATTAAACGGCGGGTGACATAGGCGGTGATGATCCAGTTCCGCTCGGTGGGAGCGGTTTCGCTCTGGACTACCACCACTATGTACCCCCCTTGACGAATATCATCGAACCAACGATAAAAAATACAAGCCTCGCTCATGCGGACGCTTGCGTGCGCCGTACTTGACTGGGGTCAGCCAGCGTTTGTTTTACCCGGGGTAGATATTCTGGCAACAGGTCTGGATGCGTTTCAGCAATATGCGTTTCACGCTCATCCGTTAACTCAACCTCGCTTTTCAAGTAGGGACATGGAAAGGTTTGCATGTCCCTACTTGCTTGTTATTATACGACGATGACCAATTTGCGAATCTTTCTCACTTCGTGGTAAAAGTGAGGATATGAAGAACCACATTCAACGTGACCTGCCTTGGATCATTCCGCTCTCGCTGGGACTTGGGGCTGGTTTATCATCTGTGCAGCCTGGTAATTGGTTGATCGGCTGGCTGGGATTCTCTTTCCTCCTTCTTCTCTCCTTCGTGCTTCTCACGATTGCCACAAAGTGGGCTGGCGCTGGCAGTCTCGATGAGCCTCTCAAAGAACTTCGCTACAAAAAAATCCTTGCATGGATGGTCGCGCTCGCGTTCCTCCTGCGTTTTGCAGGTGGCGTGACAACTTATCTGGTTTTACCTGTTTATGGTTACGTAGAGGACGAGGATCAAAGCGCGGGCTTTGCCTACACCGACGCGCACCGCCGTGACGCGCAAGCCTGGGATCTGGCAAGTTCCGAAAATTCCGTTCTCGAGTGTATCGCTATTTCTCGCCTGACGCACATCGTCCACTGATGTTGGTGTTGCTATCCGCGTTTATGGCGGCTCTGGCATTGCCGTTTTTATGGAAGGCGGCAGATCTACAATGGGGGACGAAAATCGCTGTCGCCGCCGGGTGGATTTACGCCTTATATCCCGAAAGTGTTTTGCTGGGCGGCTCTGCCATGCGTGAGCCATATCTATGGACTTTTAGCGCTTTTGCGTTGTGGGGATTTGTCAGCCTTGGGGCACAGCTAAGATCGGATAGCGCAAATAAGCCATACCAGTTGTCAAACTCAAAAATAATTGCCTTGATCTGGCTCGGGCTTGGGATCACAGGCATGCTGCTTGTCCAGCCGGTCGCGGCACTGGCGACTCTGGTTATCCTCGCGGGCTGGGCATATTTCGCGAGTGGACGCGGCCAAATTTCTTGGTGGATGATCCTGGCTTTTGCCATTTTATTCATCGCGGGCGTATTCCTGCTTTCATCCGGTTTGAATCGCTCGGGAAATTTGAATGGCGAAACACCGATCGGTGTGCTCAATAGCTTCCTGCGGGAGGCGGTCAAGTGGGATGTATATCAACTGGAACGCGGTTCTGGCAAGGTGCAAAGACTTTTTGAGCAAATGCCCAACTGGCTGCGTTTGCCGTTTGTCACGGGATATGGAATTTTTCAGCCCGTCCTGCCTGCGGCGTTCGTTGAACCAACAAAATTGATCTGGCGGATCATCGCGATCCTGCGCGCGTTGGGCTGGTACGCGATGCTACCGGCGCTGATCCTGTCTTTCGTTGCAGCAGCAGGTGAGCAGGAGGAAAAGAAGCGCGGGGTATTCATCTGGTTGAGCTTCATTGTGTGGGGCTGGATCCTGATCACGGCTCTGCGGGGCGGCGGCGATCAATGGGACAATCCTCGGTACCGGGCGATCCTGTTTGTGTGGCAGGCGATCCTTGCAGGTAATGTGTGGGACTGGTGGCGGACTTCAAGGAATCCATGGGTTATGCGCGTGGCTGCAATGGAGTTTGTCTTCCTGATGGTTTTCAGCCAATGGTATGCCAGCCGCTATTATTATATTGGAAGGCAGATACCGTTCATTCAAATGATGGAGATCATTCTCGGATTATGGGCATTGATCTTCTTCTGGGGCTTATGGCGTGACCGAAAACGTAGTGTATAATTCAACGGCTGAATTTTGAATAAGGAGTTTTTATGCCCACTGCTCTAGTTACTGGCATCACCGGCCAGGATGGTTCGTATCTTGCGGAGTTATTATTAAAAAAAGGATATCGTGTGATCGGTGTTGCGCGCCGTTCGAGTACAGTAAACACGCAGCGTATCCAGAATATTTTGGATGACATCACGATCGTGCAAGGTGACCTGCAGGATCAGGGTTCCCTGCTTTCTTTTCTTGAAGAATACCAACCCACCGAAGTGTACAACCTCGCGGCGCAATCCTTCGTGCCGACTTCCTGGAATCAGCCCGCGCTAACCGGTGATGTGACAGCCCTGGGAGTGACCCGTTTGCTGGAAGCCATTCGATTCGTGAATCCGAAGATCCGTTTTTATCAGGCGTCATCCAGTGAAATGTTCGGCAAGGTTATGGAAGTTCCCCAAAAGGAAAGCACGCCGCTCTATCCACGCAGCCCCTATGGAGTTGCGAAAGTGTACGGCCATTGGATCACTGTGAATTATCGCGAGTCATTTAATATGTTTGCGACTTCCGGTATTTTATTTAACCATGAAAGCCCGCGCCGCGGCCTGGAGTTCGTGACTCGCAAGATCACAGATGCAGTCGCAAAAATAAAACTGGGCAAAGCCAGTGAGTTACGTCTCGGCAATCTCGAGGCGCAGCGTGACTGGGGCTTTGCAGGCGATTATGTGGAAGCCATGTGGTTAATGCTCCAGCAGGAGCATCCTGATAACTATGTGATCGGCACCGGTGAAACTCATGCGGTGCGCGAGTTCTGTGAGATCGCTTTTGCGCGTGTTGATCTTGATTACAAGGAATTCGTTGTGCAGGATGAAAAATTCTATCGTCCCGCTGAAGTGGAATTACGTCTATTGGCATATTTGATCCAGTCCATCATCTTTGCACATACTACAGGATCCGGTCTCGATGAAGGGGCGTACCTGCTAAAAGGTTTACTTTTTGCAACCGGGGAGTATCGTCCATTTGATCCTGGCATATCGACCAACAAGGCGCCCCTGGCATTTTTAATACCGGGATATGCTCAACTATTATTTGGAGCGGGATTGCGCACAGGCCGCTATTTGGCGGTCTTCTTTGGCGTTATGGCGGTCATCGGCACGTGGGTGGCATCTCGCCGTATCGGTGGAAAATGGCTGGCGGCAGGGGCTGTCTGGGTATTTGCGCTCAGCCCGGTGGTCATTAAGACTTATAGCGTGGGCGTTACGCAAAGCACGATCGCTTGTTTATTGGCATGGGTGCTTGCCTTTTCTCTGGGTGAGGGACGCCCGCCATGGCAATTGATATTAAGTGGTTTTCTTGCGGGGCTCATGATGCTGGTCCGCCAGAATATGCTGCCTGTGTTACCGCTCGTAGCACTTTATGCATTTTGGCAGCATGGTTGGAAAGCTCTGGGTCTCTTGATCTCCGGTCTGGCGATAGTGATCGCGGTCCATCTCACGTATTGGCCGGAAATCCTTCAAATATGGAGCTGGGTGCCGCTCGTCACGCTCCCCGCGCAAGCGAGTTACACTGGGGGCGGTACGCCGATCTGGTTGCCTCAAATTGTCCTTGCATCGCGCGCGCTATCTGTATTTCAATCGATCCGTTATCATTTTATTGCCCTGAGCGGGAGTATTATTTCCCTGTTGCTTTGGCCCAGGTTTAGCGGCTGGAAATCACGGGCAGATTTCCGGATGGGGCTGTTCCTGATGCTCTTCTTCTGGGGGTTGATCTATATGCACGCCATGGCTAGCGTTGGATTGGATTACTGCGTTTTTTGTTTTTCCAACTATATTTCATTTTTCAATATCGCCGGTATTCTTCTGCTGGTTGTAATTGTGAAATCTTGGAATTGGCATCCATCCAAATTATATCAGGGTTTGTTAATTGTTGTTTTATTGATCATCTTTACCGGTATAGGCTTTTCTGCCTTTGAGGGTATTGGAGCGCCGCTGCTTAAGCTGCCTGCGCCCAGGATGCGCGACCTTCGAATTCTGCCAGGCTTCGTGACCTGGTGGGATATATTATCGGGCAAATTTCATCTAAGCAAGAATTTGGCGATGAAATACGCCTCGACCTTTTTTGGATTTTTCACCGGCAGCTTGACCCTTCTGCTTGGATATATGATCTGGCGCCGTGTGTGGCGCAACAAAGTCAGGTTTGGCGCTTTTTTTGCATCCATGGTTCTTGCGATCGGACTGATCACATCGCCTGTTTTGCACGGGAGCACAGGCAGGAAAGAATGTCCTTCTGATATTATTCTGGCCAACGAGCAGATCGGCAGTCACTTAAGCGGTATCATTCCCAGGGGAAGTTCTGTATATTGGGATGGAGGCCTTTCGGCTGTACCCCTCTTGTATCTGCCTGGCGTGAAAATTTTTCCGGCACAGATCAATAGCGCCTACTCATTTCTTAGTAACGGGGATACGGCGCAGTTAATTAAATTTGGTTTTTGGAACGAGGAATTAGCCGCCGAATGGAAGGCAACCGCCGATTATTTCATTATTGAAGATGAACGATATGATAGTTGGAAGGAATTTTTTAATCCAGATCAGTTTGATGAATTTCAACGTTCCCCCGTGGGAACATCTTGTTCGGATCAATCTCAATTGCGCATCTTCCGCAGAATTAGGAAATAAATGAATCTCTCACTCATCATCCCGGTCTATAACGAGAAGGATACCCTGCCATCCTTGTTCGATGCGATTTATAAAACCATGAATGCCCTCGGCCAATCGTGGGAAGTGATCCTGGTGGATGACGGCAGTCAGGATGACAGTTTATCTGTCCTCAAAGAATACGCTCAAAAGGATTCCCAGCATGTTCGCGTGATCTCTTTTCGTCGAAACTTTGGCCAGACACCGGCCATTGCCGCCGGGCTGGATTACGCCCAGGGCGAGATCATCATCCTGCTTGATGCTGATATGCAAAACGATCCAGCCGACATCCCCATGATGCTCGCCAAGCTTGACGAAGGTTATGACCTGGTCAGCGGCTGGCGAAAATCCCGCAAAGACAACGTCTTCACCCGCAACCTGCCATCCATGATGGCGAACTGGCTCATCTCACGAGTGACGGGTGTGCATCTGCATGATTATGGTTGTACGCTAAAAGCATACCGCCGTGACGTGCTCGAGGGGTTTCGTTTATATGGTGAGATGCATCGTTTTATCCCGGTATTTGCGAGTTCTGTGGGCGCGAAGATCACTGAAGTGCCAGTTCAGCATTACGCGCGGAAATTTGGCAAAACCAAATACGGCCTTGAACGAACGGTCAAAGTTGTGCTCGATCTGTTTACCGTGAAATTCCTGGTGGCTTTTGCCTCAAAACCGATCTACCTCTTCGGCGGCACAGGCGGACTGCTTATCACACTCAGCACCATGAGCCTGATCTATCTGCTTATTCGCCGTGTTTTCTTTTCTATTAGCGTCATGGGATCGCCGCTTTTTCAGGTCAGTGCAATGCTTTTTATCCTTGGTTTTCAATCCATGCTGATGGGCCTGATCGCGGAACTGCTGGTTC
>JAPLGS010000104.1 GCA_026390015.1 Chloroflexota bacterium | reverse complement strand
GGAGTCTGCTTTTCAATACAGGGAACTGCTTGCGAAGCAAAGAAGAACTAAGACCTTTGACCCGCTTCACAAATTTATGGACACCGAATTGTGGATCAACTTCACAAAGCATGTGGATGTGATCGGGCATTACTTCAAGTTCAATGATTTCACATTCCAGATCATTAGCGACTTGCTGAATGATTTCCTTCAATCGAATCTCTATGCCGTTCACAAGTACCTTGCGGCGATACTTTGGACAAAAAACAACATGGTACTTACAGGAGTAGAAAATATGACGATTGCTTTTATAAGTTTGTGCGCTCATAACAACTAGTATACAACTAATCGCTGTATACTACAAGCAAAACCGTTCCTTAGATATCCACTGCTAAAGCAGGGAGCTTTACGGAACATTTGGTAAAATAAATCTAGGAGGCACACATGCCCTTATTAAATGATATCCTGGCCGTGATTTTGGGAGGTGGTCGCGGAGCGCGACTCTATCCGTTGACACAAATGCGATCAAAACCCGCGGTTCCAATTGCGGGCAAATATCGTCTGATTGATATTCCCATCAGCAACTGTATTAATTCAGAAATATTTCGTATCGCTGTGCTAACGCAGTTCAATTCAGTATCCCTGCATCGACATATTACACATACTTATAATTTTGATGCCTTTCATACTGGCTGGGTGCAGATCTGGGCTGCCGAGCAAACCATCGAAAGCGCAGATTGGTATCAAGGAACTGCTGACGCGGTGCGAAAGCAAACTCTTGAGATCCAGTCGAGTGGGGCGAAGAATGTATTGATCCTTGCGGGAGATCATCTTTACCGCATGGATTACAAGGCGATGGCCGAATTTCATTGGGCAAATAAAGCCGATATTACTGTGGCTGTCCAACCTGTTCCAAAGGAAGAAGCATCACGGTTTGGGATTTTAAAGAGGGAGAAGGATGGCCGAATTTCCTCTTTTGTGGAAAAACCCAAGGATGCTGAAACACAGAACAAATTCGTTAGCCGTGACGATCCTCTGCGCCCATTCCTCGGCTCAATGGGAATCTATATGTTCAAGACCAAAGTCTTGATGAAACTGCTCGCAGAATTTTCAAGCTATCATGATTTTGGAAGCGACATTATTCCTCAAGCCATTAAGACTCATTCAGTATTCGGGTTTGACTTTGACGGCTACTGGCAGGATATTGGAACGATCCGTTCTTTCTATGAGACTAATCTGGCGCTCACCACTCCGCAGGCACCTTTCAATTTTTACGACCCGAAATTCCCCATATATACCGACCAGCGTTTTCTACCCAGCTCCATTATTGAGGATAGCAAACTTAGTGATGTGTTGGTTTCGGATGGCAGCCGTATCCATCGGTCTGATATTTCACATTCGATCATTGGGATTCGAAGCCAGGTCTCAGTGGGATGTACGATCAAGGATAGTATTTTGATGGGGTCAGACTATTATGAGCGGAACGATGAAGGTCTGCCGATTGGGATCGGCGCGAACTGTCATATTGAAGGCGCCATTCTCGACAAGAATGTGCGCATTGGCGAAAATGTGGTCATCCGCCCATTTCCACGCAAAGTGGATATCGATAATGAAAATTGGTATGTCCGTGACGGAATCGTAGTGATCCCGAAGAATGCGGAAATTCCCGCCGGGACAAAAATTACACCGGCAGATTAATGGAAATAATCCGCAGATCAAAATGTTCGCCTGAAATCCGCGGATTTTTCAAAATCATTTGAACTGTAACTTGTTTGTAATTCCAAGGGATGCTGTATAGCATAAGTCAACCTTAAAATTATGCTATACTCACAAGATATGAAGCCATCGCGCGAATATTGGCCACGCTGGGCAGAGACCTTGCGCCGTTACCAACTTCACGGACTCATCACCTCGCTTCTTGAAGCTGGAAGTCCTCTTACTTTGCTTGGAGCGCAGGCGCTTTATTTTGGACGGGGATTGATCGATGACGATCAACTCACTGCATTGGCATTAACGTTGGAAGAGGAAAATGAAGCACGAGAATTCGCTTCATTCTTGAACCACGGGAAGGCGTCAACATGAACGAGTTGATCGTTATTCTGGTTAGCGCATTCTTGCTATTTGTAATTACATTATGGAAGCGCAAGTCCCCATCCAATCTGCGCGAGATCCCTGCGTTGACGCGCTTATACCGCACCTTGGGGCTTAGCATTGAAGATGGAACCCGTTTGCATGTTTCGCTCGGAAATGGGAGTTTGCTGGATGCGCGCGGCGGCTCGGCTCTGGCTGGGCTTGCGCTATTACGTCACATTGCGGAGCGTACTTCTGTGAGCGATAAACCATCCGTAGCCTCTGCGGGCGACCCTACACTCGGCTTGCTGACACAAGACACCTTGCAGGCGGGCTACCAGGCTGCAGGTGTGCAAGAACTATATATTCCCACCAGTGGTCGCGTGACGGGTTTGAGTCCTTTTGGATATGCCGCTGGCGCGATGAGCATATTACAAAACGAAAACATTTCCGCAAATATTATTATCGGACATTTTGGTCCTGAAGCGGGATTGCTAACCGAAGCATCAGACCGTGAAAATATGGTACTGATCGGCGCTAGCGATGAACTTAGCGGGCAAGCCGTTCTTTTTGCAAACACCCAGGATGCACTGATCGGGGAAGAACTTTTTGCCGCCGGCGCATATCTCGGCGCGGGCGCTTCCCATTTAGCCAGTCTTACTTTGCAGGATATCCTGCGTTGGTTCGTTATCCTCGCTTTATTAGGCGGCGCCGCCGCAAAACTTATTGGGGTGATCTGATGCGAGTATTTACGGCCGTCATCGCCATCGCCGCGGGCGCCCTGGTCTTGGGTGGATATTTCCTTCCCGCACTTGCACCTGTGCAGACGCTTTTGTTGAATTGGGCAACCATCCTTGCCGGAGCAGCGGTTCTTGTAGGGATTTTCAATTTGGTTTCTGTCCATTCTGATAAGATCCGCCGCCAGGAAAAAGGGAACGCATACAGCGTACTCCTTCTTATGGCTTTGGTTGTCACATTCCTGTTTGCAATGATACTGCGGCCAGGCCATATCATAATGAAGGTCGTCTTAAGCGGAATCATTATTCCCGTCGAAGCCGCTTTGATGGGGCTGTTGACCATATCACTGCTTTACGCTGCCGTCCGCCTCTTGCGTCGCCGCGCAGAGTTGATGAGCATTGTATTTTTAATTACAGCCGCGTTATTAATTCTCGGGTCAGCCACCCTGCCTTTTGGGAATATCCCTGTGATAGGGACATTCATTCGCCCATGGATTACACAGGTATTGGCGCTTGGCGGTGCACGCGGCATTTTGATCGGTGTTGCGCTTGGCGCACTGACTACCGGATTACGCGTTCTGTTTGGCGCAGACCGTCCTTATGGTGGCAACTAAATGACGGATGTCATAAAGTGCCCAACCTGTGGAAAAGACAACCTGCCAGATCTGGAATTCTGTCAGTATTGCAGAACACGACTGACACCTCTGACAGGCGCTCTCAAAGGAGTTGATGCTCCCATTACACCCGGACAGATTCCGACTAAGAAAAATACCGCTGAACTTGAACCGATCCTCCCCCAGTGGTTAAGAGATGCGCGTGATTCAGCTCGAAAAACTACTGAAAATGAACCTAGCCCGCAAGACAAACAAAAACAAGAATCGTTTTCTGCTTCCACTTCTTCGTTTGATCTGTTGGCTGGTTTGCAAAACCAAAAAGAGAGCATCGACGAAGAGAATGAAATCCCCGATTGGCTTGCAAACCTAACCGGCGATTCAGTCAAAGCCAAAAAAGATGAGGCTGAATCTTCCGAGGTACGTTGGGTGGAATTAGGCGGCGAAAAAGATTTCGCCCAGGATGAAGAATCTCAAACAGGATCTACGGCCGAGACAGCGCCTATTGAACCGCAATCGAGTGAAAAGGAAGACCTAAGCGATTGGTTTCGCGACGCGAGTGGGTTTCAACCGCAACTACAACCTGATCAACCTGCCGAAACTGAAAATTCCTTTTCGCCTCCAACCTCTGATACGCCCGATTGGTTGCGTAAGATGGTTGCAGATAGTGAACCGCAAAATGACCAACCCCATTCTCTTGACTCGGGCAGCGTAGCTGCATTCTCTGATTCGCCGGATTGGCTGCGTAGTATGTCTGCGGAAAGTGATTTGCAGGCAAGCCCTGCGACGGAACCAGATAATACATTCGCGCCATTTGTTGAAGAACCAGACTGGCTGCGCGCGCTGGGCGGTTCGCAAGATAACGTCAACGCTGGAACTGCTGTCGATCTTTCAGAACCAAGCCAGGGTACGTTTGAAGCGGGCGACAGCCCATCCGCTGACAAGCTGCCAGAATGGATGGAAAGTTTTCCATCCATTGAAAGTGATAAGCCCCGCCAGGGCACAGTTCCCAAGTGGTTGAAGGAAGAAACATCTGCAACATCTGCAGAGGCCGAGATACCTGTATGGTTATCGTCCGGGTTTCCTGCGGCGGAGCCTGCCGCCGCTCCACCAGAAAAATCAATTGCAGAAGATAGTTCTTTGCTTGGTGATATTCCGAATTGGTTAAAAGCTTCCGCGCCGCAGTCATCTATTTTTTCTGATGAACAATCTCCCGTAGATTCTTTAGATACACCCGATTGGCTCAAAACATCCAGTGACGAGGCGCAACCGCAATCCAGGATGGCTTTCTCTGGGGTTGAATCTGCGTCGCCCGCTTTTTCTGCGGATGCGCAGTCAAGTGAAAATATGGATGCGCTTTTCACCGACATGCCCGATTGGCTTTCAAAAGCGACGGATAATTCGAGTTTAATAAGTCAGTTACCAGCCGCAGATGCGACCTCCATTGAGCCCGCTGAATTACCCTCGTGGGTGCAGGCAATGCGCCCATCGGGTTCCGCCAATTCTGTCGCATTCTCGGTCGATGAAGCACTTGAAACACGAGGCGCGCTGGCTGGTTTACAAGGGGTGCTTCCCGCAGTGCCAGGCTATGCTGCCACAAGCAAACCAAAAGCTTATTCGATCAAACTCAACGCAAGCGAAGAACAGCTGACTCACGCGGCATACCTGGAGCAAATCCTGGCAGCAGAGACTGCGCCTATTCCCATTGCATCCTTTTCGTCACTCCAAAGATCGCGCGGATTACGATGGGCGATCACTTTTATCTTCTTCGTAATTTTGGCGCCCATATTATTTTTGCAGACTCAATTCTTCGCCATGCCTGTCGGAATTCCAAACGAGATTGGCGATGCCATGCGGATAGTGCAAGCCATCCCTGAGAATGCGCCTGTGCTCGTTGCTTTTGATTATGAACCAGCCCGAGTCGGAGAAATGGAAGCCGCCGCCGCCCCGATATTTAAACAGTTAAGAAACCCAAACCTGACATTCATCTCAACCAACGAAACCGGTGGATTATTAGCAGAGCACTTCAACTCTGTATCTTTGGCCGGACTCAGCGCCGAGAGCGGATCCCAGCCTTTGAATTTAGGCTACCTGCCCGGTGGACAAATGGGTATCCGAGCCTTTGGGAAAAACCCACCAGCCGCCGCTCCTTTTGATATATTCCTTTCCCCTGCGTGGGAATCTCCACAGTTACAAGGTATCACTTCACTTTCACAATTCGCGGCACTGATCATCATTTCAGATAATGCCAATTCAACCCGTGCATGGATCGAACAGACGTCAGACACACGCGGGGTAATTCCCATTCTGGTTATCTCGAGCGCTCAAGCTGCGCCGATGATCCAGCCATACTACGACTCGCGGCAAGTCAGCGGGCTGGTGACTGGGTTGTATGGCGGAGCGGTAGTGGAACAAAATAATGGCAGCACCGGCAAAATTACTCGAAGATATTGGGACGCGTATAGCATTGGTATGTACCTTGCCATGGTTTTTATCTTGGGCGGCGGGTTATTAAATCTAGCATTAGGTCTGCGTGACCGCGTTACAGCAAGGGAGGCAAAGTAATATGGTTCTTTCTCTTGATCTGATCACCGGCCTTCTAAGCTTTGTATTTACCCTGTTTATTTTTAGTTATTTGATCGGAGACAACCCGCTCTTTCGTATCGCAGTGTATATTTTTGTAGGAGTATCCTCTGGATATATCGCCTCGATCGCCTGGTGGCAGGTGATCTGGCCGAGGCTGATAAATCCGTTGATCTTCGGTTCCATGTTTGAGAAAGGGTTTATGCTCGTACCCTTGATCGGCGCGATATTGATCTTTATGAAAATATTACCGCGAATGGCAGGCATGGCGCGCTTTGCAATGGCGTTCATGGTGGGTGTGGGCGCGGCAGTCACTATCTACGGCGCAGTGGCTGGAACACTCATTCCGCAGGTGTTAGGGACTATTAATATATTTGACTTGCTGGCCGCAAGTGCGCGCAACGTCAGCCCGATCGAATCGTTATTCAATGGCTCGGTTATCCTCGCCGGTACGGTTTTCACGCTCACTTATTTTCATTTTGGCGCGCGCCCTAAAGCGGATGGCTCCACGCAGCGCATAAGATTGATCGAATTATTCGCGTGGGTTGGGCGAATTTTTATCGGTATTACTTTGGGTACTGTGTTTGCGGGTGTTTACGCCGCCGCATTGACCGCGTTCATTGAACGCATCATATCGCTTATTAACTTCATTGGGAACTTTCTGTAATTATGCCTTCCTCATTGGTTGACGGAAACTCTCTACTTGCTGTAGATGTGGGCGCGGCGAATACACGCGCCGTTCTATTCGACGTGGTTGAGGGTGAATATCGTTTTGTGGCTTCCGGCACTGCGCCTTCAACAGCTGAAGCGCCGCTCAAGGATGTCAGCGAAGGAGCTCGCCAGGCGATCAGAAATTTACAGGCGCTTTTAGGTAGACCACTGCTTGATAAACAAAACAACCTCATCACACCGAACCAACCCAACGGGTCGGGGGTGGATGCGCTGGTTGTTACAATATCCGCAGGCGCGACCATCCGAACCGTCATTGTGGGGTTGCTAAAGGATGTTTCGATTGAAAGCGCACGCCGCCTCACTGAATCAACTTATGCGCGTATCGTTGAGACCATCGGCTTGAATGATCAGCGCAGGCCAGATCAACAAATTGATAACATTATAAGAATGCGGCCTGATCTGCTTGTGATCACCGGTGGTACAGACGGCGGCGCATCTCGTTCTATAAAAAAACTTCTTGAGCCGGTCGGGCTTGCCAGCTTTTTATTGCCTGAAGAAAAACGCCCAGCTGTTTTGTTTGCAGGCAATGAAAAGATCGGTGATGAGGTGAGGGACATGTTTGGTCCGCTTACTGCATCCCTGCATCTTAGCCCGAATGTGCGGCCATCGCTTGAAACGGAAGATCTCGAACCTGCGCAGCGCGAACTGGCCCATATAGTTGTCGGTATTCGCAAGCGTCAGATCAAAGGTGTCGATCTGTTGGATCAATGGTCCGATGGGCATATTTTGCCAACCGCTTATGCCACCGGGCGCATGGTTCGTTTCCTTGCCAAAGTATATGGCTCAAAAAAAGGGATCCTGGTTGTGGATATCGGCGCGTCAGCCGCGCTCATTTCAGCGGGTTTTAAAGATAAATCTACATTGAATGTGTATCCTCAATTTGGCCTGGGTGAAAACCTGCCAGGTTTGTTAAATTACACTTCACTTGAAGATATTTTACGCTGGTCGCCGCTTGATATTTCAACTGGAGTTCTGCGCGATTATCTCTATCAAAAATCATTGTATCCATCCGCCATTGCCGCCACCAAGGAAGATCTGGCCATAGCTCAATCGGTTACGAGGCAGGCACTTTACCTTGCGATGCAATCTGCGCGGCGGGATTTCCCACGCAACATCGCAACCATCAAACCAAACTTGACTCCACTCTTTGAGCCGATCCTCGCTGGCGGCGGCGCTTTGAGTGATGCTTTGCGCCCCGGCCAGGGATTGCTCATCCTCCTTGACTCGCTCCAACCTGTCGGCGTGACCACAGTCATCCTCGATCAAAACAATCTGCTTCCTTTGTTGGGCGCAGCCGCTTCGCAAAACAACATCCTGCCTGTGCAGGTACTTGAATCTGGGGCATTCCTCAGTGTGGGAACGGTCGTCTCGCCGGTTGTCACTGCCAAGTATGGCACACCCATCCTGCTCGGAAAGTTGACTTATGAAAATGGAGTCGAAGCGCGTGTGGAGCTAAAATATGGGAGTCTTGAAACCCTTCCGTTACAAAGCGGCGAGGTTGGCAAGCTGGCCATTCAATGCCTGCGTGGTGCAAATGTAGGCTTTGGCCCAGGGCGGGGTGGTACGATCCCGGTCAGCGGCGGCGCGCTTGGCGTGGTCTTCGACGGGCGCGGTCGTCCGTTGGATCTACCCTCAGATCCAGTTCGTCGACGCGAACTAATCAAAAAATGGAATTGGACTATCGGAGGCGAGTAGCCCATGCAAGCGCCTGTTAATCATATTGTTGGTCTTACATCCATTGTGCGTGAGCGGATCCTGCCGTTCTCTGGCACAGTGCTTGTGCAACTCAATCAAAAAGTCAGCCCGAATGAAGTGATCGCCGAATCCAATTGGGCGCGCGAGCATATCCTTCTGGATGTGGCTCGCTTATTACGGGTGACCCCTGCCGTCGCGGAACGCCTTATAAAAATCAAAGTAGATGACCGCGTTCCTGCCAATACAGAAGTGGCAGTTGGGAAAGGACTTTTCCCACGCAGCGTCCGCACACCGCGGGAAGGCCGCGTGGTGGTGGTTGGCGGCGGGCAGGTGTTGATCGAAGTTGGCGACCCCAAAATAGAATTGCACGCCGGATTGCCCGGCACGGTCGTTGAGATTATCCCGAATCGAGGCGCGGTTATACAAACTGCCGGCGCGTTGGTGCAGGGAATCTGGGGCAATGGCCGCATAGAATCCGGATTGCTGGTAAATATTGCTGAAAGTCCCAACGGTGTGCTTGTTGCCAATCGTTTGGATGTGAGCCTGCGCGGCTCGATCTTGCTGGCGGGGATGGTTAAAGATGCAGAGACGTTGAAAGCCGCGAGTGAATTACCGGTGCGTGGATTGATCCTTTCGAGTTTGTATCCATCTCTTATTCCAATGGCGCGCGAGATGCGTTTTCCCATCATGTTGACTGAAGGTTTCGGCGCCTTGCCGATGAATTCCGCTGCTTATAAATTACTCAGCACGAACGCCAAACGTGAGATCACCGTCAACGCTGAAATATATGACCGCTACAGCGGCGCGCGGCCTGAGGCGATCATACAGCTTCCCACTTTTACCGACCCTCCAATTCCGCATGAGGTGGATGATTTTTCCCCGGGGTTGCAGATACGGATGCGCCGCCCACCTGCCATGGGAATGATCGGCTCGATCGTTGCAATACCCCGCGGATTAACAATGCTTCCGAGCGGCTTGCGCGCTCCTGCTGCTGAAGTAAAGCTCGAGAACGGCGAAACAGTGATTGTGCCCCTCGTAAATCTTGAAGTTGTGGGATAATAGCCACGTTATTGTGATTAAAATTCGTAATAACAAAATGATCAGGAGAGTGCTACATGTCTTTTGAAGAACCTAATTTTGATGAAGGCGGTGACGCCCCGCTCCCGGAAGAATCAAACAATAACCGCACCTTTATGATCGCTGTCGGTATTTTAGGCGGGATTATATTGATCTCGGTTGCGTGTCTTGTGGGAGTTTATTTGTTCAACCTGCGAAGCCGTTCCACAGCGACGCAGCAGGCTCAGGCGAGTTCCAACGCAACCGCCACTGCAGCTGCTTTTATCAATCAGGCGCTTACCGCAACATTTGAAGGGCTGATCAGTTTGCCCACTACCACATCCACGCCAGTCCCGACCTCTGTCGTGAATTTAGCAACCGCTACAATTGCTGGGCCGAATGCCGCAAGTTTAGACGGCACCTCGGTTGCCAATACCGCAACCATTGGAGCGGCTTATACTCAAGCCGCCGCCGCGCAGTTGACAGTGGTCGTCACCACGACCGCCCTGCCCGTCACAGGCATCGCGGATGAATTCGGTTTGCCCGGGCTGGTAGTGATGGCTCTCGCCTTCGTGATCGTGATCCTGCTTGCACGCAGATTGCGAGTTGCGCCTGCAATGAAAAGATAAAACTATTTTGAAAATTTATAAAAAAATCTGGGCTGTCTAATAAAGAGACAGCCCAGATTTTTTTATTGCCATTTTGTTCCTGCAAAATCCGTGTCACGCAGAGGTATCCCTGCCCGGCTTAGGTATTTTTTTTCAACCCGCGTTATGCGATCAAACTTTCATCAGTAAACACCAGAATGGGATGTATGTCTTCTTCTGCCAACTGATAATTTTTCACTTTTCTCATTTCACCGGTTCCAGTGTCTTTTATGGGGGCGTTCGGTATTTCGTTTATTTTTGACCAGCCAACGAGCGAGACAAGAACTGATTGGGGTTTCTTAAGTAATTCATCGACGACTGTAGAATTAACAACGCACCAAATAATAAAGTCGGCCTTCTTTTTTAAAATTGGGTATTGGTCTACCGCAATGCACCGGCCTAATTTCTGCCAATAGTTTGAGCTCCAGGTCTTTATTTCAAGCCTATATATTTTTGTATATTTTCTAACTTTGATAACGATGTCGCATAAATTTTCACGTTCGGAGAATCTGAAATGAGAATCCAGTTTAAATTTTTTGCCGAGCAAATATTTTTCAACCGCAAGCTCGCCTAACTTCCCTTTTAAATGTGAGTTGAGTCGGTTGTTATAATAGCCTTTACGCTCTGACCATTTTTCAACAGAGTTTTGAGAAACAGCGATTGCCCATTTCACGTCATCTACAGGTAGAGAAAATTGAATGTTCTCTTCGCTCATATCTTCAAAATTATACCCCCCCCCAGATTTTGATTAACCTCCCCATTCCTCCAGTTGCGGGATTGGCCGGATGGTCTTATAGTCTGTTGGTCAGAGGTCAAAGACTAAACGCCCTGTGACAAGAAAACCAGGAGATTAAAACTTATGCATGGTAGTTGGTTCATGGTTATGCGTCAGGGCGACGAAAAGCCCAAGATAACAAAACAACTTTTACTGCGCGTGCTCGCGTACGCAAAACCTTATTGGGGACACATCGGCGGAATGTTATTGACCATTCTCGCCACTTCGGCGCTAAGCGTTGTCACACCGTTGATCTTCCGCCAGTTGATCGACACGATCCTGCCCAACAAAGATTTGAGCAAGTTGACGATGTTCGCCATCGCCTTATTGCTTGTGCCGTTGTTGAACGGCGGCATCAGCGTGATCCAACGAAAATTAAATGTGACCGTCGGCGAAGGCGTGATCTATGATCTGCGCGTGGCGCTCTTTGTGCGCTTGCAGCGCATGAGTCTGCGCTTTTTCACCAACACCAAAGTCGGCGAGTTAATTAGCCGACTCAACAACGATGTGGTCGGCGCGCAGAACGCCATCAGCAACACCATTGTCGGCATTGTCACCAATCTGATCGAAGGTGCGGCGATCCTGATCGTCATGCTCTCGCTCGAATGGAGATTAACCATCGGCAGTATTTTTGTCCTGCCATTGTTCTATTTGATCGCGCGCAGACTCGGCGAACGCCTACGCACCATCGCCCGCGAAGCCATGGAACTCAACGCGCAGATGAACGCGCACATGAACGAGACGCTCAACATCGGCGGCGCACTGCTCGTGAAATTATTCGGGCGCAGTAATGAAGAAGGAGAAAGATTTCGTCAACGCGCGGCGGGCGTGCGCGATATGGGCATTCAACGCGCCGTCATCGGCTCGTCGTTTTTCGTGATGATCGGTCTGGTCAGCGCGGTCGGCACAGCGCTGGTCTACGGCTTCGGCGGCTGGCTCGTCATTCAAGATAAATTCACCATCGGCACAATCGTCGCGTTCGGTTCGTATCTCAGCACTTTGTACGGCGCTCTGCAAGGACTGGCGGGTGCGCCCGTCGAATTCAGCACCAGCATGGTTTCCTTCGAACGCGTCTTCGAGATCATCGACCTGCCGCACGACATCGAAGAAAAAAAAGATGCGCTCATTCTTAACAATGCAAAAGGCGAACTCACGTTTGAGGATATTGATTTCAAATATTCGATTAACGAAAACATTATGCTCAGCGAAGTCAAACGTTACGGAAGCATGGCGGATGTCACTGCGGTGATGTCATTGGGAGAAAAAGATAAAAGCAAGAATGGGATGAAGGACGCCGCATCAACCATAGGGGAGGCTGATCCGAAATCTCAGGCACGCGACGTCGCTTTGGAAGGAGTCTCCTTTACCGCCGCCCCTGGACAATTGATCGCCCTCGTCGGCCCTTCTGGCGCTGGAAAAACCACGCTGACCTATCTCATCCCGCGCCTATATGATCCCACCAGCGGAGTCATCCGCATTGATGGGCACGACCTGCACGATCTGACTCTCGACTCGCTGGCAGCCACGATCGGCATGGTGACGCAGGAGACGCATCTCTTCCACGATTCCATCCGCACGAATCTGACGTATGCGAAAATGGACGCCACGCAATCCGAGATCGAAACCGCTGCGCGCGCCGCCAACATCCACGACTTTGTGATGGGGCTGCCTGACGGTTACGACACCATCGTCGGCGAGCGCGGTTACCGTTTGAGCGGCGGTGAAAAACAACGTGTGGCGCTCGCCAGAGTCATCTTGAAGAATCCGAGAATATTAGTTTTGGACGAAGCCACCAGTTCACTTGACAGCGAATCTGAATCGCTAATTCAAGACGCGTTGAAACGAGTCATGGCGGGCAGGACAAGTATTGTCATCGCGCATCGCTTGTCAACAATTTTGGCCGCTGATCTAATTTTGGTAATGGATCGAGGAAGGATTGTTGAACGAGGCACGCACGATGAGCTGCTTGTGACGGGCGGGCTATATAGTCAGTTGTATGAAACCCAGTTTCGGGGTGAGAGGATTTAAATCCCCTCTGTTCAAATACGAGACTCACGAGTATCTAAAAACTCAGCACGGTAATGTCTTTGCCGTGTACGAATAACTTCAAGGTAAAATCCCTGTAAAGGAATTTGCCTATGAAAACTGCGTTAATCTTCTTCTTTGCTGTTCTCAGTGAGGTGATTGCAACCACTGCCTTGAAATTTTCAGAGGGCTTTACAAAACTTATTCCCAGCTTGATTGTCTTTGCGGGATATAGCCTGTCATTTTATCTACTCTCGCTTTGTTTGAAAATTATGCCAATCGGGACGGCGTACGCGCTCTGGTCTGGGATCGGCATTGTATTGACCGTGATTATCGGCATACTGTTTTGGCGCGAGTCTATGGATTGGGCGCGCGGGATCGGTATTTTTCTGATCATGTTGGGGATATTGATCATCAACCTGTTTTCAAAGTCAGCGGCTGATTGAGCACTTGCGCAGTTATCTTTTCACTGATCTCCCATAATTGGCGCGCGAGCTTTTCATCGTGCGAGATCAGTGCCGAGGGGGCAACTTCGCGCTTCACGAAATACTTCCCAGTCAAACCTTCAACTTCTGGTGACGACGCCAGATAGATCGAATTATCTGCGCCTTGCTCCGGCGTAAGAGCGAAGCGTCCCACGATCCATTTGATGGCTGGCCCAAAGATGGAAAAATCGGTGCTGAAGATATTCGTCGCGACTTCACCCGGGTGCAGCGCATTGACGGTCACGCCGCTGCCTGTCAATCGACGGGACAATTCATAAGTGAACAAGACATTAGCCAGCTTGGAGCGGGCATATGCTTGAAATCCAAAGTAAAACCGCCTGAGTTCCAGGTCGCTCAGATCCATTGTGCCATTGTGATGTGCATTGGACGCAACATTTACAATGCGGGCGGGCGCGCTGTTTCGCATGACCTCAAGTAGTAAATTCGTGAGCAAAAATGGCGCCAGATGATTAACAAGAAAAGTCGATTCAACACCATAGGGAGTCTTTCGACGCGCGTTGAAATAAGCACCCGCATTATTGATCAAAACATCAAGACGTGAATATTTGTTCTTAAAGTTTACTGCCAAGCCGCTTACCTGACTCAGATCAGAAAAATCTGCAAGAAAATAGTAGACTGAATCATTCCCTGTTTCTACTCGGATTTGTTGTGCCGTGTCCCGTGTTCTTTGCTCATTCCGTCCAACGATCAGTACTTCCGCTCCTTGTGCGGCTAAAGCTTTAGCCGTGACTTGTCCGATACCAGAAGTAGCGCCTGTTACCAGGCAAATTTTTCCATGCATGCTTTGTGCGTTTGTCACATTCTTATCCTAAATAATCTGCTTTTTTTATGGCGCGCAATTCCATAAGTAGATTGGATGATCTGCCCAGAAATAGTCGTTGGATGAAAAGCCAAAACTTACCTGAGTGCTGTCGGGCAGAAAAGCAAATGTAAAGTCTTTCAATTTTGCATCGGCGGGAATATCAAATCTCAGCCAGGCATCCACTTCTTCGTCTTGATCTATGACCGTCTTCAAGGTTATGTAATCTATATGATCTTTACGATGCCCATAAGTTGGTTTGAATTCGGTCGTGCCAAATAGCGCGCTGAAATGTTCTTCCGTTGGCAGGTTCTGTTCTTTCTGACCAATATTCTTAAGGATGAGATGGATCCAGAGAAATTTTATGCCGGCAGTCGGTTCTCGGCTGGAACCATATTCCGTTATATAGTTCTCCGTGATCTCAGCCAGATTCATTGTCACCTGAAGATTGTCGTAAATAATCATTTGATTGGGGGATATTGGTGTAGGCAAAGTCTTCGTTTCCACGGCAGCTTGTGGAGGTGCTGAAGGCGCTGGCGTAGAGTCTACAGGTGCGCTGATAGGAGTGCAGGCAGTTAGTATTTGCAATCCGAACAAAATACTCAATGGAAATTTTATTATATTTTTCATATTCATCATTTGTAATTGCAGAATTCCAAGGTGTGCAATTTAAACAGACCTTGCAATCATACCTGATATCCAAAAAAATATATTCGTTTTGAGTCACCCTGAACGATGTGTCCGCTGAAATTTACAGTGGGTTGGAAAATCTAAGTGTAATACAGAATTTCTTGAAGCCAGACTGATCTGAAAGTATCCTCCTCGTCAGGCATATAAAAAAAGAATCAAAAACTCCCCGAGACTTTCATCTCGGGGAGTTTTTAGTGTTCAGTGTGAATTAGTTGACAACAACTACGTTAGTAGCCTGCGGACCCTTGGGGCCTTTCTCAACTGTGAATTCGACTTTCTGACCTTCTTCAAGGTTTTTGAAACCGTCACCCTGGATCGCAGAGAAGTGGACAAAGACATCCGCGCCGCCTTCGCGAGCGAGAAATCCGTAGCCCTTGCTTCCATTGAACCATTTGACTGTTCCGATAATACGTTCTGACATTGTTTGCCTCCTATGGCAACTTACAAAAATTTGGAGGACCCGGTTCTTTCGCCAGAACAGACAAAACAAAACGGCTCATGGACTTTTACCCATGAGCCGATGGTTATACTTCCAAAGCGAACTACTGGTATCCGTGTAAGGCACTACTTTATCACGGTGATTGGGATGTGTCAATACCGCGGGTAATAAAAATTATGGCTTTTCCAAGATTAGGAAATTTAGGCTTTGGCTTCGTGTAGAGTAACAAAACATGTCATTGCCAAAGTGCGGTCTTGAGTGTGCCATGTAATAATCACAATTCACAGCGCATCAATATAGCTGGAGGCAAAAAAATGACTGATATAAATTATGTAACTGAAGAAAACTTTCAAGAAGAAGTGATCGGCGCTGAATTGCCCGTTCTTGTGGATTTCACCGCCACCTGGTGCCAGCCCTGCAAAATGATCGAACCGATCGTGAAACAACTCGCTGGCGAATGGGAAGGCAAAGTCAAGGTGGTAAAGCTCGACGCTGACCAGAACCCGAATATCATGATGCAATATGGAGTCATGGGCATTCCGACCCTGATGCTTTTCAAGGGCGGCCAGATCAAAGAACGAATGACCGGCTTCCAGCCGAAAGAAAAGCTGGCTGCGAAAGTCATTCCGCATGTGTAATGCAAAATAGAGCCGATTGCAATCGGCTCTATTTTATTTGACGAGTCATGCGCCTTCATGGTATTATTCGCCCGCTAAAAAACCAGCCGCTCACGGCTGGATTTGTTTCATAATTAACAAGGAGTAGCATATCAGCGCCAACGAATTTCGAGTAAATGAGGGTATCCGCGTCGCGGAGGTTCGCCTGATCGGGGCAGATGGCGGCAACGTCGGTGTCGTGCCGATCCGTCAGGCCTTGCAGATTGCCCGCGATGCAGAGATGGATCTTGTAGAGGTTTCTCCCGGTGCCACGCCGCCTGTTTGCCGTGTCATGGATTTCGGCAAGTTCATCTACGAAAAAGCGAAGAAGGAACGCGAAGCCAAAAAGACTCAGACCAAGATTGAGATCAAAGAGATCAGACTGCGTCCCAAGACGAACGGAGCGCATCGCGGTTTCAAAGTGGATGACGCCCGCCGCTGGCTGGGTCAGGGACATAAAGTGCGCGTCACAATCAAATTCCGTGGCCGCGAAATGGATTATCCTGAGATCGCGCTGGAAGATCTGCGCGAGATCGTTCAGGACTTGATCGATGTGGCTGTCGTTGAAGTGCCGCCACAAATGGAAGGCCGCACAATGCTCGTGGTGTTGGTCCCCGCTAAAGGCGCAGTCAAAAAGAAGGAAAAGGGCGAGCAGGCCGAGGTTAAGTCTGAATCGGAAGTATAACGAAAAGAATATCCTACACATGTTGATAGTCTGCGGCAGCAAGTAGATCCGCGGTTAATTTTTTGAAAGGAGCAAATAGCAATGCCTCGTAAACCAAAGAAGTCTGGAAAATTAAAGCTGAAGACTCACAAAGCGACATCCAAAAGATTTCGTTTAACGGGCTCCGGCACACTTGTGCGAACCAAAGGCGGCAAAAGCCATTTACGTCGCCGAACTTCGGATCGTACCAAGGCGTTATTGAGCGAAATGATCGTAGTGAAAGGTCGTAAGTTCATCAAACGCATCAAGCGTCTCGCACCAAACATGGAATAGTAGTTTCCGGCCGTTGTCAATTTTTATTTGCGGCTTTCGGGTGTATGCAACTGGTGTCGCTACTAGCGCACCGACGCCCGCGAGTTTGCAGGAGGTAAAAAAATGCGCGTAAAAGGCGGCCCGCAAGGGCATCTACGTCACAAGAAAATTTTAAAGATCACGAAAGGTCAGCGCGGCTCGAAGCACTTGTTATTTAGACGTGCGAACGAAGCCATGCTCAAGAGCCTGTGGTACGCCACCCGTGATCGTCGCGTCCGCAAGCGCGATCTGCGTAAATTGTGGATCGCACGCATCAACGCAGCGGCTCGTTTGAATGGCACAACATACAGCAAGTTGGTATCTGCGCTCAAGAAAGCGAACATCGATCTCAATCGCAAGATGCTGTCAGACATCGCAATCCGCAATCCGCAGGCCTTCGCCGCGGTAGTTGCAAAAACAAAATAAAAAAAATTGGTCGGGATGAAAATCTCGGCCAATTTTTTTAACAGGGTAAAATCAATATATGAATACCATCTTGGTGGAAAGGATTCTTTCAACAGGCCAAACCCTGCAAATCGTTCAAGGCGATATCACCATTGATGAAGTGGACGCCATTGTCAATGCTGCCAATGAATATTTACAGCATGGCGGTGGAGTGGCATGGGCGATCGTGCGGCGCGGCGGAGAGGCCATTCAGGAGGAAAGCGATCAATGGATTCAAAAGCATGGACTTGTCTCACACTCACATCCCGCCTGGACTTCGAGCGGATCACTGCTTGCGAAATACATTATTCACGCTGTAGGACCCATCTGGGGCGACGGCGATGAAGACAATAAACTCGCAGACGCGATCACTGGCTCACTACGTGTGGCTGATGAATTAAAGTGTTCGTCAATCTCCATGCCAGCCATTTCAACTGGGATATTTGGTTTCCCGAAAGAACGCGCGGCGGGGATCATTTTCAAATCAATTGAAAAATATTTTTCAAGCTCAAATGACTCATCCTTGAAAATCATCCGTATTGTTTTATTTGACGAGGCAACCATTCAGCCGTTTTTGAAAATTTGGGACGATTAAATTTCATCTTTCATCCTCTTCAATGATCACATCCAACCAAAACTCAAAGATAAAAATTATCCGTGCACTGCAAGGCCGCGCAAAGGAACGCCGCGAAACAGGCGCGTTTCTGGTGGAAGGTGTGCGCCTTGTGGAGGAAGCGGCCAATAGTAATTGGGGATTTCAATTTGCTTTATATGATGAAGTTTTGAGCGAACGGGGAATGTCGCAAATTGAAAGTTTAAAGTCTCGCGGCATTGAATGCGAAATGGTTTCGACAAATGTAATGAGATCTTTGAGTGAGACAGAAACTCCACAGGGCATTCTTGGAGTACTTAATTCTACCCAATTACCAATTCCTAATCACTGTGATTTCATTCTCATCCCAGACCAGATCCGTGACCCGGGTAACCTCGGCACATTGTTGAGGACCGCGGCCGCAGCTGGTGTGCAGGCAGTTCTGATCCCTCCCGAAACAACGGATGCGTTCGCACCAAAGGTGATCCGATCTGGAATGGGCGCGCATTTTCGTTTGCCGATCCATTCGATGACGTGGGATGAAATCAATCAGGTTATAAAGTCGGCAGGCGTTGCCTTGAGTGGCGAAGCCGTATCGAAGGGTTTACAAGTTTTTCTGGCGGACATGAATGGTCAATCTTGCTGGGAAATTGATTTACGTCAGCCCGCAGCTTTGATCATCGGTGGCGAAGCTGAAGGCGCAAGCGAATCTGCAAGAAAGTTGACAAATCATAAAATCAAAATCCCAATGATTGGGAAGATTGAATCGTTGAATGCGGGCGCGGCAGGAAGTATATTAATGTTTGAAGTGGTAAGACAACGTTCAAACTTTTAAACGTTCAAACTTGATAACGAGGTCTTATGAAAATTCGTTCGATCACCTATTTTCTAAATCCAAAATATCCATTTGATGAAAAAGCCCTGCAAAAAGCGGGAGAATTTCTCATGCAAGCCAGGTCCACATATGAAGCGGCAGGCTATCAAGTGCAAACGACGCGCCTGGCTACCATTCCATTTCCAAAATTATTGAACGGTAAAGTGAGTGGACTGCCCCGTCTGGCGCAACAACTGTCAGAGCTATTGCCGCAGATCAACGTGGCATATGCCGCACTTGGTCCCGCGTTGATCGAATTCCCGGAAAGTTATGCCTTCATCCCGGAGGCGATTGCCGCAAGTGAAAATATTTTCTTCGGTGGTATATTGGCGGATAGGAAAAACGGAATCTCGCTTCAAGCCATACAGGCTTGCGCAAGGATCATCCAACAAACATCCACTATCACGCCGGATGGTTTTGCCAATTTACGTTTCGCCGCGCTGGCAAATGTCAAAGCGGGCGCACCCTTCCTCCCGGCCGCATATCACGATGGTGATGAGCCTGCCTTCGCAATCGCAACCGAATCCGCTGATCTGGCGGTAAAAGCATTTACAAATAGGAACAGTCTGGAAGACGGGCGTCGCGCGCTGATCTCTGAAGTTGAAAAACATGGAAAGGCCATCGCTCAAATAGCGACCACGATTTTATCGAAAGTAAAATTCACCGGCGTTGATTTTTCACTCGCACCATTTCCAGATGATGTGCATTCACTTGGCCAGGCTGTTGAAGAAATGGGAATTCCAAAGATCGGCCAGCACGGTTCATTGGCCGCCGCCGCGATATTAACTGAAGCGATTGACCGCGCCGATTTCCCTCATACTGGTTTCAGCGGATTCATGCAGCCGATTCTCGAAGATTCTATCCTTGCGAAACGCGCCGCCGAAGGCACGCTGACGATCAAGGATGCGTTGCTTTATTCTGCGGTGTGCGGCACCGGACTGGATACAATTCCATTGCCGGGGGATACTTCCGCGGCGCAGATCGCTCCGCTGTTGCTGGATCTCTCCGCGCTGGCCATGCGGCTCGACAAACCACTCACCGCGCGGCTGATGCCTGTCCCCGGTAAACAGGCAGGTGACGCCACTGGATTTGACTTCGCTGAAACTTTTTCACTACAAACAAAACATTCCAACGATTAACCGTTGGAATGTTTTGTTATTCACGCCAGTATTCTCCACCGCCGCCCTCGCGTTTCATTAATCCATAGCCGACGAGTTCGCGTCTTAAGCTGGCAGTATCCTCATGATACTGGCTTAATATCTCGTTGACTTTTTTCTCGCTGTATCTTTTGTTGACATCAAAGACTTTCACAAGATAGCGCAAAACAGCTTCCAGCTTTTTGCGCTGGGCAGGGACCGTTTTCAGGCTGCCGTCTTTGCGTGTGTAATCGCGGATCACTTTTGAATCATAGGCATCCAGGTCAATTTCAGAAACAGACGCTTTCAGATTCTCCTGCGAAAATAAACTGCGCGACTTTGCCTCCAGTGCTTTCTCGTCCAGTTGATAGACGTTGTAATAACTCTCTGTTTTCGCGCTGACCAACCCAATCTGCGCCAGCTTCGCGAGATGATGCGAAACTGTGGATGGTTTGAGATCAAGCAGCGCGGCGAGTTCCTCCACGCTGTACGGCTGCTGCGCCAGCAAACCGACGATCTTGAGGCGGTTTGCATCCGCGAAGGCTTTGAAGAAATCAATAACCTCGTCGCTCATTTTGCGCCTTCATCCACGCGCCAGTAACGCGAACCGTCGCTAATACGGTCTAATATTTTTGCATCCACCATGTCACGGCGTAGACCGGCCGTATCCTCATTGAAGCGCCTCAAAATAGTGTTGACTTCTTTTTCGGTGTAATTCGTGTCGAACTCAAAGAACTGGATAAGGTAATTGAGGATCACCTGCAGCTTGGGTTGAGCGGGAATCTGTTTGATACTGCCATCCGGGTTGAGATAAGCTTTCAGCACTTTTTTGGATTTCAGATCCAAATCATCTGGCGGGATATAGGACGGCCTCTCCTTTGCCAGTTTATCGCGTGCAAGCATTGCGAGCTTGTCGTTGTTCAGGGAAAAGATCCCATCTGTCTGGCTGACTGCGCCTACATGCTCAAGGAATGCGAGATGATTCAACGAATCTTTTGCAGACAGGTTCAGGCGCGCGGCAATTTCTTCACGGGTGGCAGGTTCCTGCGAAAGCAGGCCGACGATCCGCAGGCGCTCCGGGCTGGACATGGCTTTTACAAAATCAAGTATTTCAGGGTTGGTATCCATATTTCACTTCCGTAAATCTAATTTGATGAGTATCAAATTAGATTTTAAGAGAGATTCATCCAAACGTCAAGGGAATGATTGGGAGCACGATCAGTTTGAAGTTTAAAAAAGAGCTAAATTCAATCGGGTATAATTTCCGAGTAAGGATATTCCCATCCATATTAATTCGGAGGTGCAAGTGGATCTTTCTAAGCACGCCTTCTTTGAGGGGAAAATTGTCCCTTTAAGTGACGCAAAAATAAATATTGCCACTCATGGCTTTTTGTACGGAACTGCTGTATTCAGCGGGATGCGGGCATACTGGAATGAAGAGAAGATGCGTCTCTTCGTTTTTCGTCCATACGATCATTTTCATCGTTTGCTAAATTCAGCGCGCATGATGGCGATGAATATTCCATATGATGAGAAGGGTTTAATTCAGCTTACGCTCGATCTTTTGCGGACAGATGATTGGCAGGAAGATATTTACCTGCGCCCCACCATCTATAAGGCAGATATGGGAATCGGCGTGCGTTTGCATGATCTTAGGGATGAGTTTTCGATGTTTGTGATGACGTTTGGAAAATATGTAAACAACGATACGAACGCGCACCTGACCTTTTCTTCCTGGCGGCGCATTGATGATAATGTCATCCCTGCGCGCGGCAAGGTGGCGGGAGCGTATGCGAACTCTGCGTTGATTAAAACGGATGCGAATCGCGCCGGCTTTGACGAAGCGATCGTGCTTGATAATAATGGCCACGTCTCTGAAGGATCGGCGATGAATATTTTTATGGTGCGCGATGGAATTCTGGTCACGCCGCCTTCAACAGATAATATCCTTGAAGGTATTACCCGCCGCAGTGTGATCGAATTGGCGCGTAACGAATTGGGTCTTCAGGTATTGGAACGTTCGATTGACCGCACAGAAGTATTTGTGGCAGAGGAATTATTTATGACCGGCACCGCTGCACAGATCGTAGCCGCCACAAAAGTGGATCACCGTTCCGTCGGCAATGGCGTAATGGGACCAATCACCGCAAAATTGCGTGCGCTGTTTGATGATATTGTCCGCGCGAAACACCCGAAGTACCACAGTTGGAATGTGGAAGTTTGAAGAGAAGATCAAATAAAATTAGCCGTGTAAAAAAAGTCTGTTGCACTTTGGCAACAGACTTTTTGCTTTTCACAACTTTCTTCCTGCCTATTCAAAATTACGGCTTTTTCTTCAAGCGTACCAGTGCAAGGTTTTTTGAACAATCGTTGAATGTGTCAATGGAAATACTATCTGACAGCGGCAAACCAGCCTGATCAAAGAGCTGAAGGTGTAACAAACCTTTGGAAGAAATAGGTACCGGTCCAAGCAGGAATTCGTAGCCTGATTTTCCATTCGCAGGGAACATCCCGCTTACTGTCTGCTGATTTACGGATTTTTCGTTATAAAAACCTGTCAAGCGGATCGTAAAAAATAGCATATCTGCGTTGTTTACATCCAGTACTGTTCCGTAGATACCCTGCCAGTTGCACGCGGATTCCGGGTGGATGATGGTGCTGTCAATGTAGGTGACAGTCGCAGAGAATGGCGCTTTGGGAGTTGCTGTGATCGTCGGTGTTTTGGTGGCAGGCACTAGCGAGAAGGGTGTCGCCGAAGGCTCGAGTGTGAAGGTTGGAAAAAGAGTTGGAGTCTCAGTCGTCAGAGTGAGCGGAGTGGTGGTCCATGTCGGCTCAAGTTGAATTGGCGAGATCGTGGGAGTTGGCGGCGCAAGCGGATCGAACGGATTTGGCGGCAAAGGATTCAATGCAGAATTGGGAAAGAGAAATATCAAAACAAAATAAACGCCAATGCAAAATGTGAGCAAAAGTACGGCGATACTTAATATATCCCACAGTTCTAGCCTGGCGCTTTTCCTTGGCGCGGGGGGTTCTTCGTACTCGTAATTATATTTGCTCATTGTGCAACTCCAAATAATAATCTCTGTCACCATGACAGCGATTTATGAATTTCTATGGTGCTAAAACGATGTTGCTCTTGGCACGTTTTTCCGCGATCCAATTTTCTAGCGCTAGTTCCTGCATAGCCAACAATGCGTCTGGGGTTAAGAGATGATCTGCGCGTTCAACGGCTTTGAAAATATGAAAACCCGCATCAGTTGATATCACAGCACTATAGGCGCCCGCTTGCAAGGCGAAAACTGCTTCATCAGCTTTTGGGTCGAGCAGGTAACCGCGTGGTACCCAGCCCAATTCTCCACGCGTGATCGGGTCGTATAATGCGGCCAGCGCATTAAAATCTGCGCCGCCATTTAATTGTTCCAGGGCGGCGTGTGCTTTTTCTTCATTATAGGTCAAAATCTGACGCACGTGGATTTGTTCAACAGTAGTTGGCACATCCGCAATGATTTTGTCACGCATCCAGGCGGATTCAACAGAACGCTTCAGCGCAATTTGAAAGGAAGCGTCATCATACCCGTGAGTAGATTTCCATGTAGATAAAGCTTCTGCCCCGCCAATTTGATTCCCCAGCGCTTCCAGCCTGGATCGTAAATCTGCTTCTGTCAAATTGAAATTTGCTTCCCTTGCAGATTGTGCCAGTAAAAACTGCGCAATCATATCCTCCAGCACAATTTTGTTCGCTTCTTCATCCGTTACTGTATTCCCAGGTGTGCTCTGCGCAGATTGATAACGGGCGATCTCAGCCTGAAATTCTGCAAGAGAGATGTATTCTCCGTTGATCGTCGCTATTGAAGGCACAGGCGTGGCTGTAGGAGGCTCGGGAGTACCCGTAGGGATTGGTGGTTGGGGAGTGCTTGAGGTACCGAAGGAAGCGCAGGCAATTAATCCAAAAACGAGGATCAGGATCAATTGAGTCAAATGGAAACGCGGCTTGAAAAACATCGTCAAGATTATACCAACTTAAAAAGTTCGAGGCAGGTCTTAGACCTGCCTCGAACAAATACTTAGGGTCGGATTTAGTAATCCATACCACCCATGCCACCAGGAGGCATGGCTGGGCCGCTTTCTTTAGCAGGCACATCGGTGATCAACACATCGGTTGTGAGGATCATCGCGGCGATGGATGCCGCGTTCTCAAGAGCGCCGCGCACAACTTTGACGGGGTCAATAACGCCCGCTTTGATCATGTCGGTGTATTCGCCAGTGAGCACATTGAAGCCGATATTGATGTTCTTCTTCTCGGCGGCAGTGCGGCGGACGGTGTCAATGATGACTGAACCATCCTGTCCAGCGTTTGAAGCCAGTTTGCGGATCGGTGCTTCGAGCGCCTTCTTGATGATGTTGATGCCAACTTTGATCTCTTCGTTCTCGTCTTCAGCATGTTGCTTGGCGAGTTTGTCGAGTTTGACAGCGGCGTTGATGAGCGAGATTTCGCCACCAGGGACGATACCTTCTTCTACAGCAGCGCGAGCGGCTGAGAGGGCATCTTCCACGCGGTGCTTCTTCTCTTTCATTTCAGTTTCGGTCGCGGCGCCTACGCGGATGATGGCAACACCACCGCTGAGTTTGGCGAGACGTTCCTGAAGTTTTTCCTTGTCGTAATCGCTGGTGCTCTTGTCGATCTCGATGCGGATTTCCTTGATGCGGGAATCGATATCGCCCTTCTTGCCTTTGCCGCCGATGATGGTTGTGTTCTCTTTGTCAGAGACAACCTTCTCAGCGCGGCCAAGATCCTGGACAGTGGTTGTTTCAAGTTTGCGGCCGGTCTCTTCAGAGATGACCTGTCCACCGGTGAGGGCGGCAATATCCTGCAACATGGCTTTGCGGCGGTCGCCAAAGCCTGGAGCTTTGATGGCGAGCACGTTCAACATACCGCGGATCTTGTTCAAGATCAGGGTCGCAATTGCTTCGCCGTCAATATCTTCAGCAATGATGACGAGCTCGCGCTTGCCTAATTGGACAAGTTTCTCGAGCAAAGGAACAATGTCCTGTGCGGCAGAGATCTTCTTGTCATAGACCAACACATACGCGTCGCTGATCTGGGCTTCCATCTGATCACCATTGGTGATGAAATAAGGCGAGATGTAACCACGATCGAACTGCATACCTTCCACGAATTCGGTTTCGAACTGCATGGTCTTGGATTCTTCAACGGTGATGACGCCGTCTTTTCCAACTTTGTCCATCACGTCTGCGATCAATTCGCCGATCTCGGCATCAGCCGCAGAGTTGGTCGCTACGGAGGCGATCTCTTCGCGGGTGTCGATCTTGGTGGAATTCTTCTTGAGTTCAGCCACGATGGTCTCGGTGGCGAGTTCGATGCCCTTCTTGAGCAGCATCGGGTTGTAACCGGCTTCAAGAGCCTTGAGGCCTTCGGTGACAATGGCATAAGCCAAAACGGTGGAGGTGGTTGTACCGTCACCGGCGATGTCATTGGTCTTCTGAGCGGCTTCCTTGAGGAGCTGAGCGCCCATGTTTTCAAACGGGTCTTCGAGTTCAATTTCTTTCGCAACGGAAACACCGTCGTGGGTGATGCTGGGGGAACCGAACTTGCGGTCGATTGCAACATTGCGGCCTTTCGGTCCGAGGGTTGCGGATACAGCGTTCGCAACAATCGTCATGCCGTTCTTAAGCTTGCGGCGGGCTTCTTCTGAAAATACGATTTGTTTAGCAGCCATGGGAATATTTCCTTTTTAATTAACCGACGATACCGAGAAGATCACTCTCGCGCATGATGAGCAATTTCTTGCCGTCCATCTTGACTTCGGTGCCAGAGTATTTGGCGAACAGCACGATGTCGCCAGCTTTTACATCCATGGCAACGCGCTCGCCCTTGTCATTGCGGTCGCCGGGGCCGGCGGCCAGTACTTTACCTTGCTGAGGTTTTTCTTTCGCAGTTTCGGGGAGGACGATTCCGCCCGCGGTTACTTCTTCCTGCTCCACTGCTTCGATGAGCACGCGAGCGCCCAAAGGTTTGAATGATGTCTTTGCCATTTCTTGTCTCCTATAAGGGATTTGGATTTGTTGAATAAACACAAATTTTAGCACTCAATTACTGCGAGTGCTAAAATCAATCTTACCTAGTTAAAGAAGGTGCGTCAAGGGGATTATGGAATTTCTTACAAAACTCTGATGAAGAGCACTTTGCCAACCTGTGAGTTGATCGGGCGTACCTAATATTTTTCTATGGCGTAATAGTAGATGTTCCGCTGACAGTTGGTTCACTCGTCGCCGTTGCTGAGTTAGAGTCAAAATTACAGATGTTACGCACCACCACAATATCCGCTGCGATGTTGGGATCGCTGTCAAACTCAGAGGCTGCGATCTGATCGGCGATCGACAGAGCCTCGGTACAGTAACTTTTCTTGGGGGTGCTCAGGGCGGCCAATTCAGAAGTGTACACATCATAATAGTAGATCGTATCTGCCCTGAGCGGAAGTCCCTTCACTTCAGTGGCGATATCATTTGAGCCACAGTCACCCCGCGCAGGGCAGGATTGTTCCGCTGTACATCCACGCACGGCACATTCGAGCGCCAGGATGCCAGTCTCATAGTTACGATTTTTATGATAGAGCACTCCCAGCTCGCCATAAAAAACCGGGTTGGAAGGCTGGAACTCGATCGTCTTCTGCACATTGCGGATGGCTATGAAGAACTGACCCATTTGAGAATATGTTTTTGCAATGGAAAGGTACGGCCCGGGGTCTTTAATTTTTAATTGATCGTTGATGCGTGCCGCCTGGGCAAATTTTTCCAAGGATTTTTCAAAAAGCTGGTTTTGAACATCTTTGTTGGGACTGTCAGAAGCCAGCCGTCGATAATTTGCACCGGCGCGCTGATATAAAAATGTCAGGTTTGGAGTAATGGCAATTGCGCGGTCATAGGCTTCAATTGCGAGCGCGTAATCTTGCCCCGATTCAAGGACTGAAGCCTGCACCCGATGCGTATCCATTTGTGAATTATCGCGCTGCAAGGCCTGCTCAATATTTTGCTGCGCATCCTTCCATTTTCCCTGGTCGAGAAGAATCTCTGAATAAAAGGCTCGCGCGAGTACGTTATCAGGATCCAGTTGTAAAGCACGCACCGCCTCCTGTTCTGCCTTGGCGAGCAGCGCGCGCGCTTCGTCCGCGGGCAGATAGGTCGCGCTCCAATCCATGGCAAACGCGTAGGCTGCGTGGACATTGCTGTCATCAGGCGCAAGGTCAACAGCTTTTTTTGCGGATTCAAGAGCCTCGTTCAGGCGCGCTACAACTTCATCGCGATTCACGATCATCGCAGAAGAATAGGTTTGGATGCGCGCAAGTTTTACCAGTATTTGAGCATTACTTGGATCCAGAGAAACTGCTTCACGATAGGCGGTAATGGCGGATTCCAATTGACCCGCCGTGAATTGCGCATCCCCTTCGAGTGCGAAAGAAACGGCCATACGCGTGGGCACAGGTGTGGGATCAAAAAGTGGTTTGATATCGCCAGCCTGCACAGAGCGGATCAGCCAGATTCCCCCGAGGATCAAAGTGATCCAGAAGAACATGCGATACACATTGGATTCGCTGCGCCGTCGAAATAGCAAGTGCCTTGGATTGATGTTCATGGCGTGGCTGTAGAAGTCGTCGTCGCAGCAGGAGCAGTTGGAGGCGAGGTTGGAAGCGGTGGTATGGGAGTCTGTATGAGATTCTGCTGGCAGCGGTTAACGATGGCAGTCGCATTCTCCATGGCCAGTTCATCGGTTGGGATGCGTTCATTGATCATTCTCACGATATCCAGGGCTTCGCCGCATTTGTTCAACCGCGAAAGGGCGAGCCCATAAGTGAAATAATACTCTGCAATGCGGGGAGCGTCAGGCAGCAGGTTGATCGCATTGAGCGGGGTGCCGTCTTCTGAGAAACCACCGTTGATCACATATCCAAGTTCCTTGGTTGATTTCTCCCAGTAGGCGTTGCGATAATACATCACACCGAGGTTGCCGCGCAGGTTTGTATCTGCCGGATTATTCGCCACCGCAGACTCGGCATATTGCATGGATTGTGCAAATTCGCCGATCGTTGCGTATGTGCGCGACAGATAAAGATCGGGGTTGGGGTCATTTGGATTTAGCGCGTTGGCACTTGTAAATTCTGCAATTGCCAGATCGTAAAAGCCTCGAACGCGATAATTGATTCCAAGGGCAAGGTGCAGGTCGGGAATATTGCCGTTGATATCGATCGCTTTTTTATACTGTTCGATCGCTTCATCATATTGACCCGTGGCTTCCAGAATGATCCCGCGCGCGCGATAGGTTTCCAATTTATCGGGTGCAAGCTCCACAGCGACTCTTGATTCTTCAATGGCTTTTTCAATGGCGCCAAAAGGAGCCGTTGGGGTGTAGGAATAACCAACAAGGATTTCCACATAATAAGCATGCGCAAGCGCATTCCTGTCATCCAGCAACAGCGCCTGTTTGATATTGTTCTCAGCTTCAAGATAGTCGCCTTGAAAACTCAAAGCCCAGCCGAGCACCGCGTGCGCCATGGAGCTATCGTTCTTAAGCAGGATGGCTGACTCAGCGCTTTTCTGCGCCTCTTTATATTGACCTTGAAAGACCTGAACCTGCGCCAAAGCCACATATACAGCTGAGTTGTTCGGATTCGAGGTGATGGCTTCTTTATACGAATTAATGGCAGGAATCAACTTACCTTGATTGAAATAAGTTTCCGCGTCTGTGACAAATGATTCAGGCGAACGTGTTGGAGTCGGCGAAGGCACACCATACTGAGGCTGATTCGGAATAATGTATCGATTCATATACAAGCCGCCCAACACAAGCAAAGACAGCAGAATAATGCGAAACCAATTTGGCCGCGTCCGACGGCGGTTCATACTCCATTTACTGCCTTTTAAATACATG
>JAPLGS010000087.1:10302-30424 GCA_026390015.1 Chloroflexota bacterium | reverse complement strand
CTGACGATCTTTGGAAAATGCACATCAAAATCGCTCAGAAAATATTGCGGCTGAAAGCCTTTTCCGACCACGCCTTTGAAGAGTGTCCCCAGATCGCGTGTCTGATTGCGCACGACTTTTACCCCGCGGATCAAACCAGACTCACAGACGGCAACCCCCATGCTGTGCCCTTTGGCTCGCAGGCTCTGTCAGTCGAGGATGTGCGGAAAGGTTTCATCTCCCATCAGAACCTGGGCGATTTTCTGGCGACAGTTTGCGATCCGCTTCAGCGTGGCTTGAGCCTTCTGCCCGACCGTGTGTGTTACATCGTTGACAAACGTTGCCGAGACCGCGCGACCAAAAGCAAAGGCCGCCAGCAGCCGGGTGCGACGATTGGACAGCCCCAACTTGAATTTACTGAATGCTGCCAACTGTTTGAAGAATTGCCAGGCTTGTCCTCGTGCTGCAGCCAGACTCTGCCGTTGAAGCGTGTCAATCTCGCGTCCGCAAGTTCCGCAGCGAATTCTTTGGATTGTCACGCGCTTCTGGCTGAACCATCGCGCGCTTAGGAATGCCAGCCAGTTGATCACCCGATAGCAGCCATTCTTCCAGACCCGCGAACTGTGACAATGTGGGCAATGATCGGGACGCTCTTCAACTTCCCTGCTTGACGCAGCTCGCTGCCCTTGAGCTGCTCGTTCGCGAACAGACACTCCTGTTGGTTTCGGCCCCGGGTTTTCTTTTGCAAGCGCCTCTGCCAGACCGGGCAGCACCTTTTCCGTGAACCAATTGCGGATCACTCCTGTTGGTTTCGGCCCCGGGTTTTCTTTTGCAAGCGCCTCTGCCAGACCGGGCAGCACCTTTTCCGTGAACCAATTGCGGATGGAGTTGGGTGCCACTTCTAACTCTTTAGCGACGGCATCAAAATTTTGCAGCACCAGACACTGGCTCAGTGCGTTGACTTTTATCTCAATTGGAATTATTCTGTTGGCCACGGGAGTGTCTCCTGCAAGTAGATTGCTTTTGTCAAACTCAATCATACTCGCATAGCACTCCCGTTATATTTTCAAATATCTCTACACTCTCCCATTATCGCTAACCAGCCCAAAGTTTGCCAATTTCCATGACACTGCGGAAGGTGTGCGACCTAATATCTTCGCAAGAGCGATAATCTGAGGGTTACGAATGTGAATTGTGCCAAAAGGGATTTTGCAATATAGATTGAAAGCAAGTATCAATTCTTCGCGCGTCCATTTATTTGTTGCCATGTTCTGTCACTTTATAACCACGAAATCTTGATTTGCCCATCCAACGGCTTGAATTCATTATCCCCTGTCACCAAGTCCGCCTTTTTGACTTTTGCCAATGCGGCGGCAAAAGCATCTGCATACGACATCTTGTTTTGCGATTTGAAACGCGCCGCTTCCTGCGTTAATTCCCAATCCACATTCTCAAATTGAATTCGCAGATCACTGAGCATTTTTACGCCAGCGTTTGCTTCTTCTTCTGAGACTTCCCGCGCCAACGTGTACCAAACTTCTCCGACATTAACCACACTCATGTAAATAGGGATTTGTTCTTCATGTGCTGTGGCAATCAATTCTTCAACCTGTTCCGCTGAAGGTTCATCTTCAAGATAGGCAATTACCGCCCAGCTATCCAATACGTATGCTTTCGCCTTCTTTGCCATATTACAACTCCCTTTCGCGTTTCTTGTCCGCCATCAACGACTTCATTAACCCCTTGCCCTTATACTTTCCACGCAGGCTATGAACATACTCACGAGTTATGGGGGTGAGGATGATCTGCCTAGTTATGGCATTCACGTCAATTTGAAGATATGTTCCATCTTTGATTCCCAATTGCTTGCGAATTTTGGATGGGATAACAACCTGCCCCTTTGAAGTGGCTACAGTTTCCATTTCTTGTTCTCCTTTCAGAAATCTAGAAAAAGTATACCAAAAAATAAAAAGTAAGTCAATATGTAAATATACTACGTTTTTTGGAAGTTCTATTTCCGCCGCATCAATCCACCGTCAGCGTCTTTGATAAATTCCTCGGAAAATCAGGATCGAACCCGCGCATCACGCTCATGTGATATGACAACAACTGCAACGGCAATACTCCCAGCAACGCGCTGATCTGTGCATCTGACTTGGGAATAACTACCAAATCATCACCGTTGGCGCGCAGGCGTGAGTCCTCTTCGGCGATGGTGATCGTTCGTGCGCCGCGGACTTTTACTTCGTTGATCCCACTGATGATGAGCGGTACATCGTTCGGTCCCGCCACAAACACGATCGGGAATCCCTTGCTCACCGCGGAGAGCGGTCCGTGTTTGAATTCGGTCGAGAGCATCCCTTCGCAATGGGCGTACGTGATTTCTTTTAATTTCAACGCGCCTTCCAAAGCGATCGGATACGTCGCGCCGTAGCCGAGACAGTACATATCGTTCCACTCGTTGATGTCTTTCGCAATCGCTTCGATCTGCGGACCGACCATCTCAATCGTCTGCTCCATCAATTCGGGGATTCGTAAAAGTTCGCTCGTGTCTTTGCCCGCAAGTCGATACGCCAGATACAGAAACGTCACAACCTGATTGGTAAATGTCTTCGTGGCGGGCACGCTGATTTCGTATCCGCAGCACAAGGGTAGGCAGAACGAAGTCGCCTTCGTCAGCGTGGAGCCCACCACGTTTGCCAATCCAAAACAAGCCATGCCGCGCTTCTCGGCAGCTTCCAACGCGTTGAGCACATCCTTGGTCTCGCCCGATTGGCTGACGAAAATCCCCACGTCTTCATACCCAACCGCGGGCGCGTATTGCGCGATGAACTGCGGCGCAAGCACGGGGATGGCGGTCAGCCCCGCCAGCTGCGCGATGTACACCGAGCCCACCGCCGCCGCGTGATAACTCGTGCCGCATCCGATCAAATATAGATGACGAGCGTTCTTCATCTTCTCGACCAACGGCTGCACATCGGGGCTGCCATCCAATAAGTGGATTAACTCTCGGGCGACTTGTGCCTGCTCGTGGATTTCCTTCAACATAAAATGCGGATACCCGCCCTTCTGCACCGCATCCATCGACTCCGTAACTGTTTCTGGCATTCGTTGAATTATTTTTCCATCTTTGACAGAGCGCACTTCCACGCGGTCTGCCCACAACGTGACGATCTCCCCATCCTGCGGGCGGATGACTTCGCGCGTCAGTGGCAATATCGAAGGCAGGTCAGACGAAAGACAAGTGAAGCCATCGCCGATTCCGATCACCATGCCCGAACCTTTTTTGAACGCGTACAACTTATCATCATTCGCACGCCCGATGACAAAGGCATAATCACCTTGCAGATCGCCATACGCCAAACGGATCGCGTCAATGAATTCATATCCGCGCTTGATATATCTCTCCACTGCATGCACGCAAGTCTCGCCATCATTCTGCGAACGGACGGTCATCCCCTCCGCCATGAATTCCAGACGCAGTTCCACATTGTTGACCACGTTGCCATTATGTGCCCCGACCATATCGCCATTTGAATCCAAATGCGGCTGTGAATTAACTTGCGAAGGCTCGCCAAACGTCGCCCACCTCAACTGCGTAATTCCACGCTGTCCGCGCATTTCTGCGATGTTATATTTCGCCGCCACTGAATCCACCTTGCCAACATCTTTGCGCAGATCGATCTTCCCGCTATTCAAAGTCGCCGCCCCGACAGAGTCATATCCGCGATAAGTTAATCTTTCTGCGGCTGCAATCAAAATAGGTCCGAGCGCTTCTTCTTTATTTGTAACGTACCCGAAAATTCCACACACAATATTCTCCTTACGAGGTTTTCTTTTTAGTCATTTGAATGATCAATAGTACCAGTCCAAGCACTACGATCAGCATGCCAAATATACATGCAATTGAGAGGATCGAAATCACCGCGAGCTGAGTATAGGCATATCCTTCATATTCCTATGACCAGACCTCTCCGTTTTCCAGGAGAGCAACCCGCAAATGATAAGCAGACTCCATGTAAACACAATTCTCACTTACGAGGGATACTACATTTTCTGGCGGAGGAAGCACGATGTAATTTGTATGACCGGGGGAGCAGTCCATACCGATCGCTGCAACCTCTGATGGCTGGGTTACTTTTTTCCAGAGTGAATTTGAGCCGTAATTGAATTCATATAAATTTCCGTTTGTAGTTTCGGCAATGATTTCACCTGCATCTCCCAATTTAAGCAAAGAGACGCGCTCGGGCGGAGTTGGTTCCTGTTTCCATCTTGTTCCGATTCCAGGTTGGATCAAAGAGAAATACCCACATCCGCAAACGATGAATATCCACACACTTCCGATGACGAGAAACACTTTGGCTGTTTTACCCATTTTCACCTTTTCTCTTCACAATGAATTGCATCGTGATCATAACCAATCACGCTGCTGATGGTAGAAAAAACAGTACTACCAAAATGAGCGATGCCAAGAATGTTCCATTTTTCGCATACTCCATCCATGTGCACCGAGGTTGACCACCGGTGAAACCGTAACAATCCCATGCCAGCTTAGCGCAGTTGAACCAAGGCCAAGGATGGGAATCGCCAAGAGGAAATACACGCTTATCCCAAGAAAGATCAGACTAAGGATTGGCGATAAATTTATTCTGGATAGGACTATCAGAAACTGTCGATATGACACAAATCCAAGCAGGGGTTATTTCATATCCCACGGCGCGACTCCGCTTCCAGTTTCGCCTTTTAGCGATATTTGAATGATTTCCTTTGATTCTGATATTATCTCCGCAGTTGCCGCCAATAAACCAAAGCACCCCGCGATCATCATGTCACCGAAGGGAGTGGCGAAATATGGAAGTAACGTGGGGGCGGGTCGCGACCCGCCCCTACCGAACAATGATCGCCTCGGTCCCGACACCACAATATCAAATTCATCTTTTCCAAACTCAAACGGATTATTGCCATACACCAACGCGCCGTGACCCATGTCATTAAAAATATCTTGATGTTTGAGTGAACCATCTGCCAGTGCGCGGATATATTTTTCCAGTTTCGGCAGATCGATCTCGCCTGTGTGATGTTCAAAGACTCCCTCGATTCCGTCACCGAGTCTAAATGCCAGCGTATGAAAATTCCCCACGTTGACAATCAGTTTGCGCGGAAGTTTTGCGACGATCGGGTCAAGATTTGCGCCAAGAATTGCCGCAGGCGCGGTATCCATTACCACCAGCGGGCAGGGTAATCCATCCGCCGAGTCTGCGACAGATTGCAAGCGAGTCATAATTTTTGGAATATCGTTTGATAAATATGCAAAGGCAGAAAGAGAATTCTTTTCCTTAATTCGCGCATCCAAATAATCAAATCGAAATTGTCTGTCTGAAATCCCCGCAGGCGAATTGCCGTGGTCAAAGACTGCCACAGCAATGGCAGATAGATCATCCAACGAAACACCATAATCTTTGAATGTCCTGGAGATCAACTCAAAATCAAAATCCTTCAACTCCAGACTTTCGATCTTTGACCTTAGAGCCTCAACTTCATCCTCCCCAATGATTTTTATCCCCAACTTCTCAACCTTATCCAGCTCATCATTCAAAGTTGTCGCGGCGAATGGAGTCATATACACTGGAATTCCCGCGCGCGCAGCTTCTTCGATCGCCCATGCTGAAGGGCCGCCACCCATCTGATGTCCTGTAAAAAGCAGCGGAGTCTGCGTTTGGATCATCTGCTTCACGCGGCGATGAATTATCATCGTTGGGGATGGCAAGACAAGTTTGAATCCGTTCTCGATGTCGAGATTTGAATCGTAAAGAAAAATATCCTGCGTGCCTGTGCCGATGTCTACGGTTAAGATTTTCATGTTGGATTTCCCCTCACTTTTTGGGGGAGGGAAGCGTGAGGGTTATATTTCAATTCCCAGCCACTGACGAATAAAATAGCCGATCACAAACGAGAATGCCGCCACGCTCAGACTTAATCCAGCCATTTCGATAAACCGCTCGCGGAATGATTCGCCTTTGGCAACCGAGATGTAGTAATTGAATATTGCAATGATGACAACGGCCGTTGTGAGTGAGATGGCAAGATCCATATAATAATTTTCAAAAAGCAGGTAAGGCAGAATGAGCAACGTGACTGTGGTGATATACGCGATGCCTGTATACACAGCGGCGCGTACCGGATGTTTGTTCGTTTTTTCGGAACGAGTGGAAAGATATTCACTGGCCGCCATGGAAAGGGATGCGGCGATGCCGGTGATGAGACCTGAAAGGGCGATCAACTTTACGTTTTGCAGAGCAAGCGTCAGCCCGGCCAGAGCGCCTGTTAATTCCACAAGAGCATCATTGAGTCCCAGTACCACTGAACCTGCATATTGCAATCTTTCCTCATCCAACATTTCGATGAGCTGCTTTTCGTGCTTGTCTTCCTCATGTTGATAGATGGCAGCTTCGGGAATTACTTTGGCGACCTCGGCGTAATTTTTCTGAGCGGCTTGTTCGCCCATCTCCATGAGCTTTACGCCGAAGGTAAATCCAAAAATGATACTGACGATGTAATAAAACCATACGAAGAACCAGCGCGGCCGAACTTCTTCTTTCGTATATTCCTTCCAACCGTTATAGTGACGCAATTCATCTTCTGCGATCTGATCGAGGACTTTTGAGTTTTCTTCGGATTTGATTTTTTTTGCCAGACGTTTGTAAATATGATATTCAGTGATTTCCGTTTGTTGAAAAAAGATCACTTTTAGGCGAATGTCATCGCTCAGTTGCATGGATTGAACTCCTTGTTTTTGATTTCTGTATTGTAAGCCATTTTGTGAATGCAGGATGCGAATCCTTCGCCTAGTCCTGGTAAGTTGGTACAATGGAGTTTGGTAACCCCTATGAAAAATAATATTATCTTTCAGGACGAACATATTCTTATCATCAACAAACCCGCGGGCCTTTCCGTGCTTCCGGAAGGCTGGGAACCGGCCGCGCCGTATCTTGTTAATATGCTCGAAGAAGAATATGGCAAGATATGGGTCGTTCACCGCCTTGATAAATTTACCAGCGGCGTACTGGTCTTCGCATTAAATGCAGAATCGCACCGCGCGCTGAATATTCAATTTGAAAAACATGAGACTGAAAAAGTTTATCGAGCCATCACTGTCGGTGCTCCGCCGTGGAAGGAAAGGATCACAAAATTTCCATTGAGAGTTAACGTGGGGCATAAACACAGAACGATGGTGGATAATAAAAAAGGGATTCACTCTGAAACGAGATTCAGAGTCATTAATTGGAATCACTCCAGTTCAGATGAATTGTCTTTGACTGATGATATTAATGGAATGGCGCTGGTTGAAGCGCGTCCGATGACGGGACGCACACATCAGATCAGAGTGCATGCGTACGCGTTGGGTTATCCACTTTTAGGTGACACCCTTTACAGCGCGCCAGAAACAGACATCATCACGCGCCCGGCTTTGCATGCGCACTCTTTATCTTTCAATCATCCAGTTTTAAATGAACGGGTTTCGTTTACTGCGCCTTACCCCGCTGATTTCAAAAAAGCGTTGGAACGTTTACACCTTTGAAGTTAACAAGTTGACGGGTTGGCAGCTTCGAACGTTCAAGCTTGCCAACCCGTCAACTTTATAAATGATCTATGAAATTTTCCGCGCTTCCATATAGAAGCGCTTTTCTTTTGCCTCGCCCATTGAAAAAGTTTTTCTTGGGAGCGCACCATCCAAAATTACTGTCTTGAACAGATCAGATTTGTGCATGCCCGCCAGATAAAAACCCGCATTGCCGGGTTGTAAAGCCAGCCGTTCAACCACATCTTCGCCGTGCACGTAATCAATTTTTTCAGCGCCGCCATCTTGCAGGAAGGCGTCCAGAAAAGATTGAATCGTACCAACTGCCAGATTGAAAGAAGTGTGCGCAATCTCGATCACCCCAAACTGTTTTCCGCCCCCCACCAAACCGATAGCTTGCTTCCCCGCCAGGGGCTGTGCCTGACCTTGAGCAGAATCCACCTTTTGAATCATTTCAGCGCCATTCGCCACTTCTGTGTAAGTGAAGTTTTCACCGAATGTTTTTTTGAGTTCCGCGAACAGATCCTTCTTGATGTTGAAGAGTACACGATGAATGGGTTCAAACTCCAGCCCTTCATCGTGTACATTTTCAATTTCAACCAATGCGTAACGTGAAGGATGGGCGATGCCAACCATCGGTTTCATTTTTTCCCAAATGGCTTTGGCGGTTGCCAGCGAGTGATTGCCGTCGCCCATGGCAAATAACAACACAGGCTGTTCCACACTAACGCCGTATTTTGCCGAAAAGTTTTCAGGGATGGCTAGCGCGCGCAGGGCTTCTATGACCCCATTTTCAAAATCTTCATCATCGACTTGATAACCGGTAAGATGACCGCTTTCGAGCATAAGATCAAAATCGTATATCTTTGCCAACTTGGATTTGGCCACACTCAATGGCTCGATGACCGTTCGCTTCGGATCATCGATCAAGACAAGGATATGAGGCAATTCCATCATTGCGCCCTGCCGAATTTTTATGCGCGGGGGCAAACGGTCAACTATGGTTCCCTCCGTTGCGCGGATCAGGCTCAATGAACCTTTTTTGTAATCGTACCGTTCCAGATCAAGACAAAGCATTAAGCCTTTGCGTATCTTCCCGGAGCTGCCGACCGTTCGTTCAACATAGATAAAACCCTCGCGTAGTTGAAGAACACCTTTTTCCATATACTTGCGCATGCTGGCTTGGATGTTTTTGATTCGTTCTTCCTCGCCAGGTTTTTCAAGATGCACTTCGGGAAAAACCAAATTCAAAGTGGATGGCGCATCGCCAACGATTCCTTCCACCTCTTGCCAATACTCCGGTTCGGAGGTGAATTGATCACAGGCGATCACTGCCCATTTTGTTAAGTTTGTGCTGCTTCTGGGCAAATATACTTGCGGGATTTGAATGCCGATATCGTTAATGTTTTTCATGGCTTATCCTTGGTGATTTATTATAAGGGCAAGATATTTCCCATACTTTCACGTGGCATTATTTCCCATTCTTCGCAAACGCGATTAATTTATCAGCCACTTCCGCGCCGACGCGGGCTTGTGCTTCCTTGGTGGCGGCGCCGATGTGCGGGGAGCCGATCACGTTATCCAGTTTGAGTAATTTCCAATCTGTGGGAGGTTCCTCGGCGAAGACATCCAAGGCCGCGCCAGATACTTTGCCGTTGGTCAAGGCTTCGTATAGCGCATTTTCGTCAATAATACCACCGCGTGCGCAGTTGACAATCCGCACGCCGTTCTTCATCTTTGCGAATTGTTCCGCGCCGATCATGCCCGCGGATTCTTTGGTCTTCGGCAAATGCAGGCTGATGTAATCGGCTCGTGCGAGCAATTCATCCAAAGGTACTAACTTAATTCCTTCGATTTCTTTTACATAAGGATCATACGCAAGAACAGTCATTCCCATCACGGCTGCGCGTTTGGATACTTCCTTGCCAATGTTGCCCACGCCGATCAGCCCGAGGGTCTTGCCGCCAATCTCGTCGCCGTCAAAACTTTTCTTGTCCCATTTTTCAGCTTTGACAGAAGCAGTCGCTCGATAAAGGGAGCGCGCCATCATCAGCATGTATCCGATCGCCAGTTCAGCCACAGATGCGGAATTCGCCAGCGGCGTGTTCATGACCATAATGCCTTTGGACTTGGCGTATTCGTGATCAATGGTGTCTAGCCCTGCGCCGCCACGCACGATCACTTTTAGGTTGGGGCAAACATCAATGAGCGCCTGCCGCACTTTGGTACGCGAGCGGACAACCATGCCGTCATAGGCGGGTAAAACGTTGGGAAGTTCTTCCGGGGAGATATCGTCACGAACATCAACGGTTAAACCTGCAGCGCGCATTTGTTCGATATATTCTTTTTCGGTCTTATCACAAATTAGAACTTTCATGGGAATTCTCCTTAATTGGTTGGGATTTAATAACAGGAATCAAACCAGCGACCCGTCTGATTCCTGTTTGAAGAAGCACTGTCATCATAAAATCATTCTAACAATGAGGTATTGCTTTGTCAACGACATCCGCGCTTTTGGGTTGGAAAAACTTTATCCGCAGATTTCTTTGTGGATGAAAATAACTTCCAATTGTTCTTGATAATTTGTCAGACAAGCAGATATAATGGAAAGGATTCAATTCGAAACAGTATCAGCTCAACGGTCAATAATGACTCGTAAACTTTTTTAAACAGGAGAATCCAACAAATGTCTGATCTCAAACGTGCTTATAATTTCAATCCCGGTCCCGGCGTTCTTCCTCTCGAAGTTTTACAGCAGGCGCAATCTGAAATGCTTGATTTCAAAGGCACGGGCATGTCTGTGATGGAAATCAGCCACCGCTCGAAGGAATTTGAAAGCGTCATCCAAACTGCTGAAGCGGATTTGCGTGAACTGCTCGCCATCCCCGCCAACTACAAGGTGATGTTCCTGCAGGGCGGCGCGCATTTGCAATTTACGATGATCCCGATGAATCTGCGCGCGGCTGGCGTTTCTGCTGATTATATTGTAACGGGTACCTGGAGCAAGACCGCCATCAAGGAAGCGCAGAAACTTGGGGCTACTCGCTCCGCCGCCAACACTGAAGCGGATGGGTTCAAGGGCTTGCCCGATAAACTTGATCTCGACCCGAAAGCCGCGTATCTGCATTTCACATCCAACGAAACCATTCACGGCGTGGAATATTTTGTCGAGCCAACTCCGCCTGCGGATGTTCCTCTGGTGTGTGATGCTTCCTCTGATTTCATCAGCCGACCGATCGACGTTTCCAAATATGCGTTGATCTATGCCGGCGCGCAAAAAAACGCGGGACCGTCTGGTGTGACCATCGTTATCGAACGTGATGACATGATCGAGCGCACGCCCGCCAATTTACCCGTCATGCTTGATTACAAGATCATGGCGACTAGCGGATCATTACATAACACGCCGCCGAGTTGGGCTATTTATATGGTTGGATTGGTTTTACAATGGGCCAAGAAACAAGGCGGACTCGCCGCTGTTGAAAAGACCAACCGCACCAAAGCGGGTTTGGTTTACGATACCATTAACCAGAGCGGAGGTTTCTATCGTGGACATGCCCAGACCGAAGCGCGCTCGTTGATGAACATTCCTTTCCGTTTGCCATCTGAAGAATTGGAAGAAACCTTCGCGAAGGATGCCAAGAAGAATAGCTTGATCGGCCTTAAGGGACATCGCTCTGTCGGCGGGATGCGCGCTTCGCTTTACAACGCCATGACCGTTGAAGGCGCGCAGGCGCTTGTTGATTTTATGAAGGAGTTCCAGAAGAAGAATGGGTAGGGGAAGAGAGTAGTGAGTAGAGAGTAGTAATTGGTAATTGAAAAACCTCCGGGTTCTTGAGAATTCGGAGGTCTTTTTGTTTTTTATTCAATTAACGCAATGGAGCATAACTTGCTTTTGAAAAATTTGTCTATACTTTTCGCAAGCGTCAACGGACCAAATTCAAGAGTGTTTTCAGACTTTTTGTGTAATAGTCAGCAATAGGTTGAACATTTTTTGAACCACTGAGGCATGGAGCCGCTGAGAAAAGCAAGGTGCAAACTCCGTGTCTCAGGGACTCTACGTCCTGGTTTCAAACGACAATCATCGTCAGTCGGAACGATGTGCTTGATCACGATTTCGTTTTCTCCGACCACAACGTGATCAATTAACAACCGAATAACTTCCTGCTTGAGTTGCGGCGTAGGGTTTTCCAAATTCGCTTTGATCTTCTGGCAAAAGGCGGCGAAGTCTTCCAACATGGTTTGCTTGACGCGCTCTTGTTGCGCCAGCCGATTGAATTGTTGCAAACGCGTTTGAATAGACTGTCGTTCCTGCTCGATGATCTCTTTGCGTTTGGACAACTCAGCTTTTTCGATTCTTTCATCTTGGAATAAATCCAGCAATCGTTGCCATTGCCGTTCTAATGTTTTCAAACGCGATTGTAAACGATCCTGCTCCTCCGTACTTGGGCTGGCGGTTGGCGTTGCGCTTTCCCATGCGTCCGCGAGCAGGGCTGGGTTTTGCAAGAGTCGCGTGACAGCCTGCCAGACCAGCGGCTCAATTGTATCGGCGGCGACGGAACGGCTGTGAGCCGGAACATCCGGCGTGCGATATTCACGGCGGCTGGAACAATGGTAATGCACGTTGCCGTTCCAAGTGCGCCCGGTCATGGTTCGCCCGCAGACGTCGCAGACCAACAGACTGCGTAACAAATAAAAATGAACGTTGTTATTGCGCAAAGAAAATTTGCGATTTGTCTCCAAGCGTTCCTGCGCTTTCTGCCACAAGTCTTCTGAAATTAACGGCGGCACATTCATCGGGATCCATTCCTCACACGGACGAGGCTGACGAGTTGGCGAATGCTTGACACCGCGTCCGCTCTTTTTTGGCTGCCCAACTTCGTCGTGGCCAGTGCGCGTACGATTGTAGTGCGTTTTGCCGGTGTAGGCGGGCTGTTTCAGAATGGCTTGCACCGTACTATACCGCCAATACCCGCAGCGCGATGGCATTTGTGCGCTATTTTCGTTGAGCGCCGCCGTAATTTTACCTATCGGCAGCCCTTTTTCGGCGTACGTCGTGTAAATGTAGCGCACCGCTTCTTGCTCCAACGGATGCGCTTCCCAACATCCACCGTTTGGCTCGCTCACAAGAATGTAGCGATAGCCATAAGGCGCGACCGGATTGACCAACTGCCCCTGCCGAAAACGATGCAACCTCCCGCGCCGCATGCGGTCTGCGATGACCGCGCGCTCATACTCGGAAAACAATCCTTGAACGCCCAATAGCAACTGCCCTTGCGGGTTGTCGGCGACCGGCGGCTGATTCACAAAAATGACTTTCACGCTGGCGCGATGCAGTTCTTCCATTAGAAGACATTGATGCGCGTATTGCCGCGACAGCCGGTCCGGGCTGAGACACAACACCGTTTCAAACAAACCTTCTGTTGCCAAGTCTCGCAGACGATCCAAAGCCGGACGCGCTAATTGCGCGCCGCTCACTGCCTGGTCTAAAAAGTAATATTCTTTTGAAAGGCCGTATCCTTTTTCTTGAGCGTATTTTTCTAACTCGGCGATTTGGCTGTCAATCGTCGCTTCCTGCTCCTGTTGTTGGGTTGATACTCGCGCATAGACTGCCGCTAACTGGTGGATTGAGCCTGTCGAAATTTGGTTCATGTTGTATCTCCTGAATCGATTTCTCTGCTTCAACGCTGTCTGCCGCTTGGTGCAATTGATGATATGCTTCACGCACTCGTTCAACGGCGCGGCGGTTTGGAAGACGTTCTATACGGACTGTGAACGCTTGCTGTTTTTTCTGGCGCATGCCTGACTCCTTCTTGTGTTCACTAACGCAAGAAGGACAAGTCTGTTACGCTCATTCGCGTTTACATGGACGCCCGCGTTTCCGCTTCGATTCAGGAAGTTTTATTCGGCTTTCAAGGTGCAAAAGTGCGTTTTTGTCGTTTGAGACCACGACGTATCCGTGGTAAAAGGTTTTTGTTCAACCGTTATCTGACCATTACAGTTTTCAGACTTTTTGACAGGGCAAAGCGGCATTTTGAAAACTGAATAGCAAGTTATGCGGTACTGCCAATTAACGCTTCCCCCGATTCTATCTACACCAACAACCCTTTGGCTTGGAACCTTTGTGTTGGGTCAAGCTCAACCCCATAAAGATTGGCATCGCTGAAGTTGGCTCCATTCAAGTTTGCCCCTTTGAGCCGGCACTCCTTTAGGTTCGCTTCCTTAAGATTCGCGTTGACTAAAATTGCGCCTTCCAGATTGGACGCTTCCAATTGGGCGTGACGCATGTAAGCATTCGTCAGGTTGGCTCCAGAAAAATTCGCGCGGATCAGGTCGGCGCCGGCAAAGTTCAATCCGCTCAAATCCAGTCCGGATAAATCCACGCCGGCCAGTCTGGCTTGATGTGTAATCGCCAGAATTTGAATTACTTCTTTTCGAGAGAGATCGGGCATTGTGCCTCCTATGATTTATGGTTTCTCGTTGCCAATACACACGAAGTAGACAGGTACTCGATGAAAATAAAATATGAGACCGTATTTATTTTAACATAGGCTGGGGGTTCGCCCCGCGCCTGCTTATGTTGAAGGGTCGGTTTTGCCGGATTGTGAATCCCAAAATGCAAGTGCTCCTGAAAAATCATGACGGAACTGGTACTTTTTCAGGATCGCTCGAAAGATTTTATTGTGCTCGGGCGTTACTTCTATAAACTCGAAACCGATATTAAAATATTGTGGGCTTTTATCTGGCCTGCACCATACCGCGCGGGCAGGGATCGTAATGTGAGCGGACGCCACATCGGGCAGATCGATGGGGAATTCAATTTTCAGCCTACGCTCCTGATTGGTCTCCACGAAGTTTTCGCCGACCACCAAAATGCCCATCATGGTTAAATCTTCAATATAGCCCAACAAAATATTCTGGTTTGAATCGAAAACAGGAGTGAACGCCATTAATCTCTTGCGTTTTTCTTTTCTTTGTTCATCCATGGAATCTTCCTCTCGATCAGGCGCTTGTTTCCTTGTGAAACAATAATTTATAAATTATAAACCCGCATTTACTCCAAGACAACAACTCCCAAAGTTTAATGAAATTGCAATTCAACACTCATCTGTTACAAAGGCGGGTATTTTCCTTTTATGGTTATAATAATCGGATGGAATTTTTCTTCCCCGAAGATAACCTCACCCGCGCTGTTCCCGAAGAGACAAGGATCAATTCGCTTTCCGTACAGCCATATTCCGATGGACGCCGTTTGCGCGTTAATCTGGAAGTCACTCCGTTTCAACAACGACCCTATATTGAAGTGATTCTGAATGATTCAAATGGCGATGAGGCCGCGTCCACCAGCATTGTCGAGCCGATGAGTTGGAAGCTTGAATTCACCATGCACATCCGTGGTGAACTGAAAAATCCATACTCGATTAACGCGCGGCTGTATTATCCTGAGGGCCCATCCAATGAACCGGTCCAGTATTCTTTTGATGTGGAACCGCCCGCGCCTGAAACCGATTCTGTTAATTGACATTCTCCATGCGTTTTCTTTTTTCTACTCCCCCGGCAAAAATCAGTTTTGTTTTAATCATTATCAGCCTTATGCTTCCCGGCTGCGCGCTTCGTGAAACATCAGACGCCACTCAACCACCAATTAGTACACTTGAACCGGCTTTTACATCCACGCCTTCCATTATTAAATATAGCGGCGAGGGCAATCTGGTATTTCTCTCCATCGAAGAGAATGGATTTGCTCATCTTTTTATGCAAAGCAATCCCCCGCAGGATTTGCCACTCATGCGCATCACAAACGGTGAGTGGAGTGACATCGCTCCCGCTCTCAGTCCGGATCGTAAACAACTGGCTTTTGCTTCAGACCGAAATGGATTTTGGGATCTTTATGTAATGGATCTGCAAAATGGTGACGTAAAACAGATTACAGATTCACACGAATATGACTCTGCGCCATCCTGGTCGCCGGATGGACAGTGGCTTGTTTTTGAAACTTTTGTCAATGAAAATCTTGAAGTGTCGGTAGTTTCAGTCAATGACCGCTCACAGGCGAATATTTCTGTTACACAAGACCCTGCTTCAGATCATTCACCTGTTTGGGCGCCGGATGGCAGACATGTCGCATTTGTTTCATCGCGCGGCGGTGATAGTGATGTTTGGCTTGCAGATCTCGATCTCACAGGTGAGGATCGTTACCAAAACTTAAGCAATACCCCTTTTGCTGCAGAAAATCATCCCGTCTGGAATTTTGACGGTTCACAATTATTGTGGGCTTCCATCTCGCAGACTGTCGGCTTTGGCGGACTTTATATCTGGGATGCAAATGATCCCAAACGTGCCGCAACTTGGATCGGCGATGGAAGTTGCGGCGCATGGAATGAAACCGCGGAGCAGATCGTTGCGGTGATAAGTACAGCGAATCAGGAATACCTTTCTTCATATGACATCAAAGGCAATTTACTTCTTCCCCCCACGTTATTAAATGGGCGTGTGCGCGGACTGACCTGGGGCTTTGCCAATTTATCGAATCCATTCCCGGGGTCATTTTCGCAGGCCGCCGCCGCCACGCCTTCCATTTTATGGTCGCCTGTGATCACACCCGGGCCTGAAGTGCCAAATCAACGCTGGTATGTAGTTCCGATCACAGATGTGCGGGCACCGTTTCCGCAATTACACGATCTTGTGGATGAATCTTTTAACGCGCTACGCAACCGCGTCATACTTGAAACAGGCTGGGATGCGCTCGCCAGCCTTGAGAATGCGTTCATTCCGTTAACAACGAATCTCGACCCTGGCCTGGAGGAAGATTGGCTGTACACAGGCCGCGCTTTCGCGATCAATTCTTTGATGGCAAACGCAGGCTGGCTGGTTGCGTTACGTGAAGACGTAGGTGCGCAAACTTATTGGCGCATTTACATCCGCGCGAGTGTGCAGGATGGTTCACTCGGCGAACCGATCCATAATGCGCCGTGGAATTTAAGTGCGCGTTATGAATTGGATCCGCGCACGTATGAACAGGGAGGAAACTATGGGACCGTGCCTTCCGGTTATTGGGTCGATGTGACCGCACTGGCCGCCACCTACGGTTGGGAACGCCTGCCCGCGCTTACCAATTGGCGTTCTTATTATGCGGGTGCGCGTTTTACAGAATTGGCGTTGACCAATGGGTTGGATTGGTATACAGCGATGCGGGAGTTGTACCCGATCGAGGCTCTCATCACACCGACCCGTGTTCTGCCTCCTTCACTCACACCCACTTCTACATTCACTCTCACGCCCACAAAGCGGCCTACGCGGACCCCTTACAAGACTCCAACACCGCGTTTGTCGCCGACGGCTACATTATCCCCGACACCGACAAATACGCCGACACTTTCGCCAACGCCGCCGACGGTAATTCCTTGATCACACCAATAATCGATTAGGGATACGGCTTCAATCCACGTTTCGTTTTCTTTATGATGAAATTCAAAATCACACTGATCATAATTTTTCTTCTGCTCGCTTCTTGTTCAGAACAGGCAGGTGGATTCACGCCAACACCGGTAGTGGTCGCAGATGCGGCAGACCAGCCTCAGATCCAATTTGAATTGGCTCAAACCCCATCGCCGGTACCGTTTCAATTTAATCTCCCAAATCCGGGTGCAGAACCGATCTCGGGCTGGCGTCCTCCGCTTTATCCAGTTCCGTGGGCAATGTCACCTTACGATCATTTTTATTTTGCGCGTCCTATTGCGGCAGATAATGTCAACTGGCCGCTTGCAAATTATCGATATGGCGGTGTTTTCTTCGCGCCGGATATTGTACACACTGGTGTAGATATTGATGCAGAGATGGGTACACCCATTCTTGCAGCAGGCCCTGGCACAGTGATCTCGGCAGATTGGGGTTTGTATACCGAAGCACCCGGCGATCAAACTGATCCTTACGGTCAGGCTGTTGTTTTAAAACATGATTTTGGTTATAACGATCAGATTCTTTATACGATCTACGCACACATGAGTAAGATCATAGCAGTGGTCGGCCAGCACGTGGAGACGGGAGATGTGCTTGGATTGGTTGGAGATACCGGCGCGACCACGGGCCCGCATTTGCATTTTGAGATACGGCTGGGTGGAAATACTTTTTATAATACATCCAACCCTGAACTGTGGATTGCTCCGCCGCAAGGGTGGGGAGTGCTCGTCGGGCGAGTAATGGATGAAGATCAAAAACTGTTGACTCGATTTCAAGTTCAGGTACGACCAGACCCATCTGGATTGCCAATCCGTACCGTGCGAACGTATGGTGTCGGCGCAGCTAACTCCGATCCGTATTATCAGGAAAATCTGGTGCTAAGTGATCTGCCTGCCGGCCTTTATAAGATTACGCTTCAATATAATGAAGAAGAACAGCAAACCTGGGTCGAGATATTCCCCGGGCAGGTGAGTTACTTTACCTTCGCGGGGCAAAATGGATTTGATGTTGTACGCCCCGCTGCTCCCACTATGGAGTTTTTGCCTGTCACATCCACTCCCATCCCTTGACGTCCAGAACATCTGTGCTATACTCTCGCAACATTCAACTTTTAACCTTTGAGGTTAATTACTTTCAACCGTTTCACTTATTTTGGAGAATCTGACAATGGCACGAAAATCATCTGCCCGCACTGAACAACCTGAAAAAGCTCAAAATCAAAATATGGATAACGCCAAACGCGTCGTGCTCGACAAGGCTGTTGGTGATATTTTAAAACGTTATGGTGATGGCTCGATCATGCGCCTCGGCGAAGCACACGGAATGGTGACCGAGGTAATTCCCTCCGGCTCGCTCTCGCTGGATATTGCACTCGGCGTCGGCGGTATCCCGCGCGGACGCGTCATCGAAATCTATGGCCCCGAATCTTCAGGTAAAACCACTCTCTGTCAGCACATTGTTGCAGAAGCGCAGAGACTGGGCGGCACCGCCGCATTCATAGATATGGAACACGCACTCGACCCAAGCTACGCCGCAAAGATCGGCGTGGATATTGACAACCTGCTCGTCTCACAACCTGATACCGGTGAGCAAGCTCTCGAAATTGCCGAAACCCTCGTGCGCTCCGGCGCTGTGGATGTAGTTGTCATTGACTCAGTTGCCGCGCTCGTGCCACGCTCCGAAATCGAAGGCGACATGGGCGACGCTCAAATGGGTATGCAAGCCCGTCTTATGTCACAGGCGCTTCGTAAACTTTCAGGTGCGATCAACCAGACCAAGACCTGCGTTATTTTTACAAATCAACTTCGCCAGAAAATCGGTGTCATGTTCGGGAATCCCGAAACCACTACCGGCGGGCAAGCTCTCAAATTCTACGCATCCGTGCGTCTTGACGTGCGCCGTATTCAATCCATCAAAGTTGGCGAAGAAGTCATCGGCAATCGTACACGCGTCAAAGTAGTTAAAAACAAAGTCGCGCCGCCTTTCCGCACCGCCGAATTTGACATCATGTTCAACGAAGGAATCTCAAAGGCGGGTGACATTCTGGATCTGGCCACCAAGTTCGAGGTGCTCACCAAGCGCGGCGCATTCTTCTCCTACGGCGACATCCGCATTGGTCAGGGGCGCGAAAACGCCAAAGATTATCTGCGCAATAACCTTGATATGCTGAACGAGATCGAAGGTATCATCCGCCAAAAAGCCCTCAGCGGCGAAATCGCCCTTCCGCTTGACATCGGCAATGAAGGCGGCAACTCAATGGACGCGGGTGCCGCAGAAGAATAATAAATCTCGAATCTCCAAAATAAAAAAGTCACAGAGGATTTCTCTGTGACTTTATGGTTTAATGAGGATATGCTTCGCATCTCACCTCGCCTCAGCTTGCTTGCTGTTCTATGGAGTTTGATCTTCGCTCAAGCCTGCGCGCCTCAGGCTACGTCCACGCCATTCCGCCCGCCGACACAACCAGAGCCCACGCAAATTCTTTCAACGACCACACCCATTCCAACGAATACATTTGTTCCAACCGCAACCATTGCGCCAACTGAAATTCCTCCATGCATTAATAATCTAACCTTCATTGAGGATGTCACCATTGAGGACAATACAACAGTCCTCGCCGGATCGACAATGGATAAGCAATGGCTCGTTTCAAATAGCGGTACATGTAATTGGGATTCGACCTATCGTCTGAAATGGACGGGTGGTGAAACCTTTGGCGCTGCACAGGAGCAAACGCTCTTCCCCGCCCGCGCTGGGACTCAGGCTACGCTGCAGATCGTCTTCACGGCACCTACAGTTGGGGGTTCTTACGAAAGCGCATGGCAGGCCTACGGGCCGGATGGTATTGCGTTTGGTGACCCTGTTTTTATTACAATTCTTGCATCCACGCCTTAGCGGTTTCCGTATTCCAATTTTGGCATTGATTCCAAAAATATCCAGACCGCCTTCAATTCATCATCACTCATGAATTTATAGGAGCCCCACGGCATGTATTGGGCTCGCAGTTCTTTTTTCAATAGCGTTTTTCCAGTGCGGATGATATTGATGAAATCTCTCTCACTCCAGGTTGGTAGAGCAGAGCCGCCACCGAAGGTAATATTGGGC
>JAPLGS010000087.1:0-10258 GCA_026390015.1 Chloroflexota bacterium | reverse complement strand
AATCTGCAGGGAAGCCGGGAATTACTCCGCCGGATAAATTGAGGCCATGGCAAACTTTGCATGAAAGCGCAAGGTACTCGCCATATGAAGGTGTGATCCCAATTTCGGGCGCGACAGGACGGACTGCATTCATGGGAATTAATTCGGATGGAATAAATGTGATCGCAGGAATAAGCGTCATCACCACACGCCCAATCGTGGAAACAGAGCTGCGCGGTATTTCGTTATTTACGGCTGGAACGCTTTGGATATATGCAATCACATCCCCAAGATCTTTGTCACTCAAAAAATAAAATTCGGTGGATGGCATGAAAAGGATCGGAGTTCCATCCGGGCGAATTCCGTAACGGATGCAGCGCACCCAATCTGCATTCGACATCACCTTCCCGATTCCGCCCAGACCCTTTGTCAGATTTCCGGAGATCACCTTTCCGATGGCGGGGTTGTCAAGATAAACTTTGCCTTCCAATTTCTCGCCATGACAGGCTTCACATCCTCGATATTGAAATATCCGCTTGCCGGCCTCAATTGACTCAGCGTCTGTTGGAATTGTAACTATATCCTTTTGGGTCTCATATACATGGCTAAAACGGGACTCAGTTTGAAAATAAACCACGGTTAATGCGATCAGTGCCACTGTGGCCAAAACAGCAAAAAGGATTCCCGCCCACTTCAGCAATTTTTTCATTCATCCTCTTTTCAAAAAAATATATAACATTAGTCCCGCCTCTCGACGGGACTAATCACTGTCCATTAAACACTATTCACAAATTACGGATCCTGAATTTCTGCTGCGCGTAGCGTATTCTTCATTAACATCGCGATCGTCATGGGGCCAACTCCGCCTGGGACCGGGGTAATAAATCCCGCAACTTCTTTTGCTTCATCAAAATTGACATCGCCCACCAAACGATAGCCGCTCTTTTTAGTCGCATCCGGTTTGGAGTTGATGCCAACATCAATGACCGCCGCGCCGGGTTTGATCCAATCTCCACGCACCATTTCCATTTTGCCGATGGCCGCGATAATAATATCAGCCTGTCTAATGACATTGGCCAGATCTTTTGTGCGTGAGTGACAAACGGTAACTGTAGCATTCTTGCCGATCAATAACAACGCGGCTGGCATCCCCACGATGTTTGAGCGTCCCAACACTACCGCATTTGCGCCTTCAATTTTTACGCCTGCCTGTTCAAGCAGATAGATGCAGCCAAAAGGTGTACAAGGGACGAATAAAGGTTCGCGACCCTTTTGCGCCAGACGGCCAATATTCAGCGGCGAGAAACCGTCCACATCTTTTTCGATGCTGATCAGTTGCAGGACGCGTTCTTCATCCAGATGGGAAGGCAAAGGCAATTGAACAAGAATACCGTTGACTGATTTATCCGCGTTCAGATCCTTGATGACTTTTTCAAGATCTTCCTGTGAAATATCAGCGGGGAGGTGGCGGCTGACAGAGCCCATGCCCAGTTCCTCGCAAGCCTTGCCTTTTGCGCGGACGTAGGTTGCAGAGTCCACTCGTTCACCGACTAGCACGGCAGCGAGTGTTGGTTTTGATTTCCCAGCCGCAGTTCGTTTGGCAATATTAGCCGCGACTTCATCGCGTACTTGTTGAGCGATCAGTTTTCCATCAATTAATTGAGCAGTCATAGATGCATCTCCTATTTGTGATATAACGCACGAGAATTATACAACCAGCCCATTGTTTCTGAAAGTGACAGTTATCCTGATTTGAGGTGCTGCATAATTTCTCATTCTTCATTGCCGAGGCTCTTCTGACATACCACGTCCGTGTATTTCAGGGGACATTTCTACTTTGGGCTAACAATTCTTTTGAAAATTCTTGACTTTTTATCTCTATTTCGATATAATGTTAGGTCGCTGTCCATCCAAGGGCAGTTAATTTTTGTTAGTTCACCCAACCTAAAAAGAAATAGGAGAGAAGAATGGCGTCTTCTTTGCCCCAAAAAACTTACGCACGTATTCCCGTAAAGTTAGATCTTCCCAACTTAATAGAAGTACAACTTGATTCGTTTGAAAGACTTAAGAAAGAAGGATTAGGTGATCTCTTCCATGAGATTTCGCCGATCGAGTCTTACAACAAGGGAATGAAATTATTCTTCCCAAGCCGTGGCCCTGAATCACAGCAATGGGGACTTAAATACTGGTTTGGAGAACCCAAGCATAGTATTGAAGAATGTGTCGAGCGTGACCTGACATATTCCAGCCCATTATATGTTTCCGTTCTTCTAGCCGGACCGGATGTTCCAGAGCCGATCAAGTCAGATATTTTCCTCGGCGATTTTCCTGAGATGACTGATAAAGGCACGTTCATTGTCAATGGCACTGAACGGGTGGTGGTCTCCCAGCTAATTCGTTCGCCTGGTGTTTACTTTGAAGCGCCAGCCGATCGTGCCACAGGCCGCCCGCTCGCGATGGCAAAGTTGATTCCAGATCGCGGCGCATGGATGGAATTCGAGACACGCAAATCTGATTACATTATCTTAAAGTTCAACCGTAAGCGTACGGTTCCCATTACGGTTTTCCTGCGCGCGCTTGCCGCGGTAAGTGACGGCATTAAAGATTCTCCAATAAAACTTGGTTCAGATGAAGAGATCCTGTCTATTTTGAGGGATGTGGACAACAACCCTGAGCGCATGTTTATCGCATCCACAATCAAGCAAGAGCCTGATTGGGACCTGTCTCATCATTCGATTGCTGAAGCGGCGTTGATAGAATTCTTCAAGAAGATGCGGCCGGGCGATCCTGCAACGCTTGATAATGCCCGTCAATTCCTTGAAGAACAATTATTTGATCAGCGTCACTACGATCTTGAACGCGTGGGCCGTTATAAACTGAATCAAAAGCTTGATTTAAATATCCCAATTCCGCATCGTACTATTTCCAAGAGCGATGTGATCCGATTGATCCGCCGCATGATCCAGATCAATAATGGCGCAGAGCGGCCTGATGATATTGACCACCTCGGCAATCGGCGGGTCAAGACAGTGGGTGAGTTGATCCAGAACAAATTGCGAATTGGCCTGCGCCGCATGGAGCGCGTGATCAAAGAACGCATGTCCATTCGTGATCAGGAACAATTGTCGCCGGTAACGCTGGTCAACATTCGACCAGTGGTTGCGGCGCTGCGCGAGTTTTTTGGTTCATCACAGCTTTCACAGTTCATGGATCAAACCAACCCGTTGGCTGAACTTCGTCACAAGCGCACCCTTTCGGCTTTGGGACCGGGCGGTCTTCGCCGTGAACGCGCCGGCTTTGACGTGCGCGATGTCCATCGCTCCCATTACGGACGTATCTGCCCGATTGAAACGCCTGAAGGGCCAAACATTGGTCTAATCGGTCGTTTGGCTTCCTTTGCCCGCGTAAATGAATACGGTTTTATTGAAACACCCTATCGCAGAGTTTTCAAATCCCTTCCGGTAGATGATGAGCGTTTGGAAGGTCTCACTTTGCGTGAAGATATTCATGACCCCAAGTCAAATGAATTGCTTTTCAAATCTGGAACGACGATCGACGCGAAGGTTATCAAGAGGGTTACAAAAATCGGCGGCGAGGTTAGCATCGTTCCTTATGTGTCTGATGAGATCGTTTACCTATCTGCAGACGCGGAAGATAAATTCACGATCGCTCAGGCGAATGCTCATTTAACAGAGAACAAGGAATTTTCAAAGGAACGTATTTCCTGCCGCTACCATCTGGGCTTTTTGTTCTCGAACTCTGAATCAATTGATTACATGGATGTTGCGCCGCACCAGGTTGTGGGCATCAGCGCCGCTTTAATTCCATTCCTTGAGCATGACGACGCCAATCGCGCGTTGATGGGCTCGAACATGATGGCACAGGCTGTGCCCTTGGTGCGTCCTGAAGTCCCGCTTGTTTCTACCGGGATGGAAGGTCACGCCGCGTTAGACTCTGGCCAGGTTGTGTCAGCTGAAGCGGACGGTGAGGTAGTGTCGGTAACCGGGTCAACCATCACCGTTAAAGAAAAGAAAAGCGGAAACCGTGTTTATCAACTCCGCAAGTATCAACGCTCCAATCAAAGCACATGTATTGACCAGCGGCCATCTGTTGTAAAAGGACAGTTGATCAAAAAAGGCGATATCATCGCTGATTCTTCATCTACGGATAACGGTCAATTGGCTTTGGGTCAAAACGTTGTTGTAGCTTTCCTTTCATGGGAAGGCGGCAACTTTGAAGATGCGATTCTGCTCTCAGAGCGCCTTGTTCAGGAAGACCGCTTCACCTCAGTTCATATTGAAAAACATGAAGTGGAAGCGCGCGATACAAAACTTGGTCCCGAAGAAATTACCCGCGATATTCCCAATGTGGGCGATGACGCGATCAAAGATCTTGATGAAAACGGAATCATTCGCATCGGTGCAGAAGTCGGCCCGAATGATATTCTTGTTGGCAAGATCACTCCGAAAGGCGAAAAAGAACTCACTCCTGAAGAACGCTTATTGCGCGCCATCTTCGGTGAAAAATCCCGCGATGTGAAGGATACTTCGTTGCGCATGCCTCACGGCGAGCGCGGCAAAGTTGTTGATGTAAAAGTATTCACCCGTGAAGAAAATTCCGACCTCTCTGCTGGCGTGGATATGATGGTGCGCGTCTCTGTCGCACAGCGCCGCAAGATCACCGCAGGCGATAAGATGGCGGGGCGACATGGTAACAAGGGTGTGGTTTCCAAAGTCGTGCCTGTTGAAGATATGCCGTATCTCGAAGATGGAACGCCGGTCGACTTGATCTTGAATCCGCTTGGAGTGCCGGGCCGTATGAACATCGGACAGGTCTTGGAAGTACACCTTGGCTGGGCCGCAAAGCGCATGGGTTTCCGCGCGATCACACCGGTATTTGACGGCGCCACTGAGGAACAGATCGAAGCTGAACTCGCCCGCGCCTGGATCATGGATCAGGCCTGGAAAGAATCTGTAGAACGCGCCTGGGAGTGGATCAAGGAACAGGAATATGAGGTCAACTCAATTCAAGATGACGATGAAGTCCGCCGCTTATATCTTGAACACTGGTTGGGCAAACGCAAATATGATGTTTATAGTTTGGTTGATGCAGACTACGCGCGTCACGCCGCCGCCAAAGAATGGTTGCGCGAAAAGGGATATTCCAACCCTGAAGAGATCCTGCTCGATGACCGCGATATAGCCAACCCTGATCCCGAAGTGGATGAAATGACCATTCACGCCTGTCTGCGTTTGTGGATGGAAGCCAATGGAATCACACGGCGCGTTGCGGAAGATAAAGTTCTTGAAACAGCGCAGGAGTTAGCCAAAGAGAAGGGCATTCCATTGCCTATCCTTGGAAAGCAAACTTTGCGTGACGGCAAAACAGGCATCCCTTATGATCAGCCAGTGACAGTGGGCGTTATGACCATTCTCAAATTGCATCACCTCGTGGAAGACAAAGTACATGCGCGCTCCACGGGCCCATACAGCTTAGTCACACAACAACCGCTCGGTGGTAAAGCGCAGTTCGGTGGTCAGCGATTCGGTGAGATGGAAGTGTGGGCGCTTGAAGCTTATGGCGCGGCACACACTCTTCAGGAAATGCTCACGGTCAAGTCGGATGATGTTCAAGGCCGCGTCAATACTTATGAAGCGATCGTGAAGGGCGAGCCGATCGAAGAACCAAGCATCCCTGCGTCATTCCGAGTTCTCGTGAAGGAATTACAATCGCTCGGCCTCGCAGTTGAGGCAATCAACGAAAGTGGTGAAGTGGTCAAGTTTGGCAAGGATGAAGAGAAGTCACATCCGCCAAAACATGACACAGGGCTGCTGAGTCTTGGAGAGCATCAAAGTAGAAAGAAGTAGAGCTTTTCTATTGACTCGACTCACTTGGCGTGATAAACTATTTAGCCGTTGCCCAGAAAGCAAGAGTGGCTTTACTTCCCCCCACTCGACTCAATTGGTAACCACAAATGAGGCCATCAGAAAAAGTTGTTGATGGTCTCGTTTCTTGCGAATATCGAAGTGTAATCTTGAAAGATTTTTTAATCGGAGGCGAATGTGCCGACAGTAAATCAAATGGTCCGCAAAGGCCGCAAAAATAATAAAACAAAAAGCAAGGCTCCCGCACTGCAGTTCACATTGAACAGTTTTAAGCAGCGTCGTGTCAGGCAGGATAAGGGCGCGCCGCAGAAACGCGGTGTTTGTACCGTTGTCCGCACCATGACTCCCAAGAAACCGAACTCAGCGCTGCGCAAGATTGCCCGCGTGCGTTTGACGAACGGAATTGAAGTCACGGCTTATATACCTGGCGAAGGCCACCAGTTGCAGGAGCACTCCGTAGTGTTGGTGCGCGGTGGTCGTGTGAAAGACTTGCCAGGTGTTCGTTATCATATTGTGCGCGGTTCTCTCGATACCACCGGCGTTGCCAATCGTAAGCAAGGCCGTTCAAAGTATGGCGCGAAGCGTCCGAAGTAATCAATAGATGGAGTAGTATACATGCGTAGAGCAAAACCTGAAAAACGGGAAATCCTTCCCGACATCCGATACAACAGCATCAGCGTGCAGACCATGGTTCAACATGTTTTGAAGAGCGGCAAGAAAAGCACAGCTCTTCGTTTGATCTATGGCGCAATGGATTTGATCAAAGAGCGCACTGAAAAGAATCCTCTGGATGTCTTTGATGGTGCGCTTAAAAATGTCGGCCCTGCGATGGAAGTTCGCCCGCGTCGCGTGGGCGGCGCAACCTACCAGGTGCCAATGGAAGTCTCCTCAGACCGGCGCATGACCTTGGCGCTTCGCTGGATCCTTTCTTCGGCGAATGACCGTTCTGGCAAGTCTTTTTCAGACAAACTTGCGTCAGAATTGATAGACGCTTTTAACGAAACAGGCTCTGCCATTCGTAAGCGCGATGAAACACACAAGATGGCAGAAGCAAACCGCGCCTTCTCTCATTATCGAGTCTAGATTTAAATAATTTTTTAAGGAAGTAGTTAGTATGGCACGCGAGCATCCGCTGGAAAAATACAGAAATATAGGCATTATTGCCCACATCGACGCCGGGAAAACAACAACCACTGAGCGTATCATGTTCTATACAGGCATGACACATCGCATCGGCTCTGTTGACGATGGTACAACAGTAACCGACTGGATGGTTCAGGAACGCGAACGTGGTATTACCATCGTTTCGGCGGCTGTATCAGCAGAGTGGAAAGGCTATCAAGTTAATATTATTGATACGCCCGGTCATATTGACTTTACAGCAGAAGTCCAACGATCCTTGCGCGTTTTGGACGGTGGGGTTGTGGTCTTCGACGCAGTACAAGGCGTAGAGCCGCAATCAGAAACCGTTTGGCGTCAGGCAGATCGCTATGGAGTACCGCGTATTTGTTTTGTAAACAAGATGGATCGCGTGGGTGCTTCCTTTGAACGGACGATTGAAACCATAATCGATCGCTTAGGCGCAAACCCGATCCCGATGCAGATTCCCATTGGCTTTGAAGCAACCTTCAAAGGCGTAGTAGATCTTCTCACCATGAAGGCTGTTGTTTGGGAAGATGATCTGGGCAAAGATCCACAAATTGTTGAAATTCCAGATGATTTGAAAGAACAATCAAAAGAAGCTCGCGCCAAAATGGTGGAAAAGATCGCTGAGCTTGACGATGAACTGACATTGAAATTCCTTGAAGCTCAGGAAATTAGCATCGAAGAACTCAAACTTGCACTCCGAAAGGGTGTGCTTGCCAACAAGACCGCCCCTGTATTCTGTGGCTCTTCCTTAAAGAACAAGGGCGTACAGGTTTTACTGGATGCGGTAATTGATTACCTTCCTTCTCCAGCTGATAAACCAACTCTAACCGTATCTGAACCTAGCAACCCAGAAAATACTTTTGATATTCTCGCCCAGGATGATGCTCCGCTGAGCGCCCTGGTATTCAAGATCGTAACCGACCCTTACGTGGGCCGTCTTGCTTATGTTCGCGTTTACTCTGGCGTTTTGAGTCAGGGTCAAACAGTTCAAAATACCACTAAAAAAGGAAAGAAAGAGCGCATTGGACGTTTGATCCGTATGCATGCCGATCATCGTGAAGATGTTGCTGAAATACTTTCCGGCGATATTGGAGCTGTGCTGGGCTTCAAGGATAGTTTCACTGGCGATACCCTTTGTGACACAAAGCCGCTTGTCCTCGAAACTATTTCTTTCCCGGAACCAGTTATCTCCATTGCAATTGAACCCAAGAGTTCTGCTGATCAAGAAAAAATGGGGGAAGCCCTTCGCAAGCTATCTGAAGAAGATCCCACGCTTCACGTAAACACAGACGAAGACTCCGGCCAGACCATCCTGAGGGGCATGGGTGAGCTACATCTTGATATTATCGTAGATCGTTTATTGCGCGAATTCAGGGTGCAGGCAAATGTAGGCGCTCCACGCGTTGCATTTCGCGAGTCTATTACCAAATCGGTTAAGGAAGTTAATTACAAGTACGCCAAACAATCTGGCGGTAAGGGTCAATACGGACACGTCGTTTTTTCTATGGACCCAGGCGAGCGCGGAAGCGGTATTGTATTTGTAAACAAAATTGTGGGCGGTTCTATTCCCAAAGAGTTTATTAACCCAATCGAAAAAGGTGTTAAAGAAGCTTCTGAAGGTGGAGTGCTGGCTGGTTACCCTGTTGTAGACATAAAAGTTACCTTGATCGACGGCTCTTTTCATGAAGTCGACTCAAATGAAATGGCCTTCAAAATGGCCGCCATTCTCGGCTTCAAAGAAGGCGTGCAAAAAGGACATCCCATTTTGCTTGAGCCAATGATGAAAGTAGAAGTTGTCGTGCCAGAAGAGTACCTCGGCGACGTGATGGGGCAGATCAACAGCCGCCGTGGTTTGATCCAGGGAATGGAAGTTCGTCTTGGAAATGCACAGGCGGTCAAGGCAATGGTCCCGTTGGCGGAAATGTTCGGATACGCTACCCAACTGCGTTCTGCTACACAGGGACGCGGCGTCTTCAATATGGAATTTGACCACTACGCGCCGGTATCGCCGTCAGTGGCGGAAGAAATCTTAAAAGCATAATCGTTCTTTTCTAATTAAGGAGTTTTAAAATGGCGAAGGTAAAATTTGACCGCAGCAAACCACATCTAAACGTGGGCACCATGGGGCACATTGATCATGGCAAGACAACGTTGACAGCGGCGATCACCAAAGTAGCCGGCTTTTCAGGTCTGGCCGACTTCCGCGCGTACGATCAAATAGACAACGCACCGGAAGAAAAAGCGCGCGGGATCACGATCAACATCGCGCACGTGGAATATCAAACCGACAAGCGCCATTACGCGCATGTGGATATGCCCGGACATCGAGACTACATCAAGAACATGATCACCGGCGCGGCGCAGGTGGACGGCGCGATTCTGGTAGTAGCCGCTCCCGATGGGCCAATGCCGCAAACCCGCGAACACGTATTGTTGGCACGTCAAGTGGAAGTACCCTCCATCGTCATTTTCTTGAACAAAGTAGACATGATGGACGATCCCGAATTGCTAGAATTGGTAGAACTCGAATTGCGCGAACTATTGAGCAGCTACGGATACCCAGGCGACACTATTCCGATCGTGCGCGGATCAGCCAAACAGGCCTTGGAAAGCGCGAACACAGATAAGAACGCACCCGAGTACGCTCCGATCCTGGAGTTGCTGCGAGTAGTGGATGAATACATCCCCGAACCGAAACGTGAGACAGAAAGGCCGTTCATGATGTCGGTGGAAGATGTCTTCTCGATCAAGGGACGCGGAACAGTTGTAACTGGCCGAATTGATCGCGGCATCATCAAGATCGGCGAACCGATCGAAATCGTCGGACTGCGCGAGACCAAGAACTCAGTGGTAACGGGTGTGGAAATGTTCCACAAATTATTGGATGAAGGCCGTGCAGGCGACAACGTCGGCTTACTGCTGCGCGGAATTGAACGGGAAGATGTGGAACGCGGCCAGGTGTTGGCCAAACCGAAATCGATCACACCGCATAGGAAGTTTTTGGCGGAAGTGTACGTATTGAAGAAAGAAGAAGGCGGACGCCACAAAGCGTTCTTTAGCGGCTATCGACCGCAGTTCTACATCCGCACGATGGATGTAACGGGCGACATCACCTTGCCGGAAGGCGTAGAGATGGTCATGCCCGGAGACAACGTCAACCTGACGGTTGAGTTGATTGTTCCTGTGGCACTTGAACAGGGTTCCAAGTTCGCCATTCGTGAAGGCGGTCTGACCGTCGGTGCGGG
>JAPLGS010000144.1 GCA_026390015.1 Chloroflexota bacterium | reverse complement strand
CGCTAGGTGATTCGGCGGCAACGCTTCCCCAATCTGAATCATCTGCTTCAGCGCCTCTTCATAATTCACAGTTTTGAATTTTCGGCTCATTTTTGAAGTTTATCATGCAAGGCAATGTCAATCTCTCCGACAAACTGCTAGCATTCACATTAATCGTGATCACCTTAATGGGATGGGGCGCAGTAACACAACTCGCCACCATGAATACGCTTATTCAGCTACAAGTGCCGGATACGTTGCGCGGACGAGTGTTCAGCATCTACATCTGGGCTTTACAAGGAGTAGCTCCCATCGGTAGTCTCTTGATCGGATGGATGACGCAGGAATTCAGCCTCTCCACGACAGCGCTCGTAAGCGGGCTGGTTTCGCTTGTAATTATTGGCGGAATACAGTTATTTCGACCCGCTGTTCGCCAAATAGCGGGTTAACGCAGGATTAGTGTTTGGCGCGCGGCTTGACGGTGATTTTTTTCCCATGATATGATGAACAACATGCAAAACGATTTTAAAGAAGATTCACCAAATTCTGATGAATTAAACAAAAAAAAGGGAAAGAAGAGGGAATCCAGCACCTCACCCAGCAAACCTAGTTTTTTCTCACGCTGGATGAACAACCTTGCGCAAATGGGGCTGGGCGAGTCTCTTCTGCGGGTCGGAACTAATTTATTTTCCATTCTAGCTATCGCGCTTATCATCTTTCTGGTGCAGGCTTTTTATCGGCAGACGTCGAACCAACTTTCAGAAAACAACGGGCAGGTTTCAGTTCCTGCCCCGACCGCGGTGATCGTGGCAAACCCAGCTCCAGCGTTGGATATTCCGATTATTTCTGGCATTGCACGCGGCGCACAGATCCATACGAATATTCCTTCGCGGCCGCGTCAGGAGATCACTACTTATAAAGTGCTGGATGGCGATACGGTTTTTGGCATCGCGGAAAAATATGGGCTTGAGCCGCAGACTATTTTATGGGGTAATGTTAATATTTTGAGCGATGATCCGCACCGGCTAAGCCCGGGGCAGGAATTAAATATCTTGCCTGTAGATGGTGTTTATTGGGAATGGTTGGGCGGAATTCCGTTTGGCGATTGGGCCAAATATTATGGTGTTACCGCCGCAGATATTATCGAACTGCCTGGCAATCATATTGATGCAAATACTGTTGGCGACTATAACAACGCAAACATCAAGACTGGCACATGGTTGATCATTCCCGGCGGAAAAAGGGAATTTATCAGTTGGAGTGCGCCGCTTGGTGTAACTCGTGAAAATCCAGCGTCTGCGCGGGTACTTGGTGAGGGAGCTTGCGGACCGGTCAGCGGCGGCGCTGTTGGATATGGCACTTACGTCTATCCGACAAATAAACATTATTTATCAGGATTCGACTACTCTGAAGCTACCAATCATCGCGGTATAGATCTGGCCGGAAATGAAGGCGAGGGCGTGTACGCCGCTGATGCAGGTGTGATCGTATATTCGGGCTGGAACAATTATGGGTATGGCAACATGATCATGATCGATCATGGAAATGGCTTTCAATCGCTTTATGCCCATTTAAGTGTGATCTCGCGAGGCTGTGGTCAGAGCGTTGGTCAAGGTGAAGAGATTGGCGCGGTGGGTTCCACAGGTCGTTCCTCCGGGCCTCATTTGCATTTTGAGTTGATGGCCGGCGTGAAGGTAAATCCATGGGATTATTTGCCGCCACGTGATCACTAACTTAGAAAATAATTCCTTGCCAAAGCATAAAGCCTATACTATAATCCCCGTCGTTTCCTTGGCGCGTAGCTCAGCTGGTTAGAGTGCATGTATCACACAGACGAGGTCTCATAGTTCAGTTGGTTAGAACATTCGGTTCACATCCGAAAGGTCACTGGTTCGAGCCCAGTTGAGACCACAAAACAGGAAAAAATACTAAAATCACTTCCCCTTAAATTTATTTAGGGGATTTGGTTTTTAAAATCCAAAAGAGAGAGATTAAGCGAGGACGGGGGTCGAGCATAATTGACTAAGCTACTTGGTTTAGCATTTGACAGGAGGTGCTACTTTTGGCACATCCTGTCAAAATTCCTAATTGTGAAGTTCTGGCGTTGTCAGCAGGCATGATGTTATTCAGGATCGAATTACACAACACCCTGACTTTATTGGCAGGGTCGCCGTCTTTTAGTTCGAGCGGCATTCATCAATATATTTCTGAGAGTAGTTATTAATACAAAGCATACCAGAGTTATAGTGCCAAATTGGACTTTGACGAATTGACCCTCATACACGCGGCTATTTAATAAGGGATTTGAAGAGGTTTGTTATTAGACTTCCCTCTCCTCATCCTCTCTTGCCACTTCACCGCGCTCCATCTTCCGTTTCAAATTCTCAGGCCAAGCGGATACATCCTCAGACGGCAAAAACGTCAGGCTCGGACCGCTCTGATTCAAAATATCACGCGTGCGACAGTTGAGCACCGCCTTCGCTGCGTCGATTCCAGATTGGGTTACACCCGCCACACCATGGCTAAGCGTGCTCGCTCCGCACATGTACAATCCTTCGAATTCGGTACGAGGCGAAAATGCCCACGGTCCCACCTGTTGCGGCGATTTCTCGATGCCATATAAATTTCCGCGCGTGGCATTGAGATAATGTTCATTCGTCAGCGGCGTGCCGAGGCTGTAAAACACAATGTGCTTGCTCAAGCCAGGCACGTGTTTCTCCAATCCGCGCACCATGCGCCACGCCAGGTCTTCCTTCAGCGCATCGTAGTCCGCGGGGCGCGAACCGTATTTTGAATTTGCCCATTTCTCAAACGCCTCATAGCCCACGAACGCGAACGACTCGCAGGTGTGATGTCCGCTGTGCATCTTCGACGGGTCTTTCAACGTTGTCGCGGTCAGAAACATGCCAGGCGGAGTCTCATCACGCAGCAATGCATCGGTGAGACCGTCGGAATAAATTTTGTCAATATTTTCGTTTTCATAAAACCAGAAGTTGCCCGAGTCGAGTCCCGCCGCGCGCAGATCCATGTCTGTGGCGAAGAACAGGCTGATACATGAAGTCGAATATCGGACAGAATCAACTTTCCGCTTGAGCTTGAGCGAAAGATTCTCGCATCCGATCAACTGACCGAAAGTCACCTCTGGGTCTGCGTTGGATATGACAACGTGTGAGCGGATTTCCTCACCACTGTCCAACTCCACGCCGATAACTTTTTTCCCTTCGACAAGAATCCGCTTCACTCTACACTGAAGTCTGATCTCACCGCCTGAACGTTTCAACGCCCTGACGAACGCGCGCGGCAACGCGAACGCCCCGCCCAGCGGATAAAATCCGCCGTTGAAGTAGTGATGTGTAATGCCAGCATGCACGAAGGCCGAAACCTTCGAAGGCGGCAATCCGTGGTCGCCTGCCTGCGCCGCCAACACGCCGCGCAAAACAGGATCGCTGATGTGCGCGTTGATCAAGTCTGCGCCGGTAGCGCGAATCCATTTAAGAATATTCGGCGCGCTCATCGCCGCTTTCAGCGGGTCTTTCAATTTTCCAATGTTCGCAAGCGATTCCATCATATTGGTTGTATCTGCGAAGAAGGAATCAATTCCCTTTGCCTCATGCGGAAAATGACTCTTCAACCGTTCGATCAAATTTTCTTTGCCTTTGGGAAAATCCACACGCTTTTCACCAATGACAATATGATCGTAACCATCAGGGTTGAGTTCGCAAAAAGTTAGATCTCCCGAAACACCGAGCCCATCATAAATGCAACGCAATCCGCCGCCCTCTTCCAGCGACCCGATGTAATGTACCCCAGGGCTAAAGCGATAGCCTTCGAGCGTGAACGAATGCGTCCAGCCGCCGGGTCTATCGTGTTGTTCCAGCACGATCACTTTTTTTCCAGCCTGTGCGAGTGCCACCGCAGCGGCAAGTCCGCCCGCGCCTGAGCCAATGATGATTGCGTCGTAAGATGTCATTTTTCCTCCAATGGTTTCGGCGGGAGGTAGTTCCTGCCTCGGTTCGTGGAATTCGACAAAAGTCGAATCGATCGTCTAGCCCGAAGGGCTTTCATGTACTGAGGAAGGAGATTAGTCTACACCGTACCCGCGCCTATGTTTCCCTAACTCGTCTTCTCCCCCAAATCTATTTTTCTCGCCATATAATTTTCATAATCAGGCACGAGCCGATCATATTCCCCATCCATCAACGGAGAGGAGATCATAAAATCCGCCGAAGCGCGATTATTGGCGATGGGGATATTCCATACAACAGCCAGTCGCAGGAGTGCTTTTACATCAGGATCGTGCGGCTGTGGTTCCAGTGGATCCCAGAAGAAGATCAGGAAATCTATCTTGCCTTCCACAATCTTGGCGCCTATCTGCTGGTCGCCGCCGAGTGGTCCACTTTTGAGTTTAGTGATCTTGAAACCAAGTTCTTTCTCCAGAATTTTCCCGGTTGTGCCTGTTGCAAATATCTGGTGATGAGCAAGCAGGTCGCGGTTGAATTTTGCCCATTCCACCATATCGCGCTTTTTATTATCATGCGCCACAAGCGCGATCTTCTTGTCATGTTCCATGGGGAATTTTTTATGAGCTATCATTTTAATTATTCCTATTTATATATTGAGTCGTTGGATATCAGCGCTATTTCCTCAGCGCTCCCAAAGCCGCGCCAACGATGCCAGCTTCATTCAACAGTTGTGCGGGAACAACATGCGTCTCAATGGTGAGATAAGGCAAAAATTTTTCAGACTCTTTGCTAATGCCGCCGCCGATGATGAACAGGTTCGGCCAGAAAAGCCTCTCCATTGTCTCTAAATATTTATTCAACCGTTTGGCATATTTCTTCCATGAAAGTTCTTCGCGCTGACGGGCTGCATCGGAGGTGCGAAACTCTGCGTCTTCGCCTTTTATTTCAAGATGACCAAACTCGGTGTTGGGGAGCAACTGTCCGCGGTGGAAGATCGCCGAACCAATGCCTGTTCCAAGAGTAAGCAGAATGACTGTGCCAGGTTGTCCGCGCCCTGCGCCGAAGGTCATTTCGGCGAGTCCGGCTGCATCCGCATCGTTGATCATGATACAGTCACAACCAGTGATTTTGCTGAAGAGTGCGTCTGCATTCGTGCCGACCCATTTCTCCGAGACATTGGCCGCCATCAGGGCAACTCCGCCTTTGATCGGTGCGGGGAATCCAATCCCGATCGGACCATTCCAGCTAAAAGATTGCGCGATCTGATTGACTACTTCTGCAATTGGTTGAGGCTCCCCATTTTTCGGCGTCTTGATGCGAACCCGCTCTGCAAGAAGCTGGCCTGTTTCAGTGTCTACGGGTGCGCCTTTGATACCTGATCCGCCTACGTCGATTCCGAGAATTTGCATGGTTTGTTCCTAAGTTTGGATTTTGTAACCGGGGGATTTATCCACAATTACCTGATTGGAAAAACATTATTTGTAATCATTTATTTGCATGAATTATAGCACCTAGATAATTGCCTGTCGGTCCGTGAATGACCTTTGAAAATCAAACGAGAAAGTCAATTATTTGAAAAAAAACAATCTAAATTTGGATTAGTAGTTTTGCGTGGAATTATCCAATTCTCTTATAATAATCGGATAGAGTTAGTCTGTTTTGTAACTTAAGTTACAGATTAATTTTTGAGGAAATGCTATCATTCGAAATTAGATAATGATTGTGAAATTACGCACGTTACATTATTCAACCAAATTGAGGAGAAATGTCATGGCTAAAAAAGAAAAAACCGAATCGAATGAGCCTGAGCCAAGGGGGCAGAAAATTTTTGACAATATCTGGCTGTTATTTATCCTCTCGTTGCTGATCAGTACCTTGATCTATAACGTCTGGGGCATCGTCGATCTTATGAGAGTCCCGCTTGCTCCATAAGCGGTGAGGAGAAAATATGTTAGCACCTGAAAAAAATTGGTGGAAGCCGATGGGTCGCATCGAAAAGACCTGGCTGACTGTTGCATTTGTGTGGTGTATCTTCCTGACATTGATGATGCCTCTCTGGTATTTCAATGGCAAGCAAAATGTGCCCACAGAAACATATCGCACAACGCCCGAAAAATATGGAGCAAAAGTCAACGCTTTTGTGGAGCAGTATACAGTTGGAAAAGATGATGCGACCGGGTTACCGATTGTATCCGCACCTCCAGGCAGTGATATTTACCTGCGCGCCAGCACCTGGCAATGGTATCCGATCCTGCAATTGGAAAAAGGAAAGGAGTATCGCCTGCACCTTTCGTCGATGGATTACAACCACGGCTTCTCGCTCCAACCCGTGAATATCAACTTGCAAGTTTTGCCTGGTTACGATTACGTGGCGACAATTACTCCCACCAGCTCAGGCGAATTCACCATCGTTTGCAATGAATATTGTTTTGTCGGTCATCATACGATGGTTGGCAAAATGATCGTTAAATAGAGGAATGAAGATGGCTACACTTGCACCTACAACCCCCTGGACTAAAGACGCAAAGGACGATTATCGCAACTGTCCTATAACCACCCTGAAAGTTGACATGCACACCGAACGGCTCATCATTGCCAATGCAGTCATGGCTGTGGTCTGCCTCACACTTGGTGGAATTGCCGCATTGTTAATCGCGCTCACCCGCTGGCAGGCAGTTCATTTGCTTGGCGCGGCCTGGTTCTATCGTCTGCTCACATTGCATGGCATTGACATGCTCATCGCGTGGATCGTATTCTTCGAGATGGCTGGCTTGCACTTCGGCTCAACTGTGCTTCTCAATGCGCGGCACGCCGCACCAAAACTTGCCTGGCTGGGCTTTGGCATGATGACAGTTGGCGGATTGATGGCAAATGCAGTTGTGCTGATTGATCCCAATTCCAGCGTGATGTTTTCGGCTTATGTTCCGCTAAAAGCGCATCCGTTGTTCTATCTCAGCTACATTTTGTTTGCGGTTGGCGCGTTGATCACGGTCATCACTTTCTTCATCAACATCGTGGTTGCGAAACGTGAAAATCGATTCCAAGGCTCTTTGCCTCTGGTAGTCTTTGGCTTGATGACTGCCGCAATTCTCGCAACTTACACATTGCTGGAAGGCGCAGCCGCAATTGTGCCTGCTTTCTTATGGTCAATGGGCATTCTGAAAACGTATGACCCTGGCATTTACCGCAACTTCTTTTGGGGTTTCGGACATCCCGCGCAGCAAGTCAATCTCGCAGCGATGGTTTCCATCTGGTACGCGCTCGCGCAGATGACCGTCGGCATTCGCCCGGTCAACGAGAAGTTTTCACGCCTCGCGTTCATCCTGTATCTGTTCTTTATTAATCTTGGGTCCGCGCATCACCTGCTGGTTGACCCTGGACTCTCCTTCGCGTGGAAGGCAGTCAACACTTCGTATGCGATGTATCTGGCTGTCCTCGGCTCGATGATGCACGCCTTCTCCATTCCTGCCGCATTGGAAATCGCTTTGCGCTCCAGAGGATATAGGAAAGGTTTATTTGGATGGCTTCGCAATGCGCCCTGGGCAGAGCCTGGTTTTAGTTCGCTCGTCCTATCCATGTTCCTCTTTGGCTGGATCGGCGGCGTAACCGGTGTGACCATCGGTACGGAGCAGATCAACATGCTTGTGCATAACACGCTCCGCCTGCCCGGTCACTTCCATGCGACGGTAGTGAGTGGCACAACGCTCGCATTCATGGGCTTCACCTATTATGTCATTCCGCTCATCTTCCGCAAGGAACTGAAACTTAAGAGCTGGGCAAAATGGCAGCCGTATGTATTCGGCTTCGGAATGTTGTTGACCTCCTTGGGCATGATCACCAGTGGTTTGCAGGGTGTTGCCCGCCGCAATTGGGATATCACCTTCGCAGGTGTTGTACCTGGCACAGTTGAGATCACGCTCGCCATCTTCGGCATCGGCGCGCTCCTGGCAGTGGTTGGCGGCATTATGTATGTCACGATCGTGTTGGTTTCAATCCTGACGGGCCCGCGTTTGGAAGCCAGTAACTTACTACTCCTCACTGGCACGCACAATCCGATTATTGAATCCACCAAGTTGACCGACGAGCAAATGGAAGATAAACAGAATCAACCGAAAGGCTCGCTGGTGCTTGTCTTTGCCTTCCTGGTCTGGTTTGCCATTTACTACCTAAGCAACTGGTGGCTGCTCGGACGCACCTGGTTCATTCGATAATTTTTGTTTATGGAATCTTCGGAGGTCTTTCAACGGCCTCCGAAGATTTACTTTTAAGGTATTTGATGATCGCGCCTCTTTTGCTCGGCCTACTTGGAAGCCTCGGTCACTGTGTGGGGATGTGCAGCGCGGTGATTTTAATTTTCGATCGACAGCCTGTTTTTCAAAATAAGTTCGCATGGTTCTTCGCTCACGCTGGTCGTGTAACAACGTACTCACTACTTGGTTTGCTCGCAGGCGCACTAGGCCAAACACTTTGGTCATTTGATAAACTCCAGGCAATTCTTTCGATTCTTTTTGCGGTCATCGCTTTTTATATGGCCTCCGCTTTTATTGGATTAACCCCCTCGCCTGAAATTTTATTTTCAGGATCGATCCAACGTTGGGGTAAAGCCATGCGTGGATTTAAATCCGATTCACTCTCCGCCTCATATCTGCTCGGCCTGCTTTGGGGACTCCTCCCCTGCGGTCTGGTACTGACCGCGCTCGTCATGGCGATGGCTTCGACAAATATTATTCAAGGCGCGTTGACCATGTTCATCTTCGGCCTTGCGACTATTCCCAGCCTATTCATGGTCCGCTGGCTTGCAAATAAAATGAACTCGCGTTTTTGGCCGCGCAGTTTCGCGTCATTAGTCATGATGTTCTTCGGTTTCCAATTCGCCATGCGCGGATTCGCTTTGCTTGGCTGGGTTGACCATCTCATGCTTGGTTCGGTAATGTTCTGGTAAATAAAATGATTCTCACAGCTTCTGCTCCCGTTAAATCAAAAACCCTCGTCACATGTTCATTGTGCGAATTGACTACGTATCACCCGCTTACCAATAAACAAGGGGATGTATTCTGCTGTCCATCGTGCCGTGAGGTTGCGGCGTTATTGGCTGAGGCGCCAGCACTGCCAATTAAACAAGAGCAGGCTAAAGGCGCGGAAGGAAGCGCAGAGATCATCCTGACCTTGGGCGGCATGTGGTGTTCATCCTGCGCGTGGCTGGTCAGTGAACAGCTGCGCCGCACACCTGGCGTGGTCAGCGCTGAAGTTAGTTTCATCCAAAAGCAGGCAAACCTAACTTATGACGCGTCGCTGTTGGATGCGCGAAAAATTAAGAAGCGCGTGCGCTCGCTCGGTTATCAGGCAGCGCTGCCAAACGAAAAACCTTTTGATGAAGAAGAATCTTTTTACACGCGCTTGTTGATCGGTGGCGTGATGGTTTTGCATGACATGATCGTTGGCGCGGGTATCTACGGTCGTGAATTGCTCGGCTGGGCAACTCCCGAAACTGCCTGGCTGGTACATTTTTTTCAACTGATGATGCTGGTCACAAGCCTACCAGTTTTGATATTACTCGGCCTGCCCATTCTCCGCGCGGGACTCGCCAGCCTGTTACGATTGCAGCCCAACATTCATACACTGATCGCGATCGGCACATTCTCGGCGTTCGCTTTATCCGTCCGCAATTTTATCTCTGGTTCTGGGGGATTGTATTTCGATACCGCCACAATGCTCATCTTTTTGGTTTCGATCGGACACTGGCTGGAGATGCAGGCGCATAAATCCAGCAGTAAAGCTGTGGCACGTTTGCTTGAACAGATTCCTGATAAGGCAATTATCGTAACTGGCAAACGCGATAGATCCGTACCCGTCAGCGAATTGAAACCTGGTCAGCGCGTGCGCGTGCGTCCTGGCGAGCGCTTTCCAGTGGATGGCTTGATCGCGATTGGCGAAGGCGATGTGGATGAATCTTTGCTGACAGGCGAGCCGCGCCCCGTGACCCATCGCGAAGGGCAGGCGGTCAAAGCGGGGACGATCAGCCTGGACGGTAGTTTTGAAGTGATCACAACCGCTGTAGGCGATTCGACCGCCGCGGGACAAATTGGGCGGCTGCTGCATGAAGCCCTGTGGAATCGTTCTCCCATTGAACGGCTCGCCGACAAATTATCCGCGTGGATGACTCCGATCGCGCTGGCTCTGGCGACGATTGCCTTCTTAATATGGAATTATTTTTCAGGTTTTGAAACTGGCCTGCTGGTTGCACTTTCTGTTTTGTTGATTGCATGCCCATGTGCGCTTGGGCTGGCAACTCCGCTCACGCTTTGGCTGGCCTTGGGACGCGCGGCTGAATCAGGTGTAATTTTGCGCAGCACCGCCGCGCTTGAAAGGCTGGCAAGCGTGAAGAAAGTTTTCTTCGATAAAACAGGCACGCTGACAAAATTGCCAATGCAGGTTCTTGATATTTTTACTCTGGAGTCTGACAGCTCGCTGTCAAACAAAAAAGAATCAAGCTCCTTTACTCCAGATAAATTTCTGCGAATAGTTGCTTCGGTCGAAAACGCTTCCGAACATCCGATGGCGAAAGCGATCGTTGACTGTGCGCGTGCGAAAAAAATAAAATTATCCAAGCCAGCAGAATTCAAAGCCTTGCCAGGCATGGGCGTGATCGCAAAATTTGACAACAATAAAGTTGTCATCGGCAGCGCGCGCTTTATGTCTGCTCAAGGGTTGACTCTTCCTGTCAGATTGAAGAAGCAGGCTGAGGCGTGGAAAGATTCGGGACAGGTTGTCGTCTATGCGGGTTGGGGCGGAAAAGTCTTCGGGCTGATCGGCTTGGGAGAAACCATCCGCAGTGAAGTAAATGAAGTGATGACGCAATTGCAATCCCGCGGACTCACCCTTGGTGTGTTAACCGGCGATGAAAAACAAGCGGGCGCGCGTTGGCAAAAGATACTTGGCATTCCTGTCCACGCGTCGCTCAGCCCTGATGAGAAGATGTCTTATTTGCTTGATGATGCCGCAATGATCGGCGATGGCATCAACGACGGCCCCGCGCTCGCCGCCGCGACCGTGGGGCTTGCCATGAATCACGGCACCGATGTAGCGCGCACTGCTTCTGATATTGTGCTCATGCGCGAAGATCTAAGTGTGATCCCCTGGCTCGTGGATCTTTCGCGTGAAACAATGAAACGGGTACATCAAAATCTTGGCTGGGCGTTTATTTATAATTTGATCGGAATTGGACTCGCGATGGCCGGCTTGATGCAGCCTGTCTTCGCCGCGCTGGCGATGGTGCTGAGCAGTGTTTTTGTCACAGCCAACGCAATGAAGATGAATAAATTTCCGTTGTTGAAAGAATAAAAATATTATTATTTCGTCGCTAGGAACAAGAGCGCTCCTCGCAACGAAATCAAGCCCGAAACCTGGAACCCAGATACATGACCCCTAACCCCTACGCAAAGCGTCGTTTTTTAAGAAGCCTCGAAAAACTCTGGGCTTCCCTTGAAGGAATTACAAACCGATTCACAAGATCGGACTTCAATCCTTTCTATCATCTTGGCACGCTGACTATTTTTATGCTGATCGTGCTGATCGCAACCGGCACCTATCTCACCCTCATATACCGCCCAGGCTTGGATGTCGCCTACGCCACCGTCAATAAAATCGATTCAAATTGGTTTGGCTCGCTCATGCGCAGCATCCATCGTTACGCATCCGACGGCATGATCGTGCTCATTGTTTTACATTTGCTCAAAGTATTGGTCAGTGACCGTTTTTGGGGTCAGCGCTGGCTGGCATGGACCAGCGGTTGGATCATGCTCGCCATGGTCTGGCTGACAGGCACAATGGGCTACTGGCTCATCTGGGATCAGCGCGGGCAATGGCTGACCGAATACATGATGCAAGCGCTCGCAGGCACATCCGGGCTAACCTATGTTGCACCCGATCTTGCCTCGCGTACTTTTTCAAACTTCGTCATCATTCTCTTCCTGCATGTTTTTCTGCCGTTGATCGGTTTCCTCGGCATCTACATTCACGGCTTGCGGCTCTCCCGCGCGCGCTGGTGGTCGCCGCGCTGGGTCAGCATACAAGCCCTCGTTGGCCTTGTTGTGCTTTCGATCATCAAGCCCACCCTATCTTCCGCGCCTGCCGATCTATCGCACCTCATTCGATCTGTTCCAATGGACGCGCTTTATCTTGGCTTTCTGCCTTTAATGGATCTATGGGGCAACGTAATTTTCTGGGGACTTGCGATTCTCGTCGGCGGCAGTTTATTCCTGCTCCCCTGGCTCGCTTCAGGGCGTGACGATGGACCTGCCATTGTTACCGACCCAAAGTGTACTGGCTGTAATATTTGCTACGCCGAATGTCCGTTTGACGCGATCCGCATGGTCGATCGAAATGATTCTTCGGGATACCATAAGCTGGCGGTCATCGACAATGCTCAATGTACAGCCTGCGGAGTTTGCATAGGCGCGTGTCCAACAGACGCGATTGATCTGAAAGGCGGCTATAACGGAGAAGCTGTCTTTGGTGCTATGAAAGGTGCGCTTCATCGCGAGAATAATGATGGTCACCCCGTTACGGTTTTATTTGCAAGCCAGCATGACGAAGCGTTGGGCGGATTGCCCGCGAAGTTAACTGTCAGCGAAAATAATATTCCAGTATCAGTAACAGGCTGGGGGTCAGAAGAATCGGCACGAGTGGTCACGGCTGTGCTGCCCTCCATCAGCGCGGTCAACATCGAATGGATCAAATCTCTGCATAACGAAGGCGCGCGCGATATCATCCTGCTTTCAGCCCCGTATGATGACGGTATTTATCGCGAAGATGCGCATTGGATATTAAATCGTTTACATTCGCGCCCAGCGCTTGTAACGAAGGGCTTGCATTGGCTTGAAACAACCCCCGGTGATTCTAAAACCGTCGCTAATTTTCTGGATGACTTGCATCGCGATGAAACACAGGCAAAAAAGAGCGCGCCTGTTTTACCGAGCGTGAAGGATCGCAATAAACTTTTTCCTTCCATCGTCAGCGCGTTGATCGGAACGATCATATTGTTTTCAATTTTTGCAATTGCCATTCCGCTTGATATTCCTGCGGGCATGTCAACGGCAAATGGGGCGGCTATGCGTATCGCGCTTGATCTAAAAGGAAAAATTTCCGCCGCCGCAATTCCACCAGGCGTTACCCTGCCAGAAGGCGCAGATGCGGAAAAGATTTTCGGCGGAGAACACTTCCCCGCCCTTCTGCGAGTGATGGTAGATGGAAACCTGGTTTTTGAAAAAACCTATCAGCCTTCGGGCATCAGAGCAATGGACGCATCTCGGCGCTGGAATTCCTGCCGCTGACAGCCGGTTCACATCAAATTGAAATCGCATTAAAAGATGACGAAAAAGATTTCCGAACAGTTTTCTCAGATGAAGTTGTATTTGATGTGTCTCAGGTAATCGTATTTCATTACTCCGATAAGAGTAACACGATTGAAGTGAGGTAAATTTTTGACAAAACAAAAAAAGAACGTGAAGCAAATAAGCTTCACGTTCTTTTTTTGTTAATTTTTTTGTTTGGGCTTCGTTCGATATGCTATAAAGAAGCCGCTCAACAAAATAACCAGCACCGCAAAGGGAATCCATGTCAGCCGTGTATCTTCAGCAAGCGCGGAGAGAAATGGTTCTTTAATGGCTGGGTTGGCAATATACCATTTGCCGCCATCTTCAGAAAAACCATTGACGATGCCGTCATAATACACATAACCTGTGTATGGATAATAATGCAATTGATCATACGGAACGCCTTTACTACCCTCAGCCACCATCCGCACAACCTGGAACCCCGCGCCAGGCTCGGCCGGCTCGGCGACGCCGCCTTTTGAAAAATCAGCGAATGTAAAATAATCCTGTGTAAGAACGGGATTGGACACATTGACATCACCTGTAATGCCGGGGCCTTTGATCACGATATAATCAAATTTACCTTTGGCAAAGGCGAAGGCAGTAGGGATAAAAAGAGCTAAAACTAAAAAGAAGAAGAGTGTCTTTTTCATATTTCTCCAATCAAATATTTAATAGATGCGCTTGAATATTGTGAGATAAATTCTAACCTGTTTTTCAAGAGCCAATGGATGAGTTTATGCGCAAGGCGGCATTAAGGAAGGAATTTACAAGACTATCAAAAAGTCTCATAGTTTCATAAGAATTCTAATTCCCACTCAATTATCTTTTATAATCAATAATCATGACATCACGAACCAACGAAGCCTGGCTTGCTGACCTAAGAGATTCGGGCATAACACACGCGGATGCTTTAAATGATCTGCGTGATATTATCCAAAAAGGCTTGCCATACGCCTTGACCCGCTGGCTCTCTTCAGACGATCCGCTTTTTCAGCCGCTGGTGGAAGAAGTGACACAAGAAACCCTTCTGCGTGTGCTGGATCAACTCGACACATTCGAAGGCCGCAGTCTCTTCACCACCTGGGTACACAAGATCGCCATACGCCTCGCTCTAACCGAACTGCGCCGCAAACGCTGGAGGGACGCCTCCCTCGATGAGTTAACTGAAAACGAAGATACTCCTCCGCCCCCCGGCCTGCTCGCTGATTCTCAGGCATCCCCTGAAACTTCAGCAGAACGCGCAGATATGCTCATCCATGTCCGCCGTATTTTGGAAGAGGAGCTGACCCCAAAACAACGCGAAGCGCTGATTCTGCTTGGCTTACAGGATATGCCGATGGAAGAAGCCGCGAAACGCATGAAAACGAACCGCAACGCATTATATAAACTTCTACACGACGCCCGCTTGCGTTTGAAAAGACGCCTCGCCCTAGAAGATCTCACACCACAAGACCTATTAATGGCTTTTGAGCACAAGTAAGATTAATGTTTGATTAATCGTCAATCTTATTAGTATGACCATCAAAAAAAGCAGCCCAGATACTGAAAACATGAGCGAAACCCAGGAACAATTGACAGATAATATTGTCCTAAAGTTTCTGCAGGTTCTTGAAAAAGTACGCTCCGAGGAAATGTCGTGCAGTGACATGTATGCTCGTTTGGATGAATTCGTAGAGCAAGAAGTCAAATCAAATGACGCAGAGTTGATCATGCCGCTCATCCAAGAACATTTGGATCTGTGCCCCGAATGCTGTGACGAATACGAAGCTCTTTTGGCTATTTTGGAAAATACAAAGGAATAAAAAAATAATATGAGTTGCAGAAGTACGCTGATTCTCTCTTTTATAAAAGAGAGAATCAGCGTACTTTTTCTCTGCCAGGAATACGCCCCAAATAAGTATGGCCTGGTGATCAACTATTCGTGAAATAGCTTTTCCCCCGCTCGCACCTCCACCATCAAACGATTCTCAGCCGGGGTGATCGGACAGGACCACATCTCGTTATAAGCACAATATGGGTTATAAGCTATATTGAAATCCACAAGAAAACGGCCGTCAGGCAAAGGCACAGGTTCAAGATAACGCCCCGCAGGATATGTTACTTTGCCAGCAAGCGAATCAACAAATGGCAGGAAGAAACCATGCTGTCCCTGATAAATAGTCAATTGCACATCCACGCCATCCACCGTAAAACTGAATTTTCCAAACTTCTCATAGATTTGAATGCTTCCCGTTGAAGTCTGCATCTCAAAACTCTGTTTGATCGGAAATTCATCCACCTGCACCTCAAGCCGCAGGGTATCATTCTCAGGGTAATAATTCAATCCGTGAAAATCCTTCCTTTGTTCCTGGGTCAATGGACTTTGCGGATGACTGCCAAAGAACTCATCTTTTTCCGTACGAAAGGCTTCCAACTCATTCATGGTTCCTCCAATTATTGATGAACCATAGACTGTGAAGGAGTCCGATTTCTTACGAAATCAACAACTTCCTATCAGCCCCTTGCCAATTCATCTGGTTTATGCTATTTTTAGCGCCGAGAAAAAAAACGGCCATGATCATTGAAGATAAACTAGGTATTGAGCAATTTGTGCAAAGGGCATAATCATATCGCATGAGTCAGCTGCGCGCATTCATCGCCATCGAAATCCCTCTCGATATACAAGATGCAATCCAAAGGCAAACCGCCCGTTTGCGTCAAACTTTGGGAAGTGATCTTGTCCGCTGGGCTCCCGCCCAGAATATGCATTTGACTATAAAATTCCTTGGAGAAATCGCCGCCTCACATGTAGACTTTCTAAAACAGATGCTCGCCCGTGAAGCGGATGCACACCCACAGTTTGATCTACAGATCGGAGGCCTCGGATCATACCCAACCTCGCGCCGGCCACGCATTCTATGGGTCGGACTCCACGCCCCAGCAGGATTGGCCGCCCTGCAGAAAAGTATTGAAGCAGGCACATCCCGCTTAGGTTATGAACAGGAAGAACTTGCATTTTCCCCACATCTGACCATAGGCCGTGTTCGACAGAATATCAGTCCCGCAGATCTGTCAAAGATTCGCGCTGCCATGGACAATATTCAACTTGGCAATATTGGCACTGCCAGAGTAGACTCTGTGCATCTTATTAGAAGCGAACTTAAACCCAACGGATCTGTTTACACAAAATTATTTTCCGCTCCATTATCCAAACAAAGAGGTGAAATCTGAACGCACTGGAACTTGCTCGTGAAATCGTAAACTCCCTTGAAGACAAAAAAGGGGAAGATATTGTCCTGATAGACTTGAAAGATATCGTCTCTTTTACTGACTATTTTATTATCTGCACTGGCACCAGTGACCGCATGGTAGACGCGCTCGCTAACGCCTCCATTGAAGATATCCGTGCCAATCATAAGAAAAAGGGAAAGAAGCAAGGCTTCGCCCGTGACGGCTGGGTGATCGTGGATTTTGGCGATGTGGTCTTACATCTCTTTTCACCCGACCAGCGGGAATTTTATAACCTCGAAGAATTATGGGAAGACGGAAAGGTATTGTTGAGAGTGCAATAAACAGGTGGAAAAGTACAAAAATAAAAAATCCCGCGCGATATGCGCGGGATTTTTTATTACTCTGTTTACCTATTTCCTAAGTTACTTCTCAAACACCCACGCATCCACAGCGCGATTCCAATCTACGAGTTCTTCAACTTTGAACCAGAGTGTCACTTCTCGTTCACCAGTTTCGGGTTTATCTGAAGCGTGTATCAGGTTGCGGCCCACTTCAAGCGCAAAGTCATGGCGGATTGTGCCTGGTGCAGATTCAATTGGTTTGGTCGAGCCGACTGTCTGACGGACTGCGGCAACTGCATTCGGGCCTTCCCATACCATCGCCATGACAGGCGCAGATGTGATATAGGCAATCAAACCATCATAAAATGGTTTGCCATTATGCTCAGCATAATGAATCTCAGCCAAAGATTGGCTGACACGAACAAATTTCCCGGCTACGAGCCGAAGCCCACGGCGTTCAAATCGGGAGATTACTTCGCCGATGAGCCCACGTTGCACGCCATCGGGTTTTACAAGTACGAGCGTTCTTTCCACAGAAAATCCTCCAGAATAAAAAATGTAAGTCCAACTTACGAATTAACGAATTAATTCTTCCGCCTTGTTATAGGCTTCGAGTGCTTCTTTTAAGCGGTTGGCGCGCATGTAGGCGTCACCCAGGGTTTGCCAGATTCCAACTTCAACCGGATAGCGGTATATTGATTCGTTTAAGTCACGGATGGCATCTTCGAGATGCTTGCCTTTTTTGATGAGCTTCCCATAATGGTTCAAGGCAGTTGGAATATCGCCCCGATCTAATTCACCTTTAGCCTGGATCAAAATGTTTGAGGTGTTCTGCGCTTCAGCTTGTGGTTGCCGCGCAGATGGATTGGGCTTCTTCTTTGTTGGGATCGGAGCAACCGCCACAGCAGGTTTGATAAATTCGGCAGAGGGCGGTACTTTATTTATAAGTGCCGGCGCAGATTCCTTCACATCCACTGGATGCCAATCAGAAGGCGTGGTGCGAACGGGGGGGCTAAGTGTTTCTTCTGTTTCAAATTTCTCTCTATGCATCCACGGCGGAGTATCGTCGTCTTCCATTTCAACCTCTGCAACTTGGACAGACTCTTGTTGCGCGCCTATCAGCCAGTCGGGAAGATCAGCCGCTTCGCTAACAGGAGCAGGCTCTTCGGTCGATAAGGGTGCGACTGTGTCAAGTTCCTGCTCAATGGATTTCTTCCACAGATCTTCTTCCAGATCCTCTTCCTGTTTGGCGTCAACATCACTCAACCAATCTGGCAGGTCCGCCGATTTCGCCGCAACAAACTCTTTTTCCAGCGGGCGATCCGGGGTAATGGGGCGGGGTATTGCATTAGATAGAATGGAATTGGGGGTTGGCATTGGCTCAAACGGAAGCCCGGGTTCATCATCCAAACCGTTCAACCAACTCGAGAGATCTTGATTCGATAAACCCTGATCATCCACAGTGTGCTTCGTGGCAGACTCTTCTTCAATGCCGCTTAGCCAATTAGGCAGGTCAGAATTTTGCGCGGCGGGTAATTCCTCGGCAAATTTGATCGGTTCAGCTGAACTGCCCGGCTGGGAGCCTTTGATCCAATCAGGAATATCAGCGTGTTGCAGATTTTGTTCTTCTCTCTCCTCTGGCAGTGATTGACCAGTTCTTATCCACTCAGGAGTTTCCTTTGAATCACTTGTTGGAGGTGTAATGAAATCATTTTGCTTTTCTTTTTCGTTGAGGTCGCGCAGCCACATCCCGGTTGCGTCAGATGCAGGCAGGACGGCAGATGTGTTTTCAAAATCTACAAAGTATTGTTCGCCAATATTTAAGGCGTTATCCCCTTTGGCTGGTTGAGCTTCTTGCTGGTTAGAGCGTGCCGCTTCTTCGATCTGAGCTTTAGAAATGGATTCTGTTTCGCCAATTGCTTGAGCTTGTTGCACCCATTCAGGCGGAGTATCACTGCGCTTGTTCGGGTCGGACACCATTTCCTCAGGCTTGGCGCCATGCTTGGCAGCAAGTGATTCAAGCCATGCTACGGCATCATCCTGTTCCTGGGCGGTCGCACCTAAGTTTTCAGTAGAAGGCTTTTCATATGTTTGTGAGTTGATACCCTGCGCTTGCGGTATCCATTCTGGCGGAGTTTCACTTTGAGCGATTGGATCGGCGGCGATTTCTTCAACAGAGGGTGGAGTTTTGGCGGGCTGATTCAACCAAGCTGGTGCTTCATTTGGTTTTGCGGAAATTGACGAATCATCCAATCCATTTAGCCACTCAGGAACAGCGTTGGGCTGTGCGGCCAGCGGCTCGGTGGATTTTGAATCACCAAGGTCCCTTAACCAGTCGGGAATTTCACCTGGTTGTGCAGACCCAGATTCAGATGCTTGCACTCCACCAAGTCCGCCTAGCCAATCGGGAAGGTCGCTGGCTTGTGTCTCGGGAGTTGTTTTTTCCTCATCAAGCCCGCTGAGCCAAGCGGAAACTTGATCAGGCTCGTCAGATGTTGGCTTGATGGTTTTCTCGTCGCTAAGCCCGGCGAGCCAATCAGGAGTGTCACCCGCCTGCACAGTGGTGGGTAGTGCTTGATCATTCTGCGCACCATCAAGACTGGTTAGCCAATCGCTAACTTCATTGGGTTGTGCTGGAACAGCATCGGTCGTTGGTTCGCTGCCAAGTTCGTTTAACCAATCGGGAGTATCCAATGACTGAATTTGAGCGGACTGCAAAGGTTCAGTAATTGGAGCCTGACTCTTTAGCCAGTCAGGTAGATCAGCTGAGACAAGCCCTGAGTCGCTGGCTGATTCCTGGTCAAACATGGAGGTGGGCTGTTCCGGAGTGTTAGATTCTGCCCAGCCGGCTGAACGTAAAAAGTCTGGAATTTCATCCTCCGACCCGGCAACAGAAGCGGGTGTTAGTTGAAATTGATTCGTTCCGTCAGAAACTCCGCCAGATTTTAACCAATCAGGTTGTTCATCAGAGGAAGAATTAGAAGCGGCAAGTTTGATTCCAAGAGAGGAGCCCCAATCCTGCCCGATGGGTACTTCATTGCCGGTATATTCCAAGTGTTCCAAGTTAACAGCTGCATCAGCGACTTCATTGGATTGAAATATGGAGCCCTTGGTAAATGAAGCATAAGGATCCAAATCAATAACGCGGGCACGATAGACTTGAGTATTTTCAGCGGCACCGGCTGTGGATGGAATAAGCTCAACCATGATCCGATTTGCGTCTAAACAATATGGATATTGTTTAAGTAACTGCCCACACATATCGGAAGCATCTGATTTTTGGCCGCTGCGAAAATAAGCGCGCGCGAGCAAGATTTGCATATCGCCGCGGTTCGGGTCACTCGCAAGCACCGCGCGAACCTCCGCGACAGCTTGTGGATACAATTCACCCTGTACATACATATGCGCCAGCGCGCCGCGTGTCATACGGATCTTGGGCGGCTCCATGCCATCACGACGGCCATAGAGTCTTTGCAATTCGCTTTGGATTGCGGCGTTGGATGGCTGAGATTCAAATGCGCGCTCCATGTGCCAGATGGCATCGTCAAACTTGTTTTGCTCATCACTCATAATGCTCATCCCCACATGAGCGACAAAATCCTCAGGTACTGCCATCAGCACGCGGCTAAAAATATCCACCGCTTCTGTATAGCGTTTTGCCTCAAGGTGTGCCTTGCCAAGCAGACGATAGGTTTCCAGATGTTTTGGGAAAGTTTTTAAAATATGGTGGCAGTGTGCGATAGCCTCTTGTGTATTTCCCTGGTCAACGAGGCTTTCAATTTCACGATTGTAAATTCTTAATGAGACTTTTGCCATTGCCTTTTTCCTGAAGTTAAGTATGCCCGATTCTTAAAAATTTTGCAATCCTAGTCACTATTTTACTCGTAAAACAGGGGGAGTGGCGATACAAATTCATCACTAAATTTATGGGCAGCTAACACAGCCTTGCGAGCTTCTTCGAATTTTGTTTCATTAGTAGCGTGGATCTCGAACAACGGCTCGCCCGCTTCAACTTTATCGCCCACTTTTTTGTGGATGATAAAACCAACCGCGTGATCGACAGGATCGCCTTTCTTAGTACGACCTGCTCCGAGTTCCACGGCCGCCTCGCCCACGAGCCGGGCGTGCACCTGTGAAATGAATCCGCTTCGAGGGGCATTCACTACATCCACATATTTTGCGCGCCTAAACCTGGAGATATCATCTATGTACGAAACGTCTCCGCCCTGGGCTTGAACCAGCACACGGAATTTCTCAAGCGCGCTCCCATCAACTATGCATTTTTCAGCCAGCGCGCGGCCTTCGCTCAAATCTTTTGCGCGCTGTCCGATGACTAGTATATGCGCGGTAACGTGTAAACAATGTTCGTAATAATCTGAGGGAGCATGCCCGCGCAAGAGTTCGATCGCTTCGATCATTTCAAGCGAATTGCCAACGGCGCTCCCCAAAGGCTGATTCATGTCTGAAAGCAAGGCGACAGTTTTTCGGCCCGCCAATTGACCGATATCCACCATCAAGTTGGCGAGTTGACGCGCTTCATCAAGTGTTTCCATGAATGCGCCAAGTCCTACTTTCACATCCAAAACAATTGCGGTTGCCCCGGCTGCGATCTTCTTGCACATGATGGAAGATGCGATCAACGGTATGGAAGGCACTGTGCCCGTCACATCACGAAGCGCATACATTTTTCCGTCTGCAGGCGCGAGGTCCAAGGATTGACCGGTAAGTACAATGCCTTTTTCTTTTAATTGCTGTTTGAATTCATCGGTGGTCAGGTTCACACGATAGCCGGGGATGGATTCCAATTTATCCAATGTGCCGCCGCTGAAGCCAAGTCCACGGCCAGACATTTTGCCGACGGGCAATCCACAGGCCGCGACCATTGGCATGACCGAAAGGCTGGTTTTATCGCCTACTCCGCCAGAGGAATGTTTATCAACGACAACATCAACGATCTTGGATAGATCAAGTACCTGTCCTGAATGCGCCATTGCCAGCGTAAGGTCTTTGGTCTCATGAGAAGTCATGCCGTTCAGCAGGACAGCCATTGCAAAAGCAGAAGCCTGATAATCGGGAATATCCCCATTTGTAAAACCATTTATTAAGAACTCGATCTCCTGTGAGGTCAATTCCTGTCTATCGCGTTTCTTGATGATGATATCCACGGCGCGCATGTAAAATCTCCTTGTACGAATTCTATTTTATCGCAAAGTGAAGGAAAGGATGAATGCTTTGTGCGGAGGATGAAGATCGAAAGCGGAAGGCCGATAAAAAAAGACCTCAAATATTTTTCATTTGGGGTCTTTCGTCTATCTCTTAACCAGTTTCTGTCCATCTTTGCCATCTTGAATTATCCATCCCAACTCGGCGATCTGGCCGCGCAATCTATCTGATTCGGCGAAGTCTTTTCGGGCGCGGGCATCTTTTCGTTGCTCGAGCATTTTCAAGGCTTCGTCAGGAGGCGTTTCTTCATCAATTGTTTTCGATGCATTGAGAACCATTTCCCATACTTCAGGGCGGATCCCTTTTTCGATCGGGTCCGACAGGTTGAAATTTCCCAATTCATTCAGCGAAAATTTTGCGCCCGCGGGATACATTTCCATGCTGGTGTTTTTGACGACTGACACGGAACTGACGCCATGCACATCACAAGTTCCTTTTTCAAAATCCATGATGATGCCTGAATGTTCGTCGAGACCAACGAGTATATTTTCAGGAGGCAGTAATTTGAGCCACTGATCAAAGCGTTCGATGCCCACAAAACAACGGCTGGTATCGAGGTCGGTGCCGCCTTCGGCATTATTCCAATGCGGGACAAAAGACAGATCCATGCCGAGGTCTGAAAAGAAGTTCAAACCTTCTTTTGCATGCACATCCTCACCTACTTTGTAAATTTCATAAACGGGCAAGACCCACGCGCCAACAGAGATCGTCGCAGCGGATGAAAATATTAATGTAGCGCCGAGCCTGTGACGCGCACGCATAATATCCCAGGCGAGCGAGCCGTGTAGTTGACGCGCCAAATATGTGGGACTGCCCGGTCCCATAAAAATAATGTTGGCGCGTAATAAAGGTTTTAAGATTTCAATATTATTGGGGCTGAATTCCGTCCCCTGTTTGCGCGCGGGAATCAAGTCTATGGTTGGCTTGTAATTTTGCAAACGAGTCTTAAGAAAATCTCCAACTCGCGCCGCGACGATCGAGGCATTTAACTCAAAGCCGGCTGGCGTTTCCAGTACGGAAACATGTAAAGGTTCAGGAATGAGGCGGGCCAGTGATTCAAAAATGCGGCCGCCCGCGAGGGAAGTCTCACCTGAACCAAGAAAAGCAATTCGTCCTAAAGTCATGCTATTTTGATGACGCGTTGAGTTGGTCTATTACGTTGAGAAAAATTTCATTATCTGGAATATCAGACATGGAGGAACCAAAGTGAACGTAGCGCATGTGTCCATTGATATCAAGGACGGTATTTAATGGCATGCGTCCTAATTTAAATAAGTTCACTTCCTGACGATATAACTTTGAAACTTGATGGTCAGGATCGGGCAAACCAATAAATGGAATGTTTTCATTTTCCCAATAGTGTTGAAAGGTCTGCATATTGTCAGGACCAACAGCAATAATTGTGACGCCGCGTGCTGTGAACTCTGCATAGTTATCTCTCATGCGCGCCAACTGCGCGCGGCAGTATGGTCACAGGAAACCACGCAGGAAGGTAAGCACAACAGGCTTGCCTCCGCGAAAGCTGGAAAGACGCACAGGATTTTCATTTATATCCTTGAGTTCAAAATCAGGGGCAAGTTGACCGGGAGGCATGAGGTTCGTAAGAGTCATGAATTCATTATACTTTCTGTTAGCGTTTTATTTTACGAATGAATCTAAGAACGAAACGACCGCCGAAACGACCTGTGCCTGTTGATCGGCACGCGAGATCGTTGCGGCATTATCACCAGGTTGGGGACCGTAATCACCAAACTGCGCGTGATTGCCGCCATCCATGACAACGTATTTTGCATCCGCAGTGAGTAAAGATTTTGTCTCATCAAATTTAGCCATGCCCGCCATATCATTAGTTCCATAAATTGATAGCATTTTCAAGTCGCTGTTCTTGAGTGAATCATCTGCAGGATAAGATGCCCAAAAGACAATTCCTTCCACTTGGGGATGACCTTTTGCAAACAAAGCCGAAGCCACCCCACCGAGGGAATGCCCACCTACAATCCAATGTTGGATCTCGGGATATTTTCCGAAGACAGGATTTGCGGCGTTGATATCAAAGAATGCTAGATTCAATCTAACAGGAACTAATACAACCAAATATCCCTGCTCTGCAATCGCCCGTAAAGGCGCGGCATACGAGCGGTAGTCTACGCGGCCGCCGGGGTAGAAGATGAAGGCGGTTGAAGGTTGCAGGTTGGAAGGTTTGAAGGTTATAAAGTCATTTGTGGTTACCGTTACTTGAGAATCTGATTTGAGAGCGGCGAGTGCTTCAGGCGCGGGACCAAGAGGAGTCTCGGCCCAAACGACGAATCCGATGCTAAGTAAGGCCATAACAATTACAAGTACAAGAGCGATGCGTTTAATTATTTTCATAAGAGTGATTTTACTTTTTTCCAAATTTGGTCAAACATTTCCACAGTCAATTTTCCAGTCAACGTGTTCTGCTGGCTGGGGTGATATGAAGCCAGTAACCAGTGATCCGTCATCAGTTCATAAACTGCGCCATGAGAAAATTTTAGATTACGAAGCGCGAATACTTTGAGGATTCTATCGAAAGAAATCTTACCTAAACATACGATCACTTTTGGCTGAATGATCTGAAGTTCCATTTCTAAATACGGCTGGCAATTATTTAATTCCTGCGGACTTGGCTTATTATCCGGCGGAGCGCATCGGCCTGACGCGGTGATATACATATCTTTGAGAATAAGCCCATCGCCTCTGGACTCCGCTGCAGCTTGATTCGCAAACCCGGCACGCTGCAACGCTGGGAAAAGGAAACCGCCCGAAGCATCGCCAGTGAATTGACGACCTGTGCGGTTCGAGCCATGCGTGCCGGGGGCAAGTCCCACCACGAGCACGCGCGCCTGCGGATCACCAAACCCGTGGATAGGTTTTCCCCAATACTCCTGATCAAGATATGCCTTGCGTTTGACTCGCGCAACTTCCTCACGCCATTCCACGAGGCGCGGACATTTACGGCAAGCTATGATTTGCTGGTTTAGCTCATTCAGTTCCATAGTTGATTGGGTATTGGTAAATAACGATTTACCAATCACGTTATTAACATTGCATCGCCAAAAGAATAAAAGTGATAGCCTTCCTGGATGGCTGTTTCATACGCAGACAGAATTTTTTCGCGCCCGGCAAACGCACTGACCAGCATGATGAGCGTCGATTTTGGCAAATGGAAATTCGTAATCATCGTATCTACCACTTTGAATTGATAGCCAGGCAGGATGAAGATGGAAGTTGGGCCGGTAAATGCAGTAACCAACGATCGGTTATCAGTGTTCAGTGTTGCAGCCGATTCCAATGTTCTCACTGAAGTCGTCCCAACGGCAATCACTCGCCCGTCAGATTTTTTAGTTTGATTAATTAAGTCCGCTGTTTCTTGTGGAAGTTCGCACCACTCGGTATGGATTTTGTGTTCTTCAGGGTCATCTTCTGTAACAGGGGCAAATGTATCCAAGCCAACATGCAAAGTGACATAAGCGATCTTCACACCTTTTGATTTTAGTTCATCCAATAATTCTGGCGTGAAATGTAATCCCGCCGTTGGCGCGGCGGCGGAACCGACATCACGCGAGTAAACGGTTTGATAGCGTTCGGGGTCATTTAGTTTTTCATGAATATATGGCGGGAGTGGAACATTCCCAACTTTGGAAAAATATGATTCTATGGGTTCGGAAAATTTTATTAATCGTCCTGAGCCTTCCAATATTTCCTTAATTTCCGCAACAGGTCCATTTTCTACTTTTACCAATTTTCCCACGTGCAGACCTTTACCACCGACCAAAGCTTCCCAAGTCAACTCGTCACGGCGGCGGAGCAGGAGAATTTCAACGCGGCCGCCTGTTTCTTTTTTGGCGAATATTCTGGCTGGGATGACGCGAGTCCTGTTGAGGATTAGTAAATCTCCAGCGCGCAGAAACAGGCTGAGGTCACGAAAGATGCGATGCTCTACATCATCTGAATCACGATGCAGGATAAACAGTCGGGAAGAATCTCGCGGTTCGGCAGGAGTCTGCGCGATGGAAGATTCAGGGAGATGATAGTCGAAGTCGGAAGTTTTCATCTTTTGGTTCCATCATAATGGATTAGAATCAAAAACGGAAGCGGAACAACCTTACACGGAGGCAATATGAAACTCAGTTTTCACGGAGCAGCGCAAACGGTGACAGGCTCGATGCATTTGGTGGAAGTAAATGGATCACGATTGTTGTTGGATTGCGGATTATTTCAGGGGCGGCGCAAGGAATCCATTTTACGAAATCGGACTTTCCCTTTTGATGTTACTAAAATTGACGCTGTCATATTATCACATGCTCACATTGATCACTCTGGTAATTTGCCGAATTTAGTGAAGCAAGGTTTTAACGGTCCGATCTTTGCGACGCATGCCACCGCGAATTTAACCGATCTGATGGTGCGAGATTCAGGTCACATTCAAGAGAAGCAGGCAGAAAGCACAAGTTATCATAATGCAAAGCGCGGTGAGCCTGCGGTTGATCCGCTTTATACAGAAAAAGATGCAGAGCGGGTCAAGCCTTTGCTAAAAAGCTATAATTATGAAGAGTCTTTTGAGGCGGCGAAAGGCGTGGCAGTGACATTTTATGACGCGGGTCATATCCTGGGTTCTGCTTCTATTTCTTTGCGCGTTGAAGAGAAACAACAAAAAAAACATTTGTGGTTTTCAGGCGATATCGGCAGGCGTGGTATGCCCATCTTGCGCGACCCCGTTCTTCCCGAAGAGGCGGATGTGTTTTTGATGGAATCAACCTACGGGGATAAACCACATAACGATCCTGAAAAAGCTTATGTTGAGATGCGCGCCATAATTCTGCGCACATTGAAACGCAATGGCAAAGTGATCATCCCTTCGTTTGCTGTTGGACGCACTCAAGAGTTGGTCTATAACCTCCATCGCATGTCAGAAGATGGTGATTTGCCGCATGTGCCGATCTATGTGGATAGTCCACTGGCGGTGAATGCTTCGAAGGTTTTTCGCGCACATCCCGAATGTTATGATGCTGAAATGAACAAGTTGGTACAAACTGGGCATCCTGCGTTGGATTTCAAGTATCTGAAATATGTCGAAACTCTGGATGAGTCGAAGGCATTAAACGCACGCACCGACCCGATGATCATCATCTCCGCTTCGGGTATGGCAGAGACGGGGCGCGTGGTGTATCACATCCGCTGGGCGATCGAAAATAAAAATAATACGATCATGATCGTTTCATGGCAGTCACCTGAAACGATGGGGCGCAGACTGGCAGATCGCGAGAAAACGATAAAAATATTTGGCGACACCTACCACTGCCGCGCCGAGATCGCAACTGTGGGTGGACTCTCGGCTCACGCAGGGCAGGATCTACTGGTGGAATATGCTTCGCGAGTGAAGAAGAGCGCAAAATCCATATTTCTGGTACACGGGGAAGAGAAAGGCGCATTACCGTTGATGAAGAAGTTAGAAGAAAACCACGTGAAGCATGTACATTATCCCGCTATGCATACAAGTGTGGAACTTTAGAAACGGTCAAAGATCGCAGGTTGAAGGTCGAAAATCTTTAACTTGCAATTTTTTATACAGTGGCCACCGTATCATTCACTTGTGGGGCAAGAGCAAAAGCAATATAAAACATCCAAACGATGAGGCCAATATGCAAAATATCGTTTGCAGAAAACCAAAGCCCTTTTGCCCACAAAGATTCTGTGTTGCCCGAAATGAGATAAAGAAAATAAGCGGCAATGGTGACTCCAAGCCAAATCCATGTGCTCAATAGTGTAAGGTCAAGGCGAAGTTTATATTTGAAATAGCGCCGACCATTGATAACAAAGAATGCAACGATGCCCGGCGCAGCAACAACTAAAAGCAATTCAAATGAAATCAAAAATTTGATGGGAACAAACACGCCGATCATCACGATGATGAAATACACACCTGCGTTGATAATGGAATAAACGGAAAGTGCCTTTCGTAATTTGCCTGTGGTGCTGGAATAAGCCACCGCCAAGGTCATGGCATCAATACTCCAGACCGAGGCAATGAGATACAGGATTTCCCACCAACTCGTCCAGAGACAGAATTCGCGCCCGGCACATTTTATGGCGTAGCTGAAGGCTTCATAACTTGTGCCCGCAAGAAGCGCGCCGACGCCCCATAATAACAATGCGATGCCCCACCAGATACGGGAGCGTTGACCTGCGCGGATTTTCAGAAAAAATAAACCAACTATGATCGTTAGAATGCCGAGAAAATAAACGATGATCGAAGTGCTTGGCTGAACAAAAATAATATTCTGCGAAGCAAGTTTGAATTCGGTAAACGGCTGAATTTGAAGCCAGGTTTCAGGAGTTTGCGCGGGTGTGTATGGAATAGAATCCAACCGCCCGCAGGCTGTCAGGATAAAAAGGGGGGCGAAGAAGTAGAGGATACGTTTCATGATCAAGGTTAAAAGCTGACACTAAAAGATATTTAGATTTTCGACAAAATTGCTATAAAAGCCTTTGCTGTCCTTGTTCCGTGTAAGTAAATCCCAAATGCTCATACGCAGATTTGGTGGCGACGCGTCCCTGCGGGGTGCGGTCAAGAAATCCAAGTTGCAATAGATAAGGTTCAACGACATCCATGATCGTGTCCTGTTCTTCGCTGATGGATGCGGCAATGGTATTCAAGCCAACAGGTCCGCCGTTATATTTTTCGATGATGGTTTTTAGCACACGGCGATCTACATCGTCGAGACCGAGCGGATCAACCTGCAACAAGTCCAGCGCTTCTTTGGCGACCTTCTTCGTGATGACACCATCCGCGCGGACTTGGGCGAAGTCACGCACGCGGCGCAGCAAACGCAATGCCACACGCGGAGTCCCACGGGCGCGGCGCGCCATTTCGACGACGCCATCTTTTTCAGCTTCCACTTTCAACATCCGCGCGGCGCGTGTGACAATTGCCTGCATCGCGTTAATATCATAATAATCCAACCGATAGACTGCGCCAAAACGCGCGCGTAATGGAGCAGTGACCAAAGCCAGACGCGTTGTCGCGCCGACAATGGTAAAGCGCGGAAGTTTCAAGCGGATGGAACGGGCGGATGGGCCTTTGCCGATGATGATATCCAGCGCAAAATCTTCCATAGCTGGATATAGAACTTCTTCTACGGCACGACCGAGGCGATGAACTTCGTCAATAAATAAAACATCGCCTGCACGCAAGTTGGTCAGGATGGCGGCGAGATCACCTGCGCGTTCGATGACGGGGCCAGCCGTTACTTTAACGTTGACTTCCATTTCATTGGCAAGCACATGCGCGAGAGTCGTTTTGCCCAAACCAGGCGGCCCATAAAAAAGAACATGATCCAATGCCTCACCACGTTTGCGCGCCGCCGCAATCAGAATGGATAAATTCTCTTTAACCTGATCCTGACCGATCAAGTCGTTCAGCTTTTCGGGACGCAAGGCATTGTCCACGCGGTCATCAGGCTTTGCTTCGGGATCGATGGGACTGGGAGATTTAGTCATAGCTGAGATTATAACAATAAACCGCCTCCCAGCTTTCAGTTAAAGAGGAGGCGGTTCTATCGCATTTTTTTGGAAAGGATTTATTAGGATTTCCACTGCCGGGCTTGCGCCCGCTTTTTTACTTGCCCGATACGATCACGGGTAATCTCCGGCGGATTTTGTTTATGTTCTTCCTTGCTGTTAAGATACGCAAGATCTTCCAGAAACGCACCTAATGGATCGAGCGGGGTCTGAAGAGCAGACGGTTTGCCGAGCATAATTGAAGAGACGACAGCCTCTCCGGCAAACGGAATCACAATATTGATTTCCTTTTTCAGCGCGGTTTCAATCCCAGTACGCGGTAATCCTTTTCCCTTAAAAGGCCAATTCAAGATCAGTGTAGTACGCTCATCCGGATACTTCAGGTGCGAAAAAGTATCGAGAGCATTTCCAGCGCAACGGACGGACGCTGTTTCAGGAGCAAGCAGCAACAGGATTTGATCTGCCATATCCAGGCCGGTCAATGTGGTTTCAGTAAAATCGTGCGGCAAATCCAGAACGATATATTCATAATGCTTGCGGAGTATTTCAATCGTAAGCTGAACATGCTCAGCGGTAACCGTTTCGGAATCTTCTGGCCTGCGGGGCGACGCGAGAATACGCACACCCGAATCATGGTGCAGCATCGCAGAGTTAAGCAGAGTAATATCCACTTCTTTTGCAGGAAAATTCCCCACATCGGCCCATGTATTTCGAAGAGGAAGATCAAAGAGGAGGGCGCTTTGCCCGTTCACAAATGCCAGATCTACCAATGCGACGGGACTCCTCCAAATCTGAGATAAGGATGCGGCAAGATTTGATGAAAGCATTGAGACGCCCACACCTCCGCGCAAGGAAAATACTGCGATTACCTTTCCAAGCACATCGCTGTTTTGGGCAGGTTCTTCCTGAACAGCCCTGCGCAGCAATACCTTGATCCTGGCTCGCAGCTCTTGTGGTTCAAATGGTTTTCCCAAAAAATCATCAGCCCCTGAATCAAATGCTTTTATTTTGTCATCAACGCCGCTCAAAGCAGTCAGAATAATGATCGGGATCTTCGCGGTGCCCGAATTCTGGCGAAGACGGCCGCAAAGTGTGTAACCATCCATATCTGGCATCATAACGTCGAGGATGGCTAAAGCGGGAGGAGAAGTCTTGATTACTTCCAACGCTTCAAGACCATTTCGGGCGGTAATTACTTCATAACCATCTTTTACTAGTATAGCGCTGACCAATTTCAGATTTAACTCAGTATCATCTACAACCAATATTCGGATGGGCATAATATCTCCTGTTTTCTAACCAAGTATAGCATGGGAATAATCATGAAATCAATGACCAATTCCATACTCAGTAGTTCACGAAAACGCAACATGATCATTGCGAAAAACGACATCAGCCAGATCGAACAAATCTTCAACCGCATGAGCAAGCATGCGTACCAACCGACGTAAAGTCAACCAGGATTTGGAAAAAGGCAGTACAGCATAACTTGCTATTGACTTGAATAAAAAGGGTTTTCATGGCAAACTGGCTTTTGACAAAGGAGAAAGCCATGAAAACCCAGCGAGAATTGTACACGGAAAAGAGAATTGTATTTGAATGTGAATGGGAT
>JAPLGS010000056.1:4501-9272 GCA_026390015.1 Chloroflexota bacterium | reverse complement strand
GTTTTGCAAGTCGTTTTTACTGCCAAGTAAATACATCCTACCCGCTCTGCCGGGATTGTTTCGTTAGCACCGGATGATAATCTGTTACATAATTTGTAAAGGTCCTATGTCCATTTTTTCAGCTTTTCTGAACCGTGCCAAAAAAAGCTATGACCGTTGGGGTGCGTACGCACAAAGCAAACTTGCAAATTTGCTGTTTGCCTATGAATTACAGCGCCGCTTTGCCACTTCGGCTATCAATGCCATTAGCGTAGGTTGTCATCCTGGATATGCTGCAACGAATTTACAGGCGTCTGGCCCGGGGATGGATGGGTCGGCGATTTCCAAATGGATGATGAAAGCGGCCAATTTTTTGATCGCCCAATCACAGGAAATGGGCGCGCTGCCCACTCTATTCGCAGCCGTTGCTCCTCAAGTATATGGCTGTGATTATATTGGGCCGACTGGCATGAGAGGAATGCGCGGCTATCCTGAAAAGGTGATGTCAAACAACAAATCTTATGATGAAGCAATTGCGAAACAACTGTGGGTTATTTCTGAAGAGTTGACAGGGGTCGTATACAACTTTTAACAAACGTATTCTCTCTGCAGACCTGATATGTCTCACTATGTGAATATTTCTGTCAATGTCCTCGCTGAGTCGACAAAATAATCAGACTCGGCGCGGATCAACATCTCAGCGTTTTGATGTCCCCAACTGACTGTGATGCTTTTGACAGAGGCTTCCTTTGCCGCGCTGGCATCGCTCAGCGTGTCTCCCACTACGAATACAGGTTCGCCATTCTTCGCAAATTGACTTCGAGCCAGCGATATTTTCTCAGCCTTTGACCCTGGCGAATCCACTCCGTATATCGCGCGGACGTGACCATCCAGCCCATGCTCAACCAGAAAAGCGTTGACGTTTTCCGCCGTGTTGCCTGTAACAATAGCAATGACGTTGTTCTCAGCTAACTTCCTGACAACCTCGTCCATTCCTTTGAAAATTTCAGGCGGGGATTTCTTCCCAGCGAAGCGCAGCAAACAGCGGCGGACAAATTCATCCACCAAATCCTCGGGTACTTCGCACGCTCTCCCGTAGGTGGCGAAAGACATGACTTCAAGATTTCTCAAGTCGTTTTGCACCACGATATGATTTACCCCCAATTCGTCACAGACTTCCTGTCCGAATTGGAGCATATCTTCCAAAGTATCAGCGAGCACACCGTCAAAATCGAAGAGAATTAATGCCATTATTCTCCTTGGTAATTAATCCCATCGTCCAGTTTGGGAAGGAAAACGATCAGAAACACGACCACGGAAATATAGATCAGATAACTCACCAGCGGAAAGCGGTGCGCCAGTAAAATTGCGCCGAGATATGCACCGTTGATAATAATATAGTTCGGCGTGTGGCTGCGCAGATATTGTTTGCTGAACTCGGTGATCGCCAGATGGGGGTGATAATAAACATAAAACACCATGGCAATCCCTACGGCGTTGCAGCCAATCAAGGTCAGTCCGTAAATAATAATCGGTCCAGCCTGAAAGGGATAACGACCCAACAACGAAGTTGGAAACGGAATAAAGCTCACGCACAACAAAAGCAGAATATTCAGCCAAAGAAAGCCGCGGTCTGTTTTTTTGATCACATGCATCGAGCTATGATGGATAACCCAGTACAGCCCAATAATAATAAAGCTCATCACATACGCCAGGATGCGCGGCAGGACGGAAGTCAGAGTCGCCGCAAATTGACTGTATTCCACTTCGGGGAAACGAATATCGAGGATCAACAATGTGATCACAATCGCAAACACGCCATCGCTAAATGCTTCCAGTCTGGATTTTTCCATAGTGAGATTATACGGGATAATTAAAAAAACTCCCCGCATATATTGACGTGACTTATAATAGACTAAGTAATCACAAATCCAAAACCAAAAATCGAGCCCCCATGACCCAGCTTATTGAATGTATCCCCAATTTTTCCGACGCGCGCCGACCCGAAGTCATTGACCAGATCGTCGCCGCCATCCAATCGGTGGGCGAAGTAAAACTTCTCGACCGTTCCTCCGATCTCGATCACAACCGCACGGTGGTCACATTTGTGGGCACGCCCGCAGGTGTGGAAGAAGCCGCCTTCCGCGCCATCAAAACCGCATCTGAATTAATTGATCTCAACGTACACACGGGCGCGCATCCGCGGATGGGCGCGACAGATGTTGTTCCCTTTGTGCCGCTGTCTGATGTCACCATGGGAGAATGCATCGCCATTGCCCAAAGGTTGGGTCAGCGTGTTGGAAGCGAGCTCAGCCTGCCCGTCTATTTGTATGAAGCGGCGGCGACTCGCCCCGAGCATGTCAATCTCGAATATATTCGCCGAGGTCAATACGAAGGCTTGAAATCTGAAATTGAATCTGACCCGAATCGCAAACCTGATTTTGGCCCCAGTAAATTAGGCACGGCGGGAGCGACTGTCATCGGTGCGCGCAATCCGCTGATCGCATTCAATGTTTATCTCACCACTGATGATGTCGGCATCGCGAAAAAAATTGCCAAAGCTGTTCGTCAGTCATCGGGTGGACTGCGTTATGTGAAGGGTCTTGGGTTGCTCGTGGATGGTCGCGCGCAAGTTTCGATGAATCTTACCAACTTCCGCGAGACTCCCATTGCGCGGGTGGTTGAAATTATTCGCCGCGAAGCTGAGCGTTATGGCGTCGGCATTCATCACAGCGAGCTTGTTGGATTAATTCCGCAGGATGCTTTGGTTGATGCGGCGGTCTGGTATACGCAACTGGATCAATTTGACAAACAGCAGATTCTTGAAGCCAGACTTTTTCAGACTACAACCTCGCAACCTTCCAACCTGCAACCTGCAACCATCCTAGATGAATTAGCCGCCCCGACACCAACCCCAGGTGGAGGTTCTGCCGCGGCTTACGCGGGCGCCATGGGCGCAGGACTCGTCGCCATGGTCGCGGGACTCACTATCGGCAAAAAGAAATACGCCGAAGTTGAAGCTGAAATGCAAGCCATCCGAGCCGTCGCTGAAAATCTACGCGCTGAATTAACTCAAGCCGTAGGTGATGACGCCGCCTCATTCGAAGTTTTGATGGCAACCTTCAAATTACTTAAAGAAACGGAAGACCAAAAAGATACGCGTAATAACGCCATAGTCAATGCGACGCTCAACGCCGCGCATATTCCGCTGCATGTATCCAGTGCTGCGATCAAAGTGATGGAGCTTGCTTTGAAGTGCGCGCAACACGCCAACCTCAACGCCATCAGCGACTCTATGTCTGGCTTCGCCATGGCAAGAGCCGCACTCACCGCCGCTGGCTACAATGTCCGCATCAACATCAACTCACTCGAAGACAAATCCGCTGGTGATAGGATGCTGATCGAACTGGCTGAGTTGGAGGAAGAGGCCGACAAACTCGAAAAACAAATCCGCGCTATTATGAAAGAGCGCGGAGGAATTTAGCCTGACCGTATTTGAAAAAAAATTGTCAGGTTGAAAACCCGCCTACATCGTCGCTCTGGTAAGGACGCATATCAATATAAAGCTGATAAAGAGAATGTGACCTTCCTATGAAATCCAAGTTTATTTTTTCCGAGATTACTGTCGTCAAATCGATCTCTCTACTGACCGCCGCCATGGGCATTGTAAATGTCCTGTCGGCGGTCACTCCGTCTATGAAGGACAGGTTAAAACTGCTTGAGCAATATTCTCCATTTGGAGTCAGTCATGGCGGGCATCTCACATCAGCGCTGGCAGGCTTTGCACTGTTACTGCTCGCTGTCAGCCTTTGGCGCCGCAAACGTATCGGCTGGATTTTGACGGTCGCCATTCTCAGTGTTTCCATTCCAACTCATCTTATTAAAGGTTTGGATTATGAAGAGGCGGCGCTGGCCGCGCTGACTCTCATTCCGCTGATCATTACCCGTCGACATTTTCAGGCGCGCTCTGATCCGCCTTCGGTCCGCGCTGGACTGTTGGCTGTAGTTGCCTCTTTGGGTTTTACCCTCGCTTATGGCGTGACAGGTTTCTTCCTGCTGGACAGACATTTCAAAGCCAGCTTTGGTTTATGGGATGCCATTCGGCAGACTGTTATCATGTTCACCGCATTTTACGATCCTGGAATACAGCCGATCACTGGCTTTGGAAAATACTTTGCCGATTCGATCTATTTGGTTGGCGTGGTATCGGGTGCGTATGCCTTCTTTATGCTCCTGCGTCCAGTGTTGGCGCGCCTTCTTCCTTCAACAGATGAACGCACACGCGCCTGGGAAATTGTCCGCGCTTATGGAAGATCGTCATTGGCACGTTACACTCTTTTGGATGACAAGCTGCATTTCTTTAGTCCCGCTGGTTCATTCATTTCTTATGTAGTCGAGAATCGTGTGGCTTTGGTTCTTGGTGATCCAATTGGCAGCGGCGAAGATTCCGTGCCTGCCATCACAGCTTTTAAAAGTTTCTGCGCTCACAATGATTGGATTCCAGCTTTCTATCAGGTGGTACCGGATTCGCTTGAACTATATAAATCACTTGGGTTTGACGCGCTGCCCCTCGGTCAGGAAGCGAGCGTTGATCTTTCCAAATTCACATTGGAAGGCAGTGAGAATAAACCCGTCCGCAATGCCTATAATAAAATGCTTCGTAATGGATACAAAGTCGCAGTCCAGGAGCCGCCGCATTCGCCGCGTATGTTGCGCGAACTGCGCGCGATCAGTGATGATTGGTTAAGCACGCGCGGTGCAAAAGAGATGGGATTCTCGCTCGGCTGGTTTG
>JAPLGS010000056.1:0-4457 GCA_026390015.1 Chloroflexota bacterium | reverse complement strand
ATATCTCAACACCTGTCCTATTTTGCTTGTGCACGATGGAGAAGGATTCATTGACGCCTTCGCCAATGCCGTGACCGAATTCCAAACAAACGAAGCCGCAGTAGACTTGATGCGCCACCGCAGTTACTCCGAGAAGGGCATCATGGATTTTCTATTCGTATCCCTTTTTCTGTGGGCAAAGGAAAAAGGTTTTGCTTCGTTCAATCTTGGCTTGAGTACATTTTCAGGTATTGGAGAAAAACCGGAAGACCCTGCGCTTGAACGCACAATGCGTTTCATCTATGAAAACGTGAATCGTTTTTATAATTTTAAAGGATTGCATTCCTTCAAGGAGAAATTTCATCCGACCTGGTCGCCGCGTTATCTGGTTTATCCGGGTCCGGGAAATCTGCCAGCGGTGAGTATTGCGCTTCTCCGCGCAAATTTCCGCAATAGTTCGGCGGAATGATAAAACGAAAGAACTCCAGAATGAAAATCCTGGAGTTCTTTTACTTCCAATTTTTTACTTACCACTATTCTTCCAGTGTACTAATATCACCTTCAGGTAATCCCTGCGCTCTGGCTTTCAATACGCGCCGCATGATTTTGCCTGAGCGGGTTTTGGGAAGTTTATCCACAAACTTCACATCCTCAGGACGGGCGATCGGTCCCATGTGAGTGGATACATGCTGCCGTAATTCTTCTGCCAACTCAGCTGAGGGGGAAAATCCTGTGCGTAGCATCACGAAGGTATGGATCGCCTGTCCCTTAACGTCATGCGGTAAACCAATTGCGGCAGCTTCTGCCACAGCGGGGTGACTAACCAGCGCAGACTCAACTTCTGCGGTGCCGAGGCGATGACCAGAGACTTTGATGACATCATCCACGCGGCCGATGATCCAATAATAGCCGTCTGAGTCACGCTTGGCTGAATCCCCGGTTGTATAGCGTCCTGGAAATTTCGACCAATATTGTTTTACATAGCGCTCATCATCGCCGTAGATTGTGCGTAACATGGCAGGCCATGGATTTTTCAAGGTGAGATAGCCTTCCGTGTTATCCGGGACTGGATTCCCTTCTTCGTCCACGATCTCAGCTTCCTGACCAAAGAATGGACGCGTTCCCGATCCGGGTTTGAGCGGCACGACAGGCGTCGGTGTGATCATGAATGATCCAGTCTCAGTCTGCCACCAGGTATCGATGATCGGTTTCGTCTCCTTGCCAATGACACGGTGATACCACTTCCATGCTTCAGGGTTGATTGGCTCGCCGACTGTACCGAGCAGCCTCAGGGATGAAAGATCGTGTTTGTTCGGCCAGGATTCTCCAAATCGCATGAGTCCACGAATGGCGGTGGGTGCGGTATAGAAGATTGTGATCCCATAGCGCTCAATGCATTGCCACCAGCGATTTGGATACGGATAAGATGGGCCGCCTTCGAACATGAATGTGGTCACGCCGTTGATCATCGGGCCGTACACGAGATATGAGTGGCCCGTGATCCAGCCTGGGTCGGCGGTGCACCACCAACGATCTTCATCGTTGACATCGAACACGTACTTGAGTGTTGAATAGGTGCCGACCATGTATCCGCCGTGCGTGTGCAGGATGGCTTTAGGTTTGCCCGTAGAGCCTGATGTGTAAAGAATGAAAAGAGGATCTTCCGCGTCCATTACTTCGGTGACGCATTTGCCATTTGCAATTGGAAGCGCGCACAGGTCTTGATACCAATGGTCGCGTCCTGATTCCATGACGACAGGATTACCGACGCGTTTGACAACGATCACGTTTTCAACTGACGGACAACGCTTGATCGATTCGTCAACGATGGCTTTTAGTTCAACAATTTTGCCGTTCTGGTAGGAACCATCGCAGGTGATGACGAGTTTTGAGTTGCTGTCATCAATGCGTCCCTGCAGTGAATCAACTGAAAAGCCGCCGAATACCACCGAGTGAATTGCGCCGATCTTTGCACACGCCATCATGGCAAAAACGATTTCGGGAACACGGCCCATGTAGATAGTGACGCGCTCGCCTTTTTGAACACCCATGGCTTTGATGATGTTTGCCATGCGTGAGACTTCGCGGTTCATGGCGAAGTAAGAGAATGTACGTTCGGTCTTGCCGTCTTCTGATTCCCAGATCAGCGCGAGTTGATTCTTGCGATGTGTTTTGAGATGGCGGTCAATGGCGTTGTGAATGATGTTCGTCTTTGCGCCAACGAACCATTTGTAAAAAGGTTTATTGGAATCATCCAGAACCTTATCCCATTTCTTATACCATTCCAGTTCATTCGCTTCATCAGCCCAGAAGCCTTCCAGGTCTTTGCCTGCTTTTTCGGCGAGCGCATCCCAATCTTTCAAGCGCGCCTGCGCGATCACCTGCTCTGACGGATAATAAACTTCGCCTTCCATTTCTTTCGGCTTGCCGGTCTTTGCCATGAGTGCCTCCTGGATTTGGTAAGAATAGTAGCGGCTATTTTAATCCGCTTTTTAAAATTTGCAAATTCTTATTCAGGCGGATGTTCGCCCATTGCATATAACATTCTGCGTAAGTTAATCACGCCTTCACGATTTAACATAAGGGTTTTTACAGTTGCACGTCCTATTTGAGTTAAGCCAATAATGAGCGTAAAGTCGTTGTTCCATGAGAAGTGTTCATTTCAGCGGTTTTTGCGGGGATGATAGAGCGGAACCATTTGACCTGTGACCGGGTCTTCATCTTCCATTTTGTTGTACTTGTAATTGTTGCATCCCTGGCACGTCATTGCAAGATTATCCAATGAATTTGTGCCACCCCGGCTTTGAGGAAAAATATGCTCTACTGAGAATGACTGGACAGCAAAGCGCGCCTGACTGCGACAGTACTCACAGCAGTGATTCGCACGTGCAACCACCTTTCTTTTTTGCTCGGCGGTTATGCGGTTTTTAGGCATATTTTGGGTTTTGCAATCCGAGCGATTTCATCAAACCTGAAAGCGTTGTTTTTCGGGTTTTTGCAAGTTGAGCCAGGCATTCAACCCGCTGCGCTTCAAATTTTTCCGTTTCCTGGGTCATACGGAGCAGTTCCTTGTATTCTTTTTGTGATAAGGTTTCTGCACGCCGCTTTTCGATTAACTCGTCATAACGTCTTTTGAATTTTTCGGGCAATCCCTGATTGATTTTCAACAATAATTCTGATTCAGAGCGCGGCAAGGAAGGTGCTTTTTTTTGTGCCTGTAAAGCAATCACTTCTGACGTAAAACGCTCCAGTTCAGGCATGTTTAATTGCCCAACTGCTTTTAGTAGATCATCTGATGAAACCAGCGACTCGACGCGTAGTATTGTCATTTTTTACTCCATCCAGTCTAAAACCTTGTGCCATAAGCCGGCAAACGGTAGAAACCATGGGTTTCCATTATACAACCCCAAAGGCGCGTTTGGAAAATTGAATTTCGCAAATGGATGCTCTTTTATATTTCCCTTCAACATGGCTTCGGCTACGGTCTTGCCCAAATGAGTTCCCATTGCCACGCCATGCCCGGCGTACCCAAGCGCGTAATGAATGCCATCCAATTCGCCGACGTGCGTCATCATGTCAAATGCAAAATCAAGCGTACCACCCCAAACATATTCCACTTTGGCATTCTTCAATTGCGGATAGACCTGGATCATTTCGCGCCGCAAGATTTCTCCGCTTTGTGAAATTGTTTTTTCGTTTTCAGGAAAGAAAGCCGCGCGCCCGCCGAAGATCATGCGGTTATCCCACAACCTGAAATAATTCAAATAATGTTTGTAATCAAAGATCATTCTATTCTTTGGGCTCAGTTCGTGCGCGAGTTCGTCTGATAATTTTTCCGTCGCAATAATGAACGACCCGATTGGAATAATTTTTTTCTGCAATTTCTTTGTGACATTTCCTGTGTAACCAGATGTCGCCACAAAAACGGATTCTGTTGTGACCGTGCCTCTCTCTGTTTCGATGACAAATCGGTTCTGACTCCGCTCGATCTTGTTGACACGCGCTCGCGCGCAGAGAATCGTCCCCGCTCTTTCAGCCGCGCCTGCGAGTCCTGCTACAAATTGAGCAGGATTCAAGCCCGCGCTGACATCATCCACCAAAGCGCCGTGAAAAACTTTCGAGCCTAATTCATTTTGTAAATCTTTTGGTGATACAAGATGGACTTTATGATTAAATTCCTTCGCCATGAAATCCACTTCATCTTTGAGCGCTTCAAAATGCTTCGGCTTATTGGCCGCCAGCAAGTGACCCGTGCGCGCAAATCCGCAGTTTATATTTTCTTGTTGAATGATCTGTTCGACCGTATCCACAGAATCAAGCGAAGCCTGGAATAATTCCTTCGCCAGTTCACGCCCATGTTTTTTGATAATGGTTTGCATCGAGACTTTGAGCCCGGTCAACGTCATGCCGCCGTTGCGCGAGCTTGCGCCCCAGCCGATTGTCTCCGCTTCCAGCACAACTACTTTCACGCCGCGCTT
>JAPLGS010000020.1 GCA_026390015.1 Chloroflexota bacterium | reverse complement strand
CTTTTCCATCCACCGAGACGATCACGGTCAAGAAAGGTGACCTGGTGCGGCTGCGCTTGATCGGGATCGGTCAATTCATTCACCCCATGCACCTGCATGGAATGCCTTTCAAGATCATCGCCACAGACGGTCATCCCGTACCCGAGGCTGCGCAGTTAACAAAAGACACGATCAGCGTTGCCCCTGGCGAACGATACGATATCGAGTTCGTCGCCACTGAAACGGGACAGTGGATGATGCACTGTCACATCCTGCACCATACCACCATTGACAATATTGAGCCTGGCGGCTTGATGTTGATGATCAATGTCGTTGAATAAAATCAGACCCATAGGAGAAATTGAATGAAAAAACTAATTTTTGTAAGTATGCTTGTTATCCTGACTGTCGTGCTCGCGGCCTGCGGAAGTTCCGCTGCGCCCGCCGCCGCTCCAGTCTCGGCAGGTCAGGGATCGGTAAAAGTGGAAACCAATCCCAGTCCGGCAGTTGTGGGTGATGTTGAATTGATCGTCACCGTCACAGATGCGAACGGCAATCCGCTTGAAGGCGCGACTGTCAACGTATCCGCAGACCATCCTTCAATGGCAGGAATGGGAATGAGCGGTATGGCGACCGAGCAAGGCGGGGGAAAATATTCCATCAAAGCCAACTTCAGCGATCCCGGCGACTGGAAACTAAGCGTGCAGGTGACCAAGGACTCCCTGGACTTCAAGGAAGAAACTGATTTCCCAATTCAGTAAACAAATGGGTCAAACAGGCGTCAAATACCCATTGACGCCTGTTTTTTTAATTCCCAATCTTAGGAGTATTATATGAGTTCAAAATCGTTACGACAACAAGCGAAAGAACGCAACCGCAAGCAGAAAAGGACAACGAACTTTATCTGGGGCGCGGTTGGGGTCGCTGTGATTGCCATCATCGGAGTTCTGATCTGGCAGGGTGTTCGTCCCGCAATGGGAGAGTCATTTCCCATTATGTTAAGCTCACCGCATATCGCCATCGATTCGGATCCCGGGCAATATAACTCCAATCCTCCCACCTCCGGTCCGCATTATGCCGAGGAAGCCAGTGAGGGGTTTTATGATACGAATAATTACAAATTCCCTGCAGGCTATCTTGTTCACAACCTTGAGCATGGATATGTCATCTTTTGGTATAACTGCGAAACTCTGGATGAGGCTGGATGTGCGGACTTGAAGGGACAGATCAAAACCACCATCAACGAACTCGGCGGCACAAAGTTAATCGCATATCCCTGGCCCTCCATTGATGTGCCGCTTGTGATGACATCCTGGGGCAGACTGGAAAAGTTTGAAAGTTTTGATGCCGATAAAGCCCAAGCTTTCTACCGCTCCAATCTCAACAAGGCGCCCGAACCGAACGCGCCGTAAGGAATAAATGTCTACTGCCATTTCCAGACCTCATCCACGAAAAACTCAAGCCATAGGAGCGTGGCTCTCCAGTCATTGGTTTCAAATATTTTTAGTGATATATGGGATATGGGTGTTCGTTCCATTCCTGGCACCCTTCTTCATGTATGTCGGATGGGACGGCACTGGAAAGGCGATATACTTTGTGTATTCATTCTTCTGCCACCAATTGCCGGAACGTTCCTTTTTCCTGTTTGGCTGGAAATCCATGTACACCCTTGTTGAAATACAAGCCGCCTGGCAGGATACGCTCAATCCGATGATTCTCCGTCAATTCATCGGCAATGAAAATATGGGCTGGAAGATCGCCTGGTCAGACCGTATGATCTCGTTCTACACCAGCATCTGGCTCTTTTCAGTTGCGTGGTCACCGCTTCGCCAAAAGATAAAATCACTTTCCTGGTGGAGCTTTGCTCTTTTTCTTCTTCCTATTGCATTGGATGGAATCACTCACACGATCAGTGACTTCGCTGGTATCGGTCAGGGATTTCGTGATACAAATCAATGGCTGACCCTGTTAACGAATAATTCATTCTCAGCAGATTTTTACATAGGCGATGCGCTTGGTTCCTTTAATTCCCTCATGCGAATCGTGACAGGATTGTTGGCCGGACTTGGCATTGTATGGTTGGTATTCCCTTCTCTGGAGGAATCCTTTGGTAAAAAATAAAGCAAAGATCAGGATCATTTTGGCGGACGATCACAACATCGTCCGGGCAGGGATTCGACAACTGCTCGAAAGTGCGAAGGATATCCAGGTCATTGCCGAAGCGGGAGACGGGGAGGATGCCCAAGCGTTGATCCAAAAACACAAACCGGATGTGGCTGTGCTGGATATCCAGATGCCCAAGGCCAGCGGTATTGACGTGACCCGTTGGGTGCGGGCGCACATGCCCGAAGTCGGGGTCTTGATCCTAACGGCATACGATGACGAGCCTTATGTCATGGCTGTCCTGCAGGCGGGCGCAAATGGATATGTTCTCAAAACTGCCAGCCCGGACGAACTGATCCAGGCGGTGCGGGATGTACATGAAGGCAAGTCTGCGCTCGACCCGGCCATTACAAAAAAATTGATGGCCAATCTTTTCAAACAAACTGAGAAGACGTCTGTTGAATCGCTCACCGAGCGTGAACTGGATGTGTTGCGTCTCGCCGCGAAGGGATACACTAACAAATCGATCGGGGTGCAATTGAGCATCAGCGACCGCACTGTGCAGGGTCATCTCGCTCACATTTTCGCCAAGCTGCAAGCAACCAGCCGCACTGAAGCGGTGATGCGCGGTGTCTCACTCGGTTGGATATCTCAAAGTTCGGGGACCATTTCCGAAGAATGAAAAAGCCCCGCAATATTTTTCTGCGTGGACTGACCGTACAGCTGCTCGCCATTACGGTCCTCCCGCTTACTCTGCTGTTATTGTTGATCGCGTTCGGCAGTGTATCCCTGCACGAACAGGATATGCGTACTCTGGTGGGTGAACGAGATGAACGCGCTGTTCAATCCGCCGCATCGGCCTTGACCTCTGAGCTGCACCACCGTGCCGCGAACATTTCCAACCTTGTTGCCTTGGTCGAATTATCCAAAGATATAAACTCCATATACACAACCCCGGATCTGGCAGTCGATTTTGACGGCGGGCT
>JAPLGS010000081.1:6184-26796 GCA_026390015.1 Chloroflexota bacterium | reverse complement strand
TATCTCAATTGGAATTATTCTATTGGCCACGGGAGTGTCTCCTGCAAGAAGATTATGTCGTCAAACACAATCATACTCGCAATGCACTCCCGTTACATTTTCAAATATCTCTACACTCTCACATTATCGCTAACCAGCCCGGGTTTGTCCAAAAATAACTTGAACACTTTGAAATATGATAATCTTGTCTTAAGAAAAACAAATCAGGACAAGCACAATGAAGAAGAAAACCATGCAAATTCATAGATGTACATGTAAAAGTTGCACCGAACATCCGTATGGAACAATTGCCCAACAACATCAGGCAATCAATCGGGTGCTCATGGAGTTGAACGAGAAAAACAGAAGACGATTTGTTGGTGTTCTGGCGAACGAACAAGGTCGAGGAGGCACATCACAATTAGCCGAGATAACAGGATTAAGCCGAACCACGATTGTGCGAGGACGTAAAGAGATTGAACATTCGAAAAAGAAACTGCCGTCAGGAATTCGACGTGCAGGAGCAGGACGTCTTCTGGTCGAAAAAAACAACCTGGAATTTTGAATGCACTCGAAATATTGTTGAAAGATGCAACTGCTGGCGATCCAATTACAGGATTGAAATGGACACGAAAAACTTGTCGCAAACTCGCCAACGAATTGAAGCGGAAAGAATTTCAAGTTGAGCACAGTACCATCCCGCGTTTGGCGCGGCTGTTGGGATATAGCCTGCGAGGCAATCGCAAGCGTCTCAGCCGAAAGCAAGATAAGCGTCGGGATCAGCAAATGCGTTATATCGAAAAGCAGAGAAAACGATTTGCGCGCAAAAATCAGCCTGGAATCAGCGTGGACGGCAAGAAAAAAGAGAAAATCGGACAATTTCGGAACACAGGACGCACGTTACGCAAAGAGCCTTTGGATGTTTTGGCAACCGACTTTCTCACAGACGCAATCGGCAAAGCATCTTTATACGGTATCTATGATTTCCAACAGAACCAAGGCTTGATGGAAGTGGGTGTCTCACACGAAACTGCCGAACTTGCTACTACTGCCATTCGGCGCTGGTTATTGGAAATCGGATGTGTGCATTACAAGAAATGTTCTGACCTGCTGATTCAAGCCGATGCAGGTGGAGCCAACGCCTGTGACAGTTGGCTGTGGAAAGTTGAACTGCAAAAATTGGCGGATGAATTTCAACTTGCCATTACAGTGAACCATTATCCGCCTGGTGCATCCAAATGGAATTTGATCGAACATCGGATGTTCAGCGTCATCAGTCAAAACTGGGCTGGACAGCCATTGGTCAGTTACGAAACAGTGTTAAAGTTCATTCGAACAAGCAAGACCTCAACAGGTTTTCATTGCTCGGCGAATTTCAATCGAAAGTATTACCAAACTAAGCGCAAGGTTGCTCCAGAAGAAAAAGCAAATGTCAATTTACATCCACACAAATTGTTCCCCGAATGGAACTACACCATTCGACCAAATCTGAATTGACCAACTTATTTTTGGACAAAGACTTATGCAACTGAATTGGAAAACGAGACTCTCTGGGCGGCTGCTACTCACAAGTATAATAAAACCGTTCCACTGGTAAAGTTTATTGATTTTCTGCCAAATCCTGAATTTTGCGGAGAGAGAAATGAAATTTAAACCTCAAAAAAAATTAATATTCCTGCCCGCTGTTCTCTTATTGGTTAGCCTTGCTTGCAGCGTTGACTTGTATGGAACGGCCACGCCGCAGCTGCCGGAACAATCTGCTCAAACGACGGCTATTGTAGACTCTGCTATTGAAACAATTCTTCCGCCAGAGCAATCTTTTACAGGTGCCCAACAATATTTCACAGATGAATTTGATGGGAGTACTGACTACTGGAAATACCTTGTTGTTAACGGAGCTAAGTCTCAGGTGCTCGACGGAATTGTCGGATTAATGTCTGTTCGCCCAATCGGAGGACTGCTGATCTTTGATCTGCAAGGTCAAGGCGCATGGGTATATGCCACATACGAACCATTTAATTATTCCAACGTCCGACTGGATGTGAAGGTCAACAATCGCGGCTCCAACAATAATAATGTTAGCCTCATCTGCCGCAAGAGCGACGCAGGCTGGTACGAGTTCGACATCGCTAATAATGGCCTCTACGAAATTCTGTTTGCACAGATCCAACCTGATAACACAGTATCCTACACGCTCATGGCGGAGGGCGGTTCAACCAAGATAAGATCTGGATTGGCGGAAAATGAATACAGTATTGTTTGCCAGGATAACATATTGACCCTTTACATCAATGGCACCGAAACCCGCAGATTGGAAGACAAGAAATATCTTCTGCCCGAAGGGAAAGTGGGCATATCTGTATCCTCCTTTAAAGACGTGCCTGTAATTGTAGATTTCTACTGGGCTAAGATCAGTCAACCATAAATCAGCAATTGAATCCCATGGCACAAAAACAATGGCTCATTATTACAATTGCTGGATTGATATTTATAACAGCCTGTAACCTCGCAACCGTGACGCCGACCCCGCAAACAGTTTTGTCCTCACCCACGGCGCCGACTCCGACTCCGCCCCTGCCTGCCACCGCGACGCAAACATTGACCTCAACTTCCTTCCCCAAGTATTTCACTGAGGAATTTAATTCAGATCTGGCTCCATGGGAATTTTTTCAAACCGGGGGCGCTAACACCGCGACAGTTAATCTCGAAAATAGCTTGTTCGAAATTCACATTACAGCTCCTCATACCTGGTATTATGCGATCCATTCTGCAAATGAATACTCAACTGTGAACATCAGCGCAAAAGTAGATGGAAACACCGATGGCTCGATCGGTCTGGTATGTTATTACAGCGAGTCGAAGGGATGGTATGAATTCAACATTTCAAGCGACAGGACCTATAGCGTCCTATTCGGTCAATGGCTGGCGGGAGGTGTCGCGAAATATACTTCTTTGAAAAACGATACAAGTGGCTCTCTGGAAGACGGACGTTTAACCTATGAGATTGGTCTCACCTGTCAGGAAAAAATCCTGATTTTATATATTAATGGAAATCTCTTTGGTAAAGTGGATGTCACCCGCTACGGCCTTACAGAAGGAAAGGTCGGTATTACCGCTTCCTCTTTTGAAGAAACCCCCATGACAGTTTTTTTTGATTGGGTGAAGGTAGGTGAAAAATAGAACGTTTTCATTAATGCCGTTGAAGTGTCTTAAATTAAGTCTTAATTAAACCTTGTATTTGAGCGCTATTTTTGCTATACTTTTTTCAAGTAATATCCAATTTAAAGAGGAGAATTCAATGCGAACATCTATACGCCCATTTCTATTTTTCATATTCATAATGCTCATTGTTAGTTTAGCGTGCTCAGCATTATCTGGCGGAAATACTCCTTCGCCAACCGAAGCGCCTTCTATTCAGTTGCCGACTCAGCCTTCCATCCAATTGCCGACTCAGCCTTCCATCCAACTTCCGCCCCCAACTGCGGAACCTCAACTGCCTCAACCCACGTCTGCGCCTATTGATGTTCCACAAGATTTTTTCAAAGAAGAATTCAACGCCAATTCGAATCTGAAGGATTACTGGTCATACTTCACAACGGGGCCAGGCAGTAAGGATTCTTCAAACTTGAGCGTGTTGGCGAAGGATGATGGCTTGCTCTTTGATATTGGAACATTGAATCTGTATGTTTACTATCTTTATGAAGCTCAGCTTGCCTACAAAGATACAACGGTAACGATGGTGGCTGAAAACCGCGGATCGAATAGCAACAATGTAAGCCTGGTTTGTAGATTGAATTACGATAAATCAAATTGGTATGAATATAGCTTTGAAAGTGGCGGTGTTTGGTATTTGTACGCGGTTCAGAGTGGCGAATACAAAACCATAGACAATGGCGGATCCAATGACCTTCATCAGGGTTTCGCAGTTAACGAATACAGCATGACCTGCAAAGGTAATGTCATTACGATGTATATAAACGGCAAAAAGCTAAAGTCGTATACAGATAATAAAATTGGATTTAGTGATGGGCAAGTAGGATTTAACATTTCTTCTTTGAATGTTCCGGGTGTTGTTGTAAACGTAAAATCGTTTGAAGTTACTGAACCATAAAACGAATAAAAGTTGAACACGAGCCGCCTCAAAAATTGAGGCGGCTTTTTTTATGCACATCCTATATCTCGTTAACAGAATTCTTGCATATCTCGTTTAATATTACAGATATTGAAACCTACAAGTAAGGAGTTGTGTTATGGGAAAAATAATCGGCATTGATCTGGGTACCACCAACAGTGTAGTCGCTGTGATGGAAGGCGGCACACCCACCGTCATTACAACGGCAGAAGGCGGACGCCTCTGTCCATCTGTGGTCGCGTTCAACAAGAACGGCGAACGCATGGTCGGGCAGACCGCAAAACGACAAGCTGTCATAAATTCAGATAATACTGTCTATTCCATTAAACGTTTCATTGGGCGGCACTTTGGCGAGACCAATGTTGAACGCGGCATGGTTCCTTATCAAGTGATTGAAGGGCCTTCCAATGATGTACGCGTTAAACTGCCTATGACAGGCAAGGAATATTCTCCGCAAGAGATCAGCGCAATGATATTGGGCAAACTGAAAGCTGATGCGGAAGCTTATTTGGGACAGGCAGTCACACAAGCCGTCATCACGGTCCCTGCCTATTTCAACGATAGTCAGCGCCAGGCGACAAAAGACGCGGGCAAGATCGCTGGACTGGAAGTTTTGCGCATCATCAACGAGCCGACGGCTTCTGCTCTGGCCTATGGACTCGATAAGAAAAAGAATGAAACAATTCTAGTATTCGACCTCGGCGGAGGTACGTTTGACGTATCTGTGCTTGAAGTGGGCGAAGGCGTGATCGAAGTTAAATCCACTAATGGTGATACCCATCTCGGCGGCGATGATTGGGATCAGAAGATCACCAATTGGGCGGCGGATGAATTCAAAAAAGATCAGGGCATTGATCTGCGAACTGATAAGCAGGCCTTGCAGCGTTTACGCGAAGCCGCTGAAAAAGCAAAGATCGAGCTTTCGTCAGTGATGGAAACTGAGATCAACCTGCCCTACATCACAGCGGACGCAAGCGGCCCAAAGCACTTGCAACTCAAGCTCTCACGCGCAAAATTTGAACAAATGACCGATGACTTGCTGGCGCGTTGCCGCAAACCATTTGAATCCGCGATCAAGGATGCTGGCCTTTCCACCGACAAACTCGACGAGGTGGTTCTGGTCGGCGGCTCATCGCGCATGCCAATGGTCCAGGAACTGGTGCGGAAGCTGACAAATGGCAAAGAGCCGAACAAAGGAGTCAATCCTGATGAAGTTGTAGCGATCGGCGCTGCAATTCAAGGCGGCGTGCTCGGCGGCGAAGTCAAAGATATTTTATTGCTGGATGTCACTCCGCTATCCCTTGGCGTCGAAACAATGGGAAGTGTAATGACAGTGATGATCGAACGGAACACAACCATTCCAGTCCGCAAAACTGAAACATACTCCACTGCTGCAGATAATCAGACCGCCGTCGATATTCACGTTCTGCAGGGTGAACGCCCAATGGCAAACGACAACATGAGCCTCGGAAGATTCCGGTTGGACGGAATCCCACCGGCACAGCGCGGCATCCCGCAAGTGGAAGTGACTTTTGATATTGACGCAAATGGCATCCTGCATGTAACCGCAAAGGATAAAGCCTCAGGTAAGGAACAAAAAGTTGCCATCACCGCTTCGACGAACTTGAATAAAAACGATATTGAACGCATGGTACAGGAAGCGCGTCAGAACGAAAGCGCGGATAAACAACGCCGCGAAATGATCGAAGTGAAAAACAACGCTGATAATCTTATTTATCAAACAGAAAAGGCGTTGCGTGATCTTGGTGATAAAGTTCCAGCAGCGGAACGTGGCCCCATTGAAACTCAGATCAACGATTTGAAGCAAGCCGCTCAAGGTGATGATGCAGCCAATATCAAGAAACATGCCGAGACCTTGCAAAACACATTCCATGCTTTGAGTCAGCAGCTCTACTCGCAAGGTGAGCCGCAGGCGCAAGGACAAACTCAAAACGGAGAACAGTCTGCTCCGCAAGATGGGGATGTGATCGATGGCGAAGTAAAGGAATAAAATAAAAAGACCTCCGAGGTTTCAACCAACTCGGAGGTCTTTTGTTACTTGAGTTTAGAGTTCATAAAATATCAGCCGCGCAGGAATTTTTCAAAATCACGCAGAGTCACGCGGGCTGTCATATCCAAATTGAGGGGCGTTACGGCAACCATTTTCTTTTTCCGCAAAACGTACACATCGGTATCTTCCGCTTCCTCTTCAAGTGTGGCGGACTCTTTATATGTGATCACGCCTGGCTCTTCCCACGAGTCTCGTTTGGCGGGGACGGGTTCGTAATATCTCAGGTGCGAAAGCCTCGTCGTTTGCCACTCAGTTTCCAATGTGGCGTGACTGGGTACTTCCACTTTTATCAAATCCACTCCTGCGGAAAATTTCTTGTCAAGAATCAATCGCGCAAAATATGCGGTGAAATATCCCGCTACAGTAAAATCTATATCTTCTGAATGAGACAAATGATATTGCGTTTCTGTCTGAAGCGAAACCGCCAGCGATAAAATTCCCATTGCAGCGCCTTCCATTGCCGCGCCGACCGTGCCTGAAATGGTAATTCCCAAACCAACATTCTCGCCATAATTAATTCCTGAGACGATCAGATCTGGTTTATGCGGGATGATTTCCAAAACGCCATGCAGGACGGATTGCGCTGGAGAACCGCCGACCGCGTACACGGCCCACTCTTGACCGTTGACCTGCACCTGCTCTTTGCGAATGGTGCCATCTGATGTGCTTGGCAAACTACGTCCCATGCCCGAAGATTGTTCGCGCGGCGCGGCAACTGTAACATATCCGATCTTTGAAAGTTCACTGGCGGCGGCCCATAAACCGGGTGAACGAATTCCATCATCATTTGTCAAAAGAATATGAGGTTTAGTTTTTTTCATGTGGTCCATTATAAACAAAAAGAAACGGATAATTACCTTTTCTTTTTGTTAACAACAAACCGCCTTTCTGTGCGAAAGACGGTTCTTGGTGCTCCCGGCAGGACTCGAACCTGCGACCTATTGCTCCGCAAGCAAGCGCTCTAATCCACTGAGCTACGAGAGCATTTTTTGTGCGGCTGGTATTTTACTTTACTATCATACGAGGGTCAAGCAGAAATTGTCTTTTCCCGTCTTGCTCCAGATTTGGCCGCACACAGCACGATATTTTGAGTCGACTTGAAGGTACTACTTTACGAAGAAGGAAAGTACGATGAGCACAGCAAAGAACGAGCCGGCCAGAATGCCAATGCGCCTAAGGTCTTTTTTTACGTTGGTGTAGTCGGGGTTAAATTCGACGGGCGCTGCGGGGATTGTCATTCGAATTGCTGCGGGTCTTTTATTTTTTTTAGCCATTTTATTTCTCCTAGTTTTGTAATCGCGCAAAGACAACAATGCGCTGTTTATCAACAAGATATGGATAGCATGAGATCAAGGTTATCGTCGGCGAGCCGCTGGATGCCATCACTTCCACGGCGGTTGGTTCGACTAACACTGTGCGGTCTACAACATAAACATATTGCCGCTGGCGGGTCGAGATGATGATCTGGTCGCCGGGGGCGAGTCTGTCCAAATAGCGGAACAACTCACCGTAGACATCATTGTGTGCTGAGAGTACCACATTTCCGTCACGGCCCGGGTCTGCGGAGCCGATATATTGGCCGACTCCCTTTTTGAGTTGTTCCCATCCATCTCCTTGCACGATGGGCGCATCTACATTTAGCGCGGGGATCTGAATTCGAATCCCCTGATCTGGCGCCGCGGTTGGGATGGGAATGTTCGTAAGCGACTGCACCATCGGACGCAGGTGATCAGGGATTTCCGCTTCGTTAGGTTTTGTATTGCCTTGCGCATCTGGCGGGACATGTCCTGATGGCAAAACAACAGCCATAACCAATGGTGTCGGCGTGACAGTCTCTGGCTTGAGCGCGGCGGCTACTTCTGTGTTAAGAGTGCGGAGTAAACCGAGCCCATTTAACAGGACCGCCATCAAACCAACTACTGCCAGTACTTCCACGGCAAGCAGGATGCGATCCATCCATTTGCGGCGCGGATTTGCGGGAGCAAGCTCGGGCGCTGATCCGCTTCCTTCTGTGGTATCCACTATCGGCGCAGACTGATACGAGTTAAAGTCAGACAGATCAGGCGCAACTGATACGACACGCCCAGTGCGGCGAAAATGTTCCAATCGTTCCTTGCGTGCGCCGCGTCTTTTTTCAACCAAAAGACGTCGCAGCTCTTCGACCGAGAGTTCTTCAGGCGCTTTGCGTCTTGCCATAGCGAAGTGGATTATACCGCAGGGATTGTCAATTTTTGCCACACTCGGTATAATGTCAACTCTTCGGGCGGGTAGCTCAGTTGGTTAGAGCACTGCGTTGACATCGCAGAGGTCGTAGGTTCGAGCCCTATTCCGCCCACAAGATCAGTAGTTAGTGATCAGTAAAAAAGAAACGCGTTGACCAAGACAAGTACGTGATATTTTTCTGACAGAGAGAAGAAGCTGTGGTTGAGAGCATCTTCCAGAAACGATCACTGAAAACCCCTTGAGAGCGTGGAACAGAAAAGTGATCAGTGATCAGTTAGTATGTGAAACGGTTGGCCCCGTTATCGGCTTAAGAGATGAGTTGTAAGACTCAAATCGGGTGGAACCGCGTGAATGAAATTCTCGCCCCGTGATTGGGTGAGAATTTTTTGTTTAAATCCCCTCCGCCGCTGATGAGGAAGGGAATATAAGAAAGGAGTCAAAATGGCATTACAAACAGAACGTTATGAGGATACACAATTGTATAAGATCCGCCACTCCGCAGCCCATGTTATGGCGCAGGCTGTGATGGAGATGTTCCCTGATGGCAAGGTGACCATCGGGCCGCCAGTGGAGAATGGTTTTTATTATGACTTCGATCTGCCGCGCAATCTCACGCCTGAAGATCTGGAACTGCTCGAAAAGCGTATGAGGCAGATCGTGCAGGGCAAACATCAGTTTACGAAAAGGGTTGTTTCAGCGGAAGAGGCCCGTCAGATTTTTGCAGACCAGCCTTATAAGTTGGAATTGATCGAGGGTCTCGAAAAAGGCGGACTCGACGAGTACGGTAATCCGCTTAAAGAGAAACCTGATATTTCCATCTATCAGCAGGATACATTTATGGATCTGTGCCGTGGTCCGCATGTGGAAAGTACAAAAGAAATCAAACAAGATGCTTTCAAATTAATGACGATCGCAGGCGCATACTGGCGCGGTGATGAAAAGAATAAAATGCTTCAACGCATTTATGGCACGGCTTGGGAAAGCAAAGACCAGTTAAAAGATTATCTCCATCAATTGGAAGAAGCCAAGAAGCGCGATCATCGCAAATTGGGCAGGGAACTGGAAATCTTTATCTTCGATGATGAGGTTGGTCCGGGCCTGCCATTGTGGCTGCCCAACGGCGGTGTGATGATCGAAGAGTTGGAAAAACTCGCCAAGGAAATGGAAGAAGCTGCGGGCTATTCCCGCGTGCGCACTCCGAATATCACGAAGGAAGATTTATTTATTCGTTCGGGGCATCTTCCTTATTATGCCGAAAGCATGTATCCGCCGATGGAACTCGAAGGCGTGAAGTATTACATCAAGCCGATGAATTGCCCGATGCATCATAAAATATTTGGATCGAAGGGACGTTCCTATCGTGACCTGCCAGTGCGCCTCGCCGAATATGGAACCTGTTACCGTTACGAGAAATCTGGTGAACTCTTTGGGTTGATGCGCGTGCGCTCGATGCAAATGAACGACGCGCACATATACTGCTCCGAAGAACAGTTCGAGCAGGAATTCATGGGCGTGATCGACTTGTATCACAAATACTTTGAGATCTTCGGCATTGATAAGTATGTGATGCGTTTTTCTTTGCATAGCAAACAGGGACTTGGCAAGAAGTATGTAGACAACGAGCGCCTATGGATCAAGACGGAAGATATGGTGCGGCGTGCCATGACGAATGGCAATATCCCCTTTGTAGAGGCTGACGACGAAGCCGCATTCTATGGCCCCAAAATTGATGTGCAGATCTGGAGCGCCATCGGTAAGGAATTCTCGCTCGCCACGAATCAAGTGGATTTCGCCGTGCCTGAACGTTTTGATCTGAAATTTACAAACAAGGAAGGTCACGATGAAATTCCGCTTTGCATACATCGCGCGCCGCTCTCCACGCATGAACGCATGGTCGGATTTTTGATCGAGCATTACGCGGGCAATTTCCCCGTCTGGCTTTCGCCCGAACAGGTGCGCGTCATTTCAATCACGGATGCGCAGAATGAGTACGCGGAAAGCATCGCGAAGCAATTGCGTGAAAATGGGATTCGCGCGCACGCAGACCTATCGTCACAGCGTATGAATGCCAAGATCCGCTCGGCGCAGTTGATGAAAGTGCCTTACATGCTCGTGGTCGGCGATAACGAAATGCAATCTGCACAGGTATCTCTGCGCGTGCGCGATGGAAGTCAGCAGAATAATATTCCACTGGAAGATTTTACGGCGCGCGCCAAGGATAAGATCGCAAGACGCGCAAGTGAGTTGTGAAATAAAATAAAAACTGGCGGTTCAAAATCGAACCGCCAGTTTTTATTTCAGCTTGAGAAAAACTATTTTATATCGAACAACTATCCCTGAGTCGGGCGTGGGGCGGGAGTCGCCTTTTTTGGCGGGAAGGCTTTATCGATCACCACAGCCAGAATGCGATACATCAACAGAAAGAGCAGGATGCCGGCGGAATACCAATAATAATTTTGAGCCCAGTTCTGGCTGGTATCTGTGCCTGAATAAATTCCGTGAAAAATTCCAAGCAGATACATGCCAAAGCTCCCGTAATGCAGAAAACGCCATGACTTTTGTCCGATGATCGGACGGATATAGAAAGTGATCGCAATGATCGCCCAGGTATAAAAACCGAGTTGACCGAGGCCAACCCAAAATGGGCGATAATCGATTGTGCTAAAAGGAATCAGAAGCTGCAATAGCGTGAAGTTAATATAATGATCGCCAAGAATCACGACAGCATGAAAGATGGCGAACGCCAGCCCCAGCAAACTGACATACTCATGAATGGCGAATGCGGCGGGCGCGCCCGGCCATAAACGCGCCATTTTATTTGTGATGCTGATTCCCAATGCCATTGATAACCAGAGCAAGCTCAGCGAAACGAAAGCCGTCCCGCGGGAAAGATACCAGTACGCTTTCGGGGCGTCACCGCCCAGTGAGAATGCCATGTTTGGCAGCCAGGCCGGTAAAAGCAATACGGCCACCAGCAAGCCAATCGTCATGGCAACCAGGAACATCAAAAATGATTGGATATTTACGGATGATTCATATTCAGTTTGTTCTGAAGAATTTACAGACATTTAAAACTCCTTACAAATACTCTCTTATTCGCTGACTATACAAAACCTGACCATCTTCAAGGATTACCAAACCTGCCAGGCTGGGATCAGCTTCCAGCCAGGCGAGACCTTCCACGCTGCCCCGGATCAAAACTGACTTTGCAGCTGTTTCTGCTTCGACAGCAGTCGGCGCGACGATGGTCGCAGAAATTATATCTGACTCGGCGCATAAGCCGGTGTTCGGGTCAATGATGTGATGACTTACCATATCACCCTGCATCCAGCGGCGGCGATCTGTGGCTGATGTAGCCACTCCACAACTTTGAGTAAAGTACATCATCCCAATGTATCCGCTGCTTCGGTCGAACGGTTTATAGATACCGATTTCCCATGGATTGCCGTCTAAAAGGGAGCCGCTCATGGCTATATCTCCGCCGCAATTCATCAACACTGAGCCTAAATGTTTCAGGCGTTGTACCACCTTCTCAGCGGCCCAACCTTTGGCGATACCGCCAAAGTCAAGCTGGATATCTGACGGAAGACAAATGCTGCGGGTTGACTCGTCGCATGTTACAGCGCTCAGAGATCGGACGGCTGAAGGTCCATGCGCAGCAGGATCAAGGATCTGACCAACCAACAAATTGAAATCACGATCATAGCCAGATTCGAGTACAGCTCTGGCGATCGTAGGCGTAACCAATCCGCCGGTGGCTTTTTCAGCGATTACGGTGGATTGAAAAATTTGCCAAAGTGTCTCGGATACTGGAACTGGCTGTCCAGTCGCCTGGTTTAGCCGAGTCAACTCACTATCTATGCGGAAACGGCTCAGGGTCTGCTCCCATTCTTCAAACCAGACTGGTACATCTGCCAATTCGACAGGAGACTGATCAGAGCCATTATCCACGCAAACCAGCATGTCAGTGCCCATGGCACGGAAGTGTAAGCGGTGTACCATTATGAACCGCCGGTTCCTCCGCCGCCACCACCACCGCTTGCAGGAGGAGGGGCTGCCACACCACCTCCACCACCACCGCTGGAAGCTATTCCACCACCGCCGCCACCGTTGTCTCCACCACCGCTAGAAGCACCACCGCCCCCGCCGCTGCGACGTTGTTTTTGTACGACTACTACAATTTGCTTTGGCTCAACTCCGCCGAAATATATCTTGCCACTCTGGGGAATTGCAGGTGCAGCGATAACAGCATTAGATGTTGCTAAAGGATCTGATGTAGCTTGTTCTTGCGCACGTTCCAGTGCAGATGCTCGATCTGGCCCAGCGAATAAATTCCAGGCTGCTAATGTTGTGACCATTGACACGGTAGCAATCGCTACCTGTACATCGTTCCAATTTTTAGGGGCAGGTTTATTTGCCATGATGAATGCTCCTTTTCAAGATGATACTGTTAATCACCGCCACCTTCGTGGTCGCCAGGATCGCCACTTTGGTGGATGCCAGTATCGCCGCCAGTTGCAGGGGGATTAATTACCGATGAACTGCCGCCGCCGCTATTATTACCACTATTATGATTACCGCCACCATTGGATGATTGACCAAGAACATAGGTAACGGGTAGTTTTGATATAGACATGATCTTCCCATCCAGGCTTACATAGACTAGATCACCGGATGAGAATGTGACAAGATACGCATCAACTCCATCAAGTTGAGCGTTCTCTGCCGCATACAAATCGGAGCGCCCAATTACTTTGGATGCTAAATCGGCAGCTTGTTCGATCGTCATAGTGCCGGCCGGCATGGTATTAGCCGCTTCTGGCGCACTAACATCGGTTGACTGGGATTGAACAACAACCCCCGTTGGCCCAGCAGATTGAACAATTTTTTGATAAGCCGAAGCCACTCCAAACATAATAGCCAACATGAACGTGGTCAATACGGCTGATATAAACAAAGTACTTTTTCTCATTAGGTTAGTCTCCTTTTTTGATTGTATAAGGGATATGTCGTTTCAATTTTCAAAAGGTTACTAACTCCTACATTAGAAAGTTCTTAAAAAAGCCCCTTATTTGTCATCCAGCCCAGAAAAACCTTTATTTTCGCCTCCAGAGTACTCAGCAAGCATGTATAATCTTCCCATGCAAAAACGCTTTAATCGTATCTGGGCGATCCCTGTGACTGCATTGCTGCTTGTTGGCCTTTACTTTACACCGCCCATCCACAGCCGCCTCGCATGGCGAGTGGAAAATCTACGCACACAAATAAAGTTTTTCTTCAACCCGCCTGATGAGGTGGTCTTTCAACCCGGCGGCACAACAAACCTCACCATTGAAACAGTGATCGCAACGACCCGCGCTGAATATTTGTTGACACTTACCCCCAAAGCGACGATAACGCTTTTAGCAACTTCCACTCCCAAACCTGGACCAACCCTCAAGCCGACGATCACCTCCACGCCTTTGCCTGCTTCCGTTATCCTGAAAGGAGTCAAATATGTAGATCAGCGCAACCGCTGGAATTATTGCGGTCCCGCCAATCTGACCATGGCGCTCAATTTTTGGGGTTGGAAGGGAACCCGCGATGATGTTGCCAAGGTCATCAAACCTGGTGAAAACAACCCAAACAAAGATTTTATTGAACGCGGCAAGATTGATAAAAACGTTATGCCTTATGAAATGGTGGATTTTGTCAACGACACCACCATTTTTCATGCGCTATATCGCTCTGGCGGAGACCTGAATCTGCTAAAGAGTTTTATCTCCGCTGGATATCCGGTCATAGTTGAAAAAGGTTATTATGAACGTGATTCAAGTGGAACAGTTAGCTGGATGGGTCACTATCTATTCGTCACCGGGTATGATGATGCATCCAGGATCTTTATTGTTCAAGATACTTATCTCGATGGCCCCAACTTCAAAATAGACTATGAACAATTTGTTGAAGGCTGGCGGAACTTCAACTATCTTTTCATGATTATTTATCCGTCGGATAGTGAACAAAAAATTCACGATCTGCTCGGCACTTGGTCAGACGATCGATGGGCTACTCAACATGCGTTGGATGTTGCCAATGAAGAAATAAATACGTTGAAAGGCTTCAACGCATACTTCGCGTGGTTCAATAAAGGCACCAGCCACGTTCAACTTCAACAGTACGTTGATGCCGCCAGCGCCTACGACCAGGCTTTTTCCATCTACCCAACACTGGATATCGCCAAGCGCCCTTATCGTATGTTGTGGTATCAGACCGGCCCTTACAAATCTTATTATTTCAGCGCCCGCTATGCTGATGTGATCAATCTCGCCAAGATAACATTGGATAGTGTCAGTGGCGGGCCATATTTGGAAGAAAGCCTGTACTGGCGCGGCATGGCGTACTATATGGCAGGTAAAACAGATCTGGCAATTGACGATTACCGCAACGCCTTGAAAATTCACCCCCAATGGATTCCAGCGACACAGGCTCTACAGGATTTAGGAGTTCAACCATAACTCCTAAATAACGAGAACTTTTTCATCTGTGCGAAGTGGGTTGTCTAATACTCAAACCATCTACTTTTGATTTGGAGAGAACCTGCCCATCCAGACTGATATATATAATATCGCCGGAAGCGAAAGTGGCGAGGTAAACATCAACACCGTTGATCTGGGTATTCTCTGTAGTGTATAAGTCTGAGCGACCCAATACTTTAATCGCTAAAGTGGCCGCGTCGTAGATCGCGATTTTCCCTGCCGTTGAATTGTCAGCCGCAATCCCGGTTGACTGCCCTTGGGAATTTTCCGCTGACACTGATACCGTTGCCGTTGATGGGACGGCCGCTTGAATCGCTTTCTGATAAGCAGAAAGCAAGCTGTACAAGGCGAACAATAATGCGGCTGTAAGTATTGCTGATATGATTAAGGTGCTTTTTCGCATAAATGAGTCTCCAGTAGCTCGTGTAAAGAAAGTGTCGTGACCCCTTCAAAATAATTATGGAATGATATAGGTTCAGAAAATTCTCTGCAAGTATTTTACTACTCCACCCGGATTATCTAAAAGAAAAACGATGAGCAGATCATGAAAATCCTTCACTTCGCCGACGCACATATTGACATGACCAACTACGGCCGCCACGATCCCGAAACGGGATTGCCCGTTCGCGTACTTGATTTTCTCAAATCATTCGACGCCATTGTCGATGCGGCCATCTCCGAAAAAGTGGATATGGTCATCTTTGCCGGTGACGCTTACAAAGACCGTTCGCCTGCGCCAACATTTCAGCGCGAGTGGGGCCGGCGCATCATGCGGCTGTCTCAGGCGAAAATCCCAACTTTGTTGTTGATCGGCAATCACGATATTTCGCCATCCATTGGGCGCGCCCACGCGCTTCAGGAATTCAAAACATTGCAAGTTCCATTTGTGCGCGTATTAGATCAGCCTTGCTTTCTAAAACCAAACGAACTTTGGGATCTGCCTATTCAAGTGATCGGGATGCCGTGGATCACACGCTCGGGGCTGATGGCTGTTACAGGTGAAGTAGATTCAACCGAAGCATTCTCACGCATCGAAGAAAATATCGGGAATTTAATAGAAGGCTGGCTCGAAGAAGCAGATTCGTCTCTTCCGATCATTCTCACTGCGCACGCATCCATTGAAGGCGCGAAGTTTGGCGGCGAAAGACTCGTGATGCTTGGAAATGATCTTGTCCTTTCGGGCAGTCTGGTGAAGAATAAAAAATTCAGTTACGTGGCCATGGGGCACATCCACAAGCCGCAGGATGTTAACGAAGGCTCTCAGCCACCAGTTGTTTACCCCGGCTCGATCGAGCGCGTGGATTTTGGCGAAGCGAAGGAAGATCGATTCTTTGTCATTGCTCATGTTGAAAAAGGAAAAGATACCGAAGTGGAATGGATCGAATTGACAGGCGCGAGAAAATTCATAGACCGCCAGGCAGTTCTCAGTTCCAATGAGAACGTGAACGATTTTCTTAAAGACGCATTGCCCAGTCCGCAGGAAATGTCTGAGGCGATCGTGCGCTTATCGGTTGAATATCCAAGAGAATGGGATACGCTGATAGATGAATCAGCGTTAAGAAAATACGCCGAGGGCGCGTTTGAATTTAATCTTTTGAAGCGGCCACAAAGTGTAGCGCGCGTGCGTATCGCCGAGGGACAGTTGGTGAGCAGTTTGAGTCCGCTGGATCTGCTCACGCAATATTTTGATGCATCAAAAGCAAAAGATGCTGATGAATTAAAAAAACTCGCGCAGAAAATTGTTTCGGAAGATGCGCTTGACACATAGACAGGGAAACAAGTAAACAGGTAAAATGCAGGGATATTGTTCATCGTAAATCATCAATTCAAAATCCAAAGTTGAAAGAGGTTATCATGCCCAAAGAGAATTCACGCTATCGCTGGTTCGTGGTTGTAGTATTTTTCTTCTTCATGCTTTTGCACCAAACTGATAAATTGATGATCGGTTCGCTGCAAGTGCAGATCAGCAAGGATTTTGATCTTAATAACAGACAATGGGGATTGATCAATTCTGGTGCGCTATTTGTTGCCACCATTCTCTACCCGATCTGGGGATATTTATATGATCGCTTTGCGCGCACAAAATTAATTGCATTTGCATCGTTCATTTGGGGCGCGACCACCTGGCTCAACGCCATCGTACGGACGTACACCGGCTTTATGATCACACGCGCATCGACTGGTATTGATGACTCATCCTACCCCGGCTTATTCACATTGGTCGCTGATTATTTTGGCCCGAACCTGCGCGGAAAAGTCTATGGCATCTTACAGCTTGCACAACCTCTCGGTTATTTGATCGGTATGATCCTCGCGTTGATCGTCGCGCCGATGATTGGCGGCTGGCGTTCCGTCTTTTACATCACCGGCTCACTGGGTCTGGTGCTGGCTGTGATCATTTACTTTGGCGTCAAGGAAATGCCGCGCGGACAAGCCGAACCGGAATTCGAAAATATGGCTGAAATGCAAACCTTCAAGTTCTCATGGTCTGAAGCGCGGGAAATATTCAAGAAGAAGACCATGTGGTTCATCTTTTTGCAGGGTTTCGCGGGCGTCTTCCCGTGGAATGTGATCACGTTTTTCTTCTTTGGCTATCTTGAAACAGAACGTGGCTACGATGCGAACAGCATCCTCTTTACGATGGCACCGGTCATCCTGATCCTCGCCAGCGGATATTTTGTGGGTGGCGCACTCGGTGACTTCGCCTTCAAGCGCAGTAACAAAGGACGCATTATTGTTTCCAGTGTTGGGGTTTTGATGGGAGCAATCTTCATGTATCTCGCCATCAACACACCTATTGAAGCGAAGAATCAATTCTTTATTTTCATGTGTCTGACTGCCATCTTCATGCCACTTTCCTCCGCGAACGTCATCGCGACAGTCTATGATATTACTGTGCCCGAAGTCCGCTCGACGGCGCAGGCTGTGGAATACTTTATTGAGAATGCAGGCGCGATCTCGGCACCCGTCATAACCGGCATCATCGCAGACGCGTTCAGTCTGCAGACCGCAATCCTTCTAATTTGTACGATCGCCTGGGGTCTGTGTTTTGTCTTTTATCTCGGCGCGATCTTTACCATCGACAAAGACTCACACGACCTCCGCGCTCAAATGGCAGCCCGCGCAAAAGCAATGTAATGCATATCACGAAAATTGATCTCAATAACAAAAGGCAGGTGGAGGATTTCCTCCATTTGCCTTTTTCTATTTACAAAAATATTCCCCAGTGGGTGCCTGCTTTGCAAATGGATGAACGCATCAGACTCAACCCGCAGCGGTTTCCGTTCTATAAACATTCTCAAGCTGCATTTTTTATCGCATACCAGCGAAGCAGTCCTGTGGGCGAATCAAGCCTCCCCATCGGCCGCCTCGCCGTATTAGACAACCGCCACTACAACGAGTACAACAAAGAATCCACGGCGTTCTTCTATTTATTTGAATGCATCAATAATATCGAAGCCGCACAGGGATTATTCAATGCAGGTTTCGAATGGGCGCGCACTCATGGATTAAATAAAATCCTTGGCCCCAAAGGCTTCACTCCGCTGGATGGATTTGGACTTTTAGTAAAAGGCTTCGAGCATCGTCCCGCGTTTGGTTTGCCATACAATCCCGCATATTACGTTGACCTTATCGAAGCGCAAGGATTTGTAAAACATGGCGAATCCGTTTCCGGCTATCTCGGCACGTATATAGTTTTCCCGGAACGCGTTCATGAACTCGCCGAGCGCATTGCCAATCGCCGCGGACTGCGCATCGCGCGCTCCAATTCCCGTGCTGAACTGCGCGCGCTTATTCCACACATCAAAGAACTCTACAACTCATCACTCGAAGGAACGACAGGCAATACTCCGTTGACAATTGAAGAAACAGATTCGCTTGCAAATCAGATTCTCTGGCTGGCAGATCCAAAATTGATAAAACTTGTGATGAAGGATAATAAAGCGGTTGGTTTTTTATTCGCCTATCCTGACATTTCTGTTGCACTGCAAAAGACCCGAGGCAAGTTATTTCCCTTCGGTTGGTTGACCCTGCTGCGCGAACTCAAACGAACTGACTGGCTCAACATCAACGGCGCGGGCTTGCTCCCGGAATATCGTGGCTCCGGCGGAACGGCAATTCTTTACAGCGAAATATTTAAATCGGTTAGAGAGTCAGCTCAGTTCAGCCATGCCGAAGTGGTTCAGATAGGCGTGGAAAATGAAGCCATGCAGCGTGAAATGGAAAATTTTGGTATTGATTTCTACAAAACGCACCGAACATATTCAAGCACAATTAAATTATAGATCACATTAAAAGCTGTCTTGGCAAGTCAAATTATTTTGTATGGAGTACAATTCGCGCCATGATTAAAACCAAGCCACCCCTCTTATATTTTTCACTAACTGTCATCGCGATCGCGTTATTGACTTTATTTGGCCCGGAAGAAAAATCACTGGGGTCAAATGTGCGGCTCGTCTATCTGCATGGAGCCTGGGTACTGGCCGCGGAAGTTGCTTTCATCGCCGCCGCCCTTGCGGGACTTTTAGGACTGATCCTGCGCAAAGATATTTTCCATGACTGGTCAGCCGCGCTTGGGCGCACAGGCATTGTCTTCTGGCTGACTTATCTTCCGCTCTCGCTCTTCGCCATGCAAGCCAACTGGAACGGCCTCTTCCTTGCTGAACCGCGTTTTCGCCTTGCAATCATCTTCGCTGTAACCGGCGTTCTACTTCAATTAGGTTTATGGCTTTTCAATATTTCCTGGCTGACATCATTGGCGAATATTCTTTACATTATTACATTGCGCGTGGTTTTTTCATCAGCTCAAAATGTAATGCATCCACCTCCATCGCCGATATTTAATTCCGGTTTGTGGAATATCATACTTTTCTTCGTCGGGTTGAATATTCTTGCATGGGTCGCGGGATATTTCCTGACACGCTTCTTTCTTGATTTACAGCCTAAAAAAGAATAATCAAATTGCGAATCCGCTTTCAGCTGATCATCTTTATGTTCCTACGCACCATCCTGAACACGGCCCACAGGATGGTGTATCCATTTCTGTCAATCTTCGCGCGCGGACTTGGCGTCGATATTTCCACCATGTCCCTGCTGATGACTGCCCGCTCACTAACCGGTTTGACAAGTCCATTATTTGCTCCCCTGGCAGATCGGCGGGGCCGTAAATTTGGCATGCTGCTTGGCGTCATTTTCTTTACACTTGGAGTGGGGTTGGTAGCCATCCATCCAAATATCTTTACGCTCGCCATTGCGCTCATTTTTGCCATCATCGGGAAATTCTTGTTCGACCCATCCATGCAGGCCTATTTCGGTGACCGCATTCCTTATGAGCAGCGCGGCACAGCTTTGGCCGTTACAGAAATTGCGTGGTCCATGTCATTTATTATTGGCGTGCCAGTGATGGGATTGCTTATCGCAAAGTTTGGCTGGTCTGCACCCTTCCCTGTATTGACTGTGCTTGGGGTTTTCATTTTCATAATAATTTGGCGCATAATCCCGCATACAGATACTCACCACGAACCGGCATCAAACTCACGCGCTGGAATTCTTGCAGTTTTTTCATCCAAACCCGCGCTGGCTGGCATATCAATTGCTTTATGGGCAAGCGCGGGCAATGAACTGGTCAACATTATTTTTGGTGTTTGGCTGGAAGATTCTTTTGGATTAAAGATCGCCGCTCTGGCGGGTG
>JAPLGS010000081.1:0-6141 GCA_026390015.1 Chloroflexota bacterium | reverse complement strand
CTGCTGTGATCGGCATTTCAGAATTGAGCGGAGAGGGATTGGTAGCCTTCACTACAGACAGACTTGGCAAACCGCTCGCGCTGACGATTGGCTTGGTGGGCAATGCATTGGCGTCGATCCTGCTGCCGATCATTGGACACACACAAGGCGGCGCCCTGATCGGGCTATTCTTGTTTTATATAACCTTTGAATATGTCATGGTAAGTCATATCCCATTGATGACGGAGCTACTCCCATCAGCGCGCGCCACGGTATTGTCCATGAATGTTGCAGGCCATTCAATCGGACGCGCTTTGGGAGCGTTTCTGGCGGCGATCATATATCAACAGTTTGGTTTCACTTTTGTAGCATTAACTGCCGTGATTTTTAATATTGCGGCGCTTTTAGCCCTGCGCCGGTTGCAAAGGGGATAAACTTTATGTTTAAAAATAAAAAAACTCCGCCTTTCGACGAAGTTTTTTTTCAAATTTGTACCGTGAATTACACGGTGTTAAGGCTGGAGTTGATTTTGCTGAAGACGTTGCCGATAATTGGGCCTAAGATCATCAAAGCCGCAATAACTACGATGGCAACCAAAACGAGGATTAGAGCATATTCAACAAGACCCTGACCTTTTTCTTTGGGTGAAAATAACATTGTGTGTAATCTCCTTTCTTATTAGATTTCTCAGGAAGGTCTCCTAAGAGTAGTTTTATTGTACTTGAAACTTTATAAAAAACAAGAGTGCAATGGCGTTTTTCTTATCAAAAATGATAGCCTTTCAGAAATATAAAATAATACAATCGATCAGCGCTTAAAATAGAATGCCGTGATCTGGGATGAAATTCACTACATGACATCCAAATAATTCACGGCATTCACTACTAAAAAACTGGGAAAATTACACGGTCAATGGAATAAATTAAAACGAGACGAGGCTGGAGTTGATTTTACTGAAGACGTTGCCGATAATTGGGCCTAAGATCATCAAAGCCGCAATAACAACAATGGCAACTAAAACAAGAATCAGCGCATATTCAACAAGACCCTGGCCTTTTTCTTTGGGTGAAAATAACATGGGAAAGTTTCTCCTTTCTAATAGATTTCTCAGGAAGGCCTCCTAAGATAATTACATTGTACCTGAAAGGTACACGAATTATGCTTTTGGTGCTTATCAACTCTGTTAAGTGCACAGCAATCCAACAGACCTGAAACTCTGCGTGCTAAACTCCCCTTGCAGAGACTTTCTGTGGTTAAATATCACTTACCAAACACAATAAAAGGCTGGTGACAAAATGCTCATTCACTCTGCTTCACAACTCCTAACTTTGGCGGGTGGCCCACAACGCGGACAATCCCTCGGCACACTAGGCATCATCGAAAACGGCGCAGTCATCGTGCGCGATGAAAAAATTATCGCAGTCGGCACAACAGACGAACTCAAGAACGCCTATCCCGATGAACCGACTCTTGACGCCGGTCATTGCGTTCTCATGCCCGGTTTCGTCGACCCGCACACACACCTTATTTGGGCAGGCGACCGCGCCAATGAATTCGAGATGAAAATGGGCGGCATGGCCTATCTCGATATTCTCGCGGCGGGCGGTGGAATTATTTCCACTGTCAAAGCCACGCGCACCGCCAGCATGGAAATGCTCATCGCGCAGACACGCCCACGTCTCTTGAAAATGTTCGCCCACGGCACAACCACTGCCGAAGCAAAAACTGGATACGGTTTGCAAACATCCACTGAATTGCGTTTGCTCAAAACCTTGCTCGCGTTGGATGATGAAAGTCCGCTTGATCTCGCAATTACTTTTTTGGGCGCGCACGCCATTGCCCCGGAATTCAAAGATGATCCGCAAGGCTATACAGACGAAGTTACGAATACCATGCTGCCGATGTTAAAAGAATGGTGGGAGACTCACGCCCCGCGCCTGCCTCTGCCCTTCGTGGATGTCTTCTGCGAAACGAAAGCATTTGATCTGGAGCAGTCGCGTCAAATCTTGACCAAGGCCGGGTCGCTGGGATTCCCGCTCAAGATCCACGCGGACGAATTTGACAATCTCGGCGGTGCAGCTCTCGCGGCAGAATTAGGCGCGGCCTCCGCGGATCATTTGGTGCGGATTTCCGACGCGGATATTCAAGCGCTGGCGAAATCAGATACGGTGGCAGTATCACTTCCATGTACGCCATTCGGACTCGCTGAAAAAGATTACACTCCCGCCAGAAAAATTATTGAAGCAAACGCATTGTTTGCACTTGCGACAGACTGCAATCCTGGAACGACATGGAATGAGTCGATGCAGTTTGTGATCGCGCTGGCTTGCCGCGCCATGAAGTTGACTCCGGCAGAAGCCATCGCCGCCGCCACTATCAATTCCGCCCACGCAATTCGCAGGGCAGATTCGATCGGTTCCATCGAAGTCGGAAAACTCGCAGATATGCTGATCCTGTCAGTTTCAGATTATCGTCAGCTTGGTTATCGCTATGGGACAAATCTGGTTAAGCAAGTCATCAAACGCGGACGTGTGTATTCCTTGGATGTGGGTTATTATCGAACGGCTTAAGGAGAAAAAATGCAAATTGATATTATCGGTGTTCCCATTGATCTCGGCGCAGACCGCCGCGGTGTGGATATGGGACCCAGCGCGATCCGCTATTCACATTTACAAAAAAAATTGGAAGAGCTTGGTTATGACGTGCGTGATGAAGGTAATGTGGAAGTTCCCATTGCTGAAATGTGCAAGATTACAAATTCAAACTTGAAATATATAGATTGCATTATTCCGGTATCGCGGCGCATAGCGGGCGCGGTGGCTACATCTGTGCAGGCGAAAAATTTTCCGCTTGTACTCGGTGGAGATCACAGCCTGTCGATCGGTTCTGTGCGCGGAGCGGCGCGTAATAAAAAGATCGGTGTGATTTGGATCGATGCTCACGCGGATTTTAATACTGCAGAAACCACGCCTTCCGGAAACATCCACGGTATGTCGCTGGCTATTCTCGCGGGGCTGGGTGATAAAAGTCTCGTGCAATTATGGGATGAGACGATTCCCGTGATCGACCCGTCGAAGATCGCCATCATCGGCGCGCGCGACCTTGACTCTGGTGAAAAAGAAAATCTGAGCAAGGCGGGCGCGATGGTGATGGGCATGGAACAGATCGATCGGTATGGCATGGTCTCAGTTGTTGAGAGAGCCATTGAGCGTGTCAGCCGTGACGTGGATGGTATTTATCTTTCGCTTGATCTGGATGCGCTCGACCCTGAACATGCGCCCGGCGTGGGGACTCCCGTCGCGGCGGGACTCTCTCAGCGTGAGACTCATCTGGCTTGTGAATTGATCGCCGAAACCGGCAAATTGATCGGGATGGATCTTGTCGAAGTCAACCCGATCCTTGATTGGCAAAATCGGACAGCGATTCTCGCGGTAGAATTTGCCCTGTCTGCATTGGGTCGCCGCATTTGGAGCGGATAATTATGAAACCAACTCTTTCCGATATTGAACGACTCGCGCGCGGCGCAGGAGCCATCTTGCGAGATGGATATAACACGCAACATCAGATCAGTTATAAAGGCGTAATTGATCTCGTCACGGAAACAGATCACGCTTCAGAATCTTTTTTGATCAAAGAAATTCAAACTCATTTTCCAGACAGTCACATTCTTGCTGAAGAAAGCGGAGAAACAAAAGGCGGCAGCGAAGGTCTCTGGTACATTGATCCGCTGGATGGGACGGTGAATTACTCACATCATATCCCGGTCTTTTGTGTGTCCATCGCGTACGCAGTTGATGGGATCGTAAAACTTGGCGGAGTATATGATCCGCTGCGCGATGAAATGTTTTTAGCCGAACGAGGTCAGGGTGCGTTTTTGAACGGCAAGTCAATTCACGCTTCCGACACGACGGAATTGCAAAAGAGTTTACTGGTGACAGGTTTTCCGTATGATACATGGAATACAGAAAAGGATAATTTCAGGAACTTTGAAAAACTCGCCAAGATGACTCAAGGTGTGCGCCGTTTGGGTTCAGCCGCACTGGACGGCTGCTATGTCGCCGCAGGCCGCTTCGATGGCTTTTGGGAGTTGACTCTCAAACCCTGGGATATCGCCGCCGCCGGACTCATCGCTGAAGAAGGCGGAGCGCGCGTCACCGCGACAGATGGGAAGCCAGATTACATTTCCGCTCCGCAATCCATCTTGGCCGCGGCACCGGGGATTTATGAAAAATTATTGGAACAATTAAAGTAAAAAAAATGACCGGTTCAAACCTGTCATTTTTTTTATGGAGCAACCGCAGGCTTTACTTCGCCTCCAACTACTTCGTCAATTGTTTTTATGATCAAACCATTGTTCGCCTGTTGAGTTCCAAGCCAGTTTGTGAATTTGGTAAACGTTTCAAGATCAACTGCGAATTTGTCACAACCGTCACATACATGATGGAAAATAAAGATCGCCCATCCTCCGCCTTCATTTTCAACGTCTTTTACATAACGTGTCATTTTAGCAAACTTGGTATCGCTCACAATGTATGGCAACGCTGGCAGGGTATAAGCGTCGTTTGGTGGGATCGTATTCAGGCCGCCAGACACAACTCGCGCATTGTTATAGCCACAATCATGGACAGTTTGTTTGGCACGCTCATCGTAATATCCATAGGGATAAGCGAAAGATGTGACTTCAAACCCATAAGCCATAAGATTTGAACGATCCAGGCAAATTTCGCGCTTTATTAAATTATCATCATTTTCTTTTGTCAGTTTTGTGTGGCTGAGGGTATGTCCGCCAATTTCATTTCCATCATTATACAGACCGCGTAATTGATCACTGGTCATATATCCGGCAGTATTTGTAAATCCGCTTACGATATAAAAAGTGGCACGTAAATTATTGTCCGCGAGAATGGAGCGGGCAGCATAATTATCCGCATCGCCATCGTCAAAAGTTAAGCTCACGACCGTGTTCTTGAAAGTAATTCCACCCTTCGTTGGGATAGCGACTGCCTGTGTAACAGGTGCATTACTACAACCGGTCATGATCATTAATAACAATGTAAGTAGTTTATGGGAAAGATTCATTAATAAGAAGATTTCATTGTGGGCCCGGCAGGATTCGAACCTGCGACCAAGCGATTATGAGTCGCCTGCGCTAACCGCTGCGCCACGGGCCCGCATATGACTGCGCAATTATAGTCAATTTTTTCTGTTTTAGTGTAGTTCATTTCAGAATGGCATATAATGAGCTTATGAATCTCAATTATGCCATTGCTCTCCTAATCTCCGCCGCAATCTCATTGATGATTGCGATTACTGCCTGGAAGCGCCGCTCTGCGTCACAAGCCGCTACCGGGCTGGTGATCGCCATGCTTGCGCAAACAGTCTGGGCAGCCACATACGGCGCGCGTTGGATGGCATCCGAGCCATTTGCCCAGCATTCTTGGCTGGACGCCACTTATATTGGGGCGGCATTCGAAACCACTTTTTTTCTCATCTTTGCTCTGCAATTCACGGGTCATTCTCGATTTCTTATCCGCCGCAACCTGGCGCTGCTGGCAATTGTGCCGATCCTCACCCTGCTGCTGTTGTACACCGACGACTGGCATGGATTGTTTTTCGGCGGCTTGCACAACACCAACTTGATCTTCGATGGCGGGCCCTGGTTCCGGTTTTTTATGTTTTATTCGTACATGCAGGTTATTATCTTCATCGGATTATTGTTTCAAGCATACTTGCGTACCTCCGGAGTATTTCGTTGGCAAGCCGGTAGTGTGCTGTTTGCAGCGTTTTTGCCGATTGCGGGTAACGTTCTTGGCCTAATTGGATTCAGCCCCTTCCCCAATCTTGATTTGACTCCATTCCTTTTCACAGCTTCCGGGCTGATCTACGCCTATGCCTTATTTGGGCTTGGTCTGCTGGATGTTGCGCCGGTCGCACGTGACCTGCTGGTAGAGAAAATGGCCGACGGCGTGATCGTGTCGGATTCTAAAAACCGCATCATGGATATCAATCCCGCGGCACAGCCAGCTATTCCCGTTATGATTTAGTTCAGGTTGATTTGTCGCAAGCGACGGGCAAAGATCGAATTGCATACACATTTGATAAAGAAATTACGCAAAATACAGCCAAACTCAGCATAGTTTTGTTGAAGAGATGAGCACAGAG
>JAPLGS010000142.1 GCA_026390015.1 Chloroflexota bacterium | reverse complement strand
TGGTTTTGCAAGTCGTTTTTACTGCCAAGTAAATACATCCTACCCGCTCTGCCGGGATTGTTTCGTTAGCACCGGATGATAATCTGTTACATAATTTGTAAAGGTCCTATGTCCATTTTTTCAGCTTTTCTGAACCGTGCCCAAAAACACATATTTTTTGACTGATAACTGATTCTGTTTCGAGAAAAATATACTCGCTCCGAAAAGAAATACTCATGATCACCGCCCGCCAAAAAGTCCTCGCTCACTTAAAAAAGACCCGCGCTGCTTCGGCTCGTGAGATCGCGCGCGCCTTGAATATGTCTGCGCCGAACGTGAGACATCATCTCGGCATCTTAACCTCTGATGGCCGCCTCGAAGTGATATCCGTTAATCAGCGCGGTGGACGCGGCAGGCCGGAGAAAATCTATTCGCTGTCGCAATCCGCGCTGGGAGATAACCTGTCTGTTTTAGCGGATGCGTTGTTGAATGAAAAAAATAATATGGAAACGGTGGGCGAACATATCGCTCAATCGCAAAATTTGATTGGATTGGCAAATCAATCCATGCCCAAGAAATTATCAGTGCTCGTTGAAAAATTAAATGAGATGCATTATCAGGCACGCTGGGAGGCGGGCGCGGAAGGTCCGCGGATCATCTTTGCGAGGTGCCCATATGCGAAGATCATTGAATCGCATCCCGAACTATGTGAAATGGATGCGACTATATTGAAAGATGCGCTTGGAAGCAATGTTAAACAAACTGCCAAAATAGACAAAGTGCAAGGCGTGTGCATCTTTGCGGCAAGATAGCGGCCACAGCCATGTGATTGATTCTCTCTTTATTCATCCTCCTTTATGCCAATCCCCCGCCGTCAACGACGAGCGCTGCGCCGGTGACGTAACTGGATGCGTCGCTGGCGAGGTAGAGCACCGCTTGGGCAATCTCCATCGGCTGGGCATAGCGTCGCAGCGGACGGTCGGCAGCCTCAGCCATAAACTTGTCTTCGGCCTGGCCGAGTTGTTTGGCTTCGTTGCGAAGCATGGGCGTATCTGTGTCGCCGGGGCAGACCGCGTTGACGCGGATGTTTTGGGGGCCGTGGTCGATCGCCATCGCGCGGGTCATGTTGGTGACCGCACCCTTCGAGGCGCAATATGAAACGGCGTTCCCGCCGCCTTTCATCCCCCAACCGGAACTGGTGTTGATGATTGCGCCGCCGCCCACTCTTTCCATATGCGGAATGGCGTATTTGCTCATCAGGAAAATCGACTTGACGTTGACCGCCATAACCTTATCCCATTCATCCTCGGTTGTGTCGAGCACGTCGGCGCGGCGGATGATGCCCGCATTGTTGAATAGGATGTGCAATCCGCCAAAGGCCGCAACGGTTTTCTCAACGGCGTTGAGACATTCGTCCGCTTTAGCAACGTTACAGGGGATGAAAATGGCTTTTCCCCCGGCGGATTCAATTTCCGCGACGACAGAATTCCCTTGTTCGGAGTTGATATCGGCAATGGTCACGGCTGCGCCCTCCTGCGCAAACAGGAGGGCTGTGGCGCGCCCAATGCCAGAGGCGCCGCCGGTGATAAGCGCGACTTTGTTGTTGAGTGTGTTCATAGGGTTTTGCTCCTTTAGTTTTATAAAATCAAACCGCAAAAGGCGCGAAGTTTTTTTGAATTTCATGGCGCGCTTCGCAGTTCAAAAAAATCATAACGCGATTCGATAGATAACTTTCTCCCAATAACCGACAATGACTTGCATATATCCAGCCAGCATTTCATCAACAGATGAGTCGCCGGTATCGACCAGGAAGGGTTCGCCCTTCAGGGCGTTCAATTTCTCAGACAGGCTGACTACAAGGATGTTTTCGCGCCCAACTTTTTGGATGACGCGCGGACCAATCTGCTGGTTGCCGCGCCCAAAGATAAAACCCTGCCCGCCAATGGGAGTGACAATGATTTTTGCAGGATGCCTCTCAATCAATTCCAGCAGGCGGGCTTCGCTCACATCGAGCGCGACCACGCCCTCGCGGGTGTACACATCCACGCCAATTAGGGTTTTAGGGAAGCCCAACCGGTCAGCGATGACGCGGGTGGTGGTGCCCGGCCCCAGGATGTAAATCCAGCCTGGCTGCATAGACTCAATCACAGCGGCAGCGATGGATTCAGCGCGGACGGATTCGGACGCGGGAGTGGGCGCTTTTTTATTCTGGAGACGGTGCGCCACATGCGGAACTTGAAGATAGCCATACAGCCGCGTGATGACCGTCCCGGCGCGGTAGGTTTCCTCGTCCAGGTCAACCACTTCCGCTTCGCGCAATTGCAATCGTTCGCCGCGAACATATGCCGCCGCAATCTCTCCTGCTGCGCGTGGATGAGTGGCAAAAACCGCCGAATGGATTTTGACTCCCGCCGGGATGCCCAAGACAGGCACTTGTGTACCGACAGCAGCGAAAATATCCCGGGCAGTGCCATCCCCGCCAGCAAAGAGGAGCAAATCAACAGGGTGATCCGCCATCCATCGCCCCGCGCGGATGGTGTCCTCGGCGCTGGTGCTGTTTCCCTCCTCCCACGAAGAGAAGGGTAAAGGGTGAGGGATAAACCCACATTGCCGGGCGACCGTATCACCCATCGCGCCGGGGGGCGTGACAAGTTCAAAGGTATCCCGCAGCGGCAGCAGGGCTTCCAGAGCTTGCGCCGCCCGCAGGTGTGACTGTGGCTGCGCGCCAAGCGCGAGCGCCTTCTGTTGGATCTCGACGCCGTCACTGCCCTTTAGCCCCACCCGCCCGCCAATGCCAGCAATGGGATTGATGATCAGCCCCAGACGTTTCATGGCTGACTGGCCAGCCCTCCGGCGATTTCGCCGCCGTCAATTACAAAATGCTGGCCGCTGATAAAACTGGCTTCATCGGATGCGAGAAAAGCGAACAGAGCTGCAACGTCGGCAGGACTGCCCAGCCGCTGGAGTGGCACTTTGACTTCAAAGGCATGCCTCATTTCTTGCGTGTATTCTGCTTCCTGCATGGGAGTCATGATGAAGCCCGGGCAAACTGCATTAACGCGGATGGTTGGTCCTAATTCCAAGGCCATGGAGCGGGTTAGCTCGATCACGCCTGCCTTGGATGCGTTGTAGTCGGCATAATAGTGATAGCCCGTTAGTCCATTGGTTGACCCCATGTTGATGATGACACCACTTCCGTCCGCCAGCATACGGCGAGCGGCTTGCTGGGCGACATAAAAGACTCCATTTAAGTTAATATCCAGCACCTTGCGCCATTCCTCAGGTGTGATATCCATGAAGGCATGGCGGATGCTGATGCCTGCATTATTGATCAGAACGTCCAACCCGCCGAAGTGCTGATCGAGTTGTTCGAAGGCTTGAGCCACACTTTCCGGGTTGGCGATATCAGCGGACAGAATAACCTCAAGCGCGGGCAGAGCCTGATGCAAGCGCTTGCACGCCGCTTCATCCCGGTCTATCACTGCCACCCGCGCTCCCTCCTCAACAAAACGCTGGGCGGTTGCAGTGCCGATGCCGCCCGCGCCGCCGGTAATCAGAACACGTTTACTGGTTAGTCCTCGCATAAAAAATCTCCTTTACTGCTTCTGCGTTTTGCGCTTATATGCACGCCACGTTACCGCCCACTCATCGGGCTTGTCGAACGGTTCATGGTTGGTCTGGTGGACGGTACTGTTATGCGGCGCAGTGCGGATGGTATCCGGCTCGGTGTACGCCTCGCCCGCCACCTGTTTCAGCGCGGCGATGTACTCATCCAGGTCGGCTTGGGAGTAGGATTCAGTCGGTTCAAGCGTCATCGGTTCGGGGACAACATACGGGTGATGGCTGGTCCAGTAGTGCATCCCAAAATCCACCATACGGGTTTCCATTTCTTCTGAATGAATGCCAGTGTCTTTGGTCAACTGTTCCCAGCTGTAGCGCACCTGCTCGATGCGGCGTTTGCCCTTGGCGTATGGCATACTCACCCCCTGGATTTCAAGCACCTTGTTGAGTAAATAGTTGTTGTTTAGCACAGCGATTTCCGCCACTTCGCGCAGCCCTTCCGCGCCGAGTGACATGATCCACGAGTAGGCTTTCAGGATGTTCTGCGCCACACCATACCACGGGCGGATCTTGCCCACGCTCTGCGGACGGTCGAAGTCGAGTCTATAGCGCTTACTGTCAAACTCAATGGTCGGCTTTGGCAGGAAAGGCACAAGCGCCGGGGAAACACCGCTGGCACCTGCCCCGGGACCTCCACAGGCGTGCGGGGTGGAAAATGTCTTATGCAGATTGAAATGACACATGTCGAAACCGGCATCGCGAGCGCGGGTAATGCCTAAAATCCCATTTGCATTCGCCTGGTCGTAGACGGCCAGCCCGCCGACAGTATGCACCGCCTGAACGAATTCCTGGATTTTCGAGTTGAAAATACCCGTATCTTCAGGGTTGGTGATGAACAGCGCCGCTGTCCGTTCTGAGACCGCCGCCTTGAGCGCCGCCAGATCGGGGTAGCCATCGGCGTCTGGGTAGATCGTGATAACCTTGTAGCCCGCCACCTTGGCGCAAGCCGCATTCGACGGGTGTGAGAAAATAGTCGTAACCACCTCATCGCGCTGCGCCCCCTCGCCGCGGCTTTCGTGATATGCCCGCACCATCGAGACATTTGCGTAAATTGCGGATGAACCTGCGCCAGGCTGCAGGCTGAAGCGTTCCATTCCTGAGATTTCCTTCAAGAATTGCTCCAGCCGCCACATCACTTCCAGAATGCCCTGCACGGTCGACTCATCCTGGAGCGGGTGCAAATCCGCCATCTTGGGCGAGCGTGCCAGTTGGTCGTTAACCTTCGGGCTGTATTTCATGGTGCAGGTGCCCTGTCCAATGTCGATGTTCAAATCCACGCCCAGGTTTTCCTGCGACAGCCGCGCATAATGCCGCAAAACGTGGATCTGTGACATTTCCGGCAGCGCGGGCGCGCTCTTACGGCGCAGACTTTCGGGCAGTTTCGCGGCCACATCGCCGACTTCCTGTTTAATTCCAGATTCAACTTCCGGCACGAGCACGCCGCGCGCGCCTGGCTGGTTCAACTCAAAAATAACCGGCTCATCCCAACTTGCCTGGTGGAAACGTTTCGGCATGGGTTTTGGGGAAACGGCTTTCATTTCAACACCTCCTTTAAAATCGCCACCAGCCGGTCAATATCCACCTGGCTGTGGATTTCGGTCACGGCATACAGCGCACACTGCCCCAGCGCGGGGAATTCCTTGCTCAAATCCTTCCCGCCGAAAATATCTTTATTTAGTAATTTTTGATGAATGGATGAGACCGTTTGACCGGTTCCGTTAAAGTCAACGATAAATTCCTTGAAATGGATCCCTTCAAAGCGGATTTTCAGCCCCGGTACTTGGTTCAGTTTTCTGATAGCGTATTCCACCCGTTGCATGATTCCCTCCCCGATCTCAGTCATGCCTTGCGGACCCATCAGCGCGAGATAGACACCCGCGGTGATGCCCCACAGTGCCGACGCGGTGCCGACCCACTCCTTGCCTTCCTCGCGCACTGCAAAAGATGTTCGCTCATAAGCCACATCGCCGAAGCCGTACTCGCCCTCAACGCATGTCGACGACACCCCAAACAGCCGCGAGGGGAATTCCATCACGAATTTCGGATCGTCTTTGGTGGCTATGAAGCCGCCATGTCCGCCACCATACTGCATGTGCATCCCCAACGGCTGGATATCGCCGCAGGCGATGTCGCCGCCATACTCCACCGGCGGGTTGATCACCCCCAGCGAAATCGGGTCAACGTAGACAATGCACAACGCGCCGTTTTCATGGGCGATCTGCGAGATCTCAGCGGCTTGAGTCTCCAAAAATCCCAGATACGACGGGTTTTCGAAAAAGAGCGCCGCCGTTTTGTCAGAGATTTTCGCTTTCAGGTCAGCCAGGCTCATCAACCCGCTCTCTGGCGCATAATCCAGCAAGACGATATCCAGATGCGGCTTGATGTAATCGCGGATTTTGGAGAGTTTATCCGCGCCAATCGTCCCGCAAATCAGCGCTTCGGAGCGACCGGTAATCCGTCCTGCCATCAGCAGCGCCGTCCCCGCCGCCTGGAAGCCGTCATAGTTCGGGACGTTGACCACATCCATGTTGAGCAGTTCGCCCATCATCGACTCGTACTCGAACAGCGCCTGGAAGCGACCATGATCCTCGTATGGGTCGCCCGCGTAGGCGGTCAGGAATTCGCCGCGCGAGTTGATTTCGTCGCAGACCGCCGGGACGTGGTGCTGGTAACAGCCCGCGCCGAGGAAACTCAGCGATTCGCGCGCGCTGGTATTTTTCGCCAGCAACCCCTCGATATGTCGCACCAGCCCCGCCTCCGAGAGAAACGGCTCCGGCAGGTTAAGCTTTCCCTTAAAGCGAATCGCATCCGGGATGTCAGCGTAGAAATCATCCACGCTTTGGGCGTTGACCGCCTTCAGCATCGCCTCCTTCGCCGCCGGGACGGAGTTGGGGATGTAGGGATAAACTATCGGTTTCTTGTGTTGGATCATAATAAACTCCTTCAAATGGAATATTGGCAGAGTTATACTGCGTTCACAAACTGAGGTTTTGCCTCACCAAACTTTTGCCATAGAGACCACAGAGAGCTTTGAGGAAAACCCCTTAAAATCTCATTTTTCTCTGTGCGCTTATTACCCTGTGAAAAGCGTAATTTATGCCCGTGCTTGGTATAAGAGCTTAATTTATTAGCAATGCTTGCTTCTACCGAAGAGAATTGTCCGGTGAGAATTCCTTTTGCACAACTTCTATATTTGCCGCGTTGAGAAAGTTCACCGCGTTTTCATCGGTGCGATAGGCGCTGCTGTACACAATGCGCGAAATGCCGGCGTTGGGGAGTACCTTTGTGCAATTGATACACGGCAAGTGAGTCACATAACACATCGAGCCTTTGGTTGAGACGCCATGCAGCGCGGCCTGGATGATGGCGTTTGTCTCCGCGTGAATCGTGCGGACGCAGTGTCCGTCCACCATGAGATGACCGATCTCGTCGCAGTGTCCCTGCCCGGCGGGGGAGCCGTTGAAACCTGTGGTGAGGATGCGTTTTTCAAGTACGATCACACATCCTACAAAAGCGCGGTCACAGGTGCTGCGCTCCGAAACAGCGAATGCAATTTTCATGAAATAGGAATCCCAATCTGGGCGCATATTTCCTCCTTTGTATCGTCATTGCGAGGGCGGGTTTTGCCGAAGCAATCCCCACTTATTATTAGGAGATTGCTTCGTCGGAAAGAGCAAGTGCCCTCCTCGCAATGACATGGTTTACTCCACCGTCACACTCTTGGCGAGATTTCTTGGCTGGTCAACATCCAGCCCGCGGATGGCGGCGATGTGATAGGCGAGAAGCTGCAACGGTAGCACCGTCAATATCGGGGAGAGCATCCATGGCGCCTCGGGAATCCACAACACATGATCGGCCATGCCTTTGATCAATTCGTCGCCTTCAGTTGCCACAGCGATCACCATGCCGCCGCGCGCTTTTGCCTGTTGGATCTGCGAGATCATTTTCTCATGCCACGGGTCTTTTGGAGCAATGCACAGTACGGGCATTTCCTCATCGATTAACGCGATTGGGCCGTGTTTCATTTCTCCCGCGGGATAGCCTTCGGCGTGGATGTAGGAAATCTCTTTGAGTTTGAGCGCGCCTTCATAAGCGATCGGCATGTTGATGCCGCGTCCCAGATAGAGACATCCTGTAATGTCTTTTAATGCATGAGCAACTTTCTCAACTTCTGATTCTGTATCCAGTACTCGGCCAGCCAGATCAGGGACAAGGCGCAAATCTGCCACCAGCGCTTTGCGGGTCTTTTCGTCAATTGTTCCGCGCAGGTCTGCGAGTAATATCGCAAGCATGTACTGGTCAACCAACGGCGCAGTGAATGCTTTCGTAGAAGCCACCCCAATTTCAGGTCCCGTTTGCATCGCGATGATCCCATCCGAGACGCGCATGGCTTGTGATCCAATCGCGTTGACAATGCTCCAGATGATGCCGCCCTTGCGTCGACCTTCTTCCATGGCGGCTAGGGTATCGGCGGTTTCACCAGATTGCGAGATGGCCAGCACGACTGTGTTTTCATCCACGATCGGGTCGCTGTAGCGGAATTCGGAACCGATGACCACTTCGACGGGAATGCGCGCGATCTTTTCAATTAAATATTTTCCGACCATGCCGGCATACGCGGCAGTTCCGCAGGCGGTGATGTAAATGCGTTGAATTCGTTTGGCGATTTCGGGAGTGAGATTTAATTCTGGAAGACGAATGCGCCCCGCTTTGAAATCCACGCGGCCGGCCAGTGTGTCTGTCAGTGCGCGCACCTGCTCATGAATTTCTTTTTGCATGAAGTGACGATATTCGCCCTTTTCAGCGGCGACCGCGTCCCAGGCAATGGTGTGAATTTCAGGTGATACTTCCACGCCTTCGAGTGTTTCAATGCGCACGCTGTCGCGCGTGATGATCGCCATTTGGCGTGATTCCAAAAATATCACTTTGCGGGTGTGTTCCAAAATGGCGGGAATGTCTGACGCGATAAAGTTTTCATTTTCGCCCAATCCGATCACCACTCCGCCCGCGTTGCCGATGCGCGCAGTTACAATTTTATCCGGTTCATCCACCGACATGAGCAATACCACATTTGCGCCTTCGATCTGTTTGAAAGTACGCCGCGCCGCTTCTACAAAATTGACTCCAGCCGCCTGATGATGTTCGGCCAGATGTACGATAGTTTCTGTGTCGGTCTCTGAAAGGAAATTTACACCTTCAGCCATCATTTCATCTTTGATCTCAAGGAAATTCTCCACGATGCCGTTATGCACCACAACGACTTTTCCTGTATTTCCAACATGCGGATGCGCATTTCGAGCAGACGGTGCGCCGTGTGTAGCCCAGCGCGTATGCCCAATGCCCGGCGCACCCTGGAGCGGAGATTTGCCAACAAGGTCGATCAATTGCGATAACTTACCCGCATCTCTTCTGACTTCGATCTGGTTGCCATTAATGACAGCTACTCCAGCTGAGTCATAGCCGCGGTATTCCAGCCTCTTTAGGCCATTCAGGATGATAGACACCGCGTCACGCGGGCCGACATATCCGACGATTCCACACATAATAGGGAGTCCTCCGAAATTTGAGATATAGGTAATTATGAAGTATGCAAGTAGGATTACAAAACCCAATACCAAATTATCTAATTACCTTTTTATCTAATTACCTTTTTTGCCACACATTGCCTTTTGACCGCGCGATCGCTCGCGGGTATTGTTGGCAAAGTTTTCTTTGGAGGGAAAGATTTGACGGGTTTGGCGTACCCGGAAGGCTTCCGCTGATCGTTCGATTTTCCTTTCAGGGGTTTCGATATGCCGCTATCGCCGCGGCTACTCAACCACCAGAAAGTTAACTCCATTTTGCAATGGAGAACCTTCATCCTCGTCAACTTTAGTGAAGCACTAAAGTCCATGCGCTGACTTTCCCATTTGTTTTATTTTTTGCTCCACCTCCGTTTTTTTTGAATGGCGGGATTATACCGTAAAAAAACACCCGCCATTTGGCAGGTGTTTTTTTCATTTAGCTCTTATCCACCACAAAGGTTACCAACGCAAGGGGTGTTGGTAGGTAATGGGATTGGTGTCCTTGTGGAGGTCGGAATGTTCGGTGTAGGGGTTTTTGTATTTGTAGGCGGCACGGTTGGTGTGAATGTTGCTGTATTTGTAGGCGTGGCAGTTGGCACGGTTGGCGTGAATGTTGCTGTATTTGTACGCGTGGCGGTCGGCACGGTTGGCGTGAATGTTGCTGTATTTGTACGCGTGGCCGTCGGAACCGTAGCAGTGGGTGTGCGTGTAATGGTTGCTGTGGGTGTATTGGTTCGTGTGGGCGTGCGTGTTGGTGTGAGTGTAATGGTTGGCGTGCGAGTAATGGTTGGCGTGAGTGTAATGGTTGGCGTGAATGTAATGGTTGGCGTGCGTGTTGGCGTGCGTGTAATGGTGGGCGTGCGTGTAATGGTGGGCGTGCGTGTAATGGTGGGCGTGGATGTAATGGTTCGTGTGGGTGTAAGCGTTCGTGTGGGCGTAATGGTTGGCGTGAGTGTTGGAGTAGCCGTGAAATTATTTACACTGTCTGAAACAGTACAATCACCCCAGCCGGGGAAATTAAATACCAGGGTAACGTTATAAATACCGGTGAAATTCGCGTCGCTGAAAGTAGCTACCCAGGTAACCCTTGTTGTAGTATTACCAGCGATTGGTAGAGCCGGGGGAGTTGAATTCGTGGTTATGGGCGAGTTTGTATTGGGTGTGTTTGCAGGATTGTAGTATGTGGTGCCGAATGCTGCAGAGTCAAAGTACCTGTTTCCTGTAAGCGGAGATGGGCTCCAAGTGAGAGTTGAACTGGTTAGATAAGCTGTAGTGAAATTATTGTTATCAACACGCGCTTCAAAATTATTAACATTGAATCGTGTGCGGTCAATTAAAATGTTGGAACACGAAGGAGACGGCGTGACTGTTGAGGTATTTGTGTTTATCGGTGTGTATGTTGGTGACGGTGTGTTCGTGGGCACCGGTGTGTTCGTGGGCACCGGTGTATTTGTGGCTGTTGATGTACTTGTGGCTGTAAAAACTACAAACCCTCCTCCTGGGGGGTTGGGGTTACCCGCCGGTTGAACGATTCTGGCGATACGGAAGGATTCATTGGTTCCGGAACGATAAGAAGCAAGGTGGAGCATATCCGGTTCGATATTAAAGATCGGCAGAACGATAAAAGTAAAGTTATAGTCAGCGGCGACGAATACCTGTGCGCCCGGATCACCGGCATTCTCGCCGAGCGGATTAGTACATTCAGCGTACACTCCGGGGGTGCGCATTTGAGGTCTTATAAAATCAAATTCATTAGAGCAAACCGTAATATTTAAATAATCATTTGCGTTCTCGGCAAGGTTTTCATCCGTGTGAAACCCGACGATCACCCGCCTTGTCTCATCCTCGATGGATGGTAGTCTTGCGTTTTTAATTTCAAGTGTTTCACTGGCGCCGCCACACGGTGTACCATCACCGTCCAGATCAACACATTTAGTTATGTCATACGTACCTGCTGTAGCATAGCGAATGCCGAAGCGGGTGGAATTTTCAATGATCAGCCAGGCATAGAATAAGCGTCCAAACTCCAACATCCCCACCAATACCAGCATCAAAATTGGAAGGATAAGTACAAATTCCACAATAGCCTGCCCTCTTTTGGGCATCCCGCGTTTCCTGTTTCTTTGAGGAGAGAAAATATTCATAAAGTGATCCTTTAGTTATTGCGAGATCTTGGTGGCGATGTTTTTGGCAATTCTATCAAAAATATCTCCAAGCGCGATATTGTTTGGAGCGAAAAAATATTGGCCGTGATTGATCTTAGGGGTTGTTACCGGGGTCCTGCAATCATTAGCAGAAGCTTCACCGGCGCATTCGGCAATATACTTGAGCAGATCTTCAGCGGGCGGGATCTTTGTTCCATCCGGATAGTGATCATCGCTGGAGCCGGTGAATTTTACCGCATCGCCCAAGCCGATGGTATAGATGGTAACTCCCTCACCGGAGATCGTTTTTGCAAGAGCATCTGCCATGTCGCGCGCATAATCGTCTGCATCATATAGTGAAATTGGGCTGTGGGGGTCTACCACACCACTTATTGGGTTAGTGTAAGGTATCAGGGGATCGTCGGCGGCATGACGCACGGTGGGTTCTCGATCACGACACCATGGGAGTTGGGTAGGAAGCCACGTATTAGGTGGGCAAAAACCATTGGGGTAGTTTACCGGGTCTGTTATATCAGTCGCGTTTGCAGGACCGCCGATCAAGCTAACCACCACCCAAAAGGCATCCAGACGGGTGTGGACAGGATCTTCTGTAAATGAAATTCTTGCTAATTTAAGTGCACCGCCGACATTACTGGATGGGCAGGAGGATGGGTCGGCTGCTGCTCGGACATTTGGGTCGGGGGAGTTCGCGCTGATTTCGTAAATTCGACATTGCTCTCCCTCAAAAACTCCGGAACTATCATTATAGAACAAACATGTTCCAGGCAGGATGTTGTTGGGATCGCACTGTGGCGGTTGAAACACTTTGATCTTATTAATAGCGGCGACAATTGCCGCCTTATTTGATGATAAAGGAAGCACTTCGACCGGATTACGCGTAGGACCAGTCATGGTTATGATCGAGACGCGGTCATAAGGGAAGTAAAGTGTGTTAAGAAAATCCAGGGCTGTGTCTTTGACCACTTTCATGGGTTGGCAGGTGTTGTTAGGGTTGCAAACGCTTGGGTCATTACCTGCCGCAGCGGCGCCCCCGGCTACTGTCTCGTAAGCCATGGAGCCGGAGGTGTCAATGACCAGCGCCAGATCGATCGTGGCTGCCTCACCGACAGAGTTGGCTGTTACCGTTGTTTCCCTAATTCCAATAACCGCTAAAAATCCAAAATAAACTTTTTTGGATGCTATCACTTCAACTAATTTGCGGTTGGCATTTGGGTTGCCTACTGGGTCAGGGTTGCACAGATCGGGTTTCTGGCTGCCGTCGAAGGTACCATTCCCGTTCCAATCTTTGGTGAGTGTTTCACCCACATCCCAAACGCCGTTTGAGTTTGCATCGATGAAGGTATCTGCCCCGGCGTCTTCGCAGGAATGAACCGTAATGCTCGTGATATCTGTCGACTGATTGAGCTGGAGGAAGTTGTATGCCGAGTTCTCGAGGGCGGCTTTATCGAGTGTGTTGCCTTTTAAGCGATATTGTTGTGCGGCTGAAACCGCGGCTGCATCGACCCCGCGTTTGAGCTTGCCATATTCGATCAATAAGATACCGGTATCAGTCACCAGGCCGACCATCGCCACCAATCCAATGATGGCAAATGCGACCAGGACGATCGCCTGTCCGCGTTCGGTCTGATGTAATATTTTTTGAAAGCGTTTTTTGATCATGTTTTATACCTGCTCGATAATATTAATAAAAATTAGGGTTTTGCCGCAACCAAAGGCATGATCGTGGATGCGTGCAAAATGACGGGGTCGGCAGCTGACATAAAAGCAGTAACCCAGGGCAGCTTGAGAATGCCGCTGTAGCCGTAATATATTTCCACAATAAGAATGCCGGTTTCAACTGGAGTTCTATTATTCTGGGTCATATACTCCTCAATGTTTGCATTGGAATACTTTGTATCTCGCTGACCGTATAAACTATAAAAATCAAGCCCGACAGGATGTCTTTCGATCGATGAGATGACCGCAGGAGTGACTGCACTATTCACGCTTACGCTCAACACGGAAACAATGACATCGTCTGTATTTGGATTCATGACGATTCTGCGAGCGTTGGGATCCGAGGGTGTGGCGAGGGAGGGATCCAGATTAATTACAGCTGCCTGCGCACATTCTTCATAAAAAGCTGGATTATCCTTAATCGTATTTGTAGCTGTATCAAGCAAGAAGGGGGTCGTATTGCTAAATTGGCGCGCTGCCTGGCGGGTTGCATCAAGTATTGAAAGATAGGTGTTAAGCATGAACCCAAATTCGACCATCCCTGAAAAAAGCATAAGCAAAATTGGCAATAAAATGGCAAACTCGACCATGCTCTGAGCCCTGGGTTTGCGCGTTATTCTTATCCTTCGCGGGTCAGGTTTTATAAAGAAGTAAGAATATATTTTCTGCAGTTTGTCTCTCATGATTCAACCTTTATACTACGCTAAATTAAACTTGGTAATCCCCTATAAATACTAGGCGGCGTGTCCGATCATTTGGCTGTGATGCAAGCAGGGGATTATAACGGGGGGCTTGCCGTTATTATTTTCATTATTACAAATATATTATATACCATTTCAAAGGTTGGGCAAAACTATGTAGGTAATCTGTAACGCTTACAGATATGTAAGATTTAAAATCAAAGAATCTTTGTCTTGCATCTGCTTTTACGATACAGTTTGTCCTCATAAAAATTTGACTCTTTTTACCGCGTCAGGATCACTTCCGGCATTTTAAAAGCGTCGTAGTTCTGGTCATCCTTATACTTAATAATGACATTACTTTGCCCGTCTACTTCGATGTTGTATCCGATGATCTGACTGTGGATGCCATCTTGCGAAGAAAATCCGTTAATGCGGATATCCGCGCCTGGGGCAAGTATTGTCCCTGTCAGGCTCGATTTCTCATTGCCATTGATAACCAAAACACTTCTATTCTTAATGGGCATATAGATCAGCAATCCCTTTAATTGGCCGCCTCTTGGTGCACTAATATTAATTTCTGCATGACCATCGATCTTTATAGCTCCGTGATTCAAGCGAAGCACCACATTCGAGCCACTCAGTTGTTCGCCCCCTTCAACAATGAAATCCCCGTCAATGCAATATACTCCGCTTTCAAGGAAATTTACCCCATCTGGAGGAAAATCACCGTCACCCCAGTTTCCGGCCGTCATTGTTGTCCCGTTTATTTCATCCACTTTAGCTTCTTCCACGCCACAGCCAAATTTGGGCATTTGAAACGCGGGAGGGTAGGCGATGGGTGGGGCGCCAGTCTGGATTGGAAATGGAGTGATCAGTTTGGTTTTTTGTATCTGAGCGCCCCCGACAACCGTAAACGGGCTGTCATCCAGAATGCGCACACTGCCGCTCCCGAATTGGATGAAGGCGCAATTCGGGTTGTCTGAATTAATGAACAATCCTCCACCTTGAAGGCTGATCGTAGCTTCAGCATGGATCCAGAAAGATATTTTACGATCACACTCGCTATGCGGAGCCAGACTGACGAGTGCATACCCGTCAAACATTTGCCCAAGCACGGCCGGTTTGGATTGGGAAATTGCCTTTACTCTATTGACAACCTGTGGAACGCCGATTACGGGCCCAAAATATGTATCAACATACGAAGTGATGATCACTTCAATATATTCTGGGTTGCCTGTGTATGGATCACTGGTGGGAGGCGTGTTTAATTCAACAGTGTTGGTTATACCGTCATTGTCATATCCGTTCGAGGTAGCAGTGGCGAGGGCTGCGCTTCGCCAATTGCCACCTTCGATGCGCGTGACTGCGGCAGTCAGCGCCGCGGCAGATGCGGCGCTCTGAGCTCTGCTGCGATCAACATACGCATTGCCCCCGTCAATTGCCAGCGCAGACATGCCCAGCAGACCGATCAGCGAAAATACGATCATGATCATCGCCTGACCGCGTTCATATTTTTTGTAATTAGCTAACTTATAGATAAATTTTTTCATGGGCATGCAGGTTGAAGGATGACGTTGCTGGCCGTACCAGTAAGCAGGATCGTATTATCGCCTAGCATCTGTCCGGCGAAAGGCATTAGGATCGGATATTTATAAGATACACTGACTCGCAAACTGTTGGCTGCTTTATTCGTTATGCCCTGACACGGGCCGCCAATCGTTTTTACTGTTACATTGATGAGCGTTTTATCTCTCAAGTTTACCGGCGATGAAAAAACAACATCGTCATTACGCGGAGAGATGTTACGGGCGCGATTTTCAATCTCTGCTTTGTTAACTGGATTGAATGAACCGTAAAATGCGCCTTCCTGGGCGGCGTCTCTTAATATTGAGTAAGAGAAGATCGCCATGCCAAAATCAATTGTCCCGAGCAAAATCAGGATGAGTACAGGCAGACTGACAGCCAACTCAACCAGACTTTGACCGCGTTCGTTTCTGCCAGATTTTTTCGTTGTGTTTTGCATATTAATCACGAATTATTAATTCCTTGAATCCACAGGGTAATTTGTGCAGCCCGGCGTGGATATGTTAATGATGATCCGCTCTGTCCCATCTGCCAGATCGTAGTTCTGATGGAACCTAAATTCAATAACCGATTCGCCGATCGGAATGAACGGGTAGAAAGCGGGGATGTATGCAGATGGTGTTTGGATGTCGCCATTCCATATTTGATTAGCGATCAAGATCTGCCTGAGATGCAAGGTTGTATCATTACCCGAGCGATGCCCTCTATCATGATTCCACTCAAGATATATTTGAGCGGTTGAGAGTACGTGCCCACTCTGGTTATTGATCTGCATTTTCATCACATTATCAACAATTGTAAGCGGGCCATGAAAAACGCCACTGAGCCCCGAGCAGCTGATGGGTGTGGGCGTGATGGAAGGCGTGTAGGTTGGGAGCGATGTTCTGCTTGGTGTAAATGTTAATGTGGGCGGGATGGTATTTACCGGCTGGATATTTGTTGGTGTTTTACCCGATGGCGGAATATGAATAGCCGTGAATGTCGCCGCGATCGTTGGCGAACTGGTTGAGGTGAGCACAGTCGGGACTCGGGAGGGGGTGCTTGTTTCAGCAAAAAATCCGGTTGGCATGGCTGAGCCGACAATCGGGATGGAGACTAAAAAAGTGTGCGCGCTGGCTGACACAATTTCCAGCGGATCAATTGGAATGATCGATATGATCGGTTCATAATGCGCCGAAACTTGCACGATAATGCGGTCGCCGTTGCGGATCATATTTTCAGCGATCGGGCATGTATCAGCTTTTGGATTCGGGTCAATGTCCGAAATGGGAATCTGGGTTCCATCCTTGTTTACGCCACGGTCATAAGTGATATTAATCTCATCGAATGCAACGATGTATGCCGACTCGTTGGCAACATCCCGAATGCCGTCGCAGTTTTGGTAGAAGGCTACATTGTCGATCTCACCGGTGGCAGAGCCATAACGCGCCGCTTGCCGCGATGCATTCGCAACAGAGGAGAAAATGAATATCAGGCGCCCTACCTCGATCGTTCCGTAGATCAACAATAGCAGAAGCGGCAAAGCGAGCATGAATTCCACCATTGCCTGCCCGTGGTTTTTTTTATGTGTTTTGATAAAGGATGATTTCAATTTTTGCTCTTGATAAATAAGGGAAATCTTTCCGTCAAGAAAAGATTTCCGATTGACATGGATGAGATGATTATCCAGGTACGATCATAGCGATAAACTTCGGAAAAAAGATGATCAGAAAGGCGCTGGTAATAAAATATGGTCCGTATGGGACGAAGACCATTAATGCGTTCTTCTCATATTTCCGTGAAATTACCAGCCAGAGAACAAGTAGTAAACTAAAAAAGCCTCCAAGCAAAATGCCAAAGAGCATTCCGAACCAGATCAGCGGCCACCCAAGTATAAAGCCTAGGATGGTAATTAGAATCACGTCGCCTGCGCCGAGAGCTTCTTCGTCATCGGGTTCCTGCCCAAGCGCGATCATGCGTTTTGTCCGTATGCGTGTGAAGATGACACCAAAAAAATATAATGCCAACATGATCAATAGTCCGCATAAACCACCTGTCAAAGTTGGCACTAATCCCCAATTCAGCCAGCCAACTACCAGTCCAAGAAAAGAACCGAAGATGCTGGTCGGGTGGAGAATCAGACGGTGCTCCATGTCAATCACGAAGATGATCCCAAAGTAAATCAGAAGAATAAGCCCGAAGATATATCCAAGCCTGGATGGAGGCTTGATCCAAATATAAATGCTTAATGCCAGGATTACTGCTTGAACAATCCAAAGACGGATTTTGCGTGGGTGTCTATTTGGGCAGGGGCGAAAAAAGAAATAATCTTTCCACGTAAATTGCGAATCGCATTGTGGGCAGGTCGGTTGGCTGAATCGCCGTGTGATGGGTAGAACATCGGCAAGATAGTTTACAATTAATCCTGCGAGCCATCCTATCAATGCGGGTATGACTAGAGTGAGATTCATTTGAAATTATTATAATTCTAAATTGGTGCATCAACACAATCGGTCTGGTGTGCAAGTCGATTGTAATGTTCTTGGCGAATTAATAAAAATGCCTTACAATTTTGAAGGTTTTCAAGGAGATCTTTATGGAAGAATTTATTATCGAAGGCGGGTATTCATTACATGGTGAGGTAACCCCTTCGGGAAACAAGAATGCGGCCTTGCCTTTACTGGCCGCGTGTTTACTTACGGCAGAACCGGTTGTGCTTCATAATGTACCGCAGATCCGTGATGTGTTGGCGATGCGAAAACTGATCGAGAGCCTTGGTGCGCAAGTTGAAGAATTGGATAGTAATACCTGGAGGATCACAACAACGAAACTGACCGCTTCTCATCTTGACCCGGATCTGTGTCGCCGCATTCGAGCATCAATTCTCATCGCTGGACCAGTGCTCGCGCGTGCTGGTGGCCTTCGTTTGCCGCCCCCCGGCGGAGACGTGATCGGTCGCCGTCGTTTGGATACACATATCTTGGCATTGCGCGCGCTCGGCGCTAAGATAACCTATGACCGGGTTTTTGATATTCAAGCGGATGGACTTCATGGAGCAGATATTCTTCTCGATGAAGCCAGTGTGACCGCCACGGAAAATGCTGTCATGGCGGCGGTGCTTGCCAAAGGCGAAACTCAAATCCGTAACGCGGCTTCCGAGCCGCACGTTCAGGAATTGTGCCGGTTCTTAAATATCATGGGCGCAAAGATAGAGGGAATTGGTTCGAACACATTGTATATTTCAGGTGTGACTTCTTTGAAAGGCGGAGAATTTACGATCGGACCCGACTTGCTGGAAGTTGTCAGTTACATTGGAGCGGCGGTGGTCACCCGCGGCGAAATTCGAATTCGCAACGCAGGGGTTGAACATCTTGAAATGGTAGGACAGGTCTTTCATCGTTTGGGAGTGAAGTGGCTGATTGACGGAAATGACTTGATCGTCCCTTCGGAGCAGGAGCTTGTGATCGCCTCCGATTTGGATGGGGCAGTGCCTGAAATTAAGACCAATGTCTGGCCTGCTTTTCCAACAGACTTAATCAGCATTGCTATTACAGTTGCAACCCAGGCGGTTGGCTCTGTATTATTCCATGATTGGATGTTTTCAGGACGCATGTATTTTACAGACAAACTGGTGGGGATGGGCGCGCGCATCATATTGTGTGATCCATACCGGGTTTTAATTCAAGGCCGCACACAGCTCTATAGTGAAAAGCTTGAAAGCCCTGATATTCGGGCTGGTATGGCGCTGGTGTTGGCAGCTCTGGCGGCAAAAGGCACATCCAAAATAAGAAATATCAGTCAGATCGAGCGGGGCTACGAACGTGTGGACGAAAAATTGCGTTTGTTAGGTGCGAAAATAGAACGTGCTTCTGAGTAGGATAAAAAATAGCGGCTGTAAGGCCGCTATTTTTTATCCTATGGGAGATTTCGTTTACGGGGAAGCTAAGTTGATGGTATCTTTGCCGATCTTAACCATCCACAGATCACTGTTATTTGCGCAAGTGGATTCGCCACCGCCGAATGCTTTGCTCGGATTTTTTGGGTCATTGATGATTGCTGCGAAGAAATAACATCCCTGCGGATAATCAATAAAAACCTTGCCGCCTTTTGTGATTGTGTATCCGCTGTAACCACAATCTCCGAAAGGCGTCTTGTAAAGGTAGATCGAAAGAGTTACAGGAGCGCCCGTTTCGTTTTGTAATCGCAAACGGGTCATCCTGGCATTTGAGCTAACAACCAGATTTTTGTAGCCATCACAGGGGTCGCCGGATGTTTGTGTGTTGGTGGGGAGTAATGCAGGCACAAGCGCAACATCTATTGTTGGTGGTGGTAATGGCGTAAAGGTAGGTAACGAAGTCGGGCTTGGTATTTCTGTGGGTGTGGATGTCGGAATGGCGGTCTGGGTCATCGCAACCATTGTCCATGCGGCCGAAACAGCCGTACCTTGAACGTCGGCTGATGTCATGGTTGGTGTGCCTTGCGGGCCGCATGCAGTTATTATTGTGGTTAGCATAAGCAAAACAGGTAAAAATCTTTTAATCATTTTTTTCTCCATGGTTCCTCTTATTTCAACTTTAATAGACTCGCTGGGAATATTTTTCGAGTGAAGTGAATAAAGAAACTCTTTCTTCGATATTTGATAAATTGACTAATTCTGGCTGATAACTTCCATGAACTGCGTCACCACTTCGCGCAGCATTTGTTCTGGAAGCGCGCCAACTTGGCGATGCACAACTTTGCCGCCGGAAACAAATAACAAAGTTGGAATACCCTGAATACCAAATTTCTGCATCCATTCTGAGTGATCGTCTGTGTTGATCTTTGCCACGATCAGTTTGCCATCCTGTTCCTTGGCCAGCTTCTCGAGCGTCGGGGCGATCATCTTGCAGGGGCCGCACCATGGCGCCCAAAAATCCACAATCACGGGCAGCGCTGATTGCATCACGTCTTTTTCAAAACTTTCATCTGAAATATGAATAGGTTCACCGTTCATTTTATTAATCCTTTTAGTATAATTTTTTCTCTATTGAGCCAAAAAAGTATAACATAAATTCCCTAATACATTGTGGCTGTAGGGTATAATGCCGCGTCATGTCTAATATATTTTCACGATGGAAAGACGGGCTCGCCCGAACGAGCAAAGCAGCCTTTGGGCAGATCGCTGCGTTGCTTGGAACGTCAGAGATCAACGCTGAAACTTGGGAAGATCTGGAAACACTCCTCATTCAAGCGGATATGGGAATCGAAACCGCAACTTCCGTTTTGGATTCTCTTAAACGCATCCAACGGACCGAGGGACTGATCCGGGCCAATGAGCTTTTTTCAGCGCTTCGGCAGGAGTTACGCGCCCGCCTCGAAGCGCCGCCTGTTTTAAATTTGGATCATAAACCATCCATTATTTTGGTGGTCGGTGTGAATGGCTCGGGCAAAACTACAACCATAGCAAAACTCGCATCACGTTTTCGTTCTGACGGCAGGAAGGTTCTGCTCGGCGCCGCAGATACTTTCCGCGCCGCGGCGATGGATCAACTTCAAGTTTGGGGTGACAGGCTAAAGGTCGAGGTGATTGTCGGCGCTTCGGAGTCTGACCCTGGTGCAGTCGCGTTCAATGCCGTTCAGGCCGGAGTCGCCCGCAGTGTAGACATCGTTATGATTGATACCGCAGGACGCTTGCATACGCGTTTTAATTTAATGGAAGAATTGAAAAAAGTTAATCGTGTGGTTGGAAAAGCGCTTGACGGTGCGCCACATGAAGTGTGGCTTGTGCTCGATGCGACCACCGGGCAGAACGCTCTCCAACAAGCGCGTGCATTTAAAGAAGCCGTGCATGTGACGGGTGTGATCCTCTCAAAACTTGATTCATCTGCGCGCGGCGGGATGGCGTTTGCCATTCAACGTGAATTGGGTCTGCCGATTTTATTTGCTGGTTTGGGTGAACAGCCTGAAGATCTGCAACCCTTTGACCCTGGCGCTTTTGTCGATGGTATTTTATCCAACACGTAGGAGTTATCATGCAGGATTTGAATAATCGCTTGCAGGCCGCGAATGACCTGACTCAACAACTACTGGTGCGTCTTTGACTTGCTGGGCAAGGAAATTCAATTAGCACAGCTTGAAAAAGATGCGGAGCATCCGGATTTTTGGAATAACTCCACCAACGCCCAGCGTGTGATGAAGACCGTCGCAAGTTTGCGTAATGAGGTCGAATCGTGGAATTCTATTAAACAGCATCTTCATGATCTGACCGAGTTGGTGCAGCTCGACGACGAATCGATGCGCGGCGATTTGGAAATTGAGATCGCGAAACTTGAATTTGATCTTGAAAAACGCGCCTTCACCACCATGCTCTCCGGCCCGTATGATCACGATGACGCGATCCTCGCGATTCACGCCGGCGCAGGTGGAACGGATTCGCAGGATTGGGCGGCCATGCTTCAGCGCATGTATCTGCGTTGGGCCGAAGACCAGGGATTTACCACCGACATTTTGGATTTTTCACCTGGTGAAGAAGCAGGCACAAAAAGTATAACCATCGCGATAAGCGGTCTATATTCATTTGGATATTTGCGCTCGGAAAAAGGAGTTCATCGTCTGGTGCGTCTTTCTCCATTTGACGCTGCGCATCGCAGGCACACATCTTTTGCGCTGATCGAAGTTCTGCCGCAGGTATCCATGGAGGAGGCGAATATTGATATTAATCCGGGGGATATAAAATTGGATGTATTTCGTTCCTCAGGAGCTGGCGGGCAAAATGTTCAGAAGAATGCCACAGCCGTGCGGTTGACGCACATCCCAACTGGAATTGTTGTCACTTGCCAAAATGAAAGATCACAATCTCAGAACCGTGAGTTTGCGATGAATATCCTGCGCGCGCGTTTGCTCGAATTGCGGACGGCCGAAAGAGATGAAGAGCGCGCGATCCTGCGTGGTGAATATACAAAAGCAGAGTGGGGCAGTCAGATCCGCTCGTATGTTTTACATCCATATCAAATGGTCAAGGATCATCGCACAGATTTTGAAATGGGGAATACGCAATCTGTGTTGGATGGGAATTTGAATAACTTTATGGAGTCTTTTTTGAAAAGTGAGTTTAATAAATAGGACAGGCCTTCTGGTGTTGCTAAGATCAGAATCAAAAAGAGCGAGTTCATAACTCGCTCTTTTTGATTTAGCTACTGGAAACTCTTTTTTCAAGAGTACGGTTGAAAAGTTTTTCCTGTTCTTCCGTCGCAGATTTGTATGACTTTGGACGGACTTTGCTGTGGCCTTTGGATCGATCAAGAGCTGCCTGCCACGCCATCTGCATAGCAGTATATTGAGGCTCGGTTGATACTTCCACTTCCATCTGGAAATCTTCTTCCTGTTTTTTGCCTTTCGGTTTGCGCTTGTCAGCTGTGCCACTGCCAGGAGTTCGTTTGCGCTCTTCGCGCTCAGGTTTGACTTCTTCAACAACTTCCGGTTGAAGGGCTTTCATGCTCAATCGGATCTGGCGTTTGCGACGATCGACATCCAATACTTTGGCTTCGATCTCTTCGCCTTCTTTTACCACTTCACTGGCGGTCTTGACATACCCGCGGGTGAGTTCGCTGACATGGATCAAGCCGGGGCGTTCTGCGCCGAAATCTACGAATGCGCCATAAGTTTCGATCCGAACAACTTTGCCTTTTACGATCATATCAGGCACGATCTCTTTCCACTCGAATCCGAGCGGCTCGATCATGGTTAGTTCAACGCGGTCCTTCTTAACACGACGTACCCAAACTACGACAGTTTGGCCTTCCTTCACAACATCTTCCACTTTATTGACTGCTTCTTGTTGGAGTTGTGAAATGTGGATCACACCGGGAACACTTTGTCCGATGTCAACAAGCGCCCCCGCGAGTGTTGTCTTCAATATTTTTCCGCTAAGTTTTGTTTTTGGTTCAAGCGCTACGGATGGCGCGCTGTCGGGTGTTGTCATATTTATACTCCTACTAGTTGAAATAATGCCGAGAAAAGATTATACCTGTCTGACAATAAACCGTCAATAAGAGATTTGAAAATAAAAAAATAGGTTTTCGACTTGCCGTTTATGTTTGACCTGAGTATAATCTGCCAATCAAAAGCATTGATGAGAACGAGTAAATTTGTATAATTGTTATCAGCGAGTCTGTGACAGGTGAGAGACAGATCAACAAACCAAATTGAAAATCATCTCGGAGCTGTGAACTGAAATTAGCGAATTTCTCACTAAGAGTAAGCAAGCCGTTAGCCCAACGTTATTCGGGTACAAAGATAATTGTCTTTGGTTGAGCACCTGTCGCGAGACGGGAATCAGAGTGGTACCGCGTGAGCATGGCTCTCGTCTCTGCATTGAGACGGGAGTTTTTATTTTTTAGATACTGGACCGTTTACAGGCCTGAACGTTGAAACCTGTAAACATGTGAACACTGGAGGCAGGAATGACTTTTAGATCGGTATTACCAAGACTTGATGTATCTTCAATGGAAGAGAATATCCTTAAGCTATGGAAGAAACAGAATGTTTTCAAGAAGACTGTCGAGCAGCGTAAAGGGAAACCCGAGTATGTATTTTATGAAGGACCTCCCACTGCGAATGGACGACCGGGTGTGCATCATGTGTTGGCGCGCGCTTTCAAGGATATGTTTCCGCGCTACAAGATCATGCGCGGTTATCACGTCTCGCGCCGCGGTGGTTGGGATACGCACGGCTTGCCCGTTGAGATCGAGGTGGAGAAACAACTTGGTTTCAACAACAAACAACAGATCGAAGAATATGGCATAGATAAATTCAACGCGCTATGTAAAGACTCCGTCTTTACTTATATTCAAGAATGGGAACGTCTGACAGACCGTATCGCCTTCTGGGTTGACCTGGAAACCGCGTATGTGACCTACGAAAATGAATACATGGAATCGGTCTGGTGGATACTCAAAAACTTCTGGGATAAAAATTTGCTTTACAAGGGCTATAAAGTTGTCCCTTATTGTCCACGCTGTGGCACGCCTCTTTCTGACCATGAAGTTGCTCTCGGTTATGAGGAAGTATCCGACCCTTCGGTTTTTGTCCGCATGCCGCTGGTAGATAAACCTGACACTTCGCTACTAGTGTGGACGACTACCCCGTGGACCCTACCCGGCAACGTCGCTGTTGCCGCGCATGCCAATGTGGATTATGTGACCATCGAGCGCGATAACGGCGGTACAAAAGAGAAACTCATCCTCGCCAAGTCTTTGGTTGAAAAATTATTCAAGGATGAAGAAGTAAAAGTTTTGGAAACTTTCAAAGGCAAGAAGTTAAAAGGCGTGAAATATCATCCACTCTTTACTTTTCTGCCTCCAAATAAACCCGCGCATTTTGTGGCCCTTGGCGATTTCGTAACCACTGATGATGGCTCTGGCCTTGTACACATCGCTCCTGCTTTTGGCCAGGAAGATATGCAACTGGCGAAAGAGCATGACCTGCCAGTGTTGATGACCGTCTTGCCCGACGGAACATTCATCCCTGAGGTTACTCCCTGGCGAGGAGTCTTTGTCAAGGACGCTGACCCGCTCATCATCCAGGATCTGGATGCGCGTGGATTATTATTCCGCACCGAGAAATATACACACACCTATCCGTTCTGCTGGCGCTGTCATACTCCGCTGTTGTATTACGCGCGCGACTCCTGGTTCATCCGTACCAGCGCTCATCGTGACCGCCTTGTTGAATTGAACAACACGATCAATTGGGTTCCCGATCATATTAAGAGCGGACGTTTTGGCAACTGGCTTGAAAATAATATTGACTGGTCGCTTTCGCGCGAACGATATTGGGGCACACCGCTTCCTGTTTGGGAGTGCGTGGATTGCACCCATCGTGAATGTGTAGGCTCAGTGGCGGAACTCTCCGAAAAAGCCGGCAGGGATTTAAGTGAATTGGATTTACATCGCCCATACGTGGATGAAGTTCATTGGAAGTGCGCCAACTGCGGCGGAAAAATGACTCGCGTACCAGACTTGATCGACGTCTGGTTTGATTCTGGATCCATGCCTATTGCCCAGTGGCATTATCCATTTGAAAATCAGGAACAATTTGCCCGCCAATATCCAGCGGATTACATCTGCGAAGCCGTGGATCAAACTCGCGGTTGGTTCTATTCACTGCATGCCATCAGTACCCTGCTCAACGATGAAGTTTCTTTCAAGAATGTCATCTGCCTTGGTCACATTCAAGATGCCGAAGGGCGCAAGATGTCGAAGTCTTTGGGAAACATTGTTCAGCCCTGGGATGTCTTAAATGTACACGGCGCCGACGCTTTACGCTGGTATCTCTACACCGCATCACCTCCTGGACAGGAACGCCGCTTCTCCGCCGACCTGGTTGGGGATGTGATCCGCAGTTTTACGCTTACGCTTTGGAACGTGTATTCATTCTTCGTGACATACGCCAATCTCGACAACCCTCAAGCATTGACTGTCACTGCGCCAACCAACGATCTCGACCGCTGGCTGCTTTCTGAACTGAACGTGCTCGTCCGTGACGTGACTCAGGCATATGAAACCTATGATGTGTTAAATGCCACGCGGCCTGTTGAGAAATTTGTGGAGCAACTTTCAACATGGTATGTGCGCCGCTCACGCCGCCGCTTCTGGAAGAATGACTCAGGCGCCGATAAGCAAGCCGCTTACTCCACGCTCTACACCGCGTTGACAACCATTGCAAAATTACTTGCGCCAGCCATGCCGTTCCTTGCGGAAGAGTTGTATCAAAACCTTGTCCGCTCTGTGGATCAGACCGCGCCCGAGTCTGTGCATCTCGCTGACTGGCCTGAGACCATGGAAGAGTTTATTGATGAAACGCTCAATCGCGAAATGCAATTGGTTATGCGTCTCGTCTCGCTCGGACATTCCGCACGCCAAAAAGCGAATCGCAAAGTGCGTCAGCCATTGGCTTCTGCCGCTTTCTCGGTCAGTACTCCTGCAGAACGCAAAGCAGTCTCCACCTACGCCGAAGTCATCGCGGATGAACTCAACGTGAAGCAAGTCCGTTTGCTGGACGCATCCACTGAAGCATTGGCTCACACTGCCAAGCCATTGCCGAAACAGCTCGGACAAAAATATGGCAATAAATATCCCGCCATTCAAAAAGCCATCCTCGCCATGAATGCAGAAGAAGTCGCAAAGACTCTCCACTCAGGCAGGGCGCTTGTGGTGGAAGCAGGCGGCGAAACATATAACATTTTGGCTGATGAAGTCGAGGTTAAGGCGATGGCGAAGGAAGGTTTCGCAGTGGCGGAAGAAGGCGCCTACGTCGCGGCGCTTGTCACTGATCTGACACCTGAACTCGCACAGGAAGGCTTGGCGCGCGAATTCGTGCGCCGTGTGCAGGATCTGCGTAAGGCCGCCGAGTTGGATGTCGCTGATCGCATAGAGATGTTCGTCGAAGCATCAGCAGGCTTGAGGTCCGCGATTGAAGCGCACAAGGATTACATCACATCTGAAACACTCACATCCAATTTATACTTTGCAACGCCCCCGGAGAAATCGTCTATTGTGGAAGATGAGTTTGAAGGAGAAAAGGTAAAAATTGGAGTTAGAAAAGTCAGCTAAAAAGATGAGACTTCGGAAGTTTGAAATCTTCCGAAGTCTTTTTAATTGTATAATTTCATATACCAGTTTCCCTGTTCTCTTACTAAGGAACGCTCGAAAAATAAGTTACCCTATTCCAACAGTCCAATTTTGAGTATCCTTGCCTCACTTTATTTGAGGATGATAACAAAATGGACCAACCGTACTCTGAAGCCACTGAGCAAGCGATGAAATACTTTTT
>JAPLGS010000167.1 GCA_026390015.1 Chloroflexota bacterium | reverse complement strand
TGAATTTACTTAAGCAAGACAAAACCAGCAAGCGCAGTATCAAAACCAAACGTATGCAGGCTGCTTGGGATAATGCCTATTTGCTCCAAGTACTTTCAGGTTTTTCTAAACTTGTCCAGACGTAAGATGCGTTCGCCCTGGAAACTCTATCAATAAGAAGCGCAAATAATTGACAGACCCCATTTTTTTGATGTGGGGTCTGTCGCTTTTGAACCCACAAATCGGTACCACCATAATCGGCAGTTGGTAATTAGAACGGGTTCAGATGAGCGCGTTTTTGGTCGAATATGCGCCGATAGCCGCGATGCAGGTAGAGTCTATCGACACCATAGCCCACCACAGGTGCGGTGTGCTATGCTATATCAGGACTCACCAGGCGGTATTAGGCAGTTTTATGTATTGAAGTGCGTTATGCTTTTTCCTTATGTTCATCATCACTGCAACAATCATCTTCTATACCCGCGGCTTTTTCAAACGCTTCTTTCCCTTCACTTACTGAAAAATAAATCAAACCAAGTGCGCCGAGACTATCAATAAAACCAAAGCCAGTGAAATGATAAATAAGACTCGATACCAACAAAACAAATGACATATAAATACAAACCATTGTGCAATTTGCGTCTGCAAGAATGGGTGATGAGTTGAGAGCGTGTCCAACTTTGCGCTTGCCCATTACCAATGCCCACATTATTGCGATAGAGATTAATGAAATGACGAGACCAGGCAATGTCGTTGTAGGTTTATGGGCAGTGAAAAGATTATAAATGGATGTTGCGCCAAGACCTACGGCAAGCAGATAGAAGGATGTGCCTGTAATGCGTAAAGCGGTTCGCTCAAATTGTGAACGAGGTGCGTCAGTATTTTGACGGATGCGAAGCACCATAGCAAGAATTCCAATACCTGACATGACTTCAATGAATGAGTCTACGCCGAAGCCAAAAAGAGTAAGAGTCTCATCTTGAGAGCCGAAATATATGGAAACAAGACCTTCTGCAAAGTTAAAGAAAATAGTGAATAGCGCCAACCAGAGGGCGTATTGCCAGTATTTGTTTATAGATGTTTGAGTGAGAGTCGTCATGGATACTCCTAAAGATTTTGTGTTTATCGGTAGACCTTTATTATGCAAGGAACTGCCATCGCGGCAGAACACTCAGTTGACTGCGACAACCCTCGCATATCATCCAGTTGATCCTACTGGGAAGATCCCGACGTGAGGAAGCTATCGCACCGTGCTCTTCAGAAGTATTCGCATCCGTAAAGCGAACGGAACTGCTATCTGGGGCCTGACCCTTACCAGAACTGGACTCGCTTCGCGGCCAGTAAGCAGACGACACCTGCACCCACCGCAGGTGCGGTGTGATTTTTCAGGACACACCACGCTTTGTTAGCCCGCTCTTAGTTGATTATGATTCTCCAAAATAAAAACTCTCAAACGCTATTACTGTACACAATCATTTCCTTCACCAGTGATTAAGCCCAACTGCGTTATTCTCTCATAGATATTCTCTCGAAGGTCAGGTGAAGGTAGTGGAGAATCTTGGTTTCCATCTACGAACTCTATAATCGTAAATTTGACACCTTGAGCAGCCCATGTAAAATAACGCTCTTTGCGCGTATAAGAAATTAAAGTTTTACCATTTTCGCCACCTTCCTTTACGAGGTAAATATTCTCGTCGCTACTTGCAATATAGCCATGGAAACATTCAAAGCCTAATCGATCTCCGCCACGTCGAAAACTTATATAGATTGTATTTTTATTCCCTCCATTTGTAATTGAGCATTCGAATTGGGCTTCTATAGCATCTACTAATACAATTGACGACCATTCGTATTCTTGGCAAGGAAGATCGGCTGATATTTTCATCAGGATATCTCCCAGCCGTGCACTCTCAGCAGATGGCGTTAACATTGCAGGATTTAGAGGAGGTGTTGGTGGGAATAAATCCTCTGTTGGTGAAAAGGTGGGAGTATCTATGTTTGTCGGGCGCATCAACGGCGAAGGGGCAGGGGTGTCAATATCTATTGGGCTCACTGGCGATGCAGGTCTGAGAGTACATGCAACCATCACGAGCGCCGATAGCAGGAGTGCAAATCGCGTTGTTGAAATTTGCATGAGTTTCAAGAAATCTTTCATCTGGTATGCACAGAATTTGATGGCGGACTAACGGTTTGCGTAAGGTGCAGATGGGTGGGCGTGGATTCTGCTTGGGAGCAGGAAAAACCCGAAGCCAGAAAAATGCTTATAAGTCACCATGAGACCACCCGTCCAGCGCACGCTTTGTTAGGCGTTTTTGCTATTGAAATATAACCACCATGCTTTTAGTATTTTATTTGGTATAGGATTCTCATTGATTTCCAACTTCCACTTAATTTACATTGTTAAGCGTACTCTTGCCTTTTTGGGGATTATTGCCTGAAGCAATAACGACAACATCACTACTATGCGTCAGAGGATGTCTTTCCTCAGAATAATCGTCACATCTCTCTTGAAGGGGTTCCCAGATTCGCCGAGAGATTTCAGAGTTAGCGAGAAAGTTAACAAGTCGGGTTTGAAATATGTTGTTCTGATTAAAAAGATCCATCACGCAATACCGACCATCGCTTGCCAACAGATCAAATGATTTCTCAAACACATCCTGCCAAGCAGGAAAAACGGATAAGCCAAGTGTGCAAAGAATACGGTCAACCTGGACACTACGACCCGTAAGGCTATTAAGACTCTGAATATTAAGTTGGCGGACATCTTTTTGTAAGAGGTAAACATTCTTCCACCCATGATGGTCCACTGTCTTTTGGGCGCGTTCCAACATTTTCGCTGAGAAATCGACGCCGATTAAGGTTCCTTGAGCGCCAATGCTTTCCATGATTAACTCGAAGTTCAATCCTGAACCGCATCCGAGGTCTAAAACAGTATGACCTGGTTGAAGGCGGAGCGACTGAATTGCCTTCTGTCGATAAGGAAGGTATAAACTGCGGATAGCACCATCATAAATAGGAGCGATAACATCGTACCATTTCATAGGATTCCTTTTGCGTTACTGGCGCTGGGGCGTGCGTGGACAAAGATATTACCGCTAGCGTAACAAAATTTTACACGCGGAATTTCATATGAATTCTACCACCAGGCAAATTCACCACGTTTAATCTTTCAAGTTGAATAGAAGCGGTCTCAGAGCCTTCAAATAGCCGAAGACCGCCACCAAACAGAATTGGCATGATGTCAATCTACAAGTCCTGCTCTTATACATTGTCGCGTCACACTTGCACTGCCAATCACTGTAACATCTTTGATACCTGCCGCTAATTTTGCCTGTTTGATTGCGCTTTCAACTCCGTCAACAACGAAAGTAAAGGATACTTTCTCGGTTGGCTTTGGCTTTTGCTTTGGAAGTGTATGTGTAAGAACAAAAATCGGAACTTGGAACTCGTAATCAACGTACCATTCGGGGTCTTCAGCCATCTCAAAAGTATTTTTACCCATAACTACCGCGCCTGTATTTTGTATAGACTCTTTATAGGGTTCAGTGTTTTGATATGTTTCGAAGTCAGAATACAAAGAAGCCACACTACCGCTAAGATCACTTACAAATCCATCTACCGACATTGTCATTCCTGCAATCACTTTTGACATGTAAACTTCCTTCTCTCTATAGATGCTCGACTGGCGCAGTTGGGCGGGTCGGCTGGTAGGGTCAAGGGATGACGCCTGGATTTAGGTGTGGCAGACCCGTTGCTCTCCATTTCTTCTGAGAGTGCCTCAGTACCATCACCATGTCTGGTTTTCATCCCCTGCCACATCGAACCGTGCATGAGGTTTTCCCTCACACGGCTCTCCGACAACCTTCGTCCTGTGGTATTCAAGGTCTGGCCGCGCCTACTCCGGTTAGGTAGAAGTATTCCAATCCATGTTCAGTCATCATAGCCCGAAAGGCAAGTTCGTTCCAGTGCCCGCGAGACCCCAGTTTTGCCCGAACCCATTGTTCCAGACGGTAACGCACGAAGCGGTCGAGTTGCTGGAACTTGAGGGCACAGTTTCCAATGCGGAAGTAATTCCGCCATCCCCGAATTACTTGATTGAGGAATTTTATCACCTCGGTTAGCGAGTTGCTCAAACGCATTCTTTCCGTGATGAGATGGATTTTACTGCGGACAGACATCATAGCCTTTGGAGAAGCCCAGATGTAGGGTAAGAGTTTGTTACTCTTCTTTGATTTCTTCTTGTGAAAGTGAAAGCCAAGAAAGTCGAAGCCCTCTTGACCCATATCCACGACACGGGTTTTGGTGGAGTGTAGTGTCAATTTCAAGATGTCCATAATTTGCTTAACTGTCTGCAAGGTATTTTCAGCGTCCCGTTTGGTACGGCAGATGATGACAAAGTCATCGGCATAACGGATAAGTTTTCCGAGCGAAGAATAACGCTCCGCCCAGAACATATCCAACACATGCAAGTAGATATTTGCTAGAAGCGGACTGATGACGCCGCATTGCGGAGAGCCTGTCTCGGTTGCTTTGTAAATACCATCTTCCAGAACACCCGCTTCGAGCCATTGCCGAATGAGTTTCAATACTCGCCGGTCACTGATCCGCCGCTTGAGCAGAGACATCAACATGGCTTGATTCATGTTGTCAAAGTAACCCTGAATGTCAGCGTCTACCACCCACCAACCAGTTATCAAAGCCTTCTTGACCACATTTACCGCTTGTTGTGCGCTGCGCTTTGGACGAAATCCGTAGGAGTTATCCTGAAAATTGGCTTCAAAGATAGGTTCAATCACCATCTTACATGCCTGCTGTACCACGCGGTCGCGCACTGTTGGTATTCCCAACGGTCTTTGTCTGCCATCCGCTTTTGGAATGTAGACGCGCAATACCGGTTTTGGACGATAAGTACCTGTTTTCAAGTCTTGCTCAATTTGACCCAGAAACTGTTCGACACCCTCCCGTTCCACGTCTTCGATGGTTACGCCATCTTGCCCAGCGCTGCCACCGTTTCGGCGGACTTCTTCCCAAGCCTGCTTCAGAATATCAGGCCGGAACATGCGGTCATAGAGCGCATGGAACCGTCGGTTCCTGCACCTTTTGGCCTCCAGGTATAGTTTGCGCTGGAGTTCTCGTGATTTGTCTTGTGGTGTGATTGGCCTTACGGCATGCACCGTCACTTACTTCCTCGCTGAACCTGGTTGAAGTAGAGACCCTTCCCTCCGAGTGAGTTTTGTTGTCTCACCCATCATTAGGCTTACGCCTCATCGGTACTATGGCCTCCTCCGACTTCTCATCCAACTTCCATTAGGATTTCACCTCTTCGGTTTATACCTTCTGTTAGAACGGCTACTTGCCGTCCATCGGATGAGATCTCTCCTGTTCCATCATCTACTTTCACAACATCCCATACTCCCTACACCGGAGAGTTCTTCACGGCTGCTCTACAGGTTCTTCGCCGCTTCTATTGCCTTCGCCATGCGTGACAGGCTCGGCTCTCTCTTGCTCCCCTTTCGGGGCTAACATGTCGGTGCTGCAAGTTTCACTTTATGTTACGGGCTATTGTTTTGCTTCCCTTTCTCAGGGAGTTACAACGCTTCAACACAATCAGTCACCCGATTGCATTGGTTGCCTGCTATCCGGCATCCTGGCACTTACCGGAACTGGACTTTCACCAGTGAGCAGATGATGATTTATCAGGACACACCACGCCGTGTTAGGCGCTCCGGACTCGACCACGCCTGTGCTGCGCCTTATTTATAGCGCAGCGAGAAACTCCAGTACCCTCTGCAACAGGAGCGCGGTTGCCTCAGCGTCATAGGATGGAAGCGAACTGTCCGCAAAATAATGCTGATCACCTGGGTAGAGAAAGAGTTCGCCGCGCTCAGCTTGTGCAATGAGTGCTCGAGCTGCATCAATATCGCCTTCTCCAACAAAGATCGGATCGGCATCCATACCGTGTATTTGAACAGGAAGTGCTTTCGGCCAAGCCTGCCCAAACTCGGAAATGGGTACACAGGAATAAAATAAAAGAGCCCCGCGAGCTCCAGGGCGCGTTTGTGCCAGCTTCTGAGCCGAGACCACGCCCAGTGAGAATCCGGCGTAGACTAAATCCGATGGGAGATTTTGCACCGCTTGCTCGCCGCGCTTGATTACCTCTCCAAACCCCAGTTCATTGACGAACATCATACCCTGCTCTATCTCATCGAAAATGCGACCATCGAATAGATCAGGACTGTGGACAACGTGTCCAGCCTTACGCAGTTCATCGGCAAATGCGGTAACGCCAGCAGTTAGACCTTGCGCGTGATGGAATAATACAATCTCTGCCATTTTAGAATCTCCTAACTCGGACAAGCCGAAACCAAACAGGGAAAGTCGCACAAGGTATGGCTTGCCAGAGGCAAGTAAAATGGGATAAGCACGAGGCTGTTCCCGACGGCGACTTTCCCTCGTGCATATTTTAGCAGAGTGTGGTTAGATTGTTCAACCCAATTACAAAAACTGGAGTTGAGCCATGGATGAAGAGCTAACTGAAAAATATAGCAAAGAACTGGATGGAGTGTTGAGTTGCTATGATCGGATCGTGATCACGGGTAGTTTGTATCCATTCTGTTACGCTCAG
>JAPLGS010000154.1 GCA_026390015.1 Chloroflexota bacterium | reverse complement strand
TGAATTTACTTAAGCAAGACAAAACTAGCAAGCGCAGTATCAAAACCAAACGTATGCAGGCTGCTTGGGATAATGCCTATTTGCTCCAAGTACTTTCAGGTTTTTCTAAACTTGTCCAGACGTAAGATGCGTTCGCCCTGCTCATTGGTATTGCAATCCTTATCGTTCTCTTTCCCATTCTATTGAGTCGAAAGCATAGTCCTTCATACCTTTTCTTTTTCTCTGCGTTCTATGTATACCTTCTGATCCTTGTCAGCGTGACGATTTTTCCAATTCCGCTTCCCGATGCGGGGATATTTCTGACAAAACAAGAAATCACATTCGTTCTCTCGCATATAAACTTTGTACCTTTCAAATATCTGAGCGACCCCTATGTCGATCCCCATATTATTTTCCGGGAAATCTTTCAGAACATTCTTTTAACCATTCCTTTCGGTTTTGGAGTTTCTTTTATCGCCCAATTCAAGGCAAGAGACTTTCTTTGGCTGGCGATTGTAGTTGGACTTACGATTGAGATTGCTCAACTTGTGATTTCTCTGGGAGTGGGCGTCTATCGCACTGTTGACATAACAGATGTATTGTTGAATGCCACGGGGGTTCTGCTCGGATACGGCATCTTCAGAATTTTTGCATGCCTGTACCTGAAAATAACCCATCGTTTCGATATCAATCACAAAGGTCTGCTGACATATATCCACAATGTTGCAAGCCAAACACAGCCCGCTGAGCTTTCCATGTCTGAGCGAATGTAATTCAAGCAGACATTTATCGAAACGCTCATTGGGCTAAGAAAAAACCGTTACAAAGAAAACGGCTGTTTCCCAGCCTGGCTGTTTACCATCGTCCGCTGCAGGCTGGTGGATTTCCAGCGCCAGCGTATTTCTGTTCCATTGGATGAACATCCGTCTGCTGACCCCGACCTGCTTGATGCGATTCAAGCAAGCGAAAACGTGGAACGCTTATCTCATCTTCTTGAACAAATGGATATTGAAAAATTGTCACTGCTTCAGAAATAGTGACAATTTACGAAAACGGGATTTTAGAAAGTTTGCCTAAATTTAACCGTCGCTGTAAAGCAATAACGCCAATCGCGCTCTGGTTGAAGGGAATTTACCTAAGCCTCATTGATACTTCTGTTAAACCAACAGTTCTTTCAACCTCATCCAATGAACAAGTCATTTGATCCCCCAAAGCAGACCATCAATGTGTCGGTCGAGAATTGTTTTATCTATACCAGCTCTCCTGCCAAAAACACCGACCGACACACCTGTTCCTCCCAAGCCAGCCGACTCCACACCTTCAGCGGTGAACAATATCTCAGCCATCTAAGTTGGCTACTTGCTTCATCCGTCAGGTTTTTTTGGAATTTTGGGCGGAAATTTTGTCGGACGATCAATTCAACTCCTGCAAATAATTCGATCTCGCATATTTTTTTATCCAGAGTTTGATGCGCTCTTGTAGACAGAGAAGGATTTTGCCCGCCATCCTGCTCCCGGGTAATTATGAGATGAGAGTAAAATAGCATGATAATCTTCGTTTACCGCTCAAATACGGGCGGATGAGCCAAGTAGCCAGAACAGGAGGAGGAAGCGCTCTGGAAGCGCTATTATGCCATCATATCCACAAGCCACACTCTCCACGCTTGAAGCTCTATATCAGCTGGGAAAAAACATCTGCGCTGAAATTGAAAAATTTCAGCCGGATGTCATCATCGGACTCGCGCACTCAGGCTGGGCGCCGGTTGTCGTGGCGCAAATTTTATGGGCGGAGACCAGAAGCGCGTCATTCCCTCCATCCATGCGCACGAATATCGGTCAAGAAAAATATGCAATGTATCACGCGCAGTATGGGAAATCACTCCCAGCGTTTTGCTGCGGAGAATGCTGCTGGGGAAATGAAGGCCGAGGTCATTTTCTTGCCTGGGTCGCGGAACAACGCCAGTGGCAGAAAATGCTGCGCAAGCAGATCAGCTCGGTTCTTCCATCAAGGCCAAAGCGCGTTCTCGTCGTGGATGATCTTTTTGGAACTTATCTTTCAGGTTATATGATTCTGGGTCTGTTGGATAATCTTTACCCCAACATCGAAGCTTATATTTTTACAGGTGGAAGTGATCTGACGGATAATTTTGTCACCGGCTGGCTCGCGGAGTTTATACCGCCTCTTGCAAAAGAGATCCTTGAGAACGGGATTAATACGTCCAAGGTCCGTTTTGGCAGCGCGTGGCAGGAAATCCTCAAGCCATTGATCAACGGGACAGAAGACATTGCGCAAAACAGTCTCGACTGGAAATTGATCACACAAGAATCTGCAGCGGTCAAAGCGATAGCGGAGTATATTCCCGCTGAAGTTGCATTATCCGCACCGCAGTGGGCAAAAGACCTTGCCTGCAATTATGCCCTGCGTCGCTTGCGGAACGAAATAAAAGACGACGAGGCAGTCGAACCAGAAGAGGATATGACGCATTTTATGTCGATCACGCACTTGTCTCTTAGCGCCGAAGAACATCTTTTAGCAAGAGGATGGGGACAGGGTGGAGTCGTCAAAGCGGATATTATCCAGATCTATGGAGCCGATCCAAAGCAAATAAAAAAGGGATTGAATAATGTGAAAGCGGAACGTGACTGGCAAACTCACGGACAAAGACCCAATGTCATTTACTTTCCGGCAGACTCATTTAGATCATGGATCAGAGTCAATACCACCCCAGAGCAGACACATGGCTTCGCTGAATTCCTGCCGGGCGAAATTTGGACCGGAGCTTATCCAATTTTAGCCAGGAACTCAAATGAGGAATTATTCAAGGATCTGTTAAACAAAGGGATCTCCCACTTTGTAGATCTGACCATTCCATCAGAAGCGCATCGGAAGTTTTCGTATCGCAAGACATTACTACAAGTTAGCCGTGATATGAAAAAGAAAGTCGAGATCCAACATTTTCCCCTGGCGTTTCAAGCGGCTCATTCGGGTTTGCAAGTTCGGAATACGCTGAAATATGTTGCGCGCGCGCTCAAACAAGGACATCGCGTTTATATCCATGCTGGTCATAACCTTGAGGGACGCACGCCGCTAATCCTCGCCTGTTTGTTGATCGAGCGCAGCTATTCGGCAAAAAAGGCACTGTCTAAAGTGGATGTGTTCTGGATGAAGACATTGCATTATCTGATTCATTCTCCGTTGAGCGAAGAACAGCGGCAATTCATCCTGAACTGGAAACTGGAAGAATAAATTATGTTCAGTCTGAAAATTGACAAGGAGATTCATTTACGCAATATACATCCCGATGATGCCGAAGCGCTTTTCAATCTTATGGAGCGGAATCGTTCGCGCCTCCGCCCGTGGGTTGATCCAAGTTCCCTGCCTGAGACAACTAAAGATACTCGGTTATTTACGATCAACTGCCTTTTTAGTTATTACGGTAATCCGTTTGGATCCAGCGAGCTTGATAAATACTATGCTGAGTTGGAGTCATATTTCCCGCCTGCCCACCGTCCGCTTGACTTGGAGATTTGGTTTCATGATGAACTGGCTGGGATCATTATGATGTCACGATTGGAAGATAGTTCTACTGCGCTCGAATTTGGCTATTGGATCACGGAAGAACATGAGGGCAAGGGAATCGTCACACGCTGTGTCAGCGCATTAATGGATTACGCAATTAATGAAATGGATATCCAAAGATTTGTAATTGGGTGTGCGGTGAATAATCAACGCAGCCGCGCCATCCCGGAACGTTTGGGATATCGCCTGCATGTGACACAACCCAATAAGGAAGTAGTCGGTGAATTTATTTACGATCGGGCGATCTATGGGATTCGATCCACGGCATGGCGTGAGCAAAGCAAGACAAATCAGGGATGATTCGGTTACAATAGGGAAAATTAGGCAATTTCTCATATGGTATTTATACTTCAAATTGGCTGAAAAATAAAATGGTTAGTTTCCTCAAAGATCAAAATATTTATAATGGCGAGATCGACAAATTTATTTCCCAACGATATCGAGTCATTGCGCGTTTAAGTAAAGGCGGCACGTCAGAAATATTTAAAGCTATTGATAAATTTAACAATTCGAAAGTGGCCATCAAAATCCTGCTGACAGAGTATGTCGACGACCCGGAAGAAGTTATTGACAACAAAGATGGAATAATTCCGGGGTCCCCCAACCATGAGATTGCAAAAGCGCATGAATTCATTACCCAGGAAGTCAAATTCCTAGAGTCATGCCACCATCCAAATATTATTCACCTGCGCGATTACAATCTGACTGCCGAACGACCTTATATAGTTTTGGATTTTCTGGAAAACATCACTTTGGAGAAGGAAATCCTACACAAAAACAGAACATTCTCCATAAAAGAGACGCTGAGTATATTGGAACAGATCTGCGATGTACTCGGATACGTTCATAATAAGGGTTATGTCTATTGCGACCTAAAGCCAAATAACATCATTTCTATAAATCAAAATTTAATACTGATAGATTTTGGTTTAATCAGACCCATAAATACCCCTATTCTTGGGGGCACAATAGGCTACATGGCTCCCGAAGCGCTTCAAAGCTACAATAACCCAGTCCTGGCAGAACCAACCCTGGATATTTATTCTCTTGGAATTTTGTTGTACGAATTATTAACAGAGTTCCATCCAACAGCATATCAAAATAATATAAATGTTGCAAACCACTCAGAGGGAAAAAATATTTCGACGAAGGCGACTCCCAATCCAAAATTGGCAAGTGAGCTAAATCCCTATCTGCCCAAGGTTTTTGATAAAATTTTATTACACTGCATTGAGAATAATCCTAAAGACCGATACCAAATTACAGATCATTTAATTCGAGATTTTACCAAGGAGGCTAAAAGTTTTATCTAAAGTGAGGATTTCGACACTTGTGCTATAATACCGCCAGCATGCAACCCAGACTCAACTTCGCAAACGATAATAATAAAGACGATTCCCCTATCGTTGGGCGAAACTTTGCTGGTTGACAAATAACTCAAGTCAAAACCAATCGCCCGACGCAAACGCGAAGGGCGATTTATTTTATCTACACCACATGTCGTTGCGAGAAGGGCTTTAGCCCGACGAAGCAATCTCCAATTCAACACGAAGATTACTTCAGGCTAGCGCCCTCGCAACACTTGCACCAGCATGCAAGTGCAGATGTGACATAATCAAACTGGAGGCGCATCATGTACAGAACTCATACTTGTGGAGAATTACGTGCCAGTCACGCGGGGCAAATCATCACCCTTTCTGGCTGGGTGCACAGACGCCGCGACCACGGCGGAGTGGCATTTTTTGACCTGCGTGACCGTTCGGGACTGGTACAAATCACCATCAATCCAGACCTGCCAAAAGAATCGCTTGACCTTGTGACCAACATCCGCATGGAGTGGGTTTTGCAGATCGAAGGTATTGTGCAACTGCGCCCGGATGGCATGAAAAATCCAAAAATGGAAACTGGCGAGATCGAGATCATTGCGCGCGAGGTAAAAGTTTTAAATCCCGCAAAGACTCTGCCCTTCATGGTCAGCGCTGACAATGATCTTGCCGACGAAAATACACGCCTCAAATATCGTTACCTTGATCTGCGCCGCGAACGCATGACCCGCAACCTGGTGCTGCGGCATAAGGTCATCAAATTTATGCGCGACTATCTCGATGAACAAGGCTTCCTTGAAATCGAAACGCCGATCATGTTCAAAGCCACGCCCGAAGGCGCGCGCGATTACCTCGTCCCCTCGCGCGTCTATCCTGGACAGTTCTACGCCCTGCCGCAATCTCCTCAACAGTTGAAGCAATTGCTGATGGTTGCCGGCATGGACAAATATTTTCAGATCGCGCGCTGTTTCCGCGATGAAGATCTGCGCGGCGACCGTCAACCTGAGTTCACACAACTCGACCTCGAAATGTCCTTCGTTCATCGTGATGATGTGCTCGTGCTGGTCGAAGATTTGTTCACCAAAATGATCCCCGCTGTCACACCGCACAAAAAATTACTTTCATCCCCGTGGCCTAAATTCTCGCATCATGAAGTGTTGGAGAAATATGGGTCGGATAAACCTGATCTGCGCTTCGGAATGGAATTATTCGAGCTGAATGATATTTTCGCGAAGAGTGAATTCCGCGTCTTTCAATCTACACTGGAAACTGGCGGTGTGATCAAGTGCATCATCGCCCCTCGAAGTGCAGACATGTCCCGCAAGGAAGTGGATGCTCTCACAGAAGTAGCGAAATCTTTCGGGGCGAAGGGAATGCCCACACTGGCGATCACAGCGGAAGGCGTGAAAGGCAGCGCTTCGAAATTCGTCACAGCCGAAGAAGTGGAATCCCTTAAATCCAAAACAGGAGCAGGCGCTGGTGATCTCATCTTATTCGCAACCGATTCACGTAAAGTGGTCAACAAAGTTTTGGGCGGGCTTCGCCTGTGGTTCCGCGATAAATTAGATCTCGCCGATAAAGACATGATGGCGTTCGCGTGGGTCGTGGATTTTCCATTCTTCGCGTGGAATGAAGAAAACAAGGCTTGGGAATCGGAGCACCATCCCTTCACCATGCCGAAGCTGGAAGATCTTCCCAAGTTCGACACCGACCCTGGCGCAGTCTCATCTGACGCGTACGACATGGTCTGCAATGGATACGAAACAGCATCGGGTTCCATTCGTATTCATCGCCGCGATATCCAAATGAAGATGTTCCAAATGTTAGGCTTGAGCGATGAAGATATTCAAGCCAAGTTTGGTCACATGCTCGAAGCCTTTGAATACGGCGCTCCCCCACATGGCGGCATGGCGCCTGGCATTGACAGACTCGTCATGCTGCTCGCGGACGAACCCAATATCCGCGAAGTGATCGCCTTCCCCAAGAATCAAGCGGGCCGGGACGTGATGGCAGACGCGCCTTCTGCTGTGGAACCGAAGCAGTTGAAAGAGCTGCATATTAAGTTTGAATAACAAACAAACGCTGGTGGTTGAGTAGCCCCGAATTTTATTTGAGGTGCGAATCAAAACCACTACTAATTGTAAATATTTTTATCACCTAATGGTTTCGACCAACGGAGTAAACAAATCATGACAATTCGTATTTGTCTCGCTGGTGCTACCGGCTGGGCTGGTTCGGCCGTAGCCCGCGCAATTGCCCACATCGATGATATAACGCTTGTGTCTGCGGTATCGCGTACACAAGCTGCACATGATTTAGGCGGTGTGCTCGCAGAGCCACGCCTAACTTGCCCAGTATATGCAACTGTGCAGGAGGCGCTCGCAGCGCATCCAAGTGATGTGTTCTTCGAGTTCACAAAACCAGATGTAGCGAAATCCAATGTACTGACCGCCTTACAGCAAAAAATGCATGTGGTTATCGGCACATCCGGATTGACAGATGCGGACTATGAAGAAATATCAGCCTCTGCTGAAAAAAGTCAACGCGGAGTGCTGGCTGTAGGCAACTTCGCGCTGACAGTTGTTTTATTGCAAAAGTTTTCTGAGATTGCCGCCAGATTTATTCCACAGTGGGAGATCATTGACTATGCCCACGATGGCAAAAAAGACACGCCAAGTGGAACGGTACGCGAACTGGCGTATCGGCTATCCAAGGTTCGTCCTTCGGAATTGACTGTTCCTCTGGAGCAAACTCAAGGTGTCGTCGAAACACGCGGCGCACGTCTGACAGGTTCACAAGTTCATTCCATCCGTCTGCCTGGATACACCATCTCAGCCGAAATCATCTTCGGCATGCCCGATCAAAAACTTACCATCCGCCACGACTCAGGCAGCAGCGCACAACCTTATGTAGATGGAGCATTACTGGCGATTCGCAAGGTCAATACTTTTACCGGTCTGCGCCGCGGACTGGATAGCGTTCTTGATTTAACTTGAGCAATAATCGGAGCATAAAAAATATGACGAATAAAATTGATACCGATATGGTCAAACATGTAGCCCATCTCGTGCGGCTTGGAATTTCGGAAGAGGAGGCGCAAAAATTCAGCGGACAATTTTCCTCCATCATAGACTACTTCACCATGCTCAATGAAGTGGACACGGAAAACATCCCGCCCGCATCGGATATCACCAACAACAAAAATGTCCTGCGCGAAGATATAGCCCAACCCTCCATGAGCCGCGAAGAATTTCTCAACAACGCCCCCCAATCCGAGCGCGGATATGTCAAAGTGCCAACCGTGTTTGGCGAAGAATAGGAATTAGGTAATTAGGAATTAGGGATTAGGCAAGTAGGCACACCACTCTTCCTAATCCCTCATCACCTAATAACTAACCATGCAACTACACAACCTCACCATCCGCGAAGCATCTGAAATGCTCACAAACAAAAAAATCTCCAGCGTCGAACTGACTCAGGCGACTCTTCAACGCGCCCACGAAATCGATCCGCAGATTCAATCCTACGTCACCATTACTGATGACCTTGCGCTTGAACAAGCCAGGCAAGCTGATGAGCGCATCGCCAAGGGCGAAAACGTTACCCCTCTGACGGGTATTCCCTTCGCGATGAAAGATTGCATCTCCACGCGCGGAGTCCGCACTACCTGCTCATCGAAAATTCTTGAGGATTACGTCCCGCAGTACAACGCCACCGTCGCCAACAAACTCGCGGACTCAGGCGCAGTGTTGATCGGCAAAACAAATATGGATGAATTCGGCATGGGATCATCCTGTGAAAATTCCGCGCTCTTCAAAACGCGTAACCCGTGGGATCTGGAGCGTGTCCCAGGCGGTTCAAGTGGAGGTTCCGCCGCCGCCATGTCTGCTGGACTAGCATCATTTACTATCGGCGAAGACACTGGCGGATCAGTCCGCATGCCCGCAGGCTTTTGCAACGTCACAGGCATCAAGCCAACGTATGGGCGCGTTTCCCGCTATGGCTTGATCTCACTCGTCTCTTCATTCGATTGCATCGGACCCATGACTCGCGATGTCTACGATTGCGCGACCGTGCTTGAACATATAGCAGGTCACGACCCTCTCGATAGCACCACTTACCAATCACCAATTACTAATTACACTCAACACATTAACAAGTCCGTCAAAGGCATGACCATTGGTATTCCAAAAGAATATTTTGTGTCAGGCATGGAAGCGGGAGTGGAAATTTCCATTCAGGAAGCCATCCGCACGTATGAAAAACTTGGCATGAAAATTCAAGAAGTCTCATTGCCCAACACCAAATACGCGCTGCCTGTTTATTATCTTTTGCTTTTCGCCGAAGCCAGTTCAAACCTTGCACGCTTTGACGGCACCCGCTTCGGTCTTTCTGTTTCAGAAAACGCAAAAGACGTAATCGACATTTATCTGCAGACACGTCACGAAGGCTTCGGCGACGAAGTCAAGCGCAGGATCATGCTCGGAGCATACGCATTATCAGCTGGATATTATGACGCCTACTATCTCAAAGCGCAAAAAGTACGTACACTTCTCCGTCGTGACTTTGAAACTGCTCTGGCCTCCGTGGACATTCTGCTCGCCCCGACCTGCCCCACTACCGCATTCAAACTCGGCGAGAAAACAAATGATCCGCTTGAAATGTATCTCTCCGATATTTATGTTGTCGCCACAAATCCAGCAGGCGTCCCAGCGTTAGCCCTGCCCTGCGGATTCTCTAATAATATGCCCGTCGGTATGCAGCTCATCGGCAAACACTTGGATGAGCAGACATTATTCCAGGTTGGTCATGCGTATCAACAGGTCACTGATTGGCATAAGCAACTGCCAAACTTATGAGCACAACCATCTTAAGCATCTTGTCTGGAATAGCAGGCATGTTTGGATGGGGAATATACGATTTTCTGGGCGGTGTGTTTGCCAAACAAATAGGATCTTTCAAGTCTTTGTTTTGGTCGCAGTTGGCTGGTTCGGTTTCCGTGCTTTTGCTCGCTTTCATTTTTACAAAAAGTATCAGCCTCCCACTTCTTGTAATTCTTTTATTACCAATTGCGGCAATGGTTTACTCTGCCGGGTATTTATTTTTCTTCAAAGGTTTTGAGATTGGCAACGTGTCTATTGTTGCTGCCACCATGAACTTATGGGCAGTATTTACCATGTTGTTTGCTTTTATCTTTATGGGACAGCGGCTTTCCACGACACAAACATTAGGCGTCCTGATGATTATCTCTGGCGTTACTTTGGCATCCTTGAATTGGAGCGATATCAAGAAGCAAGGTTTTCAATTTTCGGCAGGCGTCAAGGAAGCGATTTTTGGAGCATTTTTCTTTGGCATCTTTTGGAACATCAGCGAGATTATTTCCGAAGAAATCGGATGGCTATTAACAACTCTGCTTGTGAAATTTGGGATTGTTTTATTCTTGCTAATCCTCTCCTTTCTTGCAAAAAAAGAGATTAGCATAACGAAAACTTCTGCAAAAATAATATATACGATCGTGCTTATGGGCATTATTGAGGCTGGCGCAGTAGCGATTGTTAACTATGGATTGACGATTGGAGACGCGATATTAATTACACCCATCGCTTCCGCCTTGTCAATCGTGACCATAACGCTGGCTATTATTTTCCTGAAAGACAAAGTTACTAAACTTCAAAGTCTTGGAATTATCACAGCAATTATTGGTATCATCGTAACGGCATTCTAAGTTAATACTTTTAAAATATTATGCGGAGCGAATAAATGACTTCAAATCGAGTTTTGATATGGGATGGCTGTAACAACGTCCGAGACCTCGGCGGCTTGACCACATCTACTGGAAACAAGACCCGTTGGGGTGCAGTCATTCGCTCCGACCATCCTGCCAAACTCACTGCGGACGGTTGGTCACAACTCCATGCGCACGGCATCCGCACCATTATTTCATTACGTACACATGGGCTGGTTGAAGAAGATTATCTCGATACCACTCCGCGGCTGGCGGACATCACTGGCATCGAAGCAGCCATTGAGGACTTTACCGATGCCGAGTTTATAAAACAATGGGTTGATACAGACCTATGGTGCACACCTCTATACTACAGTGACGCCCTCAAACGCTGGCCCGAACGGCATATTGCAGTGATCAAGGCTATTGCACAGGCTCAACCCGGCGGAGTCTTATTCCATTGCAAGCGCGGATACGATCGAACCGGAATCATTGCCTTGTTATTACTTGCACTCGCTGGCGTTTCAGCAGATGACATCCTTGCCGATTACGAATTAAGTGTTGACCCTGTACGCGAAGAAATTCTGGCGGCTAGACACACCACCACCCGCGAAGTCATCCTCTCCATCCTCGCATCACTCAATATTGACGACTACCTCCTTTCAGGCGGCTTAAGCCAGATAGACTTGGACGCAGTCCGCACGCTACTCATTGAATCTAAGTAAAACAATAATATAACTTAAAGGCACATCATGACCCAATACGAACCCGTCATCGGACTTGAAATCCACGCTGAGTTGCAGACCAACTCAAAAATGTTCTGCTCCTGCTCTGCGGATTATTCCAATGCGCCAGAACCGAACACATTTATTTGTCCCGTTTGTACGGGCTTGCCTGGTGCCATGCCTGTCCTCAATAAGAAAGCTATTGAACAAGCCATATTGGTTGGCTTGTCACTTAATTGCTCCATCAACGAATTCAATACCTTTGCGCGTAAAAATTATTTTTATCCCGACCTGCCCAAGGGTTATCAGATCTCACAATATGATCTGCCGATCGCATCCAAAGGTTTTCTGGATATCTTGGATGATACAGAATCTCCGCAACGCGTGGTCGTCCGCCGCGTTCATTTGGAAGAAGACACTGCTAAGTTATCGCACGAAAAAAATTACGCCCTCGTAGACTTCAACCGCGCGGGCGTGCCATTGCTTGAGATCGTCTCCGAACCAGATATGCGGACCGTGGAAGCCGCGCTTTCATATGCGACAAAAATCCGTGCCATCCTGCGCTATCTCAGAGTCAACTCTGGAGATATGGAAAAAGGCGTGCTGCGCTTTGAGGCGAATGTCTCCGTCAGACCGAGTGGCAGCTCAGAGCTAAGAACAAGAACCGAGATCAAGAATCTCAACAGTTTCCGCGCGCTGACTCGCGCATCTGCTTATGAGATCGAACGTCAAATTAAAGTCTATGAAAATGGCGGTGAAGTTGTTCAGGAAACCCTGGGTTGGGACGAAGCACGCGGTGTGACTGTTTCGCAACGCGGCAAGGAAGACGCTCACGATTATCGCTACTTCCCCGAACCCGACCTGCCCCCGCTTCAACTGGAGCGCACGTGGATTGATGCTATAAAGAATCAACTTCCCGAATTGCCCGATGCAAAAACCGCCCGCTTCATTTCGGACTTCAAACTGACTCCATCCGAAGCACATTTACTTACCTCCGAGCAAACCCTTGCCAACTACTTCGAGAGTATAGTTGCAAATTCCAAGAGTTCCACAAAGACGATCCACTCGTGGATCGCGGGTGAGTTCATGCGCTATATGAATGACTCGGGATTGGCGCTGGAAGAAATTAATTTGCCCGCTGAAAAATTCGCGCAGTTGATTGACATGGTCACAGACAAAACCATCAGCGGCAACTCAGGCAAGATCGTGCTGAATGAAATGCTCAAGAGCGGCGGCGATGAGCCGCAGAAAATCGTCAAAGCCAAAAATCTCGCGCAGGTTTCAGATACAGGCTTCATTCAAGAAGCCATCGAAAAAATCCTGAGCGACAACCCCAAAGAAGTTGAACAATTCCTCGCTGGCAAAGAGAGCATTATCCAATGGCTGATGGGGCAAGTCGCGCGCGCCACCAAAGGCAAGGCTGACCCGAATGTGGCGAAGGAGTTGTTGGTGAAGGCGTTGGAAGCGAGAAGAAAGTAGCCAACCAATGAATCGTTTGCTATAATTCAAACATAACAAGGAGAGTTCCCATGCGCTGGATGAACATTCGCAAAACGTATCCAAATCAATGGCTTGTCATTGAAGCTGTAAAGGCACACAGCTTAAAAACAAAGCGCCTGTTAGATAAAATCGCCGTTATGGAAACCTGCCTTGATGGAACAACTGCCATGCAAAAATATCGCAGGCTTCACCAGCAACACCCAGAAAGGGAGTTTTACTTTGTCCACACCAGCCGCAAACAATTAGACATTCAAGAAAGGCAATGGCTTGGCGTTCGGAGGGGACATGCGGTTGCAGCTCAGGGATAATCTGCCTTTTGTTTCGATCATAGTAAACCATCAAGGTAAAAAGATCAAAATTCAAAACGTACTTGTTGATACTGGTTCAGGCGGAACAATTTTAGCGGCAGACGTATTATCAAAGATTGGCATTGTTCCGCAAGCAGACGACACCTTGCACACCATTTTTGGCGTGGGGGGCAGTGAAGTTGTCTTCACACGCAAAATAAATGAATTGAAAGTGGGAACATTTACAATAAAACAACTTGAAATCGAAATTGGTGGAATGGATTACGGTTTCAATATTCAAGGGATTTTGGGGATGGATTTTCTAATTTCCGCTGGCGCAAAAATAGATCTTAAAAAATTGGAAATTGAATTCACTCAATCGCAATAAAGACAAGTCGCGCGCGCCGCCAAAGCTTATCCTGAGTTGGTCGAAGGGACAAAGCTGATCCGAATGTGACGAAAGAGTTGCTGGTGAAGGCGTTGAAAGAAAGAAGAAAATAAAGTTGTATAATCTGTAAAGAGGTACAACATGTTAATCTCTTACATTCAAAACGCCATGAAATTGGCACGATACGAAATCCTTGAAGACGGGCAGTATTACGGTGAAATTGAAGGTTTTCAAGGATTGTGGGCGCAGGCAAATCACCTTGAAATCTGCCGCGAAGAACTGCAAAGCGCATTGGAAGATTGGCTTGTGCTTGGTTTGCGAATGGGGCATAAACTTCCTGTCGTAGCTGGTATTCAACTCGCGCCAGCGGAGGCATAGTTCATGCCGCCTTTCAAACCTATCAAACGCAAGGATTTTATAAAGGCGCTCAAGGAAGCAGGTTTTGAAGGCCCACACGCGGGTGGTAGGCACGAGTTTTTAATCAAGGGACAATTACATCTTATTCTTGCCAATCCGCATCAAAGCGAAATCAGCAAAGACTTGTTGGCGCGTATTTTGCGTCAGGCAAATCTCACGCGTGAAGAGTGGGAAAAACTGTAGAATAAAAATTATAAATTACGCGCCACCAAAGGCAAAGCGGATTCGAATGTGACGAAAGAGTTTCTGGTGAAGGCGTTGAAGGAAAGAAGAAAGTAACCCACAACTTACGAGCGGTTATAATAATAAAAAAATAGCATGCAAGTGAGGATAATCATGGCTGAATACATCAGCGTTACACAAATTTCAAATTACATTGAACAGGAAGTCACCATCAAGGGCTGGGTTTACAACCGCACAGATAAAGGCAAACTTGTATTTTTGCTCGTGCGTGATGGCTCTGGATTTGTACAATGCGTCGCCTTCAAAGGTGACTTAGAACCCGAAGTATTCGATAGGGTTTCAAAATTGCCGCAGGAGTCATCGGTCATTATCACAGGCGCCGTTCGCGAGGATAAGCGCGCGCCCGGCATCCCCGGCGGATTTGAGGTCGGCGTGAAGCAGATCGAGATCGTGCAGGAAGCGGGTCTGGATTATCCCATGTCGCTCAAAGATCACGGCGTGGATTTTGCGCTCGACAATCGTCACCTATGGCTGCGGATGCAGAGTCAGTGGGCGATCCTGCGTGTGCGCGCGACAGTCATGGCTGCCACGCGCGAATGGCTCGATCTCAATGGCTTTGTTGAAATGAGTACGCCCATCTTAACTCCAGCCGCCGCCGAAGGCACGACCACTCTTTTTGAAACCGAATATTTCGATGAAGGCAAAGCCTATCTCGCGCAAACAGGTCAACTCTATAACGAAGCGAACATCTTCTCGTTTGGAAAAGTCTATTGCTTCGGTCCCACCTTCCGCGCGGAGAAGTCAAAAACGCGCCGCCACCTGACTGAATTCTGGATGCTCGAACCTGAGATCGCCTTCTGCGATTTGGATGGTCTCATGGAAATCGAGGAGCAGATGCTGACTCACATCGTTCAGCGCGTCCTGCGTGACCGCATGCCTGAGTTGAAATCCCTTGGGCGTGACATTTCGAAACTTGAGAATATCAAAGCGCCCTTCCCGCGCATCTCCTATGATGACGCCGCAAAAATAATCCAGGAGTTCTACGAAAAAGAAACCGACCCTGAAAAGAAGAAATTGCTCAAGTTCGATTGGGGCATTGACTTCGGCGCACCGCACGAGACGGTTATCACACAGCAATTCGATAAGCCAGTTTTTGTTTATGGCTATCCAACCGCAGTCAAAGCCTTTTACATGGAACCGTGGCCGAACCGTCCCGAAGTCTGCAAGAGCGTGGATCTGCTTGCGCCCGAAGGCTACGGCGAGATCTGCGGCGGCTCCGAACGCATCAGCGACCCCGATGCCCTGCTCCAGCGTATCCGCGATCAGAAACTTCCTGAGGAGGCTTTCAAGTGGTATCTCGATCTGCGAAAATATGGATCGGTTCCCCACTCAGGTTTCGGCATGGGCACGGAACGAGTCACCTCATGGATCTGCGGCAATGAGCATGTCCGCGAGGCGATTGCTTTCCCGCGCACGATCAAGAGGGTGTATCCGTAAATAAGAAGCTCTAAAGGTTTATAAAACCTTTAGAGCTTCTTTCAGGGATATCGTCTAGTATCAGCAGCTGTTGTACCAGTGGAATTTATTTGTGCAGTGGATTAGGTTGCAGCTTTTTGTGGAACTGGCGTTTGATCATCTTTCGGGGGTGAGGAAGGTTTCTGCTGTAGCGCTTTTACGCGGTTGATGGCTGCATCCATCAAGGAAAAGAAAAGTTCAATATTGTAGCCGACCAGGAATGCAATTGCCAGAGGGGATACCGCTCCAAGGAAGTTTCCTGCCGCATTCGGCAGGAGAAATGAAAACCACCCGACGACAATCCCTGCCAATGCACCCAGGGAAATGCGTAACAAATTTTGGATCCCTGTATCTTCGGAAAAAGTGACATCTTCGATTTTCTTTGACAAGGATCGCAGGACAGAGGTCGCCGCCCCCAGGATGCCATAAACCAGGGGCAATAGGTAACTTGCCAGGATGACAAGGACAAATTGCGTACCCAGGAGCGCCTGACGAGATGCATCTCCCTTTTGTTGTCGCTCCAGCGAAGCTAGCTGTTCTTTTAAATTGTCTAAGTCCTGCTTGGCTTGATTGATAAACTGATCAGCCACCACACTAGTAGGCTGAGAGCTAGCTATTGTTAATTCGTCGATCTTTGAAGTTACTTGCTTAATATTTTCTGCATTGGCTGCTGTATCCGACTGAAAACTTAATAATGTGGTCTTCAACTCCTTTATCTGGGAATTGACTTTCGCGATCTCTTTTTGAGCCGCTTTTAAGCCATCTGGATCCCCGGTTAATTCTTTTTCTTGAATTTTAATTTCATCTGAAATCTTCTTGATAGCAGCCGTAGACTGATCTTTGCCTGTATTAATAACCCAGCTCCATGGACTGCTCCAGGTTAGTAAAATTGCCGCGCTTCTCTCCACTTGGGCATTAAGTGATGCTATCTCTGTTTTGAGTTGATCATCCACAGAAGAGTTCGCAAGAGTGTCGCGTTCCCAATTTATGCTGGAATTAAACGTATAGGTATTCCCATTGGCTGCATATTTTCCCGAATCGATATCGGCCTGTTGGAAACGAAGTTCTATCGCTTTGAATTCATCGTTATTTTGACTGATTTTCTGGCTCGACTCCGTTTGCTTTCGCAGTAGATCATCCAATTGAGTGTTTAATTGATTTCCGATCACCCAATAAATTTGAAGGATCAGCAAAAGGATCAGGAAAGAAAATGCAAAAATGATATACCCTGTAACTGTTGGACGAGATTGTCTTTCAGTCGCTTTGATACTTTCTGCTGTGACAGGCCTGACCAATTCCCAAATATCTTGATAGGCAAGCCAAAATTCTGCTTCAAAATCTGCGCTCACCACATGTTGTTTATCATCAACGAGACGCTTGGCGTTGACCAGTGTCTTTAGTGTCTTATCGTCAATTTTTCCCTTGCATTTACTGGCCGCATAAGCGATTAAATATTGCGCATCATCAACGGCATCTTCAAAAAGTTTTCTGGGCATAGCTTCGGGCTTTGAAATATTTGTTGACGATTCCATCTTAAACAGTTTTTTGAAAAAATTAATCAGTTTTATGAACACAGATTCGGGTTTTGGATTACTCGTTGATGTTTCCATATCGAACTCCTCCAATAAAAATTCAATGCGACAGCCATATTATACAACTTCTGTCTGATTTTGAATTGATCCGAAATGGGCACGGAACGAGTCACCTCATGGATCTGCGGTATTGACACATTCACGAGGCGATTGCATTCCCGCGCACGATCAAACGTGTTTATCCTTAAATCAAAACTCGGAAGTCTTGAAGACTTCCGAGTTTTTTTATTCTGCTTATTTTATCTTGAACATCTGCGTCAATTTCATCGCGAGATTCAGGTCGCCTGCCAGTTTCAACTTACCCTGCATGAAGGCTTGCATCCCGTCTATTTCGCCCGTGAATATTTTAACGTAATCGGCAGAGTCGGCGGTGAGAGTCATCTTGGGAGTTTCAAAAATTCCCTGTGCGATGGATACCTTTCCATCTTTGATGGTCGCGTACCATTCACCAGGCTCCGCACCTGTGAATTTGAATTGGATGGTGGCATCCAGTCCAACCGCTTTTTCGGGGATGAACGCGCCAGGCATTTTGGACATGAGATCTGAAATTGTGAGTGGCATGATTTGGTTTCCTTTTATTTTTTATTTAGACCTGAAAGGTTTTGAAAACCTGTCAGGTCTTTCTTTTTATTGCAAATTTTCAAAGATCGCGGTCGCGCCCATTCCGCCGCCGATGCACATTGTGACCATTCCATATTTGGATTTGCGGCGGCCCATTTCATAGATTAGTTGCGTGGTCAATTTTGAGCCCGTACATCCAAGCGGATGGCCCAAGGCGATCGCGCCGCCATTGACATTAACTTTTTCTTCATCCATTCCCAGCGTGCGCATGACAGCCAGTCCCTGGGCGGCGAAGGCTTCATTCAATTCTATCAGGTCAATATCGTTTAGGGATAATCCTGCGATTTTCAAAGCTTTGGGAATGGCAGCGATCGGACCGACTCCCATCAACTCTGGCGGGACTCCGCCAACGGCGAAGGAGACAAATCTGGCGAGAGGGATGAGTCCCAACTGTGCAGCGCGCTCTGCCGACATGACCATCAGAACCGAAGCGCCATCCGACATTTGGGATGAGTTGCCGGCCGTGACTGTTCCGCCTTCTTTGAAAGCGGGCTTCAACTTGGCAAGCGCCTCCACCGTCGTATCTGCACGCGGACCTTCATCACGCTTAACTGCAAAGTTTCTCTTCACCATCTTTTCATTGGCGTCAAGCTCGGTCAATTCCACATCGATCGAAACCAGTTCAGGGTCAAAGAGACCAGATGTGACAGCCCTGGCGGCTTTCTGATGACTTTTGAACGAAAAGATATCCTGGTCTTCGCGGCTGATCCCGTATTTGACTGAAACGTTCTCAGCTGTGAGTCCCATGTTGGTGTAGTAATGCGGCAGATCCTGCGCAAAATGTGGATTGGGCGAAAACTTATAGCCCATCATCGGCACCATGCTCATGGATTCGACGCCGCCCGCGATCCCAATTTCGATATCGCCTGACTTGATCGCGTGAGCCACATGCGCAATTGACTGGATGCCAGATGAGCAATACCTGTTAATGGTCTCTGCGGGAACGGTCTCAGGCAAACCCGCACGTAATGCGATCATGCGCGCAACGTTCAGTCCCTGCTCACCTTCAGGGAAGGCACAGCCGAAGACCACATCTTCAATTTCAGCGGGGTCAAGATTCGGCGTCCGCTTGAGTAATTCCTGGATGGCGGTGGCCGCCATTTCGTCGGGGCGGACCGAGGCAAGTCCGCCGCGTTTGGCTTTTCCTATGGGTGTTCGTACTGCGGAAACAATAACTGCATCTTTCATGGTTTATCTCCTTTGTATACCTGTCTACTTGGTTACATGTATATAAATACACACGTAAACAAGTAGACAAGAGACAATTCCTAGTTCCTTAAAGGTTTGCCCGTCTGCAACAATGACCACATTCTGGCCTGCGTCTTTTCTTCGCCGCAAAGCGACAGGAAAGCTTCGCGCTCAAGATCAAGGATGTATTGCTCGCTGACCCATTGCGCCTTCGAGAGTTCACCGCCTGCCATCACAAAAGCGAGTTTCGTGGCAATATGAGAATCGTAATCGGTGATGTATTTGCCTTCCTTGAACGACCATGCGCCGATCTTCATCGCGCCATACATATCGCGCCCTGCGGCGTAGATGAGTTCAGGCGCAGGCGGACGATAACCAGCGGCGGCCATGCTCACCGCTTCGCGCTTGGCTTCGGTCAGCAAGTGATCGCGGTTGAGCACAATACGGTCCTGCGGATTCAAAATCCCCATGCCGCGCGCTTCCTCAGCGGATGTAGCAACTTTCGCCTGGCCGATCTGAAGAAAGGCGCGTTGCAGATACGGGAATACTTCGGCATTATCAGTTCGCATGGCAGGGTTGACGATGCGACGCATAAATTCTTTGGTACCCGCGCCCGCAGGGATGACTCCCGCGCCGAGTTCAACCAAACCGATATAAGTTTCTGAAGCCGCAACAACACGGGAAGCGTGCATGGTCACTTCACAACCGCCGCCGAGCGCGAGTCCAGCGGGAGCAACCACTACGGGCTTGGGGAAGTAACGCATGCGCATGTTCATGTTTTGCAGTTTGCGGATCGCGCCATCAAGCGTATCCCACATGCCTTGTTGAGCGGCGACCACCACCATGAATAAATTTGCACCCGCGCTAAAATGTTCACCTTCGTTACCGATCACCAAACCATCAAAATCTTTTTCAACGCGGTCAAGCGCTTCCGAAGTGATGTTAAAAATATCATCATCGAGCGCGTTCATCTTGGTATGGAATTCCACCAGCGCGACGCCATCGCCTATATCATACAAAGACGCGCCAGCGTTTTCAGAAATAATTTTCTTTGTGCTTTTCAGCTCGCGCAGCATCACCATACCTGCGGCGTGCTTGGTTTCCACATATTTTTGCTTCGCAACATCATACACGCCAATCTTATCGCCGCCCTGATCCGCAGGACTGTTTCGATTGTATTGATAGAACGACTCAAACCCGTTCTCCAACATCGCATCGACCCACTTGGCTGGCGCATATCCCGCCGCCTTCATGCGCTCGACAGTGTCCTTCACGCCGAGCATATCCCAGGTTTCAAATGGACCTGCTTCGTGCATGAAACCCCAGCGAGTTGCGTCGTCGATCGGTTTGGCAGAGTCAGCGACTTCGGGGATGATGGTTGAAGCGTACTGAAATGCTTGATAGGTCAACGCCTGAACAAGTTTCGCCGCTTTGTCAGTCGAAGGCGCTTCCAACATGACCTTGAGTCTGTCGCCCAAGCCTTCGATATCTTTGGCGGCCTTGACAGAGTCAAAACGCGGCTTGCCCGCGGGGACATGTTCCAGTGTGTTCAGGTCGAGCGAATAAAATTCCTTCCTGCCATCTTCAGCGCGGACTTCCTTGTAGAAGCCGACTTTGGTTTTGTTGCCAAGCCATTTGCGCTCGAGCAATGTCGAAATTAATTTCGCAGGTTTTTCAGCGCTCAAATATTTCTGACCCAATTTATCATACGGGATCAACGGCGCAAGATTACGCCCGACATGATCCCACACATCCACGCCGACCAGATCTATCAGCCTGAAGGTTGGGCCATGCGGTTGCCGATGAAGTTGGGCGTATCCTTGCAAAGCACGATGCCCTTGCCCAAACGAACTTCGCCAAAGTGACTGATGAACTCAACCACATCCTTGGACGTGTCGGCGGTCGGGATGATCTCAAGCAGTTTCATGTAGCGCGGCGGATTAAAAAAATGTGTACCGATGAAATGTTTCTTGAATTCCTTCGAGCGGCCTTCGGCTATATCTTTAACTGGAATTCCTGAAGTGTTCGTTGAAACGATGGCATTCGGTTTTCGAATGACATCGATGCGAGTCATCAGATCTGCTTTGATCTTCAAGTTTTCAACGATGGCTTCAATGACCCAGTCGGCTTCGGCGATGACACCGAAATCATCTTCGAGATTTCCAAGTGTGACAAATGTTTTTAAATCAGACGACATCAAATTCGCAGGCTTGGCTTTGATACAGCGATCCCAGCCTTCGTTGACGATCTTATTGCGCGCCGCTTTATCCCCTTGTGGCGCGCCATTCGGGACAATATCCAGCAATGTGACAGGCACGCCTGCATTAGCAAGATGCGCAGCCAAGGCCGCGCCCATGGTGCCGGAACCGATAACAACAGCTTTGTGTATGTGATAGTTCATTTTTACTCCTTATTCTGCTGGTTGGTAGTTCCGAGCGATGGCGAGGAACGTATCGAAACCAGCTATTCCAAAATATTCATCATTCGTGGTTTCGATACGGGCGAGAAGAACACTCGCCCTACTCAACCACCAGGACGCTATCGTAATTCCTTTCCGCTATAACCCAAGATCTGTCTTGCCACCACGAGCCGGTTGATCTGGCCTGTGCCTTCGTAAATGTCGGTGATCTTCGCATCGCGGAACCATTTCTCAAGCAGGAATTCTCGGCTATAGCCGAGAGGCCCCATGATCTCAACAGCCTTCTGCGTGATCTTCGAAGTCACATCACCCGCACGCACTTTACTCATGGACGACTCCAAAGCATTCGATTTTTTATTATCCGCCATCCAGACCGCCTTGAGCACCAACAACCAGGCCGAGCGCAATTGGATTTCCATGTCGATCACATCACGTTCGATGGAAGTCAGCTTATTACGCGGCAGTCCATAGCGTATCGTAACTCCATTCTCGGTCAATTTTTCTTTGAGGAATTCAAGACCCGCTCTTGCCACACCGAGGCCTGATGCCGCTACGAGTGGCCGAGTCGCGTCGAAGGTAGCCATCGCGCCTTTGAAGCCCGTCGTGGTCTTCTCCACTGTGGCGCTGCCAAGAACATTATCGTATGGCACGCGCGCATCCACCAGAGAGATGACAGCCGTATCACTGGCGCGGATGCCAAGTTTATGTTCCAACTTGACGATACTCACACCTTTGGTTCCAGACTCGACCACGAAAGCGCGCATCCCTGCGCGGCCAGCCATCGGGTCAATGGAAGCCCAGACGACGATAAAGCCTTTACCGAGTTTCTCGTATTCGGTAAATGACTTGTCACCGCCAGTGACAAAGATCTTCTCACCGTTGATGACCCACTCCTGTGCGACTTCATCTAATAAAGCGCGAGTACGAATCGCAGACGTGTCTGAGCCTGCGCCTGCTTCGGTCATACACATTGCGGCATAAGTAGGTTTATCTTCATTAAACCGTGCCAAAAATTTTATGCGCTGTTCGGGGGAACCGGCCGCCTGCACTGCCGCCGCGCCTAGTCCGCCGCCAGGAGTGATGAGGTAGAAACCAACGTCACCCCACGAGAGCATCTCGATCTGTGCCGCCAACCGTTGATACCCGATCGGTGGACGTTTTTCAGCACCTTCTTTTGGTTTATCATCTCCTGGAGTTAATCCTCCTCCTAGGCCAGCAGCTTTCATGGCAGTGTGCATAAACTCAACGTAGTCCCAGGGAATGGCATGTTCGTTTTCATCAAACTCGCGCGATACAGAGCGCATCATGTTTTCCGCAACACTCTGCAACATCGTTTGCATTTGGGCAATTGGTTTGGGTGTTTCAAATTCGATAGTCATGTCAGCCTCTTCCTTTATACGATCGCCAGACCAGTCAACATCGCAAAACCGCGGCCGTTCCGCATATACATTTCAACGGGATGTTCACGGATGTAGCCATGTCCGCCGAGGATCTGCACGCCGCGATCGGTGACCATCATGGCCATATCCGCTGCGCCTGTGACGGCGAGATAGGCTTGCTTGACAGCTTCTTCCTTGCCGTTATCGAGCATCCACGCGGCTTCCCAGACCAGCAAACGCATGGCTTCGATCTCTGTCGCCATTTCAGCCAGCATAAAAGCGATGGCCTGCTTCTGCGCGATCTTTACGCCGAACGCTTCACGTTCCTTGGCGTAATTCATTGAGTATTCCAAAGAGGCCTTGGATACACCCACCGCGGCTGAAGCGGATGCGATTTGCATCGAAGCCAGGATCAACTCAAAGCTATGCCCCGCTGCGCCGCCGAGTCTATTTGCGGCAGGGACGGTTACGTTATCCAGTTTCACACGATAGAGCGGGAGGGCGTTGATGCCCATCAATTTTTCACGCTCATCTGCAATTGATAATCCTGCTGTATTTTTTGGAACGATGAACCCCTGTGTCTGATCGTCGAGATTGGCATAAACGATCAGCGCTTCTGAATCTTTTGCGAACGGCACAAACGCTTTTTCGCCGTTCAGAACATAATCACTCCCCGATAATTTTGCGGTTGTGCGAAGGTCATTTGCATCAAAGTCGAAAGAATATTCGATGAGCGCGGCTGTATACGGACGCCATTCGCCTTCGATAATTTTTGGCAGATATTCCTTTTTCTGTTCTTCACTGCCCACAAGCAATATCGGGGTTGCAAAGAGCGAAGGCGTCATCACAGCCAGTGCGCCCGCGAGATCGCCACTAGCCATTTCTTCAACAGCCAATGCACTTGTGACCGCAGAGCGATCCCCGAAGCCGCCAAAAGATTCGGGGACAGACGCTTGCAGCAAGCCGAGTTCCCACCCTTTGCTGATGAGTTTCTTCGGCAATTCACGCGACTCCTCTGCTTCATGCGCAGCAGGATGCAGATCATTTGCGGCATATTTGCCCACCGCATCCACCAACATTTGTTGCTCCTCATTTGGTTCGAACGAATACATTTGTTTTCTCTCCTTTTGGTTTCATTATTGCAATGGTGGCAACCACCAAATGTTATTTCAATAATCCATGAAAAAATAGATCTGCATATCCATCCGCGATCTTCTCAATAGACTTTCCTCCTTCGGGACTGTACCAGGTCAGCGTCCAATTCATGATGCCCATCAAGGCCCGAATCGCCATGCCGGCATCGGGACAGTCGAATATTTTCGCGCGAATGCCCTCATTAACAACAGCCCGCCAAATTGCCTCAAAATTATCACGTTGAGGAATATGGCGGGCATGAGATTTTTTATCCAGCGAGCGATGTTCAAACAAAAGTACGGAAGAAAGGTCGGAGTTTTCAGCGAGCGCGGATAAATAGGCGCGGATCATTTGCCTGAGTTTTTCATCTGCGGGAATGCTCTGGCTGGCAATCCCTGCAATATGCTCGGTGAGCATCCCCAGCGCACGCTCAAGAAGAGCAAGCAAGATCTCCTGCTTGGATGACACGTGGTGATACAGGCTGGCTTTTTGCAAATTGACTGCTTCAGCGATGTCAGACATGGACGCGCCATGGAATCCCTTTTGGCGTATCACTTGCGCGGCTGCATCAAGAATGTCTTCTCTGGTCATAGGTTCTCCCTACCGAACGGTTGGTAGGGGTAGAATACACCCAAGTTGTCAGGGAGTCAATGGTTTTTTGATTTACTGTGGTTCTTAATAATTATAAGACAGGGCTACCGCTTTACTTCGAATGACCCAATTTCCTGAATTAAATCATCACGAATATTTTCATTAGCTAATTTAACGCCTGGACGACCGGTGAGAGGATCAATAATCGCAAAGCCTACAAAATATTTCCCGTTCTCCAGGGTCCCCACAGACATAGTAAAAGGGAATTCATATAGTTTCCCTGGAAGTACCTTTCTAATATCCATTGACAACGGATAGGTACCAATGGTCTCCCCATTTTCGTTGAATATGTAGACACTGGTTGGCCATTCATAATAAAATGGAGCAATACCGCCGTTTGAAAAAACAAACCTGATATGTATATCTTCCATAGACATTACAACAAACGGCATCTCTACGTTTTCAATATACAATCTATATCCAATCGTAGAAAGTACTTGATCAATTCCATCCTGTAAGGGGCTGGTAGTTTCGACTTTATAAGGCCCCCCCGGGCCAATAAATGTGGCGTGCGAATCTATTAACAACATTAGTGTTGTCTCCAGATTTGTGCCATATACCTCTTCAAAGCTCATGGTAGGCGCCTGCTCCCCTCCAATAGGAGCCTTTTCCCAGCCATCTGGCATTGGCACAAGTGAATTTTTTTCATTAGGTAAATAATCGCCGCCATTACTGATCCAATCAAGCCAGGTATTCGTATCTTCCACACTGCCGGTCATATCATTATATAAGCCCAAACCCAGGTCTCGAGTTATGGTAAACGGTCGTCTCATCAAGAGGTGTATGCCTGGAAATGCATTTATATAATCGTGAACATATATATCCCTAATATTTTCCGAGGGTAACTGCCTTAAATCTTCGTATGCATGCCATTCTCCCCAATGACCTAAACTCCCCAATTCGATAAATGCAAAAAATCCATCCTTACCATATCTATCACCCAATGCTTTTAAGGCCAATTGATGGTATTTTATAAATAAAGGATTTGAATAATTGGGACTGAACCCTTTTCCGTATTCATTATCGTAGGAATCACCATCCCCATTTATTTTTTCGAACAACCAATCAGGGATATCCATATGGGAATCCCTGCCTGGAAAATCAGCAACAAACCGAAACACAACTCTTTTTCCCTCCCCACGCCACCGATCCAGTTGTTGTTTTTTCTCGAAAGCAGTAAAGTCAAACACTCCTTCCTGAGGCTCGAAATCCCTCCAGGTTAGATCAGCATAAACAAGCGTATGAGGCTGCTTAATCTCCTTTACAGAAGCCCATGGAGACAAACCCATTAGGGGATTTAAGATGGGTCCAGATATAGGGTTAAATTTTATTAACTGATTTTTCACTTTCACTTTCCCGTTAACTATTCCCAAACTTCCTGTTTTGAGGCTCTCCAATACTAATTGACTAATATTCGACCGGGCAATAAATACAAACAAAAATAAAATAATTACAGCAAAGAGAGCAAGAATTCTTGATCTCTTTCCTCTCTTTGCCTTCCTTTTTTTATAATTATAAAAATCTCTCATTAAGCATCACAATAATTAACAGTTATTCTTACCGGAGAATTGGAACAGGGAAACATCATTAACTGATGATACATTCTTTATCGCATCAAGGAATGCCGTAATGATGAAGGGAATAGAAGAGTCAACAAATTATGTTTACATAAGTTGGGTAGGTTTAATAACCACCAAAGAAAGCTAACAAACTAGGAGCAAGGTTAGCGTCACCGAGCAAAGGCAAATCTAACATTTCCTCCCAAGTTCTTAGTGCTGAAAAATGCGAGATGGGATTACCGGAAGGAATAGGAACTTTCGAGCCAGGAACAATTGATGGAGATATTAACACATTCGGGACGGGACTATCTTCGTCCCACAGAAAGAAAATAGCAACGTCTCCTTTTTGATAGGTCGTTGAATCTAAAATTGGCTCTAGGAAATTTTTTGCCCAAGTATCCCCGCTTTCCAGACTATTGTTGTGCTGGTTGTGGTCATTGCTGGGTATGATCATCGAAAAGGCTGGCAGGTTGCCGCTATTCAAATCCCCCATGAAGGTTGAAAGAGGCACATCATGTTCATCGCAGATGGAAGCCATACTCGTATAGTAACGAATAGGATCGTGATAAGCTCCATTGAACTCAACAGAACATCCTCCCGCCTCTGAGTCATAATATACCTTGAAGGCTTTGCCGGCTACATTAAGTTGATCGAAAATATTTTCAACCCCTGTCTTGGTTTGGTATTCATTATCAATCAGCCCATGGACAGTTGGAGAAAGACCGTTCGTTAACGTAGCATAACTTGACTTACTATGATATTTTCCATCTGATGCACCATTTACACGAAAATCCGCATCATTCCAATTGTCAGAAGATCCACATTTACGTGCCAGGCTGGTGATATATGGCATACTGGGAGAGCCGATAACACTGTCATGATTCTCAAACATAAGCACCACAACATGATTCCATTGAGGTGGCGTGGATGCACCGACACATGGGGTGGCGCTATTTATAACGATTGCCGTAGCTATATCTGCAGCAAGAATTGTAGCTGCTACCGGTGCTTTAGTTTGATCCTCAGGGATCGAACGTGTTCCAGTGGCTGCCGGGATACTAGCGTTAAATGAATTGCATCCAAAAATAAGAAAAGCAAAAAATAAGGTAATCACCTTGACGATCATCAACATTTGTCTCATAGAAATAATCCTTTGAATTTTATTAAGTATACACACTATCAGTAGATCACGAAAGCGCAAAAGGGCATGGCAAAAAACGACACCGCCAGATCAAATAAATTCTCAACTGCATGAGCAAGCATGCGCGCCAAGCTATGTAAGGTCAGTTATCGTAGAAATCGCCATCCTCATTTTTTTCAAACAACCAATCAGGGATATCCGTATGGGAACTCTGATCCGGAATATCAGCAACAAACCGCTATACAACTCTTTCTCCCTCCTGACGCCATCGGTCAAGTTGTTGTTTTTTCTCAAAAGCAGCAAAGTCAAACAATCCTTCTTGAGGTTCGAAATCCCTCCAGGTTATATCCACATAAACAAGTGTATGAGGCTACTTAATCTTCTTCACAAAAGCCCAATGAGGAAAACCCATTAAGAGATTTAAGATCAGCCAGATAATTTTCCTAACTTTAAGATTCGACACTTACTTATAAAGAAAGTTGTAGAAAATCCAAAAAGTACAATCACAAGGGACAACAAAGGCAAACCCAATATTACAATTATTGGGTTTGCCTTTTTCCTGCCATCTTTTTATTCTTTCTCAAAATATTTTCTAACTATTGTATTCCCCTGCAAATTGAATTAAGGAAACGTCACTAACTGAGGGCATGCCCTTAATGCTATCCATAGCATGAAGATAACCATTATTGACCCAGCAACGGCCAGATATGGGAGCTGCGCTCCGATGGTAATCCCGCTTGCAACTGCCCAAAACAGAAAAATGATATCCGCTGGATCCTTGATCGCAGTTCTATAACGGACAATACTTAATGCGCCGACCATACCCAAGGATAGGGCAATGTTCGAGCTGATCGCCAGGGTGATAAGGGTGGTAAGGATAGTCAGGACGGCCAAAGACACTGAAAATGCCTGATTATAAACAACCCCCCTGAAGGATTTTTGGTACACAAAATGAATGAGCCATCCCAGAGAGAATGACACCAACAAAGCCGTGATAACCGGTGCAAGAATTGTCAGGGCGCCTATGAGATCGAAATTAAAATTAAGAATGTTTACCATTTTTACCTCTTCGAAAGTTATTAGATGTTTGTAATTTGCTTGTGCAAAACTTTATCACAACACAATATATACTTTGATAAAGCAAGATAATCAGCAGCGCCCGATGGCAAAATTCGCCGAATCACACTCGGCAGAAATTCCGTGAACTTCACCTCGAAAATTAGCAGGCCGGGGTCCAAAGTTTCCACAGTTGGCAACTTAGGATCGAAAATATCAAATCCTTTCAACCCGGCGCGGACGTTCCTGTCGAACGTGATGCGCACATCGCCAGCCGCCAACGTATATGGTTCACGGTCATAATCAACAATCACCCTCGGGCGCATAAAATTCGAAACACATTCATGATAGAAGACATTCAAGAGGTTGTCGGAGCTCTTAAGGAGAAATTCATAATTTCCTTGGAGGATATCATAGAACTGGTCGCGCGTTAGCGAAGCGGCGAGTTTATGATTATACATACCTGCCTTTATTTTCTTCTCCAACTTTATGACCTTATCAGAACAATTATAGATCCGAATTCGATATTTGGATCGGTTCTGCACGCCGGCAAATTTATCGTTGTAAGAATGATTGTAGTAATCATCAAAATATAGACTGCGCACAAAGTAAGCACCATCAGAATCTGCCGCGTTGACATCAGTACGCATCAAGGTTTTTAGCCTTAATTTGATGAGCGCATAATCCCGATAATTTATCAGGTACTTCATTTCATGTCGGAATTTCATTATTCCTGAACCTCATCGTCTGGCGTGATCAACAAATACTTAATTCCAAAATAACTTTTGGATTTGGTATCCACATAATTATCAAATGGAATTTGGAATTCACCAGAAGCATTTGTAGCTATGACTCGCCAAAAATATGTTCCTGGCTTTAACATATCAATTTTAATATCAATTAGATTCGTTAATTTACTTTCAGACACAATGTTCTTGAATTCCGGGTCCTCGCCCACTACAAAATCATAGGTAATATCCTGACCATTAAAATCATAGGATTCGTCCCAATCAAAAGCCAACTGACCATCGGTGTCAACTTTAGGAGTACCCAAATAGAAGGGCATGGGCTTTTTTAAAGACTCGAGATACATATCGTAATTTGTCAGTATTTCCCCGGGCATAAGTTCAAAATCCAAGTCTCTCGTTTTTAAAGAATTTCCAAGATTTTTTAAATCCGGCATCCTTGTAACATAAGGGTCCACCGCCTTTTTATAAACATCCAACATATTTTTTATTCTCTCGGGAGTTAAAAATATTCTAAGTTCGTTTATCTTGTCATCGAGCATTTGCCTGTATTTTTGAAACCGCAACAAACGGTTAGTCAGAATCACCCCCCAATAATTTGAAACTCCATTTTCCCAGGGTGCGTATATAAATTCATGTTCTACAGCCCGGTCCTGCATAGGAAAAGCACCATCGTAGTCCCATGGGAGAAAATACCATTTATTTCCATTGTGGGGACTGTACAAGTAAAAGTTTTGGCTTTGAGTGTCAACATTCCCTACAAGGATATTATAAGCCAACCATGTAAAATAGTTATCTGAGTCGAAATACTTCACGAAGGTTTGCTCAATCGGTAAATCATAATTGTTAAGGTCATCCAGCATCTGTATGAGTTTCGAGTGATCGTTATTTCCCTTGACCTCGAATATTTTCGAAAAGGCTGTCGCATCATACAACGGATCATCTACCATTCGGATGATATCTTTGTACCTAAAGAACTCAAAAAAGGTTGCTTTGTATAATTGCCCTTCCGGGTCTAAGAGATGGGCTTTTAAAAATATGTTATTTGGCTGCTCTATCTGTGTGAACAAGCCATAATCCACAAAGGTCTTATCCCCAGTTTCCGTAGTCTCATCCTTAACGTACAAATGAACAAACTGCGTCCGAAGGCTTGTCATATTTGGAATCTGTTTCAAGAGATCGAAATTTAGTTTGTTTTTCACTCTGGTGCGGTCATAAGGATGTTTGTTCAGGTCGATCGTTGATTGACCTCGCCATGTTCCTGCGTCGGACAAAAGTTCAATCTTATATCCTTTCTGGCGGGCAAGCGATGTAGTGTAGCCGCGAATGTTAATTGTTGCGTTTGGCACAACAACTCCATAGCCTAGTTCGCCTGCAAGCAGCCCGTTCTCGTCCCCAATTTGAAGAATGGCCTCAGCCTTTCCGACTATGGGCGGTATACCATTTTTTAAATCGAAAACCTTGGTAAAGGAATTGACTTCGTCCCAAGTATAGTCAGTATTATCGGACACATTTCCTTTTCTGACTGTCACATACATGGTCACAACGGAGCCGGGGTCATCAGACTTGTATATGTCCGGATTATCCCGCAGCGGGAGATCATCAATATTGGGAAGCTTCTCAAATGACAACGGGGTTGGAGAGGGCAGAACTTGAGTTGTAGGTTGAACTGGTTTGCCTATTGAACTCTCCACCGACAGGGATTGGAGAGAGGTAAACAATAATAATAATCCGCCAAACGTAATTAATATTAATTTTAATATCTTTATCATAGCAATATTTCTTCCTTGGATTCGTTTGGCGAAAAGACGTACTTATTGATTGCTTAAGTCTGACAGCAAAGCCTTACGAATGCTACCTCACCGCAAAGCGATAATCAAAAAGACATCAATGCTCATTTTTAATTCTTACAGGGCTTTCACTCAACCATGCCTTTTCATGTTGTCCTGAGCGTTAGCGAAGGGTCTCTACTTATGAAGTCAGAGATTCTCACTGCAATGGCGTGCAGCGCAAGTGTCGCTACGCTCAGAAAGACAAGCGAAAGTCCTATTTATTTTTCCAGCACCTGCTCATCGGGAGTAATGTATAAATACTTTATTCCATAATGACTAATGGAATTGGCATCCAAATAATAATTATAAGGAACCTGGGTTTCACCAGAGGTATTCTCAGCAGTTACCCGCCAAAAATATGTCCCCGGTTTTAGCTTATCTATTTGAATTTCGGTTAAATTTTTTAATCCACTTTCGGCAACTATATTAATAAATTCCCAGTCTGTACTTACCGCAAAATCGTAGGTAATATCCTGACCGCCAAAATCATAGGAGGCATCCCAGGTAAAATCCAATTTGCCATTTTCTGCCACAGGCGTACCCATATTGAATGGCATGGGTTTTTTCAGGGATTCGAGATACATGTCATAGTTCGTTTGAATATCAGCAGGCAGCAATTCAAACTCCAAGTCTCTGGATTTCAATGATACCTGAAGATATTCCAGATCCGGCATCCTTGTAACATAAGGGTCAACCGCTTTCTTGTAAACGTCCAACATGCTTTTAATTTGCTCAGGAGTCAAAATCCCCTTCACCTCATTGACCTTTTCATCAAGGGCTTGCCTGTATTGTGGGATCCGCAATACACGGTTAGGCAGAACCGCCTTCCAGTAATTTGAAACGCCATTTTCCCAGGGTGGAGATACAGAGCGGGCTAAGTCTGGTCGATCCTGCAAAGGGAATGATGCATCATAGTCCCACGGCAGAAAATACCATTTATTTCCATTCGGAGGGCTATATAAATAATAGTTCTGATTTTCAGTGCTTACATTTCCAACAAGAATATTATATGCCAGCCATGTAAAATAGTTGTCCGCATTGAAGTATTTCGCGAAGGTTTGCTCAATGGGTATACCATAGTTATTAACATCATCCAGCATTTGTATAAGCTTGGTATGATCCTTATTGCCCTTGATCTCAAGGATCGAGGAAAAGGCATTCTCATTATATAAAGGATCATCCACCATGCGGATCTGATCCGCGTAGCGCTGGAAATCAAATGCGGTCGCATTGTATAATTGTCCATTCCTATCCAACAGGCGGTCACGTAAAAATCTTGTATTTGGCTGTTCAACTTGTGTAAACAGGCCGTAATCCACAAAAGCCTTGCCCGGAGGATCCGCGCTTTCATCCTTAACGTATAGGTGAACAAATTGCGTTCTTAGGCTGGTCATATTCGGTACTAATTTCAACAGATCAAAATTAAGCTTGTTTCTCACCCGTGTATCATCATTGGAATGCTTGTTCAGGTTGATAGTTGACAGCCCGCGCCACTTCCCTGCGCTGGATATAAGCACAATTTTATACGATTCCTGACCAACGAACAGTGTGGGAGCGCCTCGTAATTGAATCGTTGCGTTTGGCGCGACTTCCCCATAACCCACCTCGTCTGGCAGGGGACCATTATCATCCCCTACTTGCAGGATCGCATCAGCTGCTACAGCTACAGCAGTTTGATCATTTGCTTGGAAAGACTTGGTAACCTCAGTGATCTGATCCCAGGTAAAATCAGTGTTATCTGATGAATTCCCCCGGCGCACCGTTACGTACATGGTCACAATCGAGCCGGGCTCATCGTACTGATACACACTCGGGTTATCACGGAATGGCTGGCTATCCCCATCACTGACAGACCCCTGCTCAAATAAAACCATTGCAGTTGCAGCTGTCTTGGGCAATTTTATTTTGGGTAACGACTCTGTGGAAGAAAAACTCTGCAAAGAGGCAAGGATAACAAACAATCCAAGCATTGTTATGAGTATCATCCGGATTATTTTATACATACAAAGACCTCACTTCTACAAAATTGCTATCTACGCCTCGAGTTTTTCAACCAGGCTTGTTAAAAGACCTTTTTTCTGGGTAAAAAACACGGGCTGCTTGGTGAATATATAATAATCCAGGCGTTTTGTATACGAATACAAACGCTGCAAACCAACAAGGTAAAAAACTGCAGAGGCAAAGACAAAACCAAAACCATAGAATTCGACAGGAAATGATAACGATATCCAGGTTCCAAGGATGTTAAAAACAAGGAGCGTCAAAGTAGCAATTAATGCATCGTTGTTGTTCGAAAAATACATCAAAAACAACATGATGCTGTTCCCGATGGCAAATAACGCATAACCCACACATAAAACACGGAACATTCCGACCATATTTGAGGTAAAACCTAAACCAATATACATCAAGACTTCGCTAATCAAAACAATGGAGAACAAAGTCACTAGGGCCTGCTGGATCGCAAGGTAAAACAGCTCCTGCTTAAGGACCGCCATCATTCCCTCATACGCTTTCTCGATATTACTGAGTGATCCATCCCCATTCAGCAAACTAAAATAACGCCTATAGGTGGGGTAAAAATTAACCTCGACCGATGTAACAAAATTAACAGAGGTAATCAAGATCGTTAAAAAGGCAACCAGGGCAGCAATATCATGAGGGGGAGCCTGATAAAACAAGCCCTCCACCTGCTCACTCAATGGACTTGTCCACATGATCATGAGGTGGGCAAAAAGGGCAAGGGTGGAAAAAAACCCAATAAAGGGCAGCTGCGGATATTCGTCGATCCATTGCAGGAACTTCAACGGGCTACCTGAACCCATTGGGAAAAACCTATGCAGGAGGTCTGTGAAGACAATGATGATGACCCCGTATGCAACGCAAACCCCAAAAAGGACAGAAGCAACCACATCATATTTCAAATAGGTCAACAAAAACGCGATCAACAGCCCGGTGAACAACCCAAAGAAAAAACCGGCGACTATGCTACGATATTCTTTTACGGCCGCAATATAATTAATCTGAATCCATACAACCAACCCCTCACAGAATAAAATAAAGCAAAGCATGCTATAAATAAAATCGATCTTGCAAAAATAAAGGAAGATCGCCCAGCCCACGGAACCAACGGTCAAAAGCAGTGAAAGCGCCCCGTACATAGAAGGCAATATCCGGTGAACAGCATCCATGTACAGCATGTCTGCAATGAACCGGGATAGCACAAACAAAAAGAAACTGCTAAATAGCAAAGAGAACAGAAGCGAATAGGTGATGATGATCGCAACCAGATCCTGTTGATGAAGGCTGGCCTCCCCAAACCTTGCTATCAATTTGGCCCCCAACAGCAACAGTACACCCATGATCATCGGGCCGGCTACAACAAGGCTCGCATAGATATTTGCTCTTACCTTGAGTATGATGCCTCTTTTAGAAAATAATTTCTTTAATTCAAAACCGATGCCTGCCATGTTGCGACCGCCTTTTTATAAACTTCCTGGTATATGCCCATTACAGTATTGATCTCGTAGTAGGTTTTGACTCTTTTTCGACCAATCTCCCCCATTGTCTTCCAATTTTCCTGGTTTCTGCACATCTCAGCCAGAGCTTGAACCAGTCCAGCCTGATTCATCGGCGGAACACAAATTCCAGTCCGTCCAAAGTCATCCCCGACCTCGCCTTCAATGAGTTCCCTGCAACATCCGACATCCGTCGCAACTACTGGCCGTCCTGCAGCCATCGACTCCAGTACCGCAAATGGCTGGCCCTCGGAAATGCTTGTTAGAACTGTAAAATCTATCTTTTCAAGAAAAACACGAACATCGACATTGCCAAGGATGAAAACATCCTGAAGGTTCAAGAATTCTATCAGATCTAGGCATTCCTGATAATATTCTTCATCATCAACCCCTCCCACAATATGCAGTCGTACCTTGTCATAATCCTGTTTTAATCGAGAAAAGGAATAAAGCATGGTCTTGATATCCTTGATGGGAGCAAAGCGCACAATCGCAGCAATATCAACCCAGCCATCCTTTGATTTCTCCGGAATTGAGGAAAACAACTCGAAATCAAGGCCATTCCGCACAACATCACATTTTTCTTCTGGACAGCCCAGTTCCTGCTGGATCAGGCTCGCACGATGATAGAGGCTCGTAACCCGATTAGCACGTTCATAGGCAAATCGGGCAAACATACCGTACATTGAAATCCAATAATCCTTAAAGTAGGAGATCACCCAATCTGAGCGTAGAATTTCTTCCTCTCTCTCTCTGGTGTAAATTCCATGCTCAGTGAGTACGAAAGGCTTATTGTACTTAAGTGATGCCAGTCCAGCCAACACACCTGCATATCCGGTAGACGGACTATGATACATGTCCGCTTCCGGCATGGGCTGCCCGACTAAAAAAAACAATGGAAGGAACATTGAGCGGACAGTCCAAAACAGATCGGAAAAACTTGCAAACGGGAACTTCTCCCGAGCCAGATCCTTCAAAATATTAAGAAATTCCTCACTTAGAAAAAATTCCACCGGTTTATTCGAATGCAGGTGAAATAAATTGAGAAGGACTCCCCAATCTGGGTCACCACACCGAACCAGTTGAGAGATTGCCTTTTGCTCTTCGGAAGTAAATTTCAAGTTTGGATTTTTATTGATACGCAGGTTAAATGAAGCACCAAGAAAGTTTTCAACTACAGAATCCACATTATCTGGCAGAGTATATAAGAATTG
>JAPLGS010000118.1 GCA_026390015.1 Chloroflexota bacterium | reverse complement strand
TAGATTAACATGCGCGCCATCATTGATCGCATATCCCGACACAGCGAGGCGGCTAACAGGCAGAGACATGGCGGTCATGCCGGGCGGAATTAGTGATGCCCATTGCGGACCTGAGATCGAGACTGCGGTCCCGGCATCATTTACCATTGATTCTGTGATGACAACTCCCTGGTCAAGCGGGAATTTGGCTACCTTGTTATTAAGGAGTGCGCCCAATTCATCACGGGTATACATGACCGATACAATCTTATCCTGAGGAATTGTTATTGTTGTCAATAATTCCTCAGTGATCTTGCCGCCCTGTGGGATGTTTTGACCCGCGATAAATACTTCAACATTAACCGCGGGTTGTTCAGCGGGTGTTGCGGGAACTAAAAACTGGCGGATAGCTACAAACCCCACCACCAAGCCAATAATAACAATCAGAAGTACAAAAATCCAGATTCGTCCGCGTCGCATAATATTTTCCTCTCATCTTGATCGAAATTTGGAATACTTTATATCGCGTCCATTATACAAGAAAAATGACAAAAACATAATTAGACAAAGCTTGCAATTTACATATAATTCCCATTATGAGTTATTTCAGGTTTATTTTTAGCAAAAGACGAGCGTCGCGTTAGGCTTTAGACTCCACTAGGTTTTACTGTAAAATTGATCAAGGAGAAAACTTATGAACAACGTCCGCCCACATTTAACTTTAATGACAGAAGAACAGATCCAGGAAGCGCATCGCAATACCTTGCGCGTATTAAGTGAAACCGGGGTCAGAGTTGATTCTCCCGAAATTCTGCAAATGCTTGAACGAAAACTTGGAATTAAATCTCAGGATCGCATCATCAAATTCCCATCCGAAGTTGTAGAGGATGCGATCAAATCCGCGCCGAAGACGATCGATATTTACGATCGTCGCGGCGAACATAAACTTAAACTTGGAGATAACCGCCTTAGCTTTGGTGTGGGAGTGACGGCTTTATTTTATCAAAATCCCATTGACGAAAAATTGGATCTTTTCAAGCGGGGAAATTTTCAAGACCTCGTACGGCTTGGCTCGGCGTTGCCGCTTTATGATGTGATCTCCACTGTCGGCATTATCCGCGACGTGCCTGAAGAATTGAGTGACCTGCTTGGTTCGCTTGAACATATTGCGAATACAACCAAGCCGCTGGTTCTGCTTGTTTCGGATGAAAACAAATTCCCAGTCATTATGCAGATGTACGAAAAATTACACGGCGACCTCGGCACGAAACCATTTATCATCCCGTACTTCAACCCGGTCAGTCCGCTGGTAATGAACGCAGGCACTGTAGACAAGATGAAGATTTCCATCGAGCGCGGTCTGCCGATCATCTTCTCAAATTACAGTATGGCGGGCGCCTCCACGCCGCTCACGCCGGCGGGCACACTCACTTTGCTCATGGCTGAATTGCTCGCCGGCCTCGTCATCAGCCAGACTATCAAGAAAGGCGCGCCCATCCTGCTCGGCATGCTGCCCGTTTATTTCGACATGCGCACCATGCTTAATTTTTACGATCCACAAAGCGTGCTGATCAGTGTTGCATGTTCCGAGATGATGAAACATTATGGCATCCCGCATTGTTCAACTTCTGGAAGTGGAACCGGCTGGGGTATGGATTTGATCGCCGCCGACACATATTGGATGAACACCCTCGCGCTTCTTCTCTCAAGCGGACATCTGGCCCCGTTCATTGGAGATTCGCTTGGCTCGAAGTCCATCTCGCCGACCACCATCGTCCACGTGCACGAGATAATTGACCAGGCCTTGCGTTTCGCGAACGGTTTCCAATTGGATGATGTCAATTCTGCAATAGAAGAGATCCATAAAGTGGGCCCGGGAAAAAGTTTTCTAAGTCAGCCATCCACGTTGAAGAATTACAAAACAGGTTATTATGTCAGCAAAATCTATCCGCGTTATAGTATGGAAAAATGGCAGGAAGCCGGCGAGCCGCCCGCCCGTCAGATCTTGCGTGAAAAAACACAGAGCCTGCTTGCCAGTTTGCCGATCCCTGACGACCATGCAGAATTGATAGGGCAGGGTGAAGAATTTATTAAGCAACAAAATCGCTGATGCATATTACAACCTTTCAGTAATATTTTACAGAAGGATTACTGATAGAATTTATGATACTGAAAAAAAGAGGATAAACACATGAGCGGACAGCGATTTCGGCAGATCATTACCGTGTTGGCGACAGCCATGTTTTTGGTCGCCTGTACTTTGCCGTTATTTGGCAAGCCAACACAGGTCGCTCAATCTTTGTCGCCTGAACTGTTGGGGACTCCGATCGCGCAAACTGCTGAGGCCGCCAAAACACAGACCGTAGTTTATATGCCCCCATCTTTAACTCCATCAGTGACACGATTTCCAACAGGAACGCCGATTCCTTTATATTCCCCAACGATCTTTATTTTTGCTTTGCCAACATTTACTCCTTTACCAACGTGGACGCCAACCCCGGGCCCGGTGATTCAAATACCGGCCGGCGGAACCGGCTCCTCAAGAATAGATATTGACAGCCCTTTTACACTCAAGGAGTGGACATGCGGCATTAGGGAAAAAGCACCTCCGATGGGGGCGGTCATAAAGCAAGGCGTTGGTTATGTTTTTACGGTAACTTTATTTAATTCAGGCACTAAAACATGGACGAATAATGGAGTTGATTTTCGATACAATAGCGGTTTTCGCAACGACGGCAAACCGATTCAGGATCTGCCAAAAACAATTGCTCCTGGAAACGAAATCACACTCAATATTTCTCTTACTGCGCCCAAAAGCCCAGGCACTTATAATATGATCTGGACTTTGAAAGTTGGCAGAACTTCTTTTTGCGGCGTAAAATTTAGTTTTGAGGTCAAATAAACTTTCCCCACAATCCGTAGCCTTCACTCCTTCTTTTCTCACGTTGTTCATGTTGTTCGTGGATTTGTTCAACGTGATCAATTTTTTCTTCGATAGCCGCCTCCAGCCAGAGGCGGCCTTTTTCTGCGCTGGCGTGACTGCCCGCGCCGTACGCGCCTGTTTTTGAATCGTCATCCCATGGCGGGTTGGCAACCAGCGAGCCGCCCTCGATCCAATCCATATAATAATCAGGAGTGGAAATAAAATCTGTCTCGTCTACTACTCGTTCCATGTGGCATTGGTCAGGGCGCAAATGAAGCATGTAGGATGTTTCCAATTCGCCCGCGTGCCCCATTCCGCCGATCTTTGACGTGCGGTATTTTTCCAAAGCCGCCGCGCCAATGGCGCCTGATGTGTGCAGAAAAGCTGTCGCGCAGAATATTCGTCGATGCCGCTCACCCGCGTATTTAACAACATTTACTAGAAACGAACTATTGCCGCCATGCCCGCTCATAAAATAAAAGCGGTCAAATCCACGCGCGGCGAGAACGTCAATTACAGCAACCCAGAAATCCTCGAAGGCGCGCCCGCCCGCGTTTAGAGTTGCCGCAAAAGATGAACGATGTGTACTAACTCCATAAGGCATTACTGGCAACCCGAAGCTGCGTGTAGGCACTTGCGCAGTTACTCCTTTGGTTATTGAGTCAATTATGATGCTGTCGACGGAGAGGGGGAGGTGGAATCCGTGTTGTTCTGTGTGGCCGATGGGAATCAAAATAACTTTCCCGCGCTCGCTGTCTGGCGGAAGAAAAATTTTTGGTGCGGATGAAGAAGCGTGTGGAAGCCGAAGAATCGAACCTGAATTATGAAGAAAAAAACTTGATTGCGGATCAATCCCTTGCGGCGCGAGGCAATACACTCTTGTGAAGCCATCATCACGCAAACTATCCAGCAGATTCAATATGTATTGAGTGAATATAACCTCTGGTACTTCCAAACCACTGCCACGCCAGCCGAACGGGAATGTTGGCAGGAGTCCGACTCGGGAAGGATTGCTCAATTGCTCAGCGAGCAAATTGAGGTTATAGCCTGACCCGAGGGGCAGAACAAGCGGTGTGTCGCGCGGTAAGTCAGCTACTTCTGGCCATGTCAATTCATCGTAATTGAATCTTGTCGTTATTCGTGTAGTCAAATTAGGAGAAGTGTTTTCCATATTATTTTTTCCTAAACAGAGAAAAGAGAAAATTCTTGGCAATAGTGAATCATCACATTCTGAAGATCACAGTCTGTTAATTTTATGATCATGAATGACTCGTCCACCCCGTATTCATTTTGCAATCCAAAACCGCTGGCTTTTTTGAATCCAAATCGTTGATAATATTCTGGATTGCCAAGCAAAACAATGTAATCATATCCAAACTCAGCGCACAAACGTAACCCTTCTTGAACAAGTTGTGCGCCAATTCCTTGTTTTTGATATTCTGGTTTAACAGCTAGTGGTGCCAGACCAAGCCCTTTGATATTGGAAAACGGGGTGGTGGTAACTGGCGTGAACAGTATATGACCCGCAACATTTCCATTTTGTACCGCAACCAGCGACAAGATAACCATGCCCTTCTTGCGAAGTGCGGTTACGAGTTTGCTTTCAGCGTCACTCTTAAAGCACGTAATAAGAATTTCATGTACTGCTTGATATTGTTCGGGAATTTCTTTTTGAATGATGGTGCTCATTAAAATTATCCTGGTAGTAAATACCAATCGAGAAACCGTTCCATGCGTTCATATACATCATAAAGATTCTCACGGCGCAGGAAACCGTGCGGCTCATCTTCGTAGGTTTTATATTCAAAGGTCTTGCCTTCGTGGCGCAGCGCCTCTACCCATTCTTCACTCGCTTCAGGCGGAACAACTGTATCCAACAAGCCGTGTAAGATCAAGACAGGCTTTTGAATATTCTTCGCATCGGTTATGGGAGAACCTTTTAAGTAGATACTCAGATTTTCGGAAGGATGCCCAAGAAAAATTTCTGTGTACAGCCGCAGTCTTTTTTCACATTGCGCCCATGAGCTGATGAGATTTGCATCGCCATATTTTGCAATGCCGCAGGCGAAAAGATATTCAGGATCGCGCGATAACGCATTTACGGTCATGTAGCCGCCGTAGCTACCGCCTGCGATTCCAATTCGATCTGACTTGATACCTTTGAGCGTCCGTAAATATTTTGCGCCGTGCAAACAATCCTGCGTGTCGCCGACGCCCCAGTCGTTATAGTTGGCGCGTTCGAATTCCTGACCGTAGCCAGTGGATCCGCGATAATTCGGTGCGAGATAGGTATAACCTTTCGCGGTAAAATATTGCGCGAGTTCATCCCAGCCAAATCCATATTGATCTTTTGGCCCGCCATGTGGATACAAAATCGCCGCGCCGTTCGATCTTTCAGGAAGGTATAAAAAGGCGGGAATTTCAAGACCATCAAAACTTTTATAGGAAACAATTTCAGGCGTAACCATTTTATTTCGAATCGCGTGAAGCGCAAACGGAGTTGAGAAAGTTAATTTTGTTACTTTTTTACTCGGAAGTTCCATGCGATATAGGTCTGGTGGAAAAGTCGGGCCTTCAAATTCGAAAGTGATATATGATTCATCCTGCGCCCAATTTGGATTCGAATGAATCCCTGCCGCGTTTCTTAACTCAACTATTGAGCCCGTTTCTGTTTCGAGCAGCATTAGTTCAAATGAGCCGCTTTTGTTGACCACCATAAGCATCTGCTTACCAGAAGGTGACCACTCGAACTGGAAAATATCCCGCCCCGCGTTCGTGAGTTGATGCAAACCTTCCCCGTTTGGCTGAATCAGATATAACTCTTCGCGGCCTGATTCCTGTGAAATAAATGAAATCCATTTTCCATCCGGCGACCATTTTGGAGAGAGTGCGCGCGTGGAGGGTTTCCCGTATAAAGTCATTTGCCTACCAGTGGAGATCTCAAGCAAAATAATATCGAGTCGATTCAGGTCGTCGAAGCGGCGCAGGTTGAAGACAACAAACTTTCCGTCAGGCGACGGACGCGCATCCCAATGATCGCCGATCGAGTCTGTGGTTAGCGCGCGCGGCCAGGAACCTTCGTAATTGGTAAGTAGTAACTGTCGTTTCTTTCAACAGTTACGATCAACCCAATTGAGTCTGGCATCCAGCGCGCTCCGCTTGCCGCAACTGCAAAATCTGTGATTTTCTTCGGTAGGCCGCCATCACGTGGAACGATATGAACGTGCCCATGAATACCAAATGTCAACCAGTTTCCATCGGGTGACCATTCGGGAATTTCATCATCCCAATAAGCCGCAAGCGGACGGTCTGTAGTGATACGCGAAGGCCAGCCCCCGTTTGCCGACAATGTAAACACATCCGAAAGTGTTTCGCCGTCTTTGATGTAAACAATGTCACCCTGGGAAGAAAGTGCATGAGACCGAATCCGCTCGAGGGAGGTGAGAAGCGATAGGTTCCATCCCGCAGACGATTTGGCGTCTGGTCGCTTTATAGATGGCCAGCCGTTCCGTTCGTATTTTTTAGTGAGTTTGATGGGGTTGTCCATAGGCACATGCATTTTACCAATAATATTCACTTTCCCTAATTCTGAAATTACAGTAAAATTCTCAACCAGTGGATATTCCCCGAAGCACTTTCGTTATTCATTAACGATCAGCAGCCGCGCCATGGCAGATGATTTCTGTCATGGCGCGTATTGTTTTTGGGAATACCTCGATTTTTTACCCGGAAGAGGAGAAACATGAAAAATAAAATCTTGTACCTTTTTATTATGTTCACAGTAATTCTTTCTGCCTGTGGAGGAAAACCATCTGTAGCGACAGAAGTACCTGGTCAAACTGCGAAGCCAGTGACCGCGACGCCATCTGTTGTTAAAATTGGATGGGCCGGCAGCCCGGATAATCTTAATCCGGGCCTGGCAGTTTTGAGTGAGGCATACACTATTTTCGAGTTAGTCTACGATTCAATGTATGATCTTAACTTGGATGGTTCGTTCACGCTCAGTCTGGCAGATAGCGTAAAGCGTTCCGATGACGGATTGGTTTACACTTACAAGATCAAGGATGGAATCAAATGGCATGATGGCCAGGCGTTGACTGCTGAAGATGTGGCTTTTACCTACAACCTTTACAAAGACACCCCGGAATATCCATATCTGAACGGGTATTACACACCATATTTTTCGACGATCGAAGCCACGGCAAACAATGAAGTTGTTCTGACTCTCACAGAGGCGATCCCTAACATTGAAAGCCAGTTGGTCTTTCTTTATATTCTTCCCAAGCATATTTGGGAAGGCGTGAACAAACTTGAATATGATAATGTGGATATGATCGGCTCCGGCCCATTCAAGATGGAAGAATATGTTCAGAATGAATTCGTGCGGCTCGCCGCGAATAAAGATCACTTTTCCACGCCGCCGAAAGTGGATGAAGTGATCTTCCAAACATTCGAAAATCAGGATGCGCTTGTGCAGGCCATCAAAACTGGTCAATTAGACATGATCACTGAAATGCAAAATACAGCCGTTGCGACTTTGCAAACAACAGAAAATATTAAGGTAGTAGTAGGCGCGCCATTTTCTCCGGGCGTCACGGATATTATTTTCAATCAAGTAAAACCTGAAAACTGCCCGACACCCGAGGAAGGCGGTATCTGCAGCGGTCATCCTGCTTTGCAAGATCGGAACGTCCGCCTTGCGATGGCGCATGCAACAGATAAGCAAAAACTGATAGACCTGATCCTGCTCGGGCTTGGCTCACCGGGTCTGACGCTCATCCCGGATGGGATTGGGGTGTGGTACAACAACTCTCTAAAAGATTACGAATATGATGTTGCCAAGGCCAACAAAATTCTTGATGATGCGGGTTATTTGGATACCAATAAGGAT
>JAPLGS010000082.1 GCA_026390015.1 Chloroflexota bacterium | reverse complement strand
TAATCATATGTTGCATAATTCAAAAAAAACTGATATATTGACAGCCATATGTCATTCGATCCAACATATCCACACCAACTTGCACCCCTACCCCCGCAACTTGCGATCACCAACAGCGATTTTGGCGATCTGCTATTAAAAGCACGCGTAGAACTGGCTGAGCTGAAAGGCGCTTGCGGACAAATCCCCAATCCGCTGCTGCTGATAGCGCCGGTCGTAATCCGCGAATCGGTGGCCAGTTCGAATATTGAAAACATCAACACCACCCTGGCGGATGTGCTGCAGTGGCAGCTTTTCCCAGAAGCAGAACAGCGCCACCCCGACAAGGAAGTCCTACGTTATCGAGAGGCCATGAACTGGGGTTTTGAAAACTTTGAGAAATATTCACTTTCTTCCCGCCTGATAACGGGCATTCAAAGCCGACTGATACCGGAAGGCAACGGGAACTACCGTCGCGAACAAAACCAGATTGCCAACCTGTCCAGCCGCGAAAGTCTCTACACTCCGCCAATTGCCAGCGATATTCCGTCCTTGATCGGAAATTGGGAAAATTATGTCAACGCGACGGATGACGCCCTCGATCCGTTAATCCGTGCGATCCTGGCCCATTATCAATTCGAAGCAATCCATCCCTTCCGCGATGGAAACGGCCGGACGGGACGCATCCTAATGGTTTTGCAGTTAATCCAAAGCGGTTTGCTCCAGTTTCCAGTCTTATATATCAGCGGATACATCAACCAACACCGCAGTGAGTATTACCGAAATTTGCTGGCGATCACCACAGATGGGAATTGGCATACCTTTATTGAATACATGCTAACCGGGTTTTATGAAAGAGCACGCGAAACTCGTGAAGACTTAAAGAAAATAACCGTTCTGTTTGATGCCATCAAGACCGCGATAAAAACGAACAACAAAAAACTGGTTCGCTCCGATCTGGGCGAAGCTATTTTTAAATATCCAGTGATCACACCGACCAAGCTTGCAAGTGAAATAAGTGTCCACTACACCACTGCCAGCAGGTATTTACTGCAACTTGCAGAAGAGGGTATTTTAAGAGAAGCCATGGTTGGGAAATATCATCTATTTGCCAATCATCAACTTCTCAGCATCTTGAGCAAATAAGCGGTAGTAAAACCAGAATCAAACTATACCGTGGGTAAACGAACCGGCAAAAAGCAAAATATATACCTTGATCACATCAATGCGTTTATGCCCCAGGCTGGTGGAAACTTTTCGCGTACCTGACGGTCGGTCAGTCCCTTTTCCTACGAACTTTTCAAAAGAAGCGGCGCAAACGTGATTTCACGAGCATGTTCTGTTGATCAGGTGATCATACATGGCACTTATTCTTTATTTGACAGAAAATAGATTTTCCAAAAACACAGTTCTCTTGCAATTACGTCGCAACTTTTGAGTCAGCCCCTGCCTTTAGGCGTGGGAAGGCTCACTTTTCGAGAGTACAATTGAAAAAAAAGGAGCATACCTATGGCAATTGATGGCAACCATGGCCTGTGGGGTGACCTGCATCGCGCCGACCTCACCCCCGCACAATCAGATTTCTCGATCATTGGCATTCCCTATGACGGCCTCGCTAGCGTCCGCAAAGGCGCCGCGCTCGCGCCTGAACGTTTGCGTTACTGGTCGCGCCATTTGACTCCTTTCAGCGAAGACAGGACTCGCCTGCGGGATTTTACCGTCTGCGATCTGGGCGACATTCAAATCACCAATCCTGTGCGTGACTTTGATCTGGTCCGCCAAAAAGTAGCGACTCTGCCCAATATGCCGATCCTGCTCGGCGGCGATCATTCGGTGACCATTCCCATTCTTCAAGGGCAACGCGAGCGCTACAAAGATCAACGCCTCGGTGTGTTGTGGGTGGATGCGCACCCCGATCTGTGCGATGATTACGACGGCTCAAAACTTTCGCATGCCTGCGTTTTGCGGCGCGGTATTGAATTCGGAATTGATCCGCAGGATATTTGCATGGTTGGCTTGCGTTCCTGGGAAGATCAGGAAGTTGACATGATCGAAAACGGCGGCGTCCATGTTTACACCGCCGCGGATGTAGCTGAGCGCGGCATGCGGCATGTCGCAGACAGCCTGCGCAACATCCTCAACGATTGCGATGCGATCCATATCTCGCTGGATATTGACTGTCTCGACCCATCCGTTGCGCCCGGCACAGGCATTCCTGAATTTGGCGGACTCACTTCACGTGATGTTCTGACTCTGATCAAATCCCTGCAGGGTTTACCATTGGTTGGTTTGGATGTTGTCGAGATCGCGCCGCCGCTTGATCCGTCTGAATCGACAGTCTTCGCGGGCTTGAAGATCATCATGGAATTTATCGCTGTCATCGCGCGCGAAAAACAGTCAGGAAAATAACGTGCGATCCAATCTGACTGTAATCCACAACACAGAACGAAAAAGTTTCGAAGTGCATCTTGATTCGCATAAAGCTGAATTAAATTATTATTTAGGTGGAGATACCATCACCTTTACACACACTGGAGTTCCATCCGCACTTGAAGGCCGCGGCATCGGAAGTTTACTGGTCAGCAGCGGGCTGAAATATGCAAAAGAAAATAACTTGAATGTAAAATCTTTATGCTGGTTTGTCGATAAATACAGGCAGCGTTATCCCAGCGAATGACCACGCTCATTCAACGATTCGAAACCAACGCGGCGCATAACCCTGACAAGGCCGCGTTGATTTATCCACACAATGGGGATTGGATAACCGTCACTTACGCCCAATTATTAGATTCAACCCAGCGCTTCTCTGCTGGACTTTCAGCCTGCGCGCTGACCCCAGGCATGTCTGTCGCTTTGATGACCCCGCCCTCGGCAGATTTTTTTGCCCTGGCATTCGCCCTGCTCAAAAATGGCATCGTGCCCATCCTCGTTGACCCCGCCATTGGATTAAGAAAAGTAGGCGAATGTCTTAAGGAATCCAAGCCTGATATTTTCATCGGTAACAGCTTGACACACAGCTTGAGAATCATTTTTGGCTGGGGAAAAGAATCAATCCAACACAACCTCACGATCGAATCGGTTAAACGTTCATCATTCAAAATTCAACCTGTAACAGCAGGCTGCTCATCAGACATGGCAGCTATTATTTACACCAGCGGCAGCACAGGCCTGCCCAAAGGCGCAGTTTATACACAAGCCAACTTCGCCGCTCAATTGGATATGCTAGCAAATACATTTAATATCTCGCCAGACGAGATCGACCTGCCTGCTTTTCCACTCTATGCGCTGATAGATGTGCTGCTGGGGGTTACATCGGTTATTCCTGATATTTCCTTTCCTGTTCCTGCAAAAACGGATCCTGAAAAAGTGTTGAATGCGATCCGGAAATTCCATGTCAGCCATATGTTTGCTTCACCTGTGCTGCTAAAAATCCTGGCAAATTCCCAACAGAAAACAGGTACGCTCGTGAGTTTGAAACGAGTTGTCACAGCGGGTGCGCCTGCGACAATTCCATTGCAGATAAAGTTTAGAAAACTTCTCGATGAGAAGACAGACCTCTTCGGCATCTACGGCGCGACTGAGACTCTTCCCATTGCGAAGGTCGAAAGCCGCGAGATATTTACAATGAAGGAAAAGACCGAGCAAGGCGCAGGCGTTTGTTTGGGAATGCCTGTGGAACAAGTAAATGTGCGGATCATAAAAATCACGGATGATCCGATCGCGGAATGGCAGGATTCGCTTACCGTGGAATCCAATGTCGTTGGTGAGATCACGGTTCAAAGTCCAGCCACGACGCGGAGTTACATCCACAGGGAGGAGGCGAATCGCTTATCCAAAATCAAATGTGGAGAAGACGTGATTCATCGCATGGGAGATGTGGGATATTTTGATGACGCTGGCCGCTTATGGTATTGCGGGCGCAAATCACAGCGTGTGATCACGACCGATGCTGTAATGTTCACGGAACAGATCGAGGGTATCTTTAATGCTCATCCTCTGATCTATCGCACCGCGCTGGTTGGCGTGAATAAAGAGCCTGTGTTGTGGGTCGAACTTGAAAAAGGTGTCAGGGAAAAAAAAGATAAAATCAAGAATGAATTAATCGAACTGGCCAGCCAGCATCCACAGGCTTCAACGATAAAGGATTTTCTGTTTATGAAAAAATTTCCAGCCGACGTGCGGCACAACTCCAAGATCATCCGCGAGCAGCTGACTTTGCTCGCGGAAAAGAGACTCGCGTGAAAGCACTAGTTACAGGCGCAACAGGTTTTCTCGGCGGCGCATTGACCCGCCGACTGTACAGCATGGGCTGGTTTGTCACCGCGTTGGGACGCAATACTACTAAGTTGAGTAAGATCGAAAACGAAGGCATGCGTGTGCTCCAGATCGACCTTAAAGAAAAAGAAGCCATGAGCGATATCTGCAAAGATCAGGATGTTGTTTTTCATTGTGCCGCGCTTCCGTCGCCGTGGGGGAATTTCGAATCGTTCTATCAGGCGAATGTCATCGGCACACGCAATGTCATTCGCGGATGCGAGCAGCATAAAGTGAAACGACTCGTGCACGTTTCCACACCCAGCCTGTATTTTGGATATAAATCACGTGTAAATGTAAAAGAGACAGACGAGTTACCTGAACCTGTCAGCAATTATGCGGCGACAAAAATTCTTGCCGAGCAGGAACTTGACGAAGCCTTTGCGCGCGGACTCGCAACCATTGCGATCCGTCCGCGCGCGATCTTTGGGCCAGGCGACACAGTTCTCTTTCCGCGATTAATTCCGCGTCTGCGCTCTGGCAGACTTCCAATTTTTGGTGATGGCGAAAATGTTGTGGACCTGACCTACATCGAAAATGTTGTGGATGCGCTTCTACTGTGCGCCGAATCCCCTGCAAATACACTCGGAAAAAAATATAATATCTCGAACGATGCGCCTGTCAAAATTTGGGAACTGGTCGAACGTATTTGCAAGGAACTTGATCTGCCATCCCCCAGGGCGAAGATCTCATATCAAACCGCAAATGCGGCCGCAAGTGCGCTTGAGTTTATTTACAGGCTTATTCCCAGGCAGCCCGAACCGCCGCTCACGCGCATCTCTGTGAGTATGATGGCGAACAGCACCACACTCGACATTTCCGCCGCGAAAAATGAGCTTGGGTATCATCCGCGCATCTCCGTGGATGAAGGCTTCGAGAGATTTATGAAATGGTGGAAGCAATCTCCAAGTTGAAAAAATTACTTCAGTGCAAAAATATAAAATGCTTATGAAAATCAACATCCTTCACGCGGGCTACTGCACCGCACCCGAACATATCGCCATTCACGGCGGACGCTGGCGAAGCATTCACTTCCCCGCCATGTTTGCGCTGCTGCGGCATCCGCGTTTTGGCGCGATGCTTTTTGACACGGGCTATTCCTACCATTTCTTCGATGAGACCCAAAAATTCCCGAAACGTTTTTATCGCTGGCTGACTCCTGTGACTCTGCATGAAGAGGATTTGGTGGTCAATCAACTTTTGGCCTTTGACCTTCGACCCAAAGACATCACACATGTTTTTATTTCCCACTTCCATGCGGATCACATCGCGTCACTTTCTGACCTGGGCTGGTCCCGTTTCGTTTACATGCCCCACGCATTTAGGCATCTCCGCAACCTGACGCCTTCCGAAGATTTGAAGCACGCCTTCCTGCGCGGACTGATCCCTCCAGATTTTGATTCCCGCTCGCGCACAGTGGATATGTCCAGGTCTATTTTATTATCTGAAGAATATGCCCCATTCAAAAAAGGCTATGACTTGCTTGGCGACGGATCCATTATTGGCGTGGAGTTGCCCGGTCACGCGTACGGTCAAATGGGGCTCTTTGCCCGTGAGGAAGATGGCAAACTATTTTTCTTTGTGGCTGATGCGGCCTGGTTGAAACAATCCATTGTCGAGAATCGTCCGCCGCACAAAATAACCAATTTATTATTCCCCGATCCTGAAGCCTATCTCGAGACTCTGCGTAATTTACACACCTACCATCTCATGCATCCTGAAACGTATGTCATCCCGTCACATTGCGAGGAGACTATTCGCGCGCACGAGAGTGCGCTGCACCTTGATTAGCAACCTTGAGAGAATCTTCTTATTAAATGAATCCTTCCGTCGAATTATTTACTCTCGAAAATATATCATCCCTTATCTGGCCGTCCACGCCTGATGGCGACTATGCGCGCCGTTATCTTCTGCCCATGATGTTGGATGGCGCGCAGAAGTACATCAAGAATATTTACAATACTCGTTTGATGCTGGTCAAAGTGGATGAGATTATCATTCCCATCACCATTTCAGATTTCCATCCTGACAATACGTACACGGTTTCGCCGTACAGTCATTACGTTTCCTACGGCGGATTTGAAGAAGTGAAACATCTTAACAATCCGCCTGTCGAAGCGTTGATCAAAATCATCATGAATCCAGTGGCCTGGTATTTCAGACGCACTGAATTAGACAAGGTGCTGTATGTCAACAACTACCTGCTTTCGACAAATCTGTATCCGTCAGTAAACAGCGGGCAGCTATCAGCGTTGAGTGAAGTGCTGCCGAAGTGGTTTCCAGATCGAGCGATCGTGTTCCGCTCAGTGGATCAGAAAAAGAATCCACATATTTATCAAGCCTTGGAAGCGAATGGATATGAGCTGGTCTTGAGCCGTCAGGTTTGGTACATGGAGCCTGAGCAGGCGGTCTGCACGCGCCAATACAAGGAGGATATGCGCGTGCTTCGCAAGCATGGGTATGAAGTGGTCGACGGAAAGGATTTAAATGATGAGGAGCTTGCCCGTGCTTTGTATTTATACAACCTGCTGTATCTTGAAAAATATTCCTATTACAATCCGCAATTCACTTTTGAGTTTATGAAACTGGCGCGGGATGAAGAGATCTTGCATCTGCGCGCCTTGAAACGTGATGGAAAGATAAATGCTGTGATGGGATTCTTCATCCGTAATGGCACGATGACCCAGCCGCTGTTTGGGTATGACACATCCCTGCCTCAGGAAGAAGGTTTATATCGTTTATTAACGCTGATCACCTTGCAGGAAGGGCTGGAGCGAAAGTTACTTGTGCACGCCAGCGGTGGCGTGGGAAAATTCAAAAAAGTGCGCGGAGGAAAATCTGTGACAGAGTACAATGCCGTATTCACGAAGCATTTGCCTGAGCGGCGTCAGAGACCGTGGAAGTTGATCAAGGCGATTTCGAAGTTTGCAATCCCATATTTTCAGAAGATGGATTTTTAGGAGTCTTATGCAAGTGAATATCCCCCTCAAAATTATTGGACTTGGAAGATATTTACCGAAACGTATTGTGCCAAACTCAGAAGTTGAGGCGCTGTGCGGTCTTTCAGCAGGTTGGGTGGAACGCCGCAATGGTGTCCGTGAGCGCAGATGGGTTGTGGACGAGACTTCTTCATTCATGTCTGCTGAAGCCGCGCGCGAAGCGCTGGATGAAGCCAAGCTCAAGCCAAATCAACTTGACCTTATCATCAACGCATCAGGCACCGGCGAGCAGGCCATCCCTGACACTGGCGCGCTGATCCAGCGTCAGCTTGGGTTGGGCAGGTCGGGCATCCCAGCCATGACCGTGAATACAACTTGTTTAAGTTTTCTGGCTGGGATGGATGTGGCTTCAAATTTTATCAAGAGCGGGCGTTACAAAAATATTCTCATCGCGAGTGCGGATATTGCTTCCTGCGGAATTAATCCAAAGGAACCCGAGTCTGCCACGCTGGTTGGGGATGCGGCTGCGGCGGTAGTGGTTACTCAACCAAAAAATGGTGAGGCTTCCATGATCCACAACGCGCATTTCAAGACCTACGGAGAAGGCGCGTATCTGACTACGATCATGGGGGGAGGCTCGCGGCTTCATCCGCGTTTTACGAATCATAATCCTGAAGATGACCTGTTCCACATGGACGGCCCTGCTGTGCTGCGCATGGTGCGCGAAGTCGGTCATGGTTTTTTGGAAGAGCTGTACCCCGGTCTTTCAAAAAGCATCATGGATATTGAAGTTGTTGTTCCGCATCAGGCCAGCAAGGTGGGATTGATGATGCTTGAAAGATTCGGCTGGCCCAAGACGAAGATCATGAGCACGCTCGAAACACTCGGCAATTGTGTATCGGCATCCATTCCCGCCACGCTGTATCAAGCGGTGATGGATGGGAATATTCAACGGGGCCAAAAAGTACTATTGGTTGGTACAGGCGCGGGCTTATCCATTGGCGGGTTGGTATTAACTTATTAAGGCGCCGCGCCATATATGAATATTCTTCTCACAGGCGGACGAGCGCCCGCCACGCTTGATCTTGCGCGCGCGTTTCATCGCGCGGGTCATTTGGTTTTCATGGCCGAGTCTTTGCGCGGGCATTTGAGTCAACCGTCCAATGCGATCAAAGCTAATTTTGTGGTGCCTGCGCCGCGTCAGGAAACTGAGGCGTTTCTTTTCGCGTTGAAAAAGATCATCGAAGAGAATCAGATCGACCTGCTCATCCCCACCTGTGAGGAAGTCTTCCACATCGCAAAGGGCCGTGACGAACTTCCGTGTCGGGTCTTTGCTGAATCGATTCAAAAATTAGATCAAGTTCATAACAAGTGGATTTTTTTCAACAGTCACATGCCTGATACGGTGTTGATCCAGACGCAGGCTGAGTTGCTGCATGCGTTTGCCCAATGGCGCGGATTGGTGATCAAGCCGGTCTATTCGCGATTCGCTGCTCGGACCCTGATCCTGCCGCCGCTTCAAAAGGCATTAGCCACGCTATCGTTTGACTCGCAGCAGGCGTGGGTTGCGCAGGAATATATTGAAGGGCAGGCGTATTGCACATACAGCCTTTGCCATGCCGGACACATCACCGCACACACGGCGTATCCGTCGCATTTCACTGCGGGTCAAGGCGCGACGATTGTCTTCGAACATGTGGAGCACTCCGCGATTTTTGAATGGGTAAGATCATTTGTGGAAGGGAATCAATTCACGGGCCAGATCGCATTTGATTTCATTCAAACTTCTGACGGGCGAGTGTATGTGCTGGAATGTAATCCGCGCGCGACAAGCGGCGTGCATTTGCTGGCTGCGCATCCGCGCTTTGCCGAGGCATTTCTAAACCCGCAAATGGATTGCATTACCCCGATTGATCATAGCTCGTGCATGCTCTCGACCGCGATGTTGATCTATGGTCTGCCCGCGGCTTTCAAGAATAAAAAATTGAGACAATGGATAAAAACATTTTTTGCCAGTGCTGATGTGATACTGAATTTCAAGGACCCCTTGCCGTTTTTATTCCAATACAGAAGCTTGTTCGTTACTATAAAACTTTCGCGTGAAAAAAACATCAGCCTGCTCGAAGCATCTACATGTGATATTGAATGGAATGGGGAAGGTTTACGATAGCCAGGTTTTTTATGTCACTCTTGAACTCTTCGCCAGCGGTGCGACAAAGGGTGAGGTGATTAAATCATATCCGCAATTAACAGCTGAAGCGGAAGAAGAAGCCTTGAAATATGCTGCCCAATCTATAAAAAATGAAATTTTATTGGATGTACAGGTATCGGGATGAAGGCCTTGGATTTTCCATTGTCTGCAGATGAGAATGTCCATCCCGATGAGATTGTATTTTTATGAGAAGCGGGGCTGAATGTGAAGTCCGTTTCCGAGCAGGGACAATTTGGACTTCCAGATAAACAAGTTTTACAACGACTAAAAAAAGACAGCAACAGTTTATTGTTGCCGTCTGATGGTTAAATTATCGGGACTTGACGCAAATCTGCAATGACAGGCAGGGAGAATAATTCTCTCCTCAGCAGGCGACTGGTAAAGAACAGCACCTCAAAATTCTCGATCTTGCCTGTTTTTGGGTTGAGACGCGCAATGATCTCATCCTCCAACTCTTCAGATTC
>JAPLGS010000051.1 GCA_026390015.1 Chloroflexota bacterium | reverse complement strand
CCACGATCTTGCCATAGGCATTCTGCGTCAATGTGTCCCACGCCGATTGGAAAGGCGCGGCACGCTTCATCATCTCGTTTGTTATGTGATGAATTGCGGTTGCTTCCGCAGGGATCGGACGCAGCGGTTTGCACGCCACGTTATCCATCAGGACATTGCCAGTGCCATCCGTCACGCCGATCTGAATCACTTCGGCGTTCTCGTCAAGACCGGTGGTCTCGGTATCCAGGATGATCCAGTGATGGGCTGGAATGCTGAGCAAGTTGCGTGCCCAGGCAGATGCGTTGTGGCGTGCTTCAGTGATGAAGTCATCGCGGATCATGAGCACACCTCCTCAATGAATTTGCTTTCGCTTTGTGCTTCAAGAACCGCTTCGCGCGCGATTTGGATCTGCGTTTTGATCGTCTCGCAGATTGCGGCCTCGATCAGTTCCATGATGCCCGCATTGCCGATGGCGTCCGCGATCTCGATGGCAAGATTGGTCTCATCGAGCGAGGCAAGTTGTGCCGTCATGGCTGGTGATAATTCTTTTTCGATGTAATCCACCACATCGTCGATCGTGATGGTATAGATGTTGTTCATTGAATCAAGGCAGTGCTGTGTGAGTGCATCTTTGATGCGTTGAAAATTAGGTGTCATTGTGACGTACCTCCTGAAATAAAGTTGGCGGACTTATATACAACAGACCGCTTTGTCTGCCCACCACGAAGATGGACACACAAAGCGATCTGTTGTGCTGAATTTATTAATGCTGGAACGGTGACGCCAAATCTCTGAAATGACTTCGCGCCATGTTCCAGATTCGTTTGCTTTAAACCTAAAAAACGAATGCTCCACACCCCGCGCTGCCGTTACTGTTGCATTGGAAGAATGCGATAATCCTTCTTGACTTCACCAATGTCAGCATTGCCAGCTGCGTGTGCTTCCCACCAGAATGCGCCAACGTATTTTCCAAACAAGGGTCTTTCAGAGGTGTACTCCTTGAAATGTCCACGTCGGAAATGTATTCTTTGAGAAGACTCTTTGGCAGGCTGCTCGTACTCTGTACGCTTTATATTGCGGGCTGGTATGACATTGAGGATGTCATGCTTTGTCCCTTTAGAGCGATGGCGGCGATTCTTGACGTTGGGATTCTTGCCGCCTTTTTCAACCGCAACGATGTTTTTACAATGCAGTAAGCCGATGGAAAAAAGCGCCGTTGCTACAAATGTGGCAACGGCGGCATGAATCTGTTTGAGGTCCGCCTGCATTTCCGCGCGCGGCAGGCTGGCCAATGTATAGTAGCGAAAATTCAAGGCGCTTGTCACTCTTCCACTTGGGGGCAGTGAAAAGTTCACAAGGTAAGGAAGTAGTGTTACGGATCCAAGATTTCTTGGTACCAGATCGGCTTTCCTCGGTTCCAGATAAAAACTAAGCCATAATGCCCAACCCTCGTTTTCTTTTTTTGCATGGAAATGCACTCCTGTTCGGAGGAAGGTTGCGGTAGTGTCTGTCCACTCAAACCACTTATCTTCATAAGGCGGCGCCATACTCGGTATGTCTTTATATACTATCTTTTCTGGTTTCTCTATATTGTCGAGCAGAAATTTTTGTGTTTTATCGCCCGCTAGACGCGACAGTATTTCTACAGACACTTCATTCATGGCGATTGTTATTTTCGAATTCTTCCGAAGTTCATACTGAACCAAGTCAAACATCAGTTGCATATCGTTTCTCCATAATTGGACATGGTTGAATAAAAAAAACAGAAAGTCCTTGTAGGACTCTCTGCCATAATCATCTGCAACGTTTACGCGCCGGTGGCGCGTAAACATCACCAAAAAGGGAAAGCT
>JAPLGS010000069.1 GCA_026390015.1 Chloroflexota bacterium | reverse complement strand
TTTGCTTCCAACCATTACGCTTAAGTTTTAGCGCATGAATACGGCGTCGTTCTTTCCAATTTGTTGATTGTGATTTTTTCTTTGACATGCTATAGTTTTAGCACATCAAAAAAGTTTAGCTAACTATGAGACGCTCAGTAGTGCATCGTAACGGCTTTTTATTACCGATAGAGCCGCGTGTGCTCCATCAATATCACCTGCGTTTTCGCGTCAGCCAGACAATGCCGATCAGGGCAGCGGATCCGCAGATGGGCAAGGATGGTTTGGACGCGGGTTCAGCAGGCGCGGGCAAAACAGGTGTTGATTCCTCTGGCAAAGTGGTTGATGTGGGAATGGGCGTGGCGGGGATAAGCCGTTGCAGGTTTACGCCAGCGTCGCCATAAAAGGATGGATAGGTGTTGCCTATAAGCTGGTCATTCTTATAGTTGTATTTGATCTCAATTTTATTCTGGTCTGCGTCCGCTACTGCAATACTAAGTGAGCCATCGCCGTTATCCATCCATGAGCCGCTTGAAATGACCAGTTCTCCGTTTTCATATTTGGTTTCCAGCTTGGCGGAATGATCGGATTGCAGGGTGAGAATCAACTGAGCTTTTTTGTTATTGGCGAGAATGAGGATCTCGCTCTGATATGTTCCGCTGACAGATTCTGGATCGAGAACCGGAACAATCGTCGGCGTGGGAGGATGCGGCGTTGGGGTTTGAGTCAGCCACGGGAAGTCGTATCCGCTGCCGTTTTGGGTCATCCCGTCCGGGAACATATAGGAAATATTTTGGGCGATCTCTAAAACTTTGGCATCCTCCGGGGCTAACTGGAGAGCGGTATGAATTTCATCCAGGGCGCGAAAGGCGTCAGGTGTTGGGCCATTAAAAGAGTCATAGTAGGAACGGTTTGCAAGCAGATCCGCGAAACCGGCGTGCCATTGAGCATCGTCGGGTTTGAGCGCAAGACATTTTTCGTAGGCATCAATGCTTAATTGGTAAAGCGTTACGCCGCCAGTATCGAGACGATATCCTTTTCCCGGCAGGAAAATTTCCTTATATGATTTTGCAAGGCGCCCCCAGGCTTCGCTGTCATTGGGATTCTTTGTGACGTTATCCTGCTCTTTGAGCACGTTTTGCCATTTGACCGGCGCAACCATTAAAAATTCCATGTTCTGCACGGGCTCGTAGGGACCGGGTTCGAAATTATCAAAATGCCAGCGCATTTCATTCCCTTCGATCACGCCGCCTGACGTGGTTTCACCCCACCCAATTTCCATGTTTATCACAACATTTTGCGGGTTGGGCGGATAAGGGAGGCTGAGGATGATATCAGCACTGCCGATGGTATCCTTCCAGCCCGCGCCAGTTTCAAGGATGTAATAAAAAGCCGTGTATGGCATGTAGCCCGAACCGTTTAAATTGTAGGCGACCTGTACGGAGACATCCTGCCCGATGGGAAAGGTGATGTTAAATTCCGCCCACGGCACATCTTGATCTTGATATCTAATATCAGGATAGATCGTTCGTTGAAAGGGAATTTGTTTTCCGTTCACCTTTATGGTGATGTCTGTGATCTCAGGGTAATTTCCGCGCCCATCATCTGCAGAGATCGGGAAGCGGGCTGCCATGCGTTCTTCCACGTTCCCAAGATTGCGCATGGTGAAATCAGCGGTGACGCGGGCGCGGCCCAGATAGCCGTCATCCACCACTTTGATATTCACGGTCTCGGCAACCATGCGGACTTGAGTGGACTCAGAATCCGGCTGAGGATTCACACCAGGCGGATTGATAGGCGGCGCCATATCGGCAAAAACTGTTGAAGGAACAGCAAGCAGGATGCAGGTCAGAAGGATGAGTGTGAGTCGTTTCATATCCGTTGCTCCGGGCGTTGTCAATTTTTCAGCGGAATATATTTCTTGTTTGGGTTTATACCCGTCATCCCATCGAAATAACTCTGGATCGTTTTTATATCCGCTTCCATGTCGTCAGTCAGGTGAAAGACCTGTCCCACTCGCATCGACTTTCTTCTGGCGTCCACAATTGCCATGACCACGGGAATCCTGGCACCTTTGGCAATGTGATAAAAACCGCGTTTCCATTCTTTGACTCCGTGCCGTGTGCCTTCAGGGGCAATGGTCATAATAAATTTCTCCGACCGATTGCAGGCTTCCACTGTTTGTTCCACCAGCCCGGTGGATTTTTTTCGGTCTACTGGAATTCCGCCGCACCAGTAGAAGAACCAGCCGAACAACGGGTTACGGAACAACTCTGACTTTCCCATATAGCGCACATCGGCCTTTAAGTTAAAGATCACGCCGAGGAACAGGAGAAAATCCCAATTTGAGGTGTGCGGCGCGCCAATGATGATGTATTTGGGAATGTCGGGTAATTTCCCCTCCACACGCCAGCCGACCATGCGCATGATCGAGTTGCTTATAAATCGCAGAAAGAAGCTGATAATGGGGGTGTTGAAAATTGTGTTTTTCAAGTTTTTGTCCTCAACTATATAACCCTGAAATTTTATTTTCGTCTCTCAAATTTCATGTTCCACTTCAATCTGAGAAAATCTGTGGTTAAATATCTGCATGGCTTTGAAATCATCACTCCGTTCAATGATCTATCAAGTTGAAAAATATTCGCAGCGTGTCCGCTTTGCTTCACAACTTGCTCCCGTTTCAGGAGGCGATTGGCCGACCCTTCTTGGAATTTCCTTTCCAAAAAGCGGCACGCACTTGCTCGATCAAATTTTACTTGGTTTTTCAAATGTCGCGCCGTTCTCGAAACGCATTCATTCATTCTATGCTGAATACGAAGGTGAAAGCGGACGTAAACGCAGCCCCGAACAGGCGCTGGACTGGCTTGATTCTCTTGGTCTTTGTGATATCGCATCCGCTCATTTATTTGCGCGGCCTGATGCGGTCAAGCGCGTGTGCTCGCCAAAATTTGTTCCTTACTTTATTTTTCGCGATCCGCGCGATGTGGTTGTCTCGCACGTTTTTTATGTCACTGATATGGAAGCGCGTCATGTCCATCACGCTTATTATCAAGCGCTTCCTGATTTCAACGCGCGGCTTAATGTCAGCATTTTAGGACTGCCCAATTTGGATGTTGAATTTCCAGATATCGCTGACCGCTTCGCGCCGTATCTTGGCTGGCTTGATCAGCCCGATGTATTGGCGATTCATTTTGAAGATTTGATATTGGAGCGCGCCTCAGCATTGGCGCGCATCATGGATCATTTCCTCGCCCGCGCCCCAATTCCCGCCGCCCGACAATTGATCCTAAATTCCCTCGAAACCTCCATCAACCCGAAAAAGTCCCCGACCTTTCGTTCAGGCAAAACTGGTGAGTGGAAAAAATATTTTACCGATGAACATAAAAAAATATTCAAGGGCGCGGCTGGCGATCTGTTGGTGAAATTAGGATATGAAAAAAATAATGATTGGTAAATGCTCCATCATCATCCGCGCGTATAACGAAGAAAAACATCTTGGGCGTTTGCTCGAGGGGATTGAACGCCAAACGCTCAAAGATGTTGAGGTGATCCTTGTTGACTCTGGTTCAACAGATGCAACCGTGGCCATCGCGGAATCATATGGCGCGACGCTGGTGCATATCCGTCCCGAAGAATTCACTTTCGGACGCTCGCTCAATTTTGGGATTAAAGAAGCGACGCGCGAATTCATCGTCATTGTCAGCGCACATGTCTATCCCGTTTATCCTGATTGGCTGGAGTGGCTCCTGCGTCCTTTTCAAGATGACCGAGTCGCATTGACTTATGGAAAACAGCGCGGCCCGGACTCAGCCAAATATTCGGAACAGCAAATTTTTCATCAGTGGTATCCTGACGCGAGTAATCTGAATCAATTCACCGCGTTTTGCAATAACGCGAATGCCGCCATTCGGAAAAGTTTGTGGGCGCAGAATCCGTACGACGAAACATTGACAGGTTTGGAGGATCTGGCATGGGCAGAGTGGGCGAAGCAAAAGGAGTATGTCATCGCGTATGCTGCTGAGGCGGAGATTGTGCACGTGCATCACGAGGCCCCGCGCGGAGTCTTCAATCGTTATCGCCGCGAGGCGATGGCGTTCAAACGTATTCATCCCGAGGCGCATTTCAGTGTGTATGATTTGTTCCGCCTGACTATGACGAATATTTTGAGCGACTTGTGGCACGCGCTGCGTGAACATAGGTTATTGAAAAATTTTTATTCCATCTTTTGGTTTCGCGCCATGCAATTTTATGGCACACACATGGGCTACCGTGACTCAAGCCTGGTCACGCCGCAACTGCGTGAGACGTTTTATTATGCGCGCGCGCGAAGCACTAAAATTGACTCGAAGAGGGATGTTGATCCGATCCGGTATAAATAAAACGCGTTCTGCAAAGAACGCGTTTTATTATGGCAAAGAAGATTTATGCGCGCCACCGAGGCGGTGGTCAGATTCTTTTCCTGCCCATAGAGTTTTCCATAGAACGTGCGCGGCTCACCAGAGATGGCTTTCGAGGGTGGAGAGGGTTGTTTGATTCATGAGGTTTTCGCGGGGTTATCCCCCAGTCCGCTTATTATACGATATGATTTTTTGGTTTTAGTGATATGTATCCTCCCTTGGCTGAGTTTGATCAATTACCGAATATCGTCGCAGAAGAGAGGTTATGCGCCCTTATTTGAGCAGACTCAAAAGGTTGTGTTTAGTCATCAACCCAATATCTTCACTTACACCAAGGAACGGACGCACATCATCCAGGGCTTGTTCAAATGAAATAGATTCAACCTTCGAGTGGATAATCTCCCGCCAATTTTCAACAGTGAGTGTTGGTCCTGCCCATTCAGTTTGATTTAGCGCGTTGTTGAGCAAAACCAAATTTGGACTTGGCCAGTCTTTGTCACTCAAATACCAGATCAGATCATACAGGTCGCGGCCTTTCAGATATGGTCCCTGTAAGATCGCGTGTAGTTTTCCGGCCAACAATGACGCGCGATCATGATGTTGCAAATTTAATAGAACATGGCGGCGAACCAGAGAGGTATCCAGCACTGCCCCAGCAGGCGGATTCGTATCCACTTCAAGTTTGACCGCCAGCGTTTCATCCTGGTGTGGGGATAATTTCAATTCATAAAGCAATCCTGTAAAACGAATGAAAGCGCTGTGAACCGTTTTCTGATCATTCACTTTGAGCGTGATTGTATAGCCCTGCGATTCAATATCTTTTCGAATGGCTTGAAGATAGAAACGGAAATCATAGGGCACGGAATTTCTTTCAAGCGCAAAATCAAGGTCTTCGGAATAACGGGGCAGTGAATACAAAAATCTCAACGCAGTGCCGCCATGAAAAGCAATCGTGGTCATTGCCCCTGCACGCTGCAGGCTTTGCAGGATCAATGCCTGTAAATATTCGCGTGTCAAATTATGTGCTTCCACAGGGGATGACGAAGATTGGATCAGTGTCTTTAGATATTCTTTCATGGTAAGTCCTCGTATTCATCTTTTTCCTGCAATGCAAGTTTTTCAATTTGTGCGGCAATGCGCCGCCACTTTGGTTTCGCGGCACGCTCTGCAAATTCATTCAAGCGCGTGAGATCCAAGCGCTCCATGTTTTGCAAACGGAGCTGGCTGAGGTAATATGGAGAATCAGCTTTGGGCGTAAGATGTGCCAGGTCAAGCAGAGCCTTTTCAGGTATGGCAACGAACGCTTGTTGTCCCTGAGAAAGCTCAACGAGTTGATATCCAAAAAAGAAATGAGAAGCCAAATGTTGGAAGTGAAATCCGCCATCCCATTGCGATGGGCGAAGCATGGTCATGCTCAACGTGCGCGGTGTGTATTCGGGGATCAATCCATAAAACGCCAAAGCAGATTGTGCGCTGACATAGGAGCCTGGCATCAAGGCGTTTGCGATCAGGAATGGATGCGGGATGATGTTTTGATAAGGCGGAGCGAGGGTATACAGCCCGCGCCGCAGTTGATGAATGCGTCCGCTTCGCACCCAACGGGACAACTGGCGCTGCACATGGGCAGGATCCACATCCCCGGCAAGAAGCAGTCCTGTTTCAAAGAAGGGTTGTTCTCCAACAAGGGATAGCAGTCTCTCAAATTTCATGCGCTTATTATGCCATATATGGCAAGTTATTACAATGAAAAATTAGGAATAATCTTCAATACCCCACTCTGGTGACCTTTCACTCTCTTATTTTTCCGCCAATCTCCATTCCAATGCCGTGAAACGATTTGCCACTTTATTGTTCCGCACCGCAATGCTGATGGCGAGCGACTGGAAAACAAAAACGCGCCCATAAGGACGCGTTTTCGATATGGCGGGGAGGGCGGGCGACCTTCTGACTGTTACACCCCCACACTACCTTTAATCCTGCCACCAGGACTTGAAGTAAACGAGGCTTTGACCATCATAAGCCATAGGTTGAACGACAAATAGCAGCATAGGCAAAATTAGCGACACGAATGCGCCTCCCAATCAATTGGGAGGCGCATTCGATTTAATTTCTTTTGAAGGAGACAGCATATGAAGAAAAACAGAGCACCAAAAAATGATAGCCCTTTTGTTAGATGGCTATTAGGTTACGTTGATCGGCATGAGATCAATTTATCCGCGTTATCTCTAAAGGCAGGATTGTCATCCGGATCGTTGAGGAGCGTTGTGAATTTCCCCAATCGCAGACCCAGTTTGGAAACCTGTGTTCGGCTGGCAGAAATTACAGGAAAACCAGTCCAGGAAATTCTGGAATTGACTGACCAGGGTATGGGCCATGTTGGAGAAAATATTCACCCCGATAAGTCCAAGCTACTTCAGCTATATGATTTTTTACCGGTTGCGCATCGTAGAGCTCTGGTGAAAATTGCAGAAACGATATCAGAAACAGTGGATGAAACAACTGAGGCGGATGCGTGCCAACAGCCATAAAGTACCTTGTCCTTTCAGCGATTTTACTCACCTCCTGTGCAGCTCCTGCACAAGTTGTAGGCTCTTCCCGCACGCCTGACCCCATTCAGGCATATGTGGACGCCAACTCCAGTCAGGGAACTGCTGTCGCCGCGATCGCCACTGCCGATTATTTCTCCAACCAACTCACAGCCACAATCGAAGCGCGCAACCAGACAGCAACCCAGCAGGTCATGGATCTTCAATCCACCCAACAGGCAATTCAAATCCAATCCACTGAACGGGCATGGAACGCCACATCCACTGCGGACTCCATTCAATCCACAACTGTTGCAGTCAGCACGGCCTCAGCTGCAGCTCAACAAGCCATCTGGACACAGCGCGCAGTGGACATCACTGCTACGGCCGATGTCGCATCCGTGCAGGCCTTCGCCACAAAACAATACAGCATCGCACGAACAGAAGAACTTTCTCTTGAACGGAAAGAGCTGATGAACAACGTAGCGGCCATCACACCTTGGGCAATGCTCGTGATCACATTTGTATTTCTCGTGATCTTCTTCAAGCGCTGGACTCGTGTCCGCATCATTCAACGCGACCCGCGCGGCGATGCCCCTCTGTTACTCGATGTGATAGATGGCGTGGCATACGACGCAGACCGCCACCCAAGCTCCACAGCTGGCTTGCAGCGCGAAGACATCAAACGTCTGCCGCAATTCTCTGCCAGCGACCATACCCAAACCACAGCTCGCGATCAGATGGTGGATATCGCCACTCGCGGTCTCCCAGGCACGACCCAAAGAAAAGCGATCAGCAAGCAGATCAATGATGAAAAAATATCAGGAGACCGATCCATACCAAAGATAGAAACCATAGATATAAATCTCGCCCGCCCGCTTTTCAAGGATGTGATCCCGCATATCGTGCAAGACTCCATCGACGCAGAGATCATCTCACAGGAGGATGTGTCATGACCGAACCAACTCAGATCAACCACAGATATTTTCTCGAAGCGGAACAGATCGCGAAGACGTTGTCAGCCTCCTTTGAACGCCGCAATCTGAAACCGTTCTTCACCAACCTGTTTCTGGTTCAAGACCTCGGCATGACGATCCTGATCGTGGTGCTCGACACCACCCGCATCGGCGATCACTCGCAATACATTCAAGACGAACTGCTGCATCAACTCAAAACCGAATTGGGCGGACGCTCCGTGTATCTCTCCAACACTACTGGCGTTCGGTTTGTCATCCTGCTGACCGCATTGCCCAAATTGCCGCGCAGTATCGAACTACCCAGGGATATTCCGCAAGGCATGGTGTCTTTGGGGATGCGCTTTAATGGTCAGCTCATCAGCATGCGCTGGTCAGACTTGGGACACCTGCTGATCGTTGGCATGACAGGTTCAGGCAAGTCCAGCATGATGCGCTCACTTGCTATCCAGGCAACCCGCAACGGGATCCAACTCATGCTGGCCGATATCGACGGAACCACCTTCGCCATGCTGGCTGAACACCCGCTTCTTTTCGCACCGATCGCTGCTTCGCCGCAAGAGGCATTGGATCTCATCCTGAAAGCCCTTGCTGAATGTGATCGGCGCGCAGCGCTGTACAAATCCACACCAGGCTTTCCAGAGAATATGGATGAATACAACGCCCTGGCAGTGAAGGCTGGAAAAGAACCGCTCACGCGCATTCTGGTAATGCTGGATGAATCAAGTTCCGTGTTCAAAGCCATGGGCGGCGGCTCGGGAGAACTGGCGGGTAGGATCGCGGAACTTGGCTGGCGCGGTCGCAAATTCGGAATTCACTTCATCTTCGGTGCGCAGGAGTTCACCAAAGACCTTGTTGGTGCAGTGCGTGAACAAGTCAACATGTCCATCGCGTTTCGAGTCAAACCCACCTCCGCGCAAATCGCAAAAGCGATCGGGTGCACCAACGCCCATCGCATTCCAGCGGACCGCCCAGGCTTCGCGATCGTGGACCGTTTCGGTCCCATGCAATCGTACTTTGTTCCCAAGCGTTTGTTGTTGTCCGCTGGTTCTTCAACACTGGATGCGCTTCCAGAATTTGAACGCAGTCTGTTCTCCCGCGCAATGGAAAGCGGAGACGGCAAATTGACCTTGAACAATATCGCCGAGTGGGGAAGCGTATCCCAACATCAAGCGCGCAAACTTCAATCCATATGGGCGATCCGCGGATGGATCGCCAAGGAAGGCAATCGAGATAATTCTTTCTGTATCACCGCGAAAACGCAGGGTTTGCTATCAAACCGACAAACCACGCAAACCGCGTCAAACCGCACAAACCGATCACAAACCCAAAATTAAAAGGAAAAGGAAAAAACATCATGTCACAAATTATCGAAACATCCACCATCATCCCTTCTCTGGTTGGGGTGGGAAAAACAGACTTTGGTCTGCTCTCCGCTGGCAACTTCCGCCGTTCCACACGAGACCTGCCATTCATCGTCCAGTGGAATGGAACACAATACCTGGTCGGAAATCATGTTGAACAATACACAAACCCCACCGAGCGCATGGACTTTCTGCGTCTGGCGGATGGACCCGAAGCGCGTGCCCTGACATACGCCACTCTTGCCAGTTTGATAACAGGCGCCATGCCTTTGAAAGCCAGCATCGAAATCGGATTCCCCGTGGAAGTGATGATGGATCGCCCCCTTGCCACCCAAATCCTGCGCGACCTGCGCAGCTGGCTGAGTGGGCCAAATCTTTTCACTGTGAACGGAAAAGAGTATCAGGTCACAGTGGAAAACATTCAGGCAGCAGCACAGCCCGCGGGCGCTTTCTATTCCTGGGGCATGGACAACATGGGAAAGTGGATGAGGGGGCCAGCTGATCTGAATGTCATGGTGGGCATCTGTGATATCGGCTTCAACACCCTGGATATCTTCACGGTCTCAGGCGGCGAAATTGTTGGCAAATTTACGGGTGGGGATACAGCGGGAATTCGCCGTGCAGCAGAAGGTCTGATGCGGGCAGTCAAGGAAAAATATGATGTGACACTCTCGCGCCAGGCGGCAGATCGTTACCTGCGGGAAGAGAGGCCGATCCTGTCCTGCTATCAAGGCAATATGGATATCCTGCCATTGGTAGTCCAATCCCTCGATACCGCCTCGGCAGCCATCGGCAACTTCATCGAAACGCTGTTGGGCAATGGCAAGCAATTTCGCTATTTGCTCTTCACGGGCGGCGGCGCTCAAATGATCCGCTCCAACCTGCTTCGCCGCTATCCGCATGGGCAGGTACTGCCAAACACGGTCATGGCAAATGCACTTGGATTGGCTCGCTATGGTCGCCGGGTCTTCAAAACGGCACAGACCGTGATCGGACTGGATCCTGGCTTTGGCGGATTCAAAGCAGTTTGCCTGAAGAATGAATAGTGCCAGCAGAGTGCCATCATGCCAGCACACTGCCAGCAAGTGAGAGGAAGGCCATGTCTAATAATTTGAAGCTAACAATTCGTTTTTATCCCGGGCGGGACGACGACCTGATCGCCTGGTTGGAGGAAATGCGCATGTTATACGGGAAGAAAGGTGAGACCGTGAAAGATGTATTGAGAAAAGGTCTTGGGGCAACTGGGGGCGGTTCAGCCGTTCCACTGGATACGGGCAACCTCTTGGCGGAAATCCGTCAGGTCGTGGAAGCCACTTTTGCTTCGTTCGCGTTCCAACCTGCCATACAGGCGGAGGCTAAACCCCAGGATGATGATCTGGTTGAAGAGCGGCTATCCCGCCTCGATCTGGGTTTTTCGCTGGATCCGCCCACGCCTCCGAAAAAGGCTTGGGGGGATCCATAAAGCCGCTAAACAGGTGCTGGCAGTTTGACTCCACCATGATTTTGACATGTGGATGAACAGAAAAGGATGCCCGAATACGAGAAATGGGTACATAAAACTCGGCAAAACCCATTCAAAACCTGTCAAAACCTAAAAAAAGTTGCTAGAACCCCTCAAGCCAGGCAAAAAAGAGGCCATTTTAGGCTCAAAATCTTGTCAAAACTGGCAAAAAATACCTGCTAAAACCCGAGTAATAAGGGACAGAGAGAAGGACTTTTGACGAAATAGTTATTGCAGAAGATGTAAGACGCGCCTTCGAAGCGCTGAGAGAAGAAGGAACGCTACTGCCAAGCAATATCTGCGCTGGCTGGATAAGCATGAGTAATTGCCATCGAGAAAGACTGCAACTGATGCAGCTCCGAAAAATATGGAAACCAAAATCTACGCGATTTTTTGGCACCCGAAAATTGATCGCGTAAAACCGAGTTGGGAGAGGCTAGTTGTCACGCAATAGAAATTGAAAAGGTAAAAGACATGAAAAATAAAAATAATTTGACAAAGGCCAACAGCAAAGAATACTTAGTCCATGTGGAATTGCGACAATATTTTGATAGATCTGATCTGTTGCTAGCCCCTCGAAATATGGTGATAAAGGAAGAAAACGCTGGCGTCCTGGCGTATACGCCAGCGCGGAGAGTAATTCAAAAAAACCGCTTGAATTATGAGAGAGAGAGCTCAAAAATATACCTATATATGGAGATATTATCAAAAAACAAAGTCTTCATCCCATATATAGGAGTGATTATGAGTAACGGCGTCAGCCGAATACGCCAAAGACCCCTTACTTTTCTTTGTGGCGTATACGCCAGAACGCCAGGCTGTTTTTTGACCAATTTCGACAAAATTGAGAGCGCCCAAAAAAATGATCCCCACCCCTAAATATGCCTTGAGCTGGTCGCTCCAAAACAAATAAAAGGAAAAAAATTTATGCCCAACACGATACAAACCTCTGCCAATATCTTCTCAACCTTTGAAAAATACCTGCAAGACAAGGATGTCTCCATCCTGACCGTGCGCGGCTATCTCGCAGATGTCCGGCAATTCGCGGGCTGGTTCGAGAAAAACAATAGCGAGCCTTTCAACCTGCCCGCTGTCACTCCGACCGACATCCGCGAATATCGGCAGTTTCTGCAAGGAACCGAAAAACGGAAAGCCAGCACCGTCAATCGAAAACTGGCGGCGCTCTCCGCACTGATGCGCTGGGGGATACAAAGCGGACAGATCACAACCGACCCGACCGAAAACGTGAAGTCTGTTCAGCAATCGGTCTCAGCTCCGCGCTGGCTGGATAAGCATGAGCAGTTCGCCCTGCAGCGCGCCATCGAGAAGGATCAGCAGCTTGCGCAGCTCCGTTATCCGCGCCGCTGTGTGACCCGTCGTCGGGACGCCTCGCTGACACTATTCCTACTTCACACCGGCTTGCGCCTGAGTGAAGTCATCGCTCTTGAATTGAGCGATGTACAGCTATCGGATCGAAAAGGAAATGTCTTGGTTCGAAGAGGAAAAGGAAACAAGCAACGGAATGTCCCGCTCAATTCCGAAGCACGCAAGGCCATTCAGGATTGGCTGGCTGTTCGTCCACAAGTCAGCGATACGTTCATCTGGATCGCTGTGGAGGCCGCTGCGGACGATGGGATCAGCGGTCGCGCTGTTCAGCGCATCCTGCGTCGCTATGCACAGGATGCCGGACTGTCCGAACTCACCCCGCACATCCTGCGCCACACATTCGCGAAGAACCTTGCAAACAATAACGTAGGCTTGGAAAAGATCGCCGCCCTGCTGGGACACTCCAGCTTGAACACCACTCGTATCTATGTCACCCCCGATGCGCGCGATCTGGAACGCGCCGTGGAACAACTTGAACAATAACCAAAAAGGAAAATATCATGCCATTTAAAACAATCGCCGCCGAAGGCAATTCGGCGGCTCGTCAATCAGACGCTGTAAAAGCGTCACCAGTCAAGAAAAATTATATCATGCCCGCTTCACAAAGCTCGATGAATTTGGATCAACTATTTGCCCAGGTTGATCTTGCTGATCTGGCGGGACAGGCCGGAGCAAAGCTTCATCGAACTGGCAATACCCTGCGCGGCGCTTGTCCCTTGCACAAAGGGAACAACCCAACAGCCTTTAGCATTTTCACAGATGACACTGGACGCCAACGCTGGCATTGCCATACAGGCTGCAATGCGGGAGGAGATGTAATTGACTTCGTGCGCCGCTGGAAGAATCTGGATTTCATCGAGGCCGCTGCCTATCTGGCCGATCAAGCTGGGATCAGTATGGAAAAGTTGGGGATCCATCCTCAATCCGCGCAGGTGGAAGCGGATCGGCGCATGCGCAATGATCTCTTCGCTGAAACTGCCCGTTGTTTTTCCGACCAGCTCTGGTCGCCTGCAGGCGAAGCGGCGCGAGAGTATCTGCATCAACGCGGCTTCACCGATCAAACTATTCGCGAGGCCAACTGGGGATTTACGTTATCTGATAGTAAGTTGCGTACAAGTCTGAACGCAGATGATATTACGCGCGCCAAAGAGGTCGGTATCCTGCGCGCCGATGGAATGGATTTCACTGCCAACGCAGATGGCAGGCAAGCCTCACCCGATGGCTATATCATCTTCCCGCACACATTGAATGGGCATGTCACTTCATTCTCTGCCAGAGCCTTGAAACCAATTGACCCAAATGATAAATCGCGCAACCTGCCGGGCGAGCGTCAGGTGTATTGGGCCTTGGTGCCAGGTGATACAAGCCTGGTGATCGTCGAAGGACAATCGGATGCTGAAAGCCTGCGTCAGATCGGTCGATCAGCTGTCGCGTTGTGCGGGATCGGGAATCTGTCCGAAACAGATCTGGGAAAGATTAGAAAAAAACGTGTGGTCTACCTGGCGTTGGATCACGACCTGCTCAAGCCTGACTTGAAAGCAAACGAGATGGAAAAGAAACGCCTGCACAAGATCGAAACAACGGACAGGTTGTGCGCCGCGCTCGGTCCGCTCAGCATGGTGATCGGCGACCTGCCCTTCAAGGATATCAATGAGTGGCTGCAAAACGGATTGACTGCCCAGGCTTGGGAATCACAGCTTGCTTCCGCGCGGCCATATCTCGATATCATGATCGAGCAAATATCGTGCATGCCGATCGTGGAACAGGATGAGCATATCCAGAAGGTCGTTCACTTATTAGCTGCGATGCCTGCCACTCTGCAAACTCGTTACACGACCGTGCTCGAACGGAAATTTGGACTGGGACGCAAAGAGATCAGGAAGATGATGCGCGCAGAGGAACAGGGAGGCAGCCACATGAGCTATGCCGAGATCAAGGATAAATGCCTGCACTTCATGGGTGACCCGCTCGGAAATTTCTGGGCACGCATCACGCATGAGTTATCCGTGGATGATGGACTCAATCCGCCCAGCGTCCGCTACCAGGTGCAGGGCGGGCTGGCCAACGGCGAACCACTTCAGACAGTTTCGATCGAAGCCAGGGAACTGGGAAAGACCGAATGGCTCCCATCGCAATGGGGCGTGCGCGCCATCTCGAACTTGCCGCCCAGCAAAGGATACATCCTTGCGCGAGCCATTCAGGAAGTTTCACTGGAGGATGTGATCCGCGAGAGATTGTTCACCTACACCGGCTGGGTCGAGTACGAAGGCAAGCGCGGATACCTGACCACGGCGGGATTGCTGACCGCGGATGGATTGGACGCCAGCGTGCGGGTTGATCTCGGGACCAACAACCTGAGTCACTATTCCTTGAGCGATCCGCCGCAGGATAAAGACTCGCAACAAAAGGCGGTGAATGCCACCCTCGATTTTCTGCGGGTGGGTCCGCGTTCTGTGACCGCTCCGTTATGGGCTGCCATGTATGCCGCGCCGCTGACGATCTTCCGTTCGCTCAATGCTGTCATCAATGCGTATGGCACCACCCAGAGCGGGAAAAGCACGATCTCCCATCTGGTGCTGACTCATTTTGGGACAGGCTTCATTCAGGGACGTGACTATCACGCGCCGATGGACTGGACTTCAACCGTCACTTCGATCGAGGGCGCCATGTTCATCACCAAGGATGCTCCGATCATCATCGATGATTTCGCGCCGCAGTTCGCGAGTCTCTCGGATGCGCGTGACATGCACCGCAAAGCCAGTCTGGTGGTGCGCTCGGTGGGCAATCGTTCCGCCCGCAGTCGTTCGCGCGCGGATCTTTCCCAGCAGACCACCCGCTTTCCGCGCGGACTGGTGCTGATGACAGCCGAGAATCCGCTGGTGGGTCAGAGCATTGTCGGACGTGTGGTGTATGTTCCGATTGCGCCTGGCGACATCCTGCCAGATGGAAGTGATGCAGATAAAGGTATCAGCGATCGCTTGAGCGCTCTCCAGATTCAGGCGCAGGCGGGCTTGCTTTCCCAGGCCATGTCACTTTATATTCAATATCTTGCCAGGCATTGGGCTGAGATCGCGGTCTTCTTCCCAAGTCTTGTGGACGCGGCCAGTGAAAAGGCGCGCGAGGAGAAGGCACTGCAAAATCGCCTGCCTGATGCGTTTGGTGTTCTGCAGGCTTCACAGGAATTGGCACTACGGGCATTTCAAGATATGGGGTTGTTGGATGAGGTAACCGCCAAGGAAATTGCCGAGGAAAATCGCCTCGCGCTTCTGGACCTGATCCTGGGACAGGCCGAGCGCATTGCCGCCGAATCTCCGGTGCGGAAACTCTTCGAAGCATTGGGCAGTCTGCTCGAACGCGGCAAGGTGTATCTCGCGCCACGCACAAAAACAGTTGAGTTCTTTCCACCGGATAACGCCGAGTTGATCGGGTACTTTGATGTGGGCAACAAGTCGACGATCTACCTGCGCACCGATATTTGCCTGGCACAAGCCAAGCTCTTCTGGCGCGGCTTGGATCAGAATCTGGACATCATGCCCGACGCGCTGCGCAGGCAGGTGGGACAGATCCCAAACCTGCTTTCTGAAAAGGATCCACGCCAGGCAGAAGTTGTGAAGTATTGCGCGGGCATCAACCATCGTGTTTTGGTTGTGGATGTCAACAAGGTGCAGGAGCTGTATGGTGTGACGCTTTCATCTGCTGAATAGTGCACTTCTAATATGTAATAGCCCGTCTCTGTTTGAGGCGGGCTATTTTTTATCTGGGTGGGGGAAATTTTAATTAAAAGGGAGGCTTCTCAGTAGTTAAGTAGTTATGTCCCAAGAGTACCCCCATATCTATGTTATTTAGTCAATAATTCATTCATTATTCCATATTTATGGGTATTCGGACTTAACTACTCCATAACTACTCCATAACTACACATAACTACTCCAAAAACAGTAGTTATATTTGTAGTTCAAAAAAACACCCCCATATATAGGGGTGTGAGACTGAAAATGTGCGTTTTCTTCTTTATTTAGTGCTGTTTTGTCAGACATAACTACATAACTACTTAAATGAGGGGTTGGCGAAAATAATTAAAAATTTCCCCGAACATGAAGGGGAAATAGGGGAGAAGCGATCAACTCGTTGAGCAAATATGAGTTCATGCCTCAGGCAATAGTTTTGCTTCGTCATCAGAAATAGCCTTGGGCATTTGAGAATCAAAACTTTCATAGACATTCGTTAATATGTCGAATTCTTCTTGTGTTGCAACGCGAATGCCTGCAAAATTTTCGGGAATGGAAGATGATGCAAGCTGTATTTCGACAGCAATCGCTATAGCAGCATGTAGATCAAAAGCAAAATACTTGTTGAAGTGAACAGTCTTCGCCTCTTCATCTGCGAGCGTCCAATTAATTGTTTCCACAACGTAAACATCATTGTTTTTGTACATGTGTTCTTCCGCAAACTCTTTGGAAACATGTTCAAAGTGATACACGCCAAGCCTTGGTTCAATTGCCCAGCCGCTTTCAATTTTATTTCTTTTATCCATAATTCTCCTTTGAAAATTGTATCTGTATTGTAGTGCTGTTTTATGGGATAACAACTTACGATAAAGAGCTGGCGAAAGTAATTAAAAAATTCCCCGGAATACTGCGAGGACAGGCTTGTTCTTCCATGATTTTATGGACTTTTCCGAAATCATCTTATTCATCGAAGAGTGCTGTTGGGCTGATCCCGGCAAGATAATGGAAATTCCCTTCGCCTGCAGTGCGCATCAAGGTGTTGATAACAGAATGGATCTTGCGGTCATCATCATGGGGACCAGAGATATAGAACGGCTGACCGTCTTTGCCAAAAATCACATTATTTATGCGCGGATGAGTCTCTGGCGGGTCGAGCACCTGGTCACAAAATTGTACGGTGAAATCAATATGCGGGTTGAAACCATATCGTGCCGCGTACTCCATTCCGCCGTAAATGATCTCGTGGGCAAGTTCAATGGAACAAGATTCAGGCTCGCCGTTGCACATTTTGGGTAATCCACTCTGAAATTTCTTCAATGGATAATCTGCATTAGCATACGCGTCTTTAATGCCGAGGCAATAAAGATCCACGAGGCATGAAGCAAAAATGACTTTATCAGCGTCCTGCTGGCGGGCAACGACAACGTTTGTGATTCCTTCTTCCCTCCAACCCTGAATGACCCAACAACCCAATATTGGATATTCGCGCGCTCGTTTAAGATAATAGCGCGGACCCAATATTTGTATTGGGCGGATGCGAGAGATTGGAATTTGCAAATTCGTTTTGGGCAGACGGGGACCTTTGTTCTTTTTATGTTTTCCTGGCATTGTGTTTCACCTCATTCATTCAAAAATATATTTGCTGAAATTAGAAAAGCGCGTTCCGGTTTGCCTGTGAATTGACCATCAGCATACATGGACAATTCGTATTCTTCACGTGCTTCATGCTTAATTGTTTAGGAAGGAAATACCACTCTCGTTCATTATTTTTGTGTCAACCAGTTTTTTCTTGAACGCAGCGCGGATGGCGGACTTGGCTTCAACTGCATTCAAGTTCTCCAGTACGAATATGATGTAAGCGTTGACTATGGCATTGTCCGTCCCGCCAGGTGAGAGGCGTTCAGCGAGTGAATGGATGGCGGGCAGACGCGGGATGGATTTGTTTTCGATCAGTTTTTGCAAACCAGAGGAAGCCAGTCCGCGCTGTTCAGGTTTGCATTTGGGGTCATCGAGAATTCCCCAGAGCACGTTTTCGACAGGCGCTCCCATTTGCGCCCAAACTTTGGGCAGGCAGTCGGAAAGCCAATCGTTGGGGAGGATGTATAAATCTGCGAGGTGACGGGCAGAGTTGAACGCGTGCAACACGCCAAGCAGGTGCAGGGCATGCCACGGCGCCCAACTCGCGGGTTCGCCGGGCCATCCATTTAGCAGGGTTTTGTCGAAGACGATATGCTCCAGATCGGGCTGGTATGCTGTCCATGCAGAATGTTCGCGGGAGATTCTGCCTGGGTCGAGATCCCAGCCCCTGGTCAGGATTGTATCGAGCGAGGACGGGTAGGAGGCGGGCGGCGGGTACTCTGCCGGACGCGGAGGAATATCCAGCGGGGTGATATCCTCCCAGAAATGCCAGTCCATGATCAGCAGTTCTTGTAGTTCATTCTCACGCGGCGACGGTTTCAACGGCAACAGGGATTTGAATTCGCGTTGAGCAAACATCATGGCGCGTTCAAAATTCAATTCTTCCTGCTCGGGCTGCGAGAGGAAGCGGCGCTTTCCGCCAAAACGGGCGAAGCCGAGACGGTAATGGCGGTAGATCTGAGGTTCGTCAACGAGAAAGTCGCTATGTTGGAACTTGGTCTGGAGAACGAGGGAAACGTGGAAAACTTCATCTGGTCCGTATTCGGCTATCAGATCGTTGACCCGCGCCTCGTCCAGATTTCCCTGAACACGTAAATTGATCAGCGCTTTGATCAGTTCCTCACGACGGGCGAGGATGCGAGATCGTTCGCTTGGGGATGGATACGAGGCTTTGTCATGGGGTTTGGGAATCGCATGAGGCGATGCGGGGCTCTGCGCGTGACGGCGGCGGTGACGGGTCATGGCAGGTTCTCCTGTTTGGATGATCGTCTCGCACGGAACATTATAGTTGACATGCTTCACAGCTCCTCAAAGTAAATATCGATTTACCAGTCCAAAGCAGCTTTGGACGACACGCCGATTTTTTTGATGATTTGGTATTTGCCCACAAGAGCAGCGGGATTATCATGTTGCACAAATTTTAGCTATGACGAGTTCTCTTTTTGTTCTCAATTCTATCCTGATCATCTGCCATGCGCAGGTTGAAAGTTTTTTACTCATCAAGATCCGTATATTGCGGAGGACTTTTTCCAACCTTTTTAATAATTTTAGGATACCTGCCTTTTGACGTTTTTTTCTCGATTGCGACCACGTTGATTTGATGCCACCAGTCGTCTCCAAAATCAAACCAATACCCAAAGGATTGATCCTGTTTTAGATTCAGGGCGTCAATAGCAGTTTGCTTCACATCCCCTGCCAACTTAAAATCATCGTCTGCTTCGTCCTGATAAGCAGGGAATCCATATCGCCTGGCTTTCGGGTCGTTGGGACCTTTACCGCCAATCTGGAATTCATATAAATGATTGTCAAAACGGTTGAAGGCTTTGAAGATGGCATTATGCAATTCTTCAAGCGTTTGATCGCTGCGGATTTCGATGGTTCTGGAGATGATGGGATTCTTTTTTACGAACTTCTCGCTTACTGGTCCAGAAATGATGAAAACTTCCAGAGTGTAAATATTCATGTGGTGTTTCTTTACTCCTCTTTCTCTGCTAAAAGATCCTCCAACTCCGCCTTTCTGTTTTCCAGCGTGAGCGTTTGTTCTTTCAAGGCTTTCAACGTCTTTTTGATTTCTGACAATTCCTTCTTCCACCTTTTCTTGTTCAAGTAGTTCTTGCCGTATTTCTCATTGACCAGCGCTTCCACTTCGCTGCGGATCAATCTCAGGAACGGGGCGCCGTAAATGCTGTTTTCGCGGTATTGTAATTTACCCGCGCGAATACCTGCGACGATTTCATCAAAGGTTAATCCAAATTCCTTTTCAGCAGATTTGTGACTCAGTGTTGCGCCTTTGGTCGTCCATGCAGTGTCATTGGTTTTAAAGGTCATAGCATAACTCCCTCATGCCGTCAGCAGGGAAAGTACCTTCCGTGACAAATTGATCATGGACTCGCCCGTACGTATTTTTCAATTTTGCGCCACGTGGATTCGTATGAGGCTATTGCATATCGGGAATCGCTCACCTTATGTTTGAATTCGTAGATAAAGCCTGGACCGTCGAGAAAGATGGCAGGCGTGAAAGCGTCGTGATAGCCGTAATCACATTCGAAGGAACCGATCAGCCAGCAATTGCTTTGATGTTTGCGGATGGTGTCAGGTGACAGGTTGCTGGCTTGCAGGGAATTGATGAATCCGAGCTGGAACGCTCCCATTTGCAGGGCGAACTCGTGCGAGGCTGCGTCCCAATTCCAGCCTTTGATGTATTCTTCCACTTGCAGATTATCATTTTCTTTGGCGGAAGGCATACGGCGTAACTCTTTCATGTTCATGCATTGATCTTTTTGAGCAATTCTCTGTAAACATCCAGTTTGGGATTTTTAGGGTCGGGTTCCGACCATGCGTCGAACCAAATACGCGCCGCGGGGTAATTATCTGTCAAGAGGGAGTACTCGATCAACACGGAGCAAAGCGAATTATATTCGCTGATGTGAAACTCGCGGCGCGAAAATAAAGGTGTAAGTAGTTCAAGCGCGTCTTCGTACTCGCCTTCGTGTATTGAGGCAAATGCTAAAGCCACGCGTGCAAAAAGATAGTCTGGGAAAAGGATGAGGATTGTTTCACTAATACACAACCCATCCTCTTTAAGCCCTTGAAATTCCAAAGCCTGCGCCAGGTTGTTGAGTAGGTCAGGCGTAACGGATTCAAGTGTGAGCGCCCTGCGAAAAAGGACTTCTGCTTGCGCGCTTTTTTTTGCAAGCAGGAGAGTCTTGGCTTCAGTCACAATTTCATCTACTGCGGGGGTGTGGAATATCTTTTGCGTGTTGTTGACGACGAAGTTGGATTGAAGCAGTTCCAATCCAATGGGTGATTGGGTTGATGTTTTCCTTTTGCGGGGCATGATTGTAATTTCCTTATAACCAACTGATGTGACTATTTGACTACTCCGCCCGTCAGCAGGGACAAGACCTTCCGTGACAAATTAATCACAGGATCGCCGAGTTTATCCATTAATAATATTCCTTGACATACCCATACGCCTTCTCGAATAACTCTGTATCGGTGTGGAGTTTATATTTCGCAAGCGTTCTGCGTAACGCCTTCCTGACTTCTCTCTTCCCGCCTTCCGTGGACTGCCAGTCGGGGAAGCGGATTTGGCGGACGATGTCGTCGATGTCGTCTACGATGCGTTCGACCATGATGGGGGTGTCGGTGGTGCGGGTTTGTTGGAAGAGTTCGGTGAGGGCGTTTTTGCCGCGGTCTTCATCTTCGGCGGGTGGGACTTCTTTTTCGGCGTTGACCAGGTCGCGGGCAAGGTCGAGCAGGGCTTTGAGGAAGGCGATGGAGTGTAGTTGCCCTGCTTCGTGTTGTTCTTTGAGTCGTTCGAGGCGTTCGGAGAGTTTGCGGTAGAGCGGATTGCCTATGTGCTTGCGCAAACGGTCAACGATTTTGATCTGCAATTCTTTGGCTTTGCGGTCGGGATTATCAGTCTTCAGCACGGCTTCGAGCAGTTCGGCGTCGAGGATGATTTCGTCGAGGTCGTCGCGGACGGCGGAGACATGCACGTTTTGGTGGATGAGTTCGATGGTCTTTGCGCCGAGCGAGTGCCAGAGCAATGCGCCCGCCCCGCTGGTCGGTTGGACGGAGACGTAGACTTGCGAGAGCCAGCGGTAGTCAGTTTCGTATTCAGAGAGAAGCGGATCAGGGGAGATGGCTTCCCACAGGCTGGACAGATAACTGTAATCGGCGGCGAAGGAGTCGCGCACATCGTTATTGGGCAGACATTCCTGGGCGGCGATGAGTCCTTCGTAGCCGTCGAGAGATTTATCCACGCCCGCAAAGTAGGCGAGGCATTTCTGCATGGCGGCGGGGAATTTTGTTTTGAGGTTGACGATATCCGAGACGACGCGGCGGAACCCTTCTTCGTCGAATTCGAGCGATTTGGCAACGTCATCGAAGATGCCGAGGTAATCCACAATGAGACCGTGAGACTTTTTATCGCCAAAGGTGCGGTTGGTGCGCGTGATGGCTTGCAGCAGGGTGTGGTCGCGCATGGGCTTGTCGAGATACATGGCTTGCAGGATGGGCGCGTCGAAACCTGTCAGCAGTTTGGCGGTGACGATGATGATTTGGAGCGGGTCGTTTGGGTCGCGGTAACGGTCGAGCAGTTTTTCTTCGTTGTCGCGGTCGCGTTTGTAGGGTGTGTAGCGCGGGTTATTTCCTGAAACTGAAATCACAATATCACTGGCTTCGGGAGGTAAGTGCTTATCCAGTTCGGCTTTATAGAGCAAACAACTTTCGCGGTCAAATGTGACCAGCATGGCTTTGAAGCCATTGGGTTTTATTTTTTCCTGAAAGTGTTTGGCAACGTCGGCGCAAATATTTTGAATGCGTTCTGGAACCTTCACCAAAACTTCCATTTTTGCTGCGGCTTTGCCGAGCGTGTCGCGGTCGAGGTCGGAGAGTTCGCCTGTGAGTTCTTCATAGGCTGCGTCTATGGCGGCTTTGTCAATGTGCAGTTCCACAAGGCGTGGCTCGAAGTGCAGGGGCAGGGTGGCGCCGTCGCGGATGGATTCTTCGAAGCCGTAGCGGCTCATGTAGCCGTGTTCATCTTCATCGGCGCCGAACGCGTAGAAGGTGTTGCGGTCGCGGCGGTTGATAGGCGTGCCCGTCAGCCCGAAGAAAAAGGCGTTCGGCAGGGCGGCGCGCATTTTCATGCCGAGGTCGCCTTCCTGCGTGCGGTGGGCTTCATCCACCAGCATGATGATGTTTTCGCGTTCGTTCAATACGCCGTCTGATTCGCCAAATTTGAAAATGGTGGTGATGATGATTTTGCGCGTGTCCTGCTTGAGATAGTTTTCGAGTTCGGCGCGGGTTTCGGCTTTGACGAGGTTGGGGATGTCGGAGGCGTGGAAGGTGGCGCTGATCTGCGCGTCGAGGTCGAGCCTGTCTACCACGATGATGACGGTGGGGTTGCGCAGCGCGCCTGCCATGCGCAGTTTTTGCGCGGCGAAGACCATCAGCAGGGATTTGCCCGAGCCTTGAAAATGCCAGATGAGTCCCTTTTTGGTTACGCCTTCGAGCACGCGCTGGACGATTTTGTTTGCGCCTTCGTATTGCTGGTAGCGGCAGATGATTTTGAGGCGGCGCTTTTTTTTGTCGGTGGCGAAGAGGGTGAAGTTGGCGAGAATGTCGAGGAGGATGTTGGGGCGCAGAAGATTGGGGATGGATTCTGCCAGTTGTTTGATATCAGGCTTGGGCGGGGTGCGAAGCGGTTCTTCATCCGCCGATGCTTGATTCTGTTTACTGGCAGTTAATCTCGCTTTGAGTGAGTCGACAATCCACGGGCTCCAGTGTTCGAGGGGCGTGTGGATGGCTCCGTAGCGCAGGTCTTTGCCTTCGGTGGCGACGTTGAGGACGTTGCAGGCGAAGAGTTCGGGGATGAATTTTTCGTAGTCGTCGTGGAGTTGTTTGGCGCCGTCGACCCAACTGACGGCGTTGCGGACGGGGGTTTTGGCTTCGAGCAGGGCGAGCGGGATGCCGTTGACGTAGAGGACGAGGTCGGGGCGGCGTTCGGCTGCGCCCGCTCTGAATGTGACCTGGGTGGAGGCGATGTATTGGTTGTCCTCGAGATTGGTGTAATCGAGCAGGTGGATGGTGACGTGCTGGTTGTTTTCGCCAAAGGGCATGGAGCGTTCTCCGCGTAACCAGGCGGTGAATTCTTCGTTGGCGCGGATGAGTCCATCGGAGCGCACCGAGAGGACGATGGCGCGCAGTTTGTAGAGCACTTCGTCGGCGCGTTCGGGCTGGGCGGCGATTTCGGGGTTGAGGCGGATGAGGGCTTCGCGCAGGTAGGCTTCAATGAACACGTCGTTGACGCGGCGCGGCAACGTGGCGGCAGGGACGTAATGCCAGCCCGCGCCTTTGTGATTGCGTCCGAGCGGGATGTAGGGCGCGGCGTCTTCGTGACTCTCTCTGCCTGTTACGGGCGGCGGTGTGACTCCCGTGAGCAGGTTGACGACGTAGTTTTCGACGGTGTTCTGTTCGTTGAACATAGGCTAATTCCCTGTTTTTTGGTTGTAAATTGCAATTGACAACGCTTTGTCAAATCTGTATAATGAATTTACCAGAGACAAAACTCGGCTCCATGCCGTGTGATGAAGTGAACTGCGGTTTATTTCATCCTATATCTCTGGTGTTTTTTTTTATTTTCTTCCTTCCAAAGCCGCCTTTGTCAGCGGCTTTTTCTCTGTGTAATAGACACCATAGCGGGCTGAACGTTGATCGTCAATATCCTGTACCAGACGGAAAGATGACCAAAGGTAGGAAAGGTAACGTTCTTCTCCCTGCTCATATAGACGCTGCAAAGCCCAGAGAAAATAGTCGGTGGCTTGGAGACAGCCATGATTTTGTGGGGTATTTGGAATTACCTGCATGGGCGCCTGGCTTGCAACTCCCCACTTTTCAAAGAAACGTTGACGGGCAGATTGCAAAGCATTTTGAAGAGCGGCGGTACGATCAGAACTTCCCCTTTTGGCAAAATGAATTTCGTAGGCGTCGTCTTTATGCAGGCGGTCACGAAATTGCCGCCGTACCAGATAGTCGTAGAGTTCGTTGGGATTGTAGCGATATTCAGTATCTACTTGATTTCGGGCTTGAACATATTGAACCGTACGTAATTTATCGGTGACGATGGCAAAGAAACGCAAATCATCGAAGGATTTCAATACACTGAAAACTTCACGCCGTACTTCGGGCAAATCATCTTTGGCATGAAAGAACAGGGCTGTTTTTTTGGATGCCGCTTGCATAGATGGCACACTTTGAAAATAGGGATCGGCTAAAAGCCGTGCGCGTAATTCATGCAAAGCCTGATTGAGTTCTGCGGGGCGAGGCACATCCAATACGCCAAGCATGAAGTACCGTGAACACCCTTGTTGACCAACAAGTACATGACCTTTGCGATCAAACAAAGTTCCATCTCCCGCTTCATCCACAAAATAATAGCGCAATGGCGTGGTTTTATGGTTTCGTTTCATGCTTACTCCCGACGGTGTTCTGTTCGTTGAACATTGGTTCACCCTATTGGTTATGAAAGCGATTGCTCTAACAATAATTTCTTAGTTCTTTTGAGCAATTCAGTATTGTTGCGTAATTCAGAAATCGTTTGATTTACTTGATTTAATTTTTCAATCTTTTCTAACTGAATTTCCATTGAGGGCAATGTAATTTCTATACCGCCAACTTGCACGGCATTGATATGAGGTTGTGCTGACCTTCCGCTTAATGGAGTCAATATCGTTTTTACCGTGCGTCTGTGAAGTAAAAATTCTGCCAAGAAAACAGGATGGACTTTTTCTTTATCAGGTATAACCACCAAATCATATCCTGCTATTGAATTTATCCATTCACCAGTAATCATTGCCGAGTCGCCCGTATAAGCGCCGCTACGCACAAGAATAATGTCACCTTCTTGCAAATAAATTGCTCGACTTGCAGGTAAATCATCAGGATTAACCGACAGTAAATCTTTTCTTGATATTTGTCCTTGACTGATATTCGTAGCACGAATCAACGGGACGCCAGAATCAGTCTTGGGTGGTGGTTGTCCAAGACCATAGCGTACTTCAGCAATTTCTTTGAGTTTTACTTTTGGAGCGGCTGACGAAAAAAATATTTCTTCTCTTAAACTATCCATGAGCGTCAACAAACTGCTCATGAGATTTGACTTTTCTTGAATTGCTTCATCCGCCGCCCAGAGCAGGTCAGCGATGCGGCGCTGTTCGTCCACGGGCGGGAGGGGGAATTCCTGTTTTGCGAGTGCGCTCCAGTTAATGGTTGGCGAAAGTGAACCCACAGAAATTTCCATTGCGCGTTGGTGAAAAATCTCGCTCTGCAAAAAGAACGGCAATAATTCAGGCAAAATCACATCTTGCTTGGCGCGTAAGACCATTGCGTGCGCCGAGCAAATCCCATCAAAGTCCGCTACGGCGAGTTTGCGTTGGTAGGCGCGGCGTTTGCCGTAAATGATGTCACCTTTCCAGAATTTCAACTTCTGTCCAATCACATCCGCAGGCGAACCCCATCTCCGCAGCTTGAGCGATTCGGGGTCAAGGTGTTCGAGTCCCACGTAACGCTCCAAGTCCGTGTCAGAGGGCTGGACACGGATGGTTATGTTGGAAGCGATTTGGTCAAAGCGGTAGAGGGTCATTGCAGGTTCTCTGGCTCGATGTGCTCGAGTCTCACGAAGCGGTCAATCCCTGCGGAGGCAGGGTCCGCTGTGCGGGAGGTGGAGAGGTGGATTACATCTTCAAAGCGAACTAAGGTCATGGATGAGCCTTGTAATACATTTCGATTTGGTTTTGCGGGACTCGTACTTCGGTGGCAAGAACATCGCCCCAGTTGTCTTTGTCCCATTCGCGAACTTCCGTCAGGACGAAGACTCTATAAGTTGAACGTCCATCAAAAGATTTGATAATTCCTGAAATCTTTTTTCCGTTGATTAATTTGAAGATATGGGCTTTGGCAGGAAGATTAACAGGCTGTCGGTAACGTGGCATGGAAAATAGCCAAGCAAAGAAAGATGCAAACGTTAGCCAGTTGGATACAAAGTTACCGATTATTGCGAGGGCAAATGCAAATGCCCCTGCAATATAGGCACTTTGAAGTTCTATGGGTAATGCCTCCCACCGAGAACGGAATTGTTCATCGCCATTTGCTTTTGCACTAAGCCTATCGCCTTTAATTTCTAAACCACCAGATGGTCCTTTTTGAGAAATTTCTACGTTACCAGATTGCGCAGACACAGTCAATTTGGTGTTTTCTGGCAAGTCCGTTGTTGCAAGCGGTTGTTCGCTCCATCCTTTCGGTGACCTTATTGTAAGCTCTTGAGCACTTCCGTTTAAATCCCAGAACTCAAGTGTTGAATCTGAAATACTATGTCCATTTGGATAACATATAAACCCTGGTTGTAGGTGAGTCGTGCCATCACAGATTGCGATATTCGAATCATTGATTTCGGTAGCAACGAAATCAAGACCGCCAATGGTGGAATGATTCTTTTGAATAACACGTAGCGCTATTTCTTCAGCAGGTAGTGCTATTTCTTCAGCAGTTAGGTAGTTCTTATTATTTATTGAAAAGCTAACAACATCTCCAAACCGAATTAGTAATGCTACCTTGCCAGTACTATCAGCACTTCCATACGCATCTGGAGATGTTAACAATGCAATGCTGTTTAGTCTTGTAAAGCCTGCTGCCTTCTCAGCGGGAGAATAATTCAGACCCTCTCCACACAATCCCATTGTAAAAAATAAAGGGTCATGCTTAATCCAATCGAAGATATTACTATGATTATTACTGTCATCATTTCCTGAATTTCCATACAATCTATTCCATTCAAGGTGTTCGACTAATCTGAAGTCGTCGGGGTCTACTTTGGATTTCCAATTGAAAGTTCTCGCCTGAATATCTATTTCTGTATCTGCAGATTCGGGAATTTGAATCTCAACGGAGTCTTGACCCGTTGTTAGATATAAAGCTTCAGTATTCCGCAGAGTCAAGTGTGCGGAATAATAGCCATTCCATGCTTGGAAGTCTGTTTCAGTAGTTCACGAAAAGGCTTGAACATGGTTTACTTGGCTCTTACCAAGGAGACCAAACCACCATGTTCAAACCCGCGCATAAAAATAACCGAATCTTGCGATCTCAACAAGTACTAAATGCTTTGATTATAATCTTACGCCGATATCTGCCGCTTGAGATGAAAAATACACGTATTACGGCGGAAGATATCATTGCCATACTTGGTTATGCCAGTGCTCATCGCATCAGTATAGATGCGGCCTGTCACGAATTGAAAGAAGCGCCGTCCGCCAACCGATTACGCGAAGTGTTGGCACAAGCTTTGCCAGATCGAACCATATTACAACGCGCGCTCAACACGCTCCTGCGGGCTCAAACACCACGTTTCGTCAAGAAAGGAAAACGGGCCTACTTCATAGCGATCGATCTAACTTTGATACCTTATCATGGTGAGCAGTATGCAGATGAAAAAGAAATTGTGCGCTCTCAACCGAAATCAGGTACGACCCATTTTCACGGATATGCTACCGTTTCAATTGTGCATGATAACCAGCGCTATGTGCTCGCGTTGCGTTTCGTGGAAAAAGATGAAAGCATGGAAACCATTGTTGCCTGGCTCTTAAATCGATTGAAAACTATGGGAATCTCCATAAAACGCGCCTATTTTGATAAAGGATTTTGTTCCGTGCCAGTCCTGAAGATGCTAAAACGGCGCAAAATAAAATTTATCCTGCCCATCCCTGTGCGTGGAAAATCGGGCGGTGTACGAAAGTTGTTTGAAGCCTCTGCAAGTCACAAAACAACCTATACCTTCAACAGTCCAAAGCATGGTCAAGTGCAAGTGTCTGCCGTTGCGGTCAAAAAATATTCGAAAGGACGCTACAAACGCAAAGGCGTGCGCTGGTTTGCTTACGCCGTTGCGGGATTACCAAAGTCAGTCGAGCCGCACCAGGTCTTTGAGATGTATCGTCAACGTTTCGGCATTGAAACGAGTTATCGCCAAATGAATCAGGTTCGTGCCCGCACCACATCACGCAATCCAGTAATCCGATTACTATTCGTTGGTTTGGCCTTTATTCTATTCAACCTTTACATTGCTAATCGTCAGCATTTTGTGATTAGTTTGAAACATCCTGCCATACCTTTTTCCAAATCCTGGTTGACTTTACGTCGGTTG
>JAPLGS010000060.1 GCA_026390015.1 Chloroflexota bacterium | reverse complement strand
TATTTCACCAACTTTAAGCTGACTTTTATCCAGCCCTTTCTTTGATGGAGCGATTATGTCAGTATTTTCTTCATCTAAATTGACCCAATATACAGGGATTATCCATTCCTTTTGATCAAGCACATTTTTTACTAATAGCTGCGTTCTTTTTAGCCGGATTATTTTAGCTTCAATTAATCTATTCTCTACCGGGTCGAAATAACAGATCATTCGGCCGGGATTTAAACGCTTTTTGATTTCATCAAGCCGTTGGGGATTATCCAATTGCTGGTTGATCGCAACCCCCAATCGATAAAGATCAAACAATGATGCCTGTTTCAAATCATCTACTATTTTTGAATAATCCATTTTCAGTGCCTTACCTTTTATTTGGGCCAGCGCTAAACGGTTTGTGTGAGCCCCGCACGCTCTTTGCGGGATCTGGATGAACTGAAGACGCGCTGGCTAAAATAGGAACGACTACAAACATGATTAAGTTCTTTGCACAAATCACCTTTGAGATAGACCAAGGGTGATTTTAGAAACAATATAACTATTTGTGTAATAGTCAGCAATAGGTTGAACATTTTTTGAACCACTGAGGCACGAAGCCGCTGAGAAAAGCAAGGTGCAAACTCCGTTTCTCAGGGACTCCGTGGTAAAAGGTTTTTGTTCAACCGTTATCCGACCATTACACAATATAACTATTTGCCTTGCCAGATTGTCATTGTTGCCAATTAATTCGCCATACCGTATAGTCGTTTAGTAATTGATAATTTTGTGATGCTTTATCTGTTGCCTGTAATTCAGATAGCGGAATTGTAAACTTTTTACGACGAGGGATACGATGGACGTTAATCCAAATATCCGAATAATCAGAAATTGCTTCAAACTTAGTCAATTCATAAATATCGTGAAATGAACCTCGTTTCTTCTTCAATTGCTCGTATTCATCTTGACTTCCGTAGCCAAACGAAAAACGTTCTTCCCATCTAAAGAACCCTAAGCTTTCAATTCCCGTTAACAAACAAGGGCGGGCCAAATTGTTCTCAAGATACTTGAAATATATTTTTATTGTTAATGTCGACACGAAAGGTATTTCATCTTTGTTAAATGCCTTTTTGATTCTCTCGAATTGAGCATTGATTAACTTGGCCATTAGACTTTCCTGATTATCACTAACTTCATTATTTGTTTTTGGACAAACACCATCGCGGTAGAACAGTCAGTTACCTGACAACCCCGCATATCATCCAGGTGACCTAACTGGCAGATCCCAACGCACCGGGCTTTTCAGAAGTATTCGCAAAGGCATTAAGCCAGACCAGTAGCCTTCGTGATGTCTGGTTTTCTAACCACGCTTTGTTACTTACCTGCCCGCTTATACGTGACTTGGAGTTTGAGAATACACCTTGACTTCTTTATTGATTTTTCCGCTCAATTCACTTTCTGCAACTTCTAAATCATAGCGAACTTGCAAACGAAGCCAAACCGCTGCACTTGTGCCAAAATAACGAGCAAGGCGCATGGCAGTATCAACAGTAATTGAACGCCCACCATGAACAATCTGGCTGATACGAATTGGAGTAACGCCGATGTCATGCGCCAAACGATACTGGCTTAAACCAAGCGGCTTCATAAAATCTTCAAGCAGAATTTCGCCAGGGTGAATAGGTGATAAAGTTTTGTCCATCATTTTTTCTCTCATCCGTGATAATCCACAATCTCAACATCTTTTGCCTGGTTGCCTGACCAATTGAAACAAATTCGCCATTGGTCATTAATGCGGATACTGTGTTGCCCAGCCCTGTCACCTTTTAGTTTTTCAAGCCGATTTCCAGGGGGCGCAAGTAAATCTTGTAAATCTTCTGCGTCATCGAGATAAATCAACTTTCGGCGCGCGGTTCGTTGAATATCTTTCGGGAACTTTTTAGAAACCTGCCCACGAAAGATTTTTTCGGTTTCATCAGAGGCGAAGGACTCAATCATAGCCCGATAATATCACGAAGCGATAATGTTTTACAAGGGGACCTTTGCTGGCTACTTGCTTCATCCGCCAGTTTTTTGAGGATTTTAGCCAGAAATTTTCGTTGGACGATAGCCCTTTCCCCTCAAGGAAAAGCTCGTTTCATTTCACAAAAACACATGAGGATCTTCTGAAAGGATACAAACCCACAGCCTCGGGTTTGTATCCTTTCAGGACAGGCAATTTACTTTTCCAAATATCTGAGCGCAGCTTCATAAAATTCCCGCGCTTGATTGATCATATTTGCGATAGTGTCCATTTCTATTTTTGTATCTACGTGATAATCACCGATCAGTCGTGTGTCAAACCCTTCTATCAACCAGCGATGGAATTTCTGGTCAAGGAGTTTTGTTTTGGAAAATTC
>JAPLGS010000111.1:9715-22899 GCA_026390015.1 Chloroflexota bacterium | reverse complement strand
AGCTTTCCAACTCTCCACCAGTAGTAACCCGTCACCAAAGATGGGAGGAGCTCGGATACTGGAAAATCAAATGGAACTTCGTCCAGATCAAGTACAAGATCTCTTTGAATTTCTGACCGCACAGGAGAGCTTGTTGAAACGCATTTCATTGCGTGACATAGAAGATGCAGAACAAACCATCAGCAAGGTTTATCAGCTAATCGCTGCCTATGGCAGAAAGGTTCGGGAAGGAAGAGTGACAAACTCATTGAGACTACAAAACCGAACATCCTCACCATTTTCATCCCGCGCGGCAACTATTTCACCGTTCATCAAGCTGCTCAGATTTGTCATGCCACATCAAAACAGATCAGAGCCTGGATCCGCAAAGGCAAACTTGAGGCATTCGATCTGCCAGGGTTAGGATTAATCATTGAGGCTGGAAAGCTAAAAGAACCCTATCTCAGAGAAATCCTTAGCCGAAACAGATGAATACAATGAATCCTTGCACTGTAGATAGATGCGAAGGACTACCTTTAGCACACCGTCGGATTTTTTGGGGAAACAGGTCAAAAGTCCAGAAAGAGGTGTTAATTGCATGGTTATATTGTACAGTCCCATTATGGGATTTTTAAATCGGCACGGAAATGATCCGAATTGTTGACTTTCTCTTAGAAGAAGAGTAAAATCTGGCTAGTCTGTCTAGACAGAAAGGAGCGACTATGAATGAAACGTGGCAAATCCAGGATGCGAAAAACAAATTGAGTGAGGTGATCGCACGTGCCTTAAAGCAAGGTCCTCAATTGATCACGAAACATGGCCAGAAAACCGTGGTTGTTATTTCATATGCAGAATATGAAAACCTGCGTAAATCCCAAGGGAAACTCTCCGAGTTTTTTCAGGCATCTCCCCTAGCTGGACTTGAGCTCCTTCGAGACAAGTCCCTGCCACGCAAGGGGTTCGAATTATGAAATATCTGCTTGATACGTGCGTCATCTCGGAACTTGTTGCCAAGCATCCGAATCCGAAAGTTATAGACTTTGTTGATTCACTAGACTCTGATGATGTTTTCTTGAGCGTGATCACGATTGGAGAAATTGCAAAGGGTGTTGAAAAATTACCCAAATCGAAACGAAAACAGGAATTACATTCCTGGCTCAAGGAAAATCTATTAGTGCGTTTTGATGGAAGGATCATTCCATTAGATACAGAGGTCTTGATGGAATGGGGAATTCTGATTGCGCGCCTGGAGTCAACAGGAATAACTTTACCTGCAATAGACTCTCTTGTTGCTGCAACAACTTTAACTCACAAACTAACACTAGTCACCCGCAACGTGGATGATTTCAGCGAAACAGGTATTGAAATCGTAAATCCTTGGGAGTAAACTAACCTTTACTTGCTTTTCATTTTATTTGACACCTCGCCCGACTCCCCATACAATCCAGCGCATGTCCATTCCCAACTTATTGCACGAGATGTGCGCCGACATTGCCGAGGTTGACCTCAACGCCATTCGCAAGGCGCGCGGCTTTAGTCCCAGCGAGACTGCCTCGCGCGCTTCATTTCCCAGTTACTTCGTCTCGTCCATCGGCGTGGCTGAAGCAATGCAAAACCTCAGCATTGAGGAAATCATCACGCTGCACTTGCTCCATCAAACCGGCGAAGTGGACATCGCCTTCTTCGAGCGCCTATATGGCAGCGCTGCGCAACCCGCTAAACACTACTACGGCACGTTCACCCAGCAATACAAATCCACTTTCGATGCCGTCAAAAAGAACTTCGTCCGGCGCGGACTCATTATTATGGCTGAGGTTAAAATGCGCGGCGACGCCGTTCAAATGGAACGCTGGCGCTTTGCCCTGCCGCCTGAATTCGTTCCCTATCTGCCGCCATTATTGCCCATCGTCACAAGTGACCAAACTGGCGAGACGAGCGATCACGCCATCCGCAAAAAACTGTTGCAGTTGATCGGCGGCAATCCAGCCTTCCCCAATGACCATGCAAAAATAGAAACCAAAGACGGCACGATCCACCTCAATGACCAGCCCTTCTCCGCCGTGCGCCTGCAAGACTGGCAAAAACGCGCTTGGTGGTTATCGTTAAATACACACAATACCAGCGTCCCTGCCTCGCTCTCCATCACCGAAGCCGCTGTCCGCCTGCTTGCGAGTCTTGCTCCTCATGAATGGGTGCGTTCCGAAAGCCTTGACCCAGCGCTCAAGATTTACTGCTTTGGCGGAAAAACCCTACCTACTGAAAAAATCCTGCACCAAGGCTGGGAATTGGGACTTTTCTCGCGCTTGAAATTAGACTCCACTTCCCATTATCGTCTTGCACCCAACCTGAATTCAACCGCGTCCAACAACCCTTTAGAGGATACTCTTCCTTGGCTAGAATCCACACCCAAAGCGGATTCTGTCAAAATTGATTTGCGCCTGATTCAGATTCAGCATCTTGAACTGTTCAATATCCTGACCCACTTGAGCGTAGAAAAAAATAACTTGCAAGCCGCGCCCAGCCTCATCAAACTGGGACGCGCCACTCCACAACAGCGCAATTCCCCGCTCTCGCTCTGGCTGGCAAAGCATGTTCCCGCTTTTGGAAAAGCCCTCGCCGCAGTTAACGAAAAATGGGGCAGGACCATCCTGCACGAAAACCTGCTTGTCGCCCGCGTCCGTGACCTGAATCTGCGCGTTCAATTGGAGCGCGATCTCGCGGAAAACCTCATCTTGCTCGACGAACAATTCATTGCCTTCCCACCAGAATTCCGCTCTGCTGTTGAACGAACGCTCAAGAAAAACGGATTTGTCGCAAAAACCGTTAAACCGTAATGCGTCAAAAGTCGAAAGTCCCATCATAGCGACCTTTGACTTTCAACCTTCGACCTGCATCTGACACTTGAAACCTCGCAAATGAAACTTATCCCCCTCGACCCAAAAAAACTCCGCATTTTCTCCAACGACCGCGACCTCCTGCGCGACCTGTTCACATATCTCGATTACATCGGCGGACACAGCGTCAAGCGTATGACGCGCACCAACGAAATACCGCGAGCCGATTCCGTCCGCATCGCCAAACTCATGGGCGACCCCGAATTGGTTAATGTGTCAAAAGAAACTGGCCGCGCACAATGGATTGACTTCATTGATGGACTCGCTTTGCAAGTAGGCTTGGTTCATTTCGATGTTAAAGGCGTTTATCGCGGTTATACTAGTTCTGAGCCATCCTTTCTGGAAAACTTCATCACAGTGGATCAAGCCCGCTTGGATAAGTTTCTCAATCTCACGCCCATCAAACAGGAAAAACAAATTCTCGATACGCTCATCCAAGCCAAATCTCACAGCGAGTATGGCGGCTATAGAAAGAACGAGTTTTACGAGACCGCAATACTGGGTGAATTGGACTCGTTTGGCACTTGGGGCTCTGGCATTGGGATTATGCCCACATTGAAATTCTCTGAAATCCGCCAGTTCCTGATGGATATACTGAAAGTCTGTCCGCCAAATCAATGGCTCAGTGTTGAATCTCTGGTGGCGTATCTCAAAGCCGAACATCCCTACTTTCTCATTCCAAAAACTGTGACTAAAGCCCGTTACGGAAATTTTTACGAAGGCAAAGACAGTTGGTCGCATAACGAAAAGCCCATCCCCGATGAGACCCCCGATGGCTTCGAGCGTGTCGAGGGTCGTTACGTGGTGCGCTTTCTCGAAAACATCCCGCTCACCTTGCGTTTCATGGATGTGGCTTATAACTCAGCGCCATACAAGGGGCTACTGCCTTCGCGCGGAACGCTCAAGGCGTTTCGCGTCAACGAACGCTTTCTGCGTTTGATGAGTGGCAAAGAGAGTCAGCCGCGCCTTACTGTCCAGCCCAACTTCGATGTAGTCATCGAATCTGATTTTTATCCCGCAAAAATCATTCGACAGGTAGCCGCGTTGGGCGAGCAGGTTTCCAGCCCAAACAGCGGACACATCGTCTACGTGGGCATTTTCCAACTCAAGAAGACGCTCGTCGCCGCGGAGCAAATCCGCCAACCCAACCTGGATGTGATCGCCCTGCTGGAAAAACTCGGCGAACGTGGTCTGCCTGCCAACGTAAAAGTGGAATTGGACGAGTGGGTGGGTCATGCCGATCAGTTCACGCTTTACGAAGGTTTTTCCCTGCTGGAAAGCGCGGACGAGATTCCCGAAGCGGATAAATTTACAGCGGAGCGCATCACCCCGACCCTTCGGCTGGTGGGCGCCAGCGAGAAACTTTTTTCTACGCTGGAAGTTAATTCCCGCGTCCCCTTGCGAGTCCAACACTCTGCGGACGGATTCGCCCCGTTGGCAGAATCCACTGTCAGCCTGTTCCCCAAAGCGTCAGCCGTGGAAGAGGTAGATAGAAAACCGAGACAGCTCAAGGTGAGTCGGAGCGTTGCCGTCACGGTCAAATTCCTAGACGAAGAATCCTTCGACGCCTTCCGCAAAACGTTGGCCGAGCTGCGCTGTCCCTTCCAATCTGACCTAAAAACCCGCGCCATCAGTTTCGACCAGAAATACCAGCCGAAGTTTGATGAAGCGATTCTTAAATTGCAAGACACCTTCACCATCGAACCCGAATAATGGAGAACTTAAACACGCACACAGGTAAACAAATACAAAACGGAACACGAAACAATATGCCATCTCCCTCAAACCCACTCATCATTCAAGGCGATAAAAGCATCCTGCTCGAAGTGCAGAACGAACGCTACGAAGAAGCGCGTGACGCGCTGGCGCGTTTTGCCGAACTGGAAAAGTCACCCGAATATATTCACACCTATCGCATCACGCCGCTTTCATTGTGGAACGCGGCTTCGTCTGGGCTGACGGCTGTGGAAATCCTGGCAGGGCTGGAGGCGTTCTCGAAGTATGGCTTGCCCTCCAACGAGTATGGCTTGCCCTCCAACGTGACCCGCGACATCGAAGAATACGTGGGACGTTATGGTCGCGTGAAGTTAATCCGCGAAGGGGAAAATCTCATCCTCACCAGCGACGACAAAACGCTGATGGTGGAAATTCTGAATCACAAGAAAACTCAGGTTTATTTGCACGAGCGTTTGGACGCGCACCGCGTTCTGGTCGCCTCGGGCAGGCGCGGACATCTGAAGCAGGCGCTCCTGCAAATCGGTTATCCCGCCGAAGATTTAGCGGGATACGCATCTGGCGAAGATTTGCCAATTACGTTGCGTCCATCCACACTGAATGGCAAACCGTTTAACCTGCGGCATTATCAAACCGAAGCCGCCGAAATCTTTCATGCAGGCGGAACGGCGCGCGGCGGAAGTGGCGTGATCGTTCTCCCATGCGGCGCGGGCAAGACGATTGTGGGCATGGCTGCCATGTCGCAGTTGCAAACATCCACGCTGATTTTGACTCCCAACACCGTTGCCGTCCGCCAATGGATGAGCGAGTTGGTGGATAAGACTTCGCTGACGGAGGATTTGGTCGGCGAGTATTCTGGATTGCAAAAAGACATCCGCCCAGTAACGGTCAGCACGTATCAGATTTTGACCTATCGTAAACGCGGTACGGAAGAATTCCCGCACTTTGGGCTATTCAGCGCCCGCAACTGGGGATTGATTATTTATGACGAAGTGCATTTGCTCCCCGCACCAGTCTTTCGCATCACCGCTGAAATTCAGGCGCGTCGGCGGTTGGGACTGACCGCCACACTGGTGCGCGAGGATGGGATGGAAGGCGATGTCTTTTCATTGATCGGCCCGCAAAAATATAATGTGCCGTGGAAGGATTTGGAAAAACAAGGCTGGATCGCCACCGCCATCTGTCACGAAATCCGCGCACCATTGGACGAAAGCGTCCGCATGGAATATGCTATTGCGCCCCAACGCCAAAAGTATTCAATAGCGGCGCACAACCCGCGTAAACTACCTCTCGTGCAAGCCATCCTGCATCGTCACGTGGGCGAGAGTATTCTCGTGATTGGCATGTATCTCGATCAGTTGGATGAAATCGCGGCGCGGCTGAATGCTCCGCTCATCAACGGCGCGACCCCTGTGCGTGAACGCGAGAAACTTTACGAACAGTTCCGCACAGGAGAGGTGAAAATCCTGGTGGTTTCAAAGGTTGCCAACTTCAGCATAGACCTGCCAGATGCCAACGTCGCCATCGAAATCTCAGGCACGTTCGGCAGCCGTCAGGAAGAAGCTCAGCGACTCGGTCGCATCCTGCGCCCCAAAAGCGACGGCTCTATGGCGCACTTTTATACTATCGTCACCCGCGAGACCGTAGACCAGACCTTCGCCGCCAACCGCCAAAGATTCCTAACCGAGCAGGGCTACAAATACGAGATCCTATATGAAGATGAAGTATTGTGATTCGCGTCATTTGACATGAAGAAAATTAGGCAGTTCAGAGTACCATAAAGATCTGCCCAGCGCGGCATATATCATGTATACGGGTATAAGTTTCGCAGGCGGGAGGTAGGCATCACATAGGCAGCACTAAAGCCTGAAACGAGCAACTATCACTGTAATGGCAAGCAAAACAGGATATGTCTGAGAGGGTAGTTGATTTTTTTCAGGGCATTACAAGCAGTAAATCCTACCACGAAAATCCTCCTTTAATAGGCGGATTTTCGTGGTATCATAGTGCTATGATTTCTCGAACCACCTTACAAAATACAATCCAACGCAAATTGGAAGCCAATCGTGTTGTGGGGATGATTGGGCCCCGCCAATGCGGTAAAACGACCTTGGCAAGGCAATTCGTTCCCCCCACATCGGCAAATTATTTTGATCTAGAAGACCCTTTTAGCCTGGCAAGGCTCGACCAGCCAATGACAGCCCTGCAAGATTTACAGGGACTGGTAGTCATTGATGAAATTCAGCGCCGCCCGGAACTTTTTCCTGTTTTGCGAGTTTTGGCAGACCGAACTCCTTTGCCGGCCCGCTTCCTGATTTTGGGTAGTGCATCACCTGAATTATTGCGGCAATCATCCGAGTCGCTAGCCGGACGAATTTCAATCATCCAAATGAGCGGATTCAGCCTGGAAGAAGTGGGTGCAGAATCACAAAACCTGCTCTGGCGGCGCGGGGGTTACCCACTGTCATTCACCGCCTCCAACGAAGACACCAGCTTGGAATGGCGTAAGGATTTTGTGCTCACATTTTTAGAACGGGATATTCCGCAGTTTGGGTTCAATATTCCATCCACCAGCTTATTCCGTTTTTGGAGCTTACTGGCCCACTATCACGGGCAAGTTTGGAATGTGGCTGAAGCCGCCCGCACCCTGAGCGTTGGCGAAACAACTGCCCGCCGTTATATTGATTTGCTCCAAGACCTGTTCATGGTACGCCTGCTCCAACCCTGGTATGCAAACCTGGGCAAACGGCAAGTTAAAACGCCAAAAGTTTATATCCGTGATACGGGTTTATTACACTATCTGTCTGGAATTCGCACCGAACAGGAACTGCTCCTGCATCCGCGCAGTGGTGCATCTTGGGAAGGTTTTGTCATTGAAGAAATCATTAAAGCCACCGTACCGGATGAAGTTTATTTTTGGGCAACCCACTCGGGGGCAGAAATCGACTTAATCTTACTAAAAAATGGCAAGCGTATCGGAGTGGAATGTAAACGCGTAGACGCTCCACATCTGACACCTTCCATGCGCACAGCGTTAACCGATTTGAATTTATCAAAATTGCTGGTGATTTATCCCGGACCGCACACCTATCCACTGGCAGAAAATATCCATGCTACTCCATTACTACTCCCCACGCCTAAAGGCGGGGGCTTCTAGGGCAAAGCCCAGGCTCTCTAGTCCGAGAGCTTCTATGTTTAGTATACTACAAGCAAAACCGTTCCTTACATCTCCACTGCTAAAGCAGGGAGCTTTACGGAACATTTTTTAAAAACATGCGGAAAAGTCAGCCCACTATCCATTGCGCGACGAGTTGATCTATTTCCTCCCGAACTTCATCGCGCGCCGATGAACGATCCATGCCTAGCATCAGCAATTCATCGTAATTCGTCTCGGCGTGGCGGATGTGGGCAATGACCGCCAGCAAAATGGATTTCTCATCCAGCTTTTGGCTTGCGCGGAACGTCCCACACGCCCGCGGTATTTTTGGCAGGCGTGTTCGGCGATTATTTGTTCGCGTCCAGCGGGGCTGTTGGGAAATAATTCGCACACTCGTTTGGCAAAACTTGATCTGTATTCCTGATCCAATTCGTCGCGGCGATCAGCCGCACGCTCATTTCGACGGGCGCGCACATCGGCATCTTCCAAACATTCCTGCTCGGCGCGTTGAAGCGCGACTTCTTCCACCAGCAAGCCTTTCCGCTCGTAATGTTTGCGGGCGCGACTCCACTGTAGGACAACAGCTGACAATATCGAATATTTAGCGGAGCGTCGGGTCAATGCCGCACTACCCGTTGGGAGGAAGACGAGATGATCCAGGTCGGCGCACGAGAGGCAAAGTGCGCCTTTGTTCTCAACCAGTGTGATCCAGGCGTGGTGTCCCAGTTTTTCTCCGCACTCGTCGCAGGTTGAATCTTGATTGGTGATGAAGACTTTTAGATCCATTGGATAGTTACTCGTAGATTTTGACTTCACCATTTACATTTAGAAAAACGAGCCGCGTCTTTGCCTTAACCTTGAGTTGGTTCTCGATTGCCTGAGCATAGCGCTCCACCTGACGGTCGTACCCGTTCTGGCTGATGACGGATTGCGCTTCGATGTCGCTTCGCACTTCGTCCGTTTTGAAGTCAATGATAAACCAGCCTTCTGCGGTGCGGTAGAGCAAATCCATAATGCCGCGTCCATCGGGTAAATCGTAACGGACTTCGTGGTAGCGCGCTTCGCCGGCAGAGTCGAGTTCGGTGAAAAGCGGATGTGCGTGCAGTCTCTCCAACATTCGGCGGGATTCTTGAATGGCGGCGTGAATTTCGGATTCATCGGTCAAGCCTGATTCGAGGGCGAAGGGTTTGAGGAAGTTTTCCAAATCGTCGAAACGCCAGCGGTGAATGGCTTCGTGGACGAGCCGTCCGACTAACCATGCAGGCGCGCGTGGAGTCTTGACTTTTGAGACAATGCGCCAGACTCGTTGAGGCGGGTCACTCTCGCGGGCGCGATTCTTTTCATCAACGATGGGAATGTTTGGGACGAGAGGTTCGAGCAGGTCAGACTCGCGGGGAGATTCTGTTTGGGATGTTGAATCAGGCTGAGGGGTAGGAGAAACGTCTGCTTGGGAGTAGGCATAAATCTTCGCCAGGATTCCGTTATTAAGCGGGAAATGATCGGGCGTAGCCATTTCCAAAAAAGAGAATTTGGAAAGCCAACCTGAAAGAGAGAGTGTTCCATCTTTTTTCTGTTTGACGTGTCCGCTGACGAGGAGTTTTTCTTTGGCGCGGGTGGCGGCGACGTAGAGCAGGCGGGCGTCTTCGGCTTCGGCGCGGTCATCTTCGAGGCGGGCGGCGAGTTGCCAGGCGGTGGAGTGAAAGTCGTCGGCGCGCAGGTCGAGGAGCAGAGTGTCGGCGAGTTGGATTTTGTCGGTGTGGGCGTGGGATTGGTGAGCGGCGGCGGCGAGGACGGTCAGGGGAAACTCAAGCCCTTTGGCTTTGTGGACGGTCATCAGTTGGACGGCACCCGCGTTCGATGAATCGGCGGGAGCTTCGCCTTCGCGCAAGCCGACATCGCGCAGGGTCTGGACGTAGGCGAGGAAATCGGTCAGGCTGACGAGGCGCGAGCGGTGGGCGTCGGCGAGCAGTTTTTCAACATTACGAATCATGCGTGCCCCGTTGGGGTTGCTGGCAAGAATGGCTCGGTAATGCGTTAGGTCGAGCAGTCGTTTGAGGACAGCGGCGGCGGGGGCGCGGTTTGATAAAGTGTGAAGTTCAGAAAGCAAGGATGAAACATGAACGCTTCGCGTGAAGGATGAATCTGTTCCGTTTTCCGATTGCGCTTGTGTACTTGTATACCTGTCTACCTGTTCTTTGAGGCTGTCGAAAATTTTAGCAGGGGAGGCTGCGCCATTTGGATAGCGCAGTTTATAGATTTCTGAATCAGGAATCGCGAAGGCGGGGGAGCGAAGCAAACCGACGAGGGCGAGATCGTCGGTGGGGTCGGCGATGGCGGCGAGGATGTTGAGCAGATCACGGATTTCGGGGCGGTCATAGAAGCCGCGTCCTGCTACGGTGACGAATGGAATGTTCGCCGCTTCGAGCGCGTTTTCGTAAACAGTGTAAGCAGTGGACGAGCGAAAGAGCAAAGCCATGTCGCCCCAGGCAAAGCCTTCGTTTTGATGAAGTTCAAGCAGACGTTGGGCAAGCGCTTGCGCGGATGCGGCGCGTCCTTCTTCGGCGTTTTCTCCGATGCCGAGATGGAATTCGATGAAGGGCGGCTGGATATTTTCGCGGACGGGATTTGGGCGGTAGGCGTGCAGCGGCGCAAATGGAATTGCGTACGGTCGCGCAGGGTCGTCGGTCTCGCCGAGGATGGGCGCCAACAGGGAGTTGAGCGAATCGAGCAGCGGCTTGTGCGCGCGGAAGGTCAGGTCGAGGTCAATCAGTTCGCCGCCAGATGTTTGGATGTCAGATTGGACTTGGCGGAAGACGGTTACGTCGGCAGAGCGAAAGCGGTAGATGGATTGCTTAGAGTCGCCGACGACGAAGAGATCAACCGATTTACGATTTGCGGTTTTTGATTTTGGATTGAAACCCGTCAACGCATACACGATCTGCCGCTGGCGGTTGTTGGTGTCTTGAAATTCATCCACGAGAACAGCGCGGAGTTTGGATTGAATCTGCTCGCGGACTTCGGGATGCGCGGTCAGCAGTTGAGCGGTGAGTCCTTCGAGGTCGTCGAAGTCGAGTCCTTCGCGTTCATCTTTGCGAGATTGATATTCGAGTTGAGTTTGGTCAAGCAGGCGATGGATGGCGGGAAGATGTGCGGCGAGTTTTTCATCCAGCGCGAAGCGGGATTTCTCAGCGAGAAATTTGAGATTCTCTTCGTAGATGTCTTTGAGTTGGCGCATAGACTCACGGACACGCTGCGCGTCGATGTCGTTCCAATTGGCTTTTTGTCCCTGCGTGGACGTGGCTTTGCGGAGCGCGGTGAGGGACGAGAGAACTTCGTCCCAATTTTTCGCAACGCGGGCGCGGGTTTGTTGGATTTCATCCCATTTTGCGAGAACCGATTGGCGCGCGAGTTCGAGTTTGTCTTCGGGAGAGTGGGACTTGTGTGACGAGAGAGTGGAGATGGAGTCAATCCAAATTTGAGAATCAAGGTGGGTGGCGAGATAGACAGAAAGCGAGGTTGCGAATCGTTCAACGGTTTTCGAATCGCGGAGATTCGGCGAGATAAATCCCTGCCTTAGTTCGTGGAAGTCCGCTAAAGCGGACTCTGCGCTCACATCCAACCTGCGGCTCATCAATGCGTGGAGAATCTGGCGCAGTTCATTCTCTTTGAAAACACCAAACAGTGCAACAGATTGTTCATCTGTCGCAGCCCAAGCCAGCGCGGATTCAATCGCTTCGGCTTGCATCGCGGCGGACAGCCCATCTTCGATGACTTCAAAGGCGGGGTCGAGTCCAGCCTCAGCGGGATGGGAACGCAGGATTTCGGCGCATAAACTATGAATGGTACCAATTCTTGCAGAGTCAATATTTGAACCGCTAAGCACGCTAAGGTTGTTAAGATTTTTAATTTCTTCCTTCGCGTTCTTAGCGGGCTTCGCGGTTAATTCTTTTGGAGCAGAAAGCGCATTGCGAATTCTTGAGCGCATTTCACGCGCGGCTTTTTCGGTGAACGTAATGGCAAGGATGGAACGAATCGGATAACCTTGTTCGAGTAAATGCAAATATCGTCCCACCAAAGAAAGCGTTTTGCCCGAACCTGCTCCAGCCGTGACCGCAATCGCGGACGATGAATCCGTGACGGCTTTTTCTTGATTACCTTTGAATTTGAATTGAGAAAGTAAAGTCATCAGTTATCAGTCAACAGCAATCAGTTGGTGCGTCGGCGAGAGCGTTTTCTAGGTTGCTTTGAAGGCAACGCAGACTCTTTAACTTGCGAATCATCAATAATCGGATTGCCAATTTGTTTTAAATGCGCGGTTGATGGAGGAAAATTTTTCGGGTCAACTTTTTCCTTGAATATTTGGTAATGACTCTTAAGACGCGCTACGTAGCTGGGATCCGACAAGACCGCATTCTTGACCAGTTGTAAAAATGCGGGAGCATACTTGGATTGTGGACTTCCAGGATTCAGAATGGGTCCCTGCATTTCCTGAATAATTTTAGGGTCGTCTCCTCCAAACCAATTCGCATAAAATTTCTTATTCGCCCAACCATAGGCAATATAAGCCATGGATTTTTGCCGCTCCCAATCGTAAACGTCAAGAAATACGCGCCGACAGTCACAATCAGGATCGTCGCAATACATTTCAACCAAACCATAAGTCCCTTTTGGAATAACATCGTCATCCCGAAGAATGCTTATTGAGCGTGTTTCCTTTTCAGCGATTTCACGAAAATATTCTACAAATGATGTGTAAGGCATAATCAAAATCCTTTCTTGAATTTCCAGCAAAAATTAACCGCGGGGCAATAACTCGGGCAACCTTCATCAGGCGCTTTCGGCTCAAAATGTCCCGCGCGGATTCCAGTCACATGCCTGCCGATATGTTCAACAGCAATGACAAACGCCGCTTCCACGCCGCCTTCAAATTTTTCAAGTTTCAAACTGCTTGCTTCCGCCTTCTGGATATGCCAGTAAAATCCTCCTGAGATTTCGCCCAATCCCAACGCGTCACGCGCCGCCATTGCATAAATCGGCAATTGCAACCTGCGTCCCTCTTTCAAATGACTCGCAGAAATTGCCGCGCTGCCTGCTTTGTAATCAATCACGCGCAGCGTCCCATCAGGCGCGGAGTCGAGTCGGTCAATATATCCGTGCAGGCGCACATCCCCTGCCGAGGTCTTCAACACCAATGACGGCTCCCCCATCCCAAAACGCGCCTCCATCGTGTGCGGCATATATCCTTGCGAAATTTTATTTAGCTCAACAATCGTTTTTTCCAGCGTACGCAATAACTCGGCTTGTTGTTGAGTCCATATTGCTGTTGGGCGGAATCCATACTCGGCAGGTGCATCCGCAAAAACTTTTTGCGCCGTTTCATGCAACGGTCTGCCGCTGTAATGTTCCTCCAAAATCTTGTG
>JAPLGS010000111.1:0-9654 GCA_026390015.1 Chloroflexota bacterium | reverse complement strand
GCATCGAGCCCAGCATCCGCACATCGAAGCCGTCCTCCGCTTCCTCTCGAGGCTCCAACTCCAACCCATAAGCGACAAAAAACTCAAACGGGCAAGTCCCATAACTTTCGAGTCGGCTCGCGCTCCAGCCATGTTCCGCGCCGAAGCGTTCGCTCAAATCAAAAAGTTCCCCTTCATAAATTCCTGCCGCTTTGGGATTCATTCTTGCCCGCAAAACTTCAATTCCATTTTTGATGTGGATGTCGAAGTCCCGAGCTGATTCGATCCACTCGACCTTTGACGCCGCCTCAGCAGAATCCTGCAAACGGACATCGCCTCTGACTTGGCGCAGCCCCCTGTGGGTAACTGTGGGCTGGTTCCCGTTTAGACGCATTACCTCCGCCCAAAACGGGGACGGTTCCCACGCCTGCCCATCTTCCGCAAGATAGGGACGGGTCAGCAAAAGTTTCTGCCGTCCGCGTGTGACGGCTTGATAGAACAATGTCGCCTCATCGCCGTGCAGTTTTGTTTCGAGATGTAATGTGACACGATCCGACTCGCGCAGCAAAATATCTTCGCGTTCCTGCTTCGGGAACTCGCCTTCGGAGAGTCCCATCAACACAACGGCCTCAAACGACAATCCGCGTCCATCCAACACGGATGCAACAAACACGCCCGACTCAGCAGGAACAGAAAACGTCGCAGAGTCCACCGCGCCGCGCAGGTCATTATAAAATTCAACATAGTCCAGCGAATCATTTTCCAAAACGGATTCCGCCAACACCAGTCCGCGCAACACATCCTTGAAGGCTTGCAAAGCGGATATGTCCCGCTCCGCTGTGGATGGATTTGCGCGGGCGCAAGCGACGACATTCAAACCATTTTCGTTTTGCGAAGTTATATCATCGCCAATTAAGGATTCAAAGAAAGCCACGTACTCTTTTGTCGAAGCGCGGCTTGGCGGGGTGAGCAGGTCAATGAAAGCCTGGAATTTGGACTCCAAACGCTTCGCGTCCTGACTTTGGATGCTCGAAAGTCTGGAGACTTCCGACTCCACTGCGGGCAATTCATCTTCAAACTCCGCTACCTTTCGTTTTTCCCACATCTCAAATGCTTCATTCCACTGAGCCAATCCCTGCGAGACTTTCCCCACCCGCGAAATTTCATCCAGCGTCATAGCGGAGTTGACGTCGATTCCCTGCTCGCTGAAATCAAAATATGGGCTGCGCCACGACTCGATCAACGCGCGGCGAGTCCAATCATTGGCGGGCAATGAGAGCAACGACATCAAAGCAGCAATGGCAGGATTTTCATTCAGCGGTTGCCCGCCCACAATTCGCAGTGGAATTCCAAACTCGGCGACAGTCTCTTCGAGAAATGGGCGATACGGCTCAAGGTCACGAGCCAAAATTGCAACATCTGACAATTTCATTCCATCGCGTACGACACGCGCCTTCACCCAACGCAACGCGGCGCGAGCTTCCACGGCGCGAGTTTGGGCTTCGATGAATTCTATGTCATTGCGAGGAGTGACCGAAGAGAGCGACGAAGCAATCTCCTCGACGATGGGAGGATTGCTTCGTCGGGAAGAGCGCCCTCCTCGCAATGACATATCGTTAGTAATGACATGTTCAAATAAGGTTGCTTCCATATTTGCAATATCCGCCGAAAGCATGGAGGCGGATTCCATCGCTTCGGGTTGGATATTCAAACTATTGATTAATGCAGATTGTGCGCGGTGAAAACGATGATGCGCGGCGCGTTGTGGATTTTCGATATTCCCCGTCAACGTGATGAGAGTCTCTTTGGCACGATTTGCCAGCAGGGACAAAACCGCCAGTTGCGTGGGGTTGAATTCGTCAAAGCCAGAAACAGCTAAAAGGCGGGCATCAGCGAACAGCGTAGGGTTTGATTCGAGCGCAATCGCCGCCAGCCAGCCGCGCCCTTCGTTATCTGCCCAGTTCTGTTTTTGCAGCCAATCCTGATAATCGCTGTAAACAAGCGCAATCTCTTCCAGCCGCGCACCGAGTCCTTTCACGGAAGCAGTAAACAGGTCAGGGGTGATGCGGGCGCGTTTGAGTTCTTCAATCGTGTTGCGGAGCAGGGCGATGAATCCAGGCTTGTCGCGCAGTGCCGCATAATGGATCATCTCGCCGCGTTCGCACAGGTCATCCACAATATCGCGCAGAAGACGAATCCGCACGGGATCAGTCAACAGTGGAATCGGTTGTCCCGCGCGAGTCAACAACTCAGCATACAGCGTGTGAAACGTGTGGACATCCACACCCAACGCGCCGCCCGCAACGCAAAGCCGCTGGCGAAAACCAGCGGCTTGTATCGAATTCGGCACGATAACAATAATCGGCGAAAGCGGCTCACTCGCAAGCGTGGCGCGGATTTGCTCAATGACAAATTGAGTCTTGCCATGTCCAGCAGGAGCGAGGATGAGGCGGGTCATAAAAAATCAAACTTGCCAGTCTTCCATTTGCAAGCCAGGCACGCGTTTAAATTCATTCGTGTTATGCGTGACCAGTGTGACGTTATTTGTAAGTGCAATGGACGCGATCAGCAGGTCGTTTGGCCCAATGAGCGTTCCTTGTTTTTCCAGCGCGGCGCGCAGGATACCATATTGTTCGGCGGCATTATCATCGAAATGTAGGGATGTAAAACGCTGAAAGAATCTTGCCAATAGATTGAGATTGGATTCGCGTCTATTGCTTTTATATGCGCCATGATACAGTTCTGCCTTGACCACCGAGCAAACCACAATCGCCTGGGGTGTGATGAGAGCAAGTTTTTGGGCAATATGGGTATCCCGTTTGCTCAATAATTCGATGCAGGCATTTGTATCAAGCAAGTATGTCATTTGAATTCATTCCGCGTTTCATACTGACCTTGCGGTTCGCGCACGAGAGGTTCGCCTTGCCAACCGCCAATCACTTCCGTAAAAAAGTCAGGCGACCAGCTTATGGCGCTTTCTGTAATGGGGTTGAAAATCAACACGATTTCCAACTCAGTGTCTATCACGTCACTTGGCATTTCAAGTTTGAGAATGCCGTCTTTTCCGACGCGGGTGTGTAAAGTTAAACTTTGCATGGAATTTTCTCCTTTTGTTAATTCAATTATAGCCCTGACTTTACGATTTGTTCCTGCGCGAGACTCACCAACTCCTTTACGGATTCGAGTAAGGCCTGCCCTGTTTGCGCGGACAGTGGGACCGCCTCTTCACCAACTTCGAGCGGGGCGGTTAAATCCCGAACCTGGGATAACCTTTGAGATAGCTCTGCGGGCAGATGTCCACGCTCGACGAGTTCGGCTTGGACAAGGCGCGGAGATGGCAAATCAGATGACGGGTCGCGATCGGTGTGCAAAGCCAGCAGCGAGGAAAGACTCCAGCCGAGGGCTTCGCGCAAGGGGCGGGTCATCTCTTCGGGGAAGTTTCCTTTGAGCAAAAGTTCAGCGAGGGCGAGGCGTTTTTCGGCGAAGGCTAATCCTTCGCTGGCGCGTTTGCGGCGGAATTCGGTTGCGTCACTAATTGGCGCGGAGGGCATACTCGTGGCTTGATAAGCAATGTCTTCGGGGGCGGGCGGAGCGGCGAAGGCGGGGATAAATGTTGAGAGCGTGCGGAAGCCTTCCGAGTCCATCAAATGAAGCTGCGGAGTGTTTTCGATGTAATGTTCAGTGAGACAGTTTTCCACCAGCGGACGCAGCTCGGCGGGCGCGCCTGAGACGACGACTAAAATTCCGTCGGTGGGAGCTTTGCGGACGAGCAGAATTTTGTTCGGGATGCGGTCAACCAACAGGGCGGCAAATCCTTTGAGGGTGGGAGCGGGAAGCGGCTCGGGCTGAGATGCTTCGCGTGTTTCGGTAACAGGAGCAGGCTCGGGCGGAGTCAGATCGAGCTCCACATCCACAGAGGGCTGGAGAAGATCGCCCAATTTTTGCAGGAGACTTTGTCCCATATCCGCAAACTTGATCGAGGAGGGAGATTCGTCGGTTCCAAAAACAGTCGCAAAAACATTTTTCTTCGCAGCGAGCGTATCCAACATGCGCTCTTCGATGGTGCCTTTGGCAATGAGATTAATAACCTGCACCGAAGACAGTTGACCGTGACGATGGGCGCGCGCGATGCGTTGTTCAAGCACAGCGGGATTCCAAGGGAGATCGAGATTGATGACGAGGCTGGCGGCTTGCAGGTTGAGACCCACGCCGCCCGCGTCAGTGGAGAGGAAGACGCGGCAGTCGGGGTCGTCGAAAAATTTCTGGATGAGGTCGCCGCGTTTGGCGGAGGGAACGTCACCCGTGAGTTTGACATAGCCGAGTCCGATGCGTTTGAGGACGGGTTCGGTCAGCGCCAGCATGGTTGCCCATTGAGAAAAGATGACAGCCTTGCGTGCCCCGTTTCCGTTATTTGAAACGGGGTGAACGTTGCTGGCGATTTCCTCCGTGAGGATTTCATCGAGTTCGCCGAGTTTGGGCGCGGTCTTCTCGCAATCTTTGAGTTCGATCTCCTTGTCGTGCAGCGCAAGCGCGTTGCAGATGAGACGCATTTTAATCATGTACATCAAAAGCAGTTCGCGCTCTTTGGGTGTGAGCGGACGGCGCTTGGAGGCGGAGATCAACTTGGCGAGTTTCTCTTTGAACTCGTTGTAGGCGTCCCATTGTTTATCGCACATTTCAACGAAGAAATTATTGTCAGTGCGCGACGGTAAATCTTTTAATACTTCGTCGCGCGTGCGGCGCAGAATGTAGGGCTTGATGAGCGCGCGCAACTGGTCTATGTTTTTGTAGCCGAGGACTTTGTATGTGCCACTTTTGGTTTTTTCGAGTTCGTAGAAGCGGTCATTGAAATGCCAGAGCGGACCGAGTATGCGCGGATCAAGAAATTGAAAGATACTGTAAAGTTCGTCAATGCGATTTTCGAGCGGCGTGCCTGTGAGTACAAAGGCGTAACGACTCGGCAAGCTCTTGACCATCATCGCAGTTTTTGCACGCCAGTTTTTGATGCGCTGCGCTTCGTCAAGAATGATAAGGTCGGGATGCAGTTTGAGCAGTTCGTCCATGTCAAAGCGGACGAGTTCGTAGTTGATGATCTTGAAGAAGGAAGGGTCGTTGTAAAGTTTGCGTCGTTCCAACAAGTTGCCTTCGACAATGGTGACGGATAAAGAGGTAAAGCGGCGAATCTCTCGCGCCCATTGGTGTTTGAGCGAGGCGGGGCAAATGATGACTGCCTTCTGGATGTCGCGCATTTCTTTGAGCAACGCGGCGGCGGCAATCGCTTGGACAGTTTTGCCAAGTCCCATGTCATCGGCGAGCATGGCACGGCGTCCGAAGGCGAGGTGCAATGCGCCTTCTTCCTGGTACGGATACAACTTTGTGGAAAGCACGTCGAAGGTGCGGCGTCCGCGCTTGACCTGATCGAGGAACCATTCCTTTTGCTGTTGGATTTCTTCGCGGTCTTGCAACAGGGACAGATATTCAAGCGCCGCTTCATTCACGCGGATGAGTGGTTTGTCTCGCGTGGGAAGCGACTCAATGGCTGAAAGAAGCGAGGGCAATGTCTGGAGCGGCGCACCAACTAAAAGTCCAGAAGGGTCGAAATATCGGCTGAGCAAATCTTTAATCGGGGCGCGGTCAGGAATCGGCAGGACAACCCGCACGGTCACATCCATCGCGTGATGCAGGTAAATTTGAGTCCCACGTGGGCGTTCAGCGGCAAGTTTCTGGAGTTTCTTGCCGTGTTCTTTTTCAAGCGAAATTAGCACACCTTCGATGTGTTTGCATGTGCCAATCAGATTATTTTTGTAATCGGGGCAGGTGCAGGAATTTTGCAGCTCATCGAGAGAACGAATTTCAACGCGGTAGGCGCGTCCTGAAACGGAACTGACTTCGAATAAACTAAAAACAGGATGACTGCCTTTGTTGGCAATCTTGAGAATTTCCGCGCTGGCGCGGGCGCGTCGGCGTTCGATTTGTTCCTGGATGTCAGATGTCATGTGGGACTCCAAAGGATTTGCTGATGGTGAGATTGTCTTTGCAAATTATACTTGGTTTGGGAAGTCATAGTTCAATCATGAGTTGCCCAGCGCGGCATATATCATGTATACGGGTATAAATTCAGACCTTCCCGATTTATACCCACCACATAGAGAATAAACTATCAAGTAATGATGCATGGAAGACCAACGGTCTGGTTATCGGCTCGCCAGCTTTCCAACTCTCCACCAGCAGCGCAGACAACCCGTTACCAAAAATGGGAGAAGATTGGATCCTGAAAAACCAGATAGAACTTAGTGCAGATCAAGTACAAGATCTTGTTGAATTTCTGACCACACAGAAGAGCTTGTTGAATCGTACGACGAAGAAGGTGCAAAAGAAGCCATCAGCAAGGTCTATCGCTTATCGCTGCCTATGGCAGAAGAGTTCGAGAAGGAAAAAGGAGTGACAAACTCATTGAGACTACAAAACTGAACATCCTCCCTATTTCGATCCCACGCGGCAACTATTTCACAGTTCATCAAGCTTCCCAGATTTGTCCTGCTACGTCAAAACAGATCAGAGCATGGATCCGAAAAGGCATACTTGAGGCGATCGAACTGCCAGGGTTAGGATTAATCATCGAGACTGGAAAACTAAATGAATTCCTGTCTGAGAAAAATTCATAGCCGAAGTAGATGAAGAAAATGAATCCTTGCAGTGTAGATGGATGCGAACTACCTTTGACATGCTGGCTGATTTTTTGGAGAATCAGTCCAAGCTCCAGAAAGAGGCGTTAATTCGCAGCGATCTATGCATGGTTGCGTTGTACAGCCCCAATATGGGGTTGCCCGTCGGCGCGAAATGATCCGAATTATTGACTTCCTCTTGGAAGAAGGGTAAAATCTGGCTAGTCTGTCTAGATAGAAAGGAGTGACTATGAATGAAACTTGGCAAATCCAGGATGCGAAAAACAAATTGAGCGAGGTAATCGCCCGTGCCTTAAAGCAAGGTCCTCAATTGATCACTAAACACGGCGAGAAAACCGTGGTTGTTATTTCTTATGCAGAATACGAAAACCTGCGTAAATCCCAGGGGAAACTCTCCGAGTTTTTTCAGGCATCTCCCTTGGCTGGACTTGAACTCCTTCGAGACAAGTCCCTGCCACGCAAGGGGTTTGAATTATGAAGTACCTGCTTGATACGTGCGTCATCTCGGAACTTGTTGCTAGGCATCCGAATCCGAAAGTTGTAGACTTTATTGATTCACTAGACTCTGATGATGTTTTCTTGAGCGTGATCACGATTGGAGAAATTGCCAAAGGCGTTGAAAAATTATCTAAATCGAAACGAAAACAGGAATTACATTCCTGGCTCAAGGAAAATCTACTAGTGCGTTTTGATGGAAGGATCATTCCATTAGATACAGAGATCTTGATGGAATGGGGAATTCTGATTGCGCGCCTGGAATCAACAGGAATAACTTTACCTGCGATATATTCACTTATTGCTGCAACAACTTTAACTCAAAAACTAACACTAGTAACCCGCAACGTGGATGATTTCAGCGGAACAGGTATTGAAATCGTAAATCCCTGGGAGTAAACGACACGTCTCGCAACTGTTATTCATGTTTACAAACAGAGCCCACGGATCCACTCATTTTGGCAAACCGGCTGGTAGCCTTGTTTACCTGTTTTCAGGCTTTCAAAGCGCCGCGGATAAATTCTCCTCGCGCCCGTGAAACAGGCCACGAAAGAGGGTAATCTTCTCATCCTGAGATGATTGATTTACACAGTGACTACTCCCCCCGCCTTTAGGCGTGGGGAGTAGTCACAGATGACTTAATCCTGAACATTGTCCATCGCGCCAAATATTTCGTCGGCACGGTAGATTTGGTTACGTGCATTCCCAGTGACCTCGCGCAAAATACTGGCTTTGGCAAGCTTCTCAATATACTGTCTGGCGGTTTTGAATGGCATACCTACGCTTTCTGCCAGTTGTTTAGCAGAAAGGATGGGCCGGGCAAACAGGAAGTCTAACACTGCGCCCATGCGCTTCGAGTTTCGGTCCGATTTCACCAGCGGTTCGTATTTTGTACGAATTGCTTCCAATCGTTGCATACGCACCAAGCTATCCTGTGCCTGTGAACTGACTCCGCGGAGGAAAAAGCGCAGCCAAGCCTCCCAGTCACCGCGTTGGGATACGTTCAGAAGATTGTCATAGTATTCCTGGCGATAACGTTCGAAGTATACGCTCAGGTTAAGTAATGGCTGAGACAGGATATTCCATTCAGTAAAAAGCAAAGCCATAAGCAGACGCCCCACCCGGCCATTGCCATCCAGAAATGGATGAAGGGCTTCGAACTGGTAATGAATCATCGCCGCCCGCGCCAAGACCGGGATTTCAGTGCTTGTGTGAATAAACTTCTCCAAATCACCCAATGCCTGATTCATCTCATCAACTGGCGGGGGGACATAAGTGGCAGTCATAATCGTACTACCGGCTGGTCCAATCCAATTTTGGGTGCGTCGAAATTCACCTGGAGTCAGGTTTCCGCCACGCACACCATGCATCAATTTCTCGTGAATTTCACGGATTAAGCGAAGGCTGATCGGTAAAGTTTTCAATCGTTCCAACCCGTAATCCAGGGCTGTGACGTAGTTATGAACTTCGCGCACATCATCCCATAGCTCAAGAAAGGATAACTGGGTAGATTCATAAGTATAGAGTTCCGCCAGCGTGGCGCGCGTGCCCTCAATGCGTGAAGAAAGCACCGCTTCGCGACGCATAAAAGGTTGAATAAGTAAGCGTGGAAAAGGAAACGCGCCTGCCAGCGCAGCCAGGCGGCTCAAGTCACGTTCTGCTTCAGACAATGCAAAAATCAATGGCAAAGACCAGACCAAATTGGGCGGCAGAGGCACTGGAATAAAAGCATGGTAACCATTTTGAGTTAGGATAACCTGTCCAGCTTCTGGAGAACGAAAATCATTAGGATTCATTGCACTATATCCAAGAGATGTTGTAAATAACTGGATTTATAATAACACTTAAGCCAAAATATGTAAATTACGGGGGTTTTTATTTACACTTTGAGGTTATAGACACTATAATCATGCCACTCGGTATAATGCTGATATCTCATTTTTGGAACGCACAATGTCATCCATCCCACGAATTTCAAAATCAATTATTGCCCACTGGACAGACAATGCTTACTTCCAGCGAGGGCAAAAATATTATGAACAGGGAGCCATCTACGAACAGCGGATTCAAGGGATGACCATCAAATCCAAATGCTCAGGGTCGCAAGCCCCCTTTTATCGTCAGGAAGTTTTATTCGACAGCAGGGGAATTAATCCGCAGAATGTTCCTGCCCCGTGGGTGATGGCGGACGTTGCAAACATACCATCGCGTTATTGCTAACTTGGGTGAATGATCCCAACTCTTTCCAGGAAGTTGGAGAGATTGATTCCATCCTCGAAAAACTTTCCAAACCCGAATTGATTACCCTCATTAAGCAAATGATCGAACAGGAACCAGACTTGGAATCCCTGCTTGAACTGCCAGTTGCTGGAGGAGAAAACAAACCGCTAAATATGAAGCTCTCGGACTAGAGAGCCTGGGCTTTGCCCTAGAAGCCCCCGCCTTTAGGCGTGGAGAGTAGTCACCGCCCAGTACTGTAACTGGTATCTTATAT
>JAPLGS010000032.1 GCA_026390015.1 Chloroflexota bacterium | reverse complement strand
GTACTGAAAGCGAGTCCTGACAGTTCCCGCCCGTCATTTGGAACGGGCAAATACAAAAAAGTCCCGCCCCCTTCACATTGTTTGTGTTTGGGGCGGGACAATTGATTATGCAAATATAAACAAAATCATGTTTTTGCTTCAGGCAGTTTTCCGTATTCGTGGCTCAGCGCTGTAAATGCCTGTTTCGGTTCCCTGCGAATCCAATCTAAAAGAAGAAATATAGCAGGCGGTTTCATTTTTGGATAAGTAACGCTCAGGATCTTGGGATTGACACCATAATAAACGGGCGTGTCGGTGAAGAGGTCTGCCTGAAACCATTGCTCGAATGAGCGTAGAATTTTATCTTCAAGGTTAAGCAGTTTTTCCACTGTGTCGTCCACTTGCGTTTCTTTGTATTTTAAATCTTCCAGTAGACGCTTACGTAATTTAGCTTGTTCAATTGTCATAGGTTGATCCTTTTCGAAATTTTGTTCGTTTAGGATTTATCTTTCCAATCCTTGGCAGCCAGGACTTCGTTCATATACTCATCTCCAAAATTGCGGGCATCACTTTCAACGGCTTGTCCCCAATATGATTCGAAATCATCGCCTGGTTCTTTGTAATCTTTAAAGTTTTTTCCCCACGCTTCGATTTGTTTCCCGGTCATGCCTTCCGGGATAGTGCCATCTGCGCGGTACTGATCCACAATGTGCTCTTGATATTCATGGCGGGACTCGTGCGCGACAGTCTCCAATACCCGCCAGGGATCATCATTATTCAAGTTATCCACATCAATCACCATCAGGTTTCCGCGGTTTTCCCCGCGGCTGTCGCCATTACTATCATCCAGGTCTTCGGCGGTGATGGTCATGGGATCAAACCCGTACTTTTCGGCGATCTTCCTCTGGTGTTCGTTGAGATAATTTAATTTATCCTGCTGCGAAAGAGCACGCCCTGCGTGTCTACCTGCAGCCATTCATTTACCTCGCTTTTAACCCGCCTGCTCAACAATACTCCCTGTTCAGCTAGATTGATAAAACTTCCCTCCAACCGTTTAAAATCGCGGAAAAATTCATCACTGCCGCCGCCCTGCCAATTCATGGAACCAATTGAATTGCCTAGGGCAGATATCTCCTGATGAATATCCAGTACGGTCTGGTCCAACTTTTGAGCTGTTGCCTGAACAGACTCTGTTTCCATGTGAATGATCGTTGACATGTTTTATTCCTTGATCCCATTCCACTAATTTTACGGATAGATCCTTCTCTCAGAACTCCGCACTCCATTCGCTTCAACATCCAATCCGATCTTTTGTGTCGGGATCGCCACCTTGCCTTCCACACCGATACCCTGTTCTATTTCAGAAGTGGAGTATATTTCCATTTTTTGAGCGCCTTGCTTTATGGCTTGCATGCCCTGCCCGGGATCATTGATCATATGAAGCGCGTTGTCTGCAGGACCATCCATACTATATTCAACCTTCAAGCCCTTGAATTCGGCGGAGGAGCCGCTTAACCCTTGCAGGGCGGATTTTTTCATGTCAGGGATGTACTTGCCCATCTTGGAAATGTCGATCGCCCGCCCTTCCTCGGCTTTTATTTCCATAATCACTTTCGAAGTTTGTTTTCCGGTTGTAAGATCGGTGATCGATTCAACGTGAATATCACCCTTGGCCCCATTCTCAAATGTTACGAGATTCGCTTTTACTTCACTCCCGACCTCTGAGTGTTGGACGGTCTCCCAGCCGCCGCTTGCATTCTTACGCAGTTCAACGCCATCCATATTTCCAATCTTCCCCTCCACGCCCGCCAGCTTGATCAGCGCGTCCGCATTAACTTTTCCTTCAACTTCCGCGCCTTGACTTACCTTGAAGCTGTGCATATTGTCCTTCATTGCGATCAGCGGGGGAGATGCCAACGGACCTGCAACTGAATCTGCGGCACCGACCCCAAACATAAAGCCGGCCATTTTTGTCATGTCGCCGGGTTTCCTGGGGTCAAATTCATATACCACCTCAACCTCACCCTTGGCCATCGCTTCCACGGAAGATTCGACGCCAATGGAATATTTCTTTTTTCCAAGTTTCACCCCGCCCTTGGCTTCCAATGCAGATTCTTCAAGACCCATCCCACTGCCTGTAGTGAGCTTGAAATAATATTTTCCATCCTTGCGGGTGAGCTCCATCTCTTTTGCCCCAGCCAGTTTAAACGAACCGGGAACGCCCACTTCCG
>JAPLGS010000027.1 GCA_026390015.1 Chloroflexota bacterium | reverse complement strand
ATAAAATCAAAAAAACCAAAAGGATCTAAAAATCGGACTTTAGGGTTGTCGTTTACAACCTCAAATTTTTCGAGTCGCGCTCGTGTGCGCGGATGAGTGCTGACAATGACCGGAATATTATAATCACGCTGAAGTTGGTTTAATACAGAAGCAAGTTCCCGTAATCTTTCCTCGATATCGACATTTTCCGCTCGATGTATGGTCACCAGAAAATACTGACCGGATTCCAGCTCTAATTCATCTAAAATTACTGAAGTCCTTATCTGCGCATCATAATGCTGGATCACTTCCAGTATAGGATTCCCCGTCACATAAATTCGTTGACCGGGTATTCCCTCGCGCAACAAATTCTGACGACTGCGCTCCGTATAGGGCATCAAAAGATCACTGCTGTGATCAATGATCCTTCGGTTAACTTCTTCCGGAACGCGATCATCGTAACAACGATTACCTGCCTCCATATGATAGACAGGGATGCCGTATCGCTTGGCTATGATCGCAGAAAGCGCGCTGTTCGTATCACCCAGTACGAGCAATTTATCGGGTTTTTCATCCAACAATATTTTTTCTGTCTCAGATAGAATCGCGCCAACCTGCTGCCCCAGGCTTCCTTTTGCATTCATATAATAATCGGGAGCACGCACATTCAATTGTTGAAAAAAAACATCATTGAGATTTACATCATAATTTTGTCCGGTATGAACTAATACTTGTTTGCAGGTGGAATCCAACTTTTCAATAATACGACTTAATCGGATAATTTCCGGGCGAGTACCTAAAATGGTAAGAATTTTCATGGCATCAAATTTTATCTTTCGAGCATGCATTAGTCATTGGACTGCCCACTCTCAAATGGCGCAATGATCCGTCGGATTTCATCCACAGTGAGCCATTGTGTATTGTTATTGCTTGCATAGCGAAAATCTTCCGGAGCTAACTTCCCTTTATTCTGCCAATCGTAGCCGAACCATAAAGCTTCAGCGGGCTGGACGACGAACATCTCATCTAATTCCACTGTGTGGCGGGCTTCGTCTTCTGAGATAAGCACTTCGTGCAGTTTTTCTCCTGGACGAATACCAACAACTTGTACCCGAGCATCTGGGGCTATTATTATCGCAAGGTCGACAATTTTCATACTTGGGATCTTTGGTACAAATACTTCGCCGCCCTGCATTTGATCAATGCAGTTCAACACGAAGTGGACCCCTTGTTCAAGGGAAAGCCAGAAGCGGGTCATTCGATCATCCGTGATGGTCACAACCCCAAATTCCCGTTGATTCAGGAATACCGGCACTACGCTACCACGGCTTCCAACTACATTTCCATAGCGAACGCAGCTGAGGCGTGTAGAGCGTCCACCCGCGTATGCATTACTTTGAATCACCAGCTTTTCTGCGGCAAGCTTTGTGGCTCCATAAAGATTAACCGGATTTACAGCTTTGTCAGTACTTAAGGCCAGAACTTTTTTAACACCCTGATTTAGAGCAGCATCAACGACATTACTGGTTCCAAGAATATTGGTTTTGATGGCTTCCATGGGATTGTACTCACATGCGCCAACCTGCTTCAGAGCTGCCGCATGTACAACAATATCCACTCCATGAAGAGCGCGTTCAAGCCGTTCACGGTCTCGCACATCTCCAATAAAGTAGCGCAAATTAGGCGCATCAAAGCCTGCCCCACGCATTTCATGCTGTTTGAGTTCGTCTCGGCTATATACAATAACCTTTTCAGGCTTATATTCCTTTAGAATTGTCGCAACAAACTTCTTTCCAAATGAACCTGTGCCACCGGTTACCAGGACAACCTTATTATCAAGGTAAGACATCTATCATTCTCCTATTTTTTATTCCAGCTTTCATAGATTGGCCATTCAGCCGCCAGACCAGCAATCATTTCATCCCAACTGGGCGACATCCAGCCAGTTGCGGTGCTAAAACGCGTACCTATCAGGCTACGGTCACAATAAAATTGGCCGTCGGGATCAATTGTGATATCTGTCCATCCCAGCGCATCCCGAAGACGCGTCAACAAGTCAAATTTTGATATGGGAGCGCTGGATACTTGATAAAGGCCAGTCAAGTCCTTGCGGGTTTCAAGGATGTCGCCGATTAAATTGGAAAGTACAGCTGTAGAAAACCCCGAGTATATGGCATGACGATAACCCTTGGTACGGAGACCCCGCTGCGAAGCAAACCAACCCAATAAACTTGAATAATTATTTAATTGCCATCCAATGATAGAGGTCCGCAAAGTAAGCGTACCAGGGCGATGAAGCTCACCCAGCAACTTTGTGCGTCCATACAAATCGATCGGATCGGGAGTATCCAGTTCCGTATAATTACCGCGCATTCCCGAGAAAACGCAATCGGTGGAAATTTGCAGGACGCGAACGCTCCTTTCTGCACACAGGTCTGCCAGTTGATGAGGAAAGAGCGCGTTGACATGGATAGACGGGACAGCCTGTTTGGCTTCATCTCGCTGTTTGACTATGCCAATTCCATTTATCACCGCATCGGGCTTTACCATCTCAAGAGCACGCCGCACAGTGGATAGATCCTGTGCATCAATCTGTCCAATCGTTCGTTCCTGCGGAATAAAGTTATACCGTTCAAACTCGCGAGGGTCGCCACGAAATGTTCCCCAAATCTCAAAGCGACCGTTTAGAGTACGGAATAATTGATGTCCCAGCATGCCCCCTGCACCAAGTACTAGCAATTTCATCATTAATTCTCCAGAATGGAATTATACACGTGCTGATAAAAATTGATGACTTGTGGCTTGATGACTGTTGAGTCCAACCTTTTACGGGCAGTTTCTCTATTTAATGTTGCAGCTTTATCCACTAATACATCATCCGTCATTGCACGGCGCAAGGCCTTTTCAACGACATCCACATCCTCCGGAGGAACGATCAGGCCACTTTGACCATCGACTATCCATTCATCCGCGCATGCGGTACATGATTGGATAGGGAAAGTCCCCATTACGATTGATTCAAGCAATGAAGTACTGATCGCATCAGAAATACTTAATCCAATGTAAATTCGTGCCCGACCATAGATTCTCAGCATATCTGTATGCGAACATGGAGGGATAATCTCAACGGAAACGCCTGTTTCTAAAGTAAACAGTTCTATCGCAAGGTTCATATCCGGACTGCTTGAATAAACTGCAATGGAGTATTCCTGAGCTTTAAGTATATCTACACAACGCGCCAAAGCTCTTAGCCCTACCAAAGCCCTGCCTGCCCAGCCTTGATATCCCTTAAGCAGAATTAATTTCCGCTCCGAAACATTTCCAGGGTTTCTCATTAACTCATACGCGGCCAAATCAAATCCACCCGTGTTGGGGAATACCGGCAGCACCTCACCGCGCAATCCAAACTCACGTGCAAGGAGCACATCGCGCTGACACTCACATGAATAATAATCACAATTTTCAACCACGGCACGCACACGTTCACGATGCTCTTTCAACCTCCCGAAAAGATAAATATCACTTCCCCAATTCGTTGCAATCCATTTTGGGAATTTTGTTTTAATCCTTTTCTTTGCTTCCAAAGTTAAATAACCTGCCTCTTGGAATTCCATAGAATGGATAATATCCGGTTTAACCTGCTTAATTGTATTAATCAAAGCGCGTATAAGTACTGGAGACGGCTTAACTGCCGGCCGTAATGGATTCAGGTTCTTTTGAATAATTCGATTCATGAGATTCATCACAAAAAAAGGAAGGCTGCTGTTAATATAGCGCAAGGAACGATTGCTTTGAAACCCCGGAATTTCACTGCTGTTGATCAGAGTGAGGCCTTTCAGCTCAGCATGAGGTTTTACACTGTAAATGGGAAAAAGGAAACGCTCCCAATCAGTACAATCAAGTTGATTTACCCACCTGGCAAGGTGAATACTGTTGGTCATTCCTACGAACAGAATTCGCATGTTTTTTCTCATGCCAGCTTTCTTTGCATCCAAAAACTGCCACTGGCCGCCTTGTGTTTGGAGGGGTCGTATTTAGGAAATGCGAGCATAAACTCTTGTCTCTTTTCTGACATGAGGTAATTTAAAGCAAGCAAAACATCATATTGCGAATTGAATGTGAGGAAAGCCTGCAAAAGATAAGACTCTGTCCAGAACATGCGGAAGCTTGGGTTAGTGAAATAGACTTCGGGATACTCAAAAGGCAAGCCAATATCATGTATATGAACAATCACACCATGGGCAAGGCGCGGCAACACTTCCAAAAAGAGGAAATTAACATCACTTCCTGTACGAACTGTATGACCGGAATCTATGAAAAGAACATCATTAGTTTTTAAGTCTTCAAATAAAGCTATGTTCATTAGTTCTACACGTTCAGGAATGACCTTGGTCAAGCAAGGCAAGATATGTTGAAGCAAAGGTGAAGGATATGGGTCGACAACAGTGTAATCACTTGGATGACTTTCAAGGGCATTTTGCGTCAATGCACCGGAAAAGATGAGGGATGAATTTCCAGATCCAATTTCCAAAACCTTATGCGGTTTATAATATCGAAGAATCGAGTGCAAGCTTGCAGCACAACCAAAACTAAAAGAATTATTCTCAGTGAAAAAATCAGTCGGATTACCTGTGGAGACTGGAGGCCAACTACATTCATGACCGTATTGCTCGCCCAAACTATTCAGAATTTGCACTTGCCGGTCTGGATGAAAATCCACTCCAGGCAGCTCGCTCTTTTCCTTCCATATATACCTTCGACCTAGGTCAGCAATCTCGGGCACAGGAGAATAATAATGGACAAGCATTGGCAGGCATCCCTGCTCCAAACAAAGCTCACTACCATTACCAGTTTCAGCGACATGCCTAAATACTTTGACCAATAAAGGCATAAAAGGAGATAAAAGTATAAAAAGCATTTTTTTTCCGAACAATTTGTTATTGATCCTGGAAATAAATCTTGAAATAAATTTCAGCAAATTTGTCATTCTAGGTTCCTATTCTTATTGGTGGACAAGAAATCAAGAAGTCTCTCGCAAGCGACTTGTGGGTCATAATCAAGCTTTGCCATTTGACGCGCCTGATGGGCGATTGATCGACAAAAACCTTCATCTCTTATCAATTTGAGAATATGGTTTTTCAGATTATCCGGGTCGTTCTCGCTCGCAACCAACCCACACTGATTTTTTTTCAAATAATATGCCACGAAAGAATTCGCCGGGACATGAGCCAGAACTGGCCTGCCGCTCGCGAGATATTCTCCCAATTTCCCTGGAGCGGATGTGCGAATGATTTCTGGAATTGGAGATTCAAATGCGAGTGGAAGAAATAAAATATCGCCAGTGCGCTGCTGCTCAAGGACTTCACTATAGGGTACATGTGAGTGAATGAATGTTTTTTCGCTTTGAATATCCTCTCTCGCCAAGTCTTCAGGTGTTTGAGCAGTAAAAATATGTAGCTCGAGTGGATATTCCTGCAAAGATTCCATCGCTTGAATTAAATTACGGAAACAACCAAAATTAGCAAGATAGACGGCACCAGTATAAATGATCTTGATCCTGCTCTTTTGTCCATACGTTTGAATGCACGGCTCTTTTTCCAACTCAGTCGCACGGGTTTCGCACCAGGGCAGCAGGCACACTGTATCGCCGCTGGTATTCCCGACAAATGAATTCATTTGGGCCGATAATTCCCGCAGAATGTCTAAACATAAAAGGCGCAGTCAATTTTACAAACCAGCGCTGAATCCCTAGAAACTGATACATGTAATCATCAAAAATGTATGCGTAAAACGGAATTCCATAGATTCTGCTAACCAAAAATCCAGCTGGGATATCCACAAAGTCACCGGTACAAGCAATCAAGGCGCTGGTTTCTGGTTCACAGCGCAAAATATCCAGGATGTTTCTCGTACGTACGTAAAACTTAATAAAAATATTGATAGTTTTCCGAATCCACGATAATCCAAAATAGCGCGGATGGTTTAACGCTGGTTCTGGTGGTAACGAATAATATTGACCCTGTAGACGAAACCGTTCGTCCATACTGTTTTTTCCCAGGGTCAGATCCTCTCTTGTATTTATCAAGTAGTAGCCATCCTCATTGACTTCAGAAAGAATTCTGTAAAGTACCACTGCCTGCCCGGACGGGGAGGGCGGGAGAACATGAGAAATCAGAGCGAACTTTGTCATACTGGTTTCTATTATTCCTGAGCAAGCATTTGATTGTAATTTGCATTATTTGTCCTGATGATCTGCCTGTTGGCGATGGTTCGAACCAGATTAAAGTTATTTTCTGCGGCTCTGTCAACCAACACGGCATCATTCATTGCGGCAATAAGAGCATCGGCAATTTCATCAGGATACAGATTTTTTGAAAAGAACACATTTTCATGTTGAATAGCAATTGGCGTGATTGTCTCAAAGGGTGGAGCAATCGAAAAAACACCATTAGCCATTGCCTCGTACAGACTATTAGAAACGCCATCAATCAGGGATGGCGCAAGTAAAACTCGCTCTCGTTTCATATGTAAAAGCACCTCTTACCATGGAATATGTTCTGCGATGTGACATTGTTTTTGAATTTCCCCTAGCATGAAAAAAGACCATTCATAAACATCCGGCACCATTGCCAGCATATGGATTTCACTGGGTCATTTTTTTTACCGCTCAATTTTAATTGCCTACCAACGTAGGCAGAGCCTTCAACGATTGAGATTCGTATGCTTTTGGCCAGAAGATAATATATTCTCGATGGTTTCCACAAGATAATCGGCACAGTTGTACGCGGGGTTATTCGGTGATAAAGAGAAAGCATAGGCATAGAATCTTATTTGGATTAAAACAAAGTTTTACGGCTGGAATTTTCGACCGCCCAAATTATATACGATGAAAGGCCTTCATCCAATCCAATCATTGGCATATATCCCAAACTGGAAATGCGCCGGATATCGGCAACCCAGTTTCTCGGAGTGCCCGGGGGAAGAACGTCAGAATACTTAATGCTTCCTCCATAATTCATCTTATTTACAATCTTAGATGTAAGGGATTCTATACTGGTTCCAATCCCGCTTGCTAAATTATAAGTGTCGCCATTCAATGGGCTTTGATGCAAGATGACATCCAAGCCCGACGCAATATCGTTCACATGGATAAAATCCCGGCTCTCCCGACCATTCCCTTGGAGCTCGATAACAGGTTGAGTTAAAACTTTGTTGATAATGTCCCAAACGACCTGGCGACGCAATCCGGGACCATAAGCTGAGAAGATACGTGCACATGCCGTTTTTAGCCCGTACACACTCGAAAATTCGGCACAAATTGTTTCACTTTGCCATTTGTGGTAGCCGTAAGTGGAAATGGGTTTAATCGGCGCATCCTCAGCGATAGGTAAATATTGCGGGTTGCCATAAACTGCGGCACTGGAAAGAAGTAGGAAAGCACACTCAGGTAGGTTTTTTCTAAGCGCTTCGAGGAGTTCAAAAGTTAAGATGGGACCATCTACATAGTCCGCATATGGATCCTGCATAGCTGCAGGCACGGAGGCGCGCCCTGCACAATGAATGACAGCATCTACCCTCCAATCTGCAAGAAACTGGGGCAGGAGTGAACTGGGCAAGTTCACCTGCTCGTAATGATACAAATCAGAAAGAGGGGCTTGATCCGGCATAGCGCGATCTATCCCGTAAACCCTGTATTGCCTTTTGTGGAAATAACGTGCAAGCACACGGCCAATAAAACCGGAAACCCCGGTGATCAAAATCGCGGTATGAATCTTTTTATTCATAGTAATTTCTTAATACTCGACTTTCACCTTTTTTTAAGTTATAAATGTTGTTGACTAATTTTTCATCAAACAGACTAACCTACTGCTGAGCAAATAATCCGTGTACAGTTCTAAGTATTTTTGTTCATCTCCGGACTTCACCTGGTTTTTCGCGCACCCACGGCATAACATCTGCCAACTCACCTTTTCCATCAATGTGCGAAACGCTGATACATTGCAACAACCTTGTTCCGTACAAGCCTGTACTCCAATCGTTCCCTGATAATTTTTCGGTTGATCTCATCAGCACGATTCACAAGTTTGTCGTCTTGCAATGCCTGTCGTATGTATTCTGCAAGTTTTTCCGTATCATCCACCTCAGCTAAAAAACCATTTTCTCCATGTGTGATCCACTCGCCAATTGATGGCAAGTTGGAAAAAATTGGAAAAGCGCCCAGCGCCATGGCTTCCACCAGAGATGCAGGCAGTCCATCGTTTATCGTGATCGAGATAAACAGCCGCGACATGCCAACATAACGCAATACATCTTCCGGTTCTTCGATGTACGGTAAAACAATTATATTAAGCCCATATTTTTCCCTTACTTCAAGAGCTTTTTGTGCGATGGACAATGACGCCGCCCCGATATAGATGGTATAGCCTGAAAGAATATCATGTAATTTTTCAATAGCATCCATGATAACCATCGCCCTTCCGACCGGGTCTTCCGTCCCCCGCCCCTTGATATACAAACCTGTTCGTTCTGAAACAGGACCCGGCGTGCGAAACTGATCATGTTTTTCCAAATGAACGCCGCCAAACGCCGGCAGTACGCCCAAAAACCGATCTTGTGGCATCCCATATTGAATTGCCATTTCACGATCATGATTCGATTCGGATATATAAAAATCCACAGACCGAATAACTGCCTCAACTTCCATTTTGTTTTGCGGAGAAAGACCATGGTAAAAGGTCAGATCTGTTCCCCAGCTCGAATAGACCCAGGGGGCAGTCAGGTTGCCATTCCTTTTTTGCTCCAACATCGGCTGGCAAAGATTGCGCCAGTTCTGGTTGATCCCTAGAGAATGGACAACATCAGGCTGGAAATGCTGCAAGGTTTCCATTAACTTCTTTTTCCATAACATCCCGAGCAAACGATCAAAATAAGGTTCCACCCATTGAAAGAATGGTGTAAGGAAACCAAGATGTGTTCTTCTTTTCTCCAGCAGTTTATAAAAAAAATTGCTTTCCACCCAAAGGAGGGAGATCGGGGCAATTTCCCTCGAAAGTTTATGAAGCACTTTCTCCCATCTACCGTCCGCCCACACACTCCATTTTGGCGGAAGCGGACAAAAGAGACGGATGTCCCATCCCGTATCCAGAAGTTGTTTGACCCATCGAATGGTATGGATACTTAGCGGCTCGCCCAGAATTAATAGTTTCAAGTTTGGGTTTTCATTATTGTTCATTTTTCAAGGAAATTTTCCACATTCATTCAGAACGGTCCTTGATCAACTGAATGATGTGTTAATGAACGAATAACCCTGGCCGGGTTCCCCGCAACCAGGCTGTATGGCGGGACATCGCGGGTCACAATGCTACCGGCTCCGATCACGGCGCCCTCGCCAACAGTCACTCCCTTTAGAATCGAAACTCCATATCCGATCCAGACTTTATCCTGAATACGAATAGGCGCCATATTCACGGCAGACCAGTCCTTGTTACGAATAAAATCTTCCGGGGTCTTGCGATAATCAATTCCACATTGTACTACATCGTTTTTCCGCTCATCCCAGTTCAAAGAATGAGCATCGTTGTCCATGACCGTAATGCCCCATGCCATCAAGACATCGTCACCGATTACAATACCGCAGGCCGCGATCAAAGAACTAGCTCCAACCTGGGTCCTTTGTCCAATATGGATATAGGCACCCGGACGAAGGATTGCCAACGAACAGAATATTTGCGAATCCGCCCCAATTTCAACACACACGCCAGGGTGAAGCGGGCGATATGTAACAGTCACAACGCTTCCCTCCCCAAGAATAACCGACGGGTCCACTTTCACATAATCCCGGCACAAAACCCAGGAAGTGGATGGCGGAGCAGAAAACGTACCTGCTAATTTTCTGTAAAGCCAACGCAATCCTTTTATAAATAGTGTTTTCATTAATCGATATGCCCTTCCCATAGCACACTTCGCCCGTCCCAATCCTTTAAATTTTCCAACTGACCCCGATACAGGCGATCAGCATCCTTGTAAAAACCCCAAAACCTGGAGGGAATATATTTCTCGATCAAGGCATCATCAAAAGGAAAGACAACCCGTATATCATAAAGAAATGCCAGACTGATGACGCTGTATGAAACGCCGATCACTGTACAAGCGCCAATCAAATCACTCCAAAGTTCTATTGGATACCGTGAAAATTTATGAGGGAGCACCTTCGGGAAATAATCTCCCGCAAGCCGCTCACAAAGCATCTCATCCACAGGCATAACGGACAAGGGATGGCCCTTGATGAACACCGCAGATTGGGGCGGGACATGACGACGGATTATCTCCTCATACAATCCAGTTTCGTTCTCCTTGGATGTTAAATTCCCATCAGCAATATTCGCCAACAGGATCAAATAAAAGGGACGCGGACCATCCGCCAACAAACCAGCAATATATTCCACCAGATCGGGAAGGTTATTTTGACACTCAGCAATTACTTCCTGAACCTGTTGTTTTGGAACAACAATAAGTTCCATACCCTCCAACGAGGTCCCCGTCTGATCCATGGGCAGAATCAACACAGCCTTGTCTGCCTGAAAAGGCTTGGGCGAACCCAGCCACTTATCCCTTATAAGTTTTTTCACAAAGCTCCGTATGCCGCGAAGCGAAAAACGCCGTTTCGCCCCCTGCACTTGATGTTTCTTTCGCAGTGCCTGCCGCGCCTGCTCTAGAGACGCACCAGTTACCAACGCCATATGATACGTCTTGTTGTAAACGGAACCCAATCCATCACCGAACATGATACGCTCAGCCATTGGAAAGGCATTCATAGTGAGTTCCGGAACACGTCCACCGATATCATGTGCATAGTATATTTCATCCACATGGTTCACACCAAGCTTGCATCGGAACCGGCGCAGGACTTCACGATAGGAAACCGTGCCTCCGGCAGAACTGCCTGAAAATTCAGACATGTCTTGATCGTCCAGTAAAATCGGCGGGGACCAGCCGTGGCTAACGATCATCCGGGTAAGAATATCCAAAGTTTCCTGCATAGCCTCACGAGATAAGCCGGGGTTGTTAACCACAGTTATGACTCTGGCATCCTCATCATGTTTCAAAACGCCATACCAGCGGACAGCGGATAGAGCCGCCAACGCATGACTGCTTCCATATACAGAGACCAAGCAGGTTCGTGTCATACTCTTATTCGTTAGTCAGGATGAAAACAAAACCTGCATAGTCCATTTCATTACATTCCAAAAATGGAGTTGACAAGCCGCATGGATTTGAGGGAATCCTGCAATGTGGGTAATTCAGTCTCTACACCTTGTGCAGCCGCAACGGCTTTTTCCGCCATCAACCGCAAGCCAGGTTTGAATTGCTGATCCCACTCATGGGATTCTACCGGCTCGAGTTTACGCTGTCCAGCAAGCTGTTGAGCGGACTGCTCGAGAGGACGCATTTCCCAGCGCTTCTCCGGCGTGTTGATGCAGGCAAACCAGGGTCCGGGACCGTCCCAAATTCCTTCGTAAATGCCAACATCGCCGGAATCAAACTGGACTTTCGCCACAACAACCCACGGGGCGGAGGGATTCCACGGGACAACCTGCTCCACCGATGTGATTTTTCCCCGTCCAAAGAGGGTGAAGTAATCTATCACATGGACAGAGTTTGCATACATCCAATTATCCACCACCGTCTTGGGCTGACCCGCCTGTAAGGCTCGCTTTTGATCCTCCTGATCTTGCACATGAATAAAGCGCGCTCCACTCGAAGTTTTCAGATCTGCAAGCACCTTTTGCGTGCTGGAATAAAACCGACGGTTCAGGGCGACATAAACCCGTGCATTCTTTGCCCGCGCCGCGGCTTCGATATCCTCCGCATCGGCAAGGTTATAACCAGCCGGTTTTTCAATAAGCAACATCCAGGGATGCTCAAGACAGGCGCGGATAACGGAATTCGCCGACAGTTCCGGCACGGTGACGACGACAAGATTCGCGTTCGTCGTTTTATATAATTCGTTCACAGAATCACACACATGAGGGATGTTGAATTCGGCGGCGAGCGCCACGGCGCGTTCCTTTGTGCGACTGGTGATACCGGCAATCTTTACATTGGCAATATCTTGAAACGCGCGAATATGTTCGCGAGCCATGTAACCCGCGCCGACAATTGCGACGGTACAATCTTTCTGGGTGGTCATCTCATACTCCTTAGGCCCATGGAAACGTGCGGGCTTTGAATTTTTCCGTCTCTTCGAGACGAACCGGACGATGGCCTTCTTCATCCGAAATATAGGCGGCGACAAGCGTCGCTACTGCCAGACGTCCATCCTCGCCTGTAGGCGGATTATCGCCCTTAATCAAGGATTCAAGCACGGCGCGCGATGGAGCAATCACATCGGCAGGCTGGATGGTTTGTTCGGATCGAATGGAGGGCATTCCGTAGCGGGTGGTGGGAAGTTCACGGTACTGTTCTTCACGATACATCAGCGACATGACCCCGGATAACTCCTCTACTGCAATCTGCCCGCTCCGCGCGGCATAAATTACTTTAAGGCCGTTGCCCTGATCTGAACTCACCTCCATGTAAAAGCGTTTACCGCTAGCTGTTGTGACCCGAACGGACCCGGCGCGGTCTTCAAATTGTGGACCGCGAGGATTGGGGACCTTCTCCGGCGAAAACCAAGCTGTTACTTCCTGCAGCGCTTCATCGGTCATATAGCGGAACATTTCAAAATAATGCGCCCCATTCATCGCCATGCCAAAGTTGCCCGCAACGACGGTGATGCTCACCAGCCCTCCGAATTCAGCCGAGTTGAGCAATCTTTTGGGGGTGACATATTGATCCATAAAACGCATCTGGTGATTGACCGCCAGTTTCGCACCATGCTTTTTGCAAGCATCCAGCATGAGATCACATTCTGCCAGGGAAATCGCCATCGGTTTTTCGCAAGAAATATATTTTGCGCCCAATTCAGCGGAACGGATGGTGTATTCACAGTGCGTCGGGGCAGTGGTCGCAACCACCACACACTCGGGACGCTTCTCTTTGAGAAGCACGAGCGCATCACTAAAATGCAATTCAGGAGCAACGCCCTGCTCCTTTTCTGCCATCGAGCCCCATCTCTTTGACCACCTGAATATGGCGGTTCCCCATCCGCCCCGCGCCTAGCACTACAGTTTTCATAATATTATTTCTCCTAACTTTTTTCTTTTTTCAGAAACAACCAGTGCAAAGATTTCCGATCAGAATCTTGACATTAAAAGCAGCGGGATATCTATAACTTATTGACAACACCTTCCGCCTGATACCATTAAGCACCATGACAACAGCAGGGCGGGAAAAAACACCACACAGATGCGGGGAAAGCGATCTGTAAAATGGGAATGGAATTATTGCATACCAACTAACGCCGTATCAGATAACCACCAATTGAACAGAAATCGCCCTTGCCATTATCATGGCAGGCAAAATTCCGCGAAATCAGAAGAGTTTCTCTTTGATCAGTTTTTTTACACCTCTCGCCTTTTTTAACATGCGATGCGCAAATCCTCTCCAACCAGATTTTTTCACCCTTTCAGCCAACGCTTTGTTAATCAAAGGAAGCCAATTTGGATTTGTAACCTTTACCCACCCCAGAAATTCTGCATAGGTCAATTCACCCAACTCCTGTAATCTATCCATAAAAACAATAATTTCCGGCACACGGGCTGGAGCCGGCGCAAGGTATTTAACCAGACCTTTTATTTGCATCATGGCAGTGCGGACTTCTTCCTCCCTACCAAGTTCGAGATGAAACGTAACTGATTTAATTTTCCGCAACCAGGCAGACTGTTTGTACATGGCTTGATGATAATGGAATACATCTCCTGTGTATCCGTATCGATAGCCGTTTTCCGTAACCAGGCCTGCCAGTACGATGTCCTCTGTACGGTAGAGATAATCATCTTCGACTTTTGAAACCACTTGCTGAAGAGCTTTTGCCCGTCCCATTTGAGCGCCGGACAATGCGCGGTCCAATTGGTCAAATTCATACTCAATGAGGGCGGTAATTCTTTGACGGCATTCAAACCAGTCATATTCATCCTGATGCCTGCACATTTTTTCAAACCAGCCCGGGGGCAGATAAACATCGGAGTGCAAATAGACAAACCACTCGGTTTTCACTGCTTCGATGAGTTTGCGTAGGCTGTACCCCAGTGATACAAAGGCGCGATGATCAAGAACCTCGACACGAGGAAATTTCCCTGCAATTTCAATCGAATTATCAATGCAACCGCCATCTCCGATGAGAAGCCTGCGAACCGGGATCTCACGATAGATGGATAAAAGATTGGCCTCCCATAGTTCGTTTGTATGAATGACAGGAATAATGACATCCACCGCGCCATCCGGATGCTCGATATAACGATCAAAAAATACTGCATCTCGGTAATATGTCTGAAAAATTGACTTCTGCGTTTTATCCATGTCTTTAATTAATCCGATTTCCGTGCAATCACCTTCATCACACTGCCCTTGCGAAAATAATTAGCGAGACGAGGCAGGTATTTCCTATCAAACAAAGATACAACCCTAAAGCGACGATACATCGCCAACAGTCTTTTGGCGACCAACCTCTTTACCCTGCCGACCGGCTGAGGAAAAACAGCTGTAAAACTGGGCGTTACCATATAATCCAACATGTCCGCCAGAGTGCAATCCAGGGAAGCATACATGGTTTTCTGAACAACGTAACCGTTTTGCGACAAGGCAAGCCCCAGGGTTTTCGGCGACCAGTGATTCGGATGCTCAAAACCAAAAATAACCACATGCCGTTCGCGCGCGAACCTATTGATCCAACTTTCGATATTGTGTGTTTCGAGAAAAATAAGACCGCCGGGCTTGGTTATACGGCTCACTTCATGTAAAAACGAATTCGGATTTGCGATATGCTCGATCACATCGCGCATATAAACCACGTCAAATTTTCCAGCCTCAAACCTGGCTTCAGACAAATCCATGTTTAATATCGTATCGCCGAGCTTCCTGCGGGCATACTCACAATTAACCTGGTTCAACTCAAGACCATATATTTCATATCCCATTTCCCTTGCCTTGGAAAGAAGCGCGCCTTTGGCGCTTCCAATTTCCAGAAAAACGCCTTTCTGATGGTTCCTATATTGGTCCAGCATCTCCATGTTGCCATGGTTGATTTGGTCATCTATATGAATTTCGCCGGGGACTTCCTTGAATTTCGCCTCGTTATAGATCGCATTCGCGTTACTGTTATAAAAAGAATGGGTGGCAGCAAGGTTCATACGAGGATTCATATATACCATCGAACAATTCCTGCACTGCACATACCGAAACCAGTCCTTTTCAAAAAGGAAACTGGACCGGGGCGAATCGCAAACCGGGCAGTTAATATACTCTACAAACTCTGGCTTGAGGCTTTTTGCCTTTGCGTCAAACAGGACTTGATGTTGTTCTCGAAGAGCCGCAGCCCAACGTTCTTTCCAGATATGTATTTCCATTTTCTATCTCACTTTCTTATACTTTTGATAAACATTATCCAGCAAGCCATGCAACCGTTCATATGCTTTCCCGTCAAGCACACCCCATCTTTCACTGGCACCTATTTGGCTTTCTTTTATTTTTGCATAATAGCCAGAATTCGATGCTAATTTTATAAGCTCGTCAATAAAATCTTGTTGCTCCTCCATAGTAAGCACCCCTGGAACATTGGCATAGTCCGTATAGCGATAGCGATAAACATCATAATTCAAAACGGGAATCGCGCAGGCTATCGCCCACTGAATTACAGATGAAATTGATGCAACAAAAATATCGCACAATGGAATGATATTCATAGTACGTTCCGTGACAATTTTCAAACCGTATTTTTCGATGTGTTTTAAATCTTCATAACTAACCGATGGATGCAATACAACAATGTGGTTATATCCCTGCACTGACATTAATGATCGACACCAAAACTCAACCAGATCATCATAGGTCTTAAAATCACACTCAGGTCTGCCCATGTAAAGACTATCAGGAGGAAGCGCTGTAAGGAGAATCGGAAGATCTTCCGGAAGCCCTAATTTTCGGCAAAGAATAGCTTTTTTGTGTGCGCGCGCAGACATCACATCAAACATGCTATCAAGAGCGACGGAACCAGTTACTACCAATTTATCAGATGCCAAACCCTCCGCAATGCAGTAATCCCTGACCGCATCGCTTTCCAAAGCAATTGCATCCGCTTGCCCGCTATGCAAAACCCAAGGCAATGGTGGTGCAATGCCAAGCAATTCCCTCGCTAGAATTTGGTCACCAGGCAGTGCGACCAGGCTGTGCCCTTTATGTAAAATACCCCACCGTGGGTATAAGGTAATAGCCATGCGATTAAGAAATCCATTTACCTGATATACTGGTTTATCCCAAACATATTCAGCCCACTCAAGCGGACCAGCCATGAATTGAGGCACGACAACCACACCTATATGTTCGAGGTGGGCCACTTTGACATAGGCTGCCAAGTCATATCGATTATCCGATGGAAGAACAAGCAGAGAAATTTCATGATTGATAATAAAACCACGAACAAACCTAACTTGCCTGCTCAGTTCAAAAATTTCCCATGCACGAATAGCAGGAAGGATTCTATGAAATATCAAACTAAAAAGAAGACTTGGCAACTTAAGTAAACCAACATACTTTTTTAGTCTTCCAAACCAACCTGGCGCTTTAGCCCCAACCTTCGGAATATGATCAGAACCTAATTCAGAAATACCATTCACTCCCATCCCAAAGCAAACAGTCATGGTTTCTTTTGCACATGCCTGAACATCATGCTGCAAAGTGGGATAATCTCGGGTGAAGAGAAATATCACTACAAACTCACCGCTTTTTTTCAAAGCCAGAGCGAGGGGCAACATGCCCGCCAAATACGTGTTGGTGTGAATTGGGATTAATATGTTTCGCATTTGCCAATCAACAAGGTATTTAAAGCACAAAATTTAGCCAAAGAAAATTTGCGCCGATAATTATTATCTGTGATTCAATCGATAACGACTTGCACTGTGGCCAGAAATCATTCACAATATATCAATATATTCGAACACGTGCTCGGCAAGTGAAGCGCCATCAAGCTTGTGGAATTTTAAAACTTCCTGCGGGCTACCGCATACTGGCCAACCTTCCACAGCAAAGCGCTCCAGGTGTCGTCTGGCAAGCGGCTGATTCCTGCTTGCGGATAATAGATCGAAAATGTGCTCAGCCAGCGCACCTGCAGAACGATGATTCTCCAACACAAACACAAGATTATAAGGTTCAATGGCTTTTCTAAGCCCTTTTATATCTACCCGATTAACCCAGGGTAAATTAACCACTTTCAAACCAATGTCGCGCTCTACCAATAATTCATTGGCAAGCAATGCATCATGGATGCATGACAGGACATAAGCAAACATAACCGCATCTTTGCCTTCAGCAAGTGTTGCTCCTTTTCCCGTGGTAAGTTTGTAATCCCTGGACAGTTGAATTTTGCACGACGAGAAACCAATGATGAAGTACAAAGTCACATTTTCCTTTGCCTGTTCGATGCTATGTTCAACCACCATACGTGTTACCTCAGCATTGCACGGCTGCAGGATTGTATAATTGAGCAATGCCGAAAACAGGGACTTTCCGCGCAGGGATTGATACGACTTGCTCGGCCTGTCTGGTATCAAACCGACGTAGTGCAGGGCATAAATAATTTTTTGTTGTCTCACTGGCGTTATTGTAAATCTGTTCGTTAGCACGTGAAGCGAGGAAACTCGCAAACAAATTAACAACGGGCAGTAATCCCCTTGCAGTTGAGACCATATCCTGTTCTGCAATACCGTTTTCGATGAAACGCTCCTTGTACGTATTTTCAAAGGTGTATTTCTCACGTGTGTTCCGCTCCGCCATCAATTGCCAAAATAGACATACTTTTTCTCCTGATCAAAAACTCGTCAAACTTACAGTAAGTTTTTTTGAAGGATGTTAATATCTTGGCTAAATCACTTTTTAAGTTCTAATCAGTACTCAGTTTGGAATCTCGAAAACCATTAACTGGCACCAATTTACCATCCGGGAGTTGCCATGCATAAGGCACAAGAAGGGCATAAAAGGTCTCAAAGAAATTATGTGCCATATCTCCCGACATATTCATGGCCGAGGAACCACCAATTATACTGAAACTCCCAAGTTCCGTGGCGGGTATATAATTATTATAGCCATTTTCGTGTCGTATTCCAAATGTAACCGTATAGCGTTGAGGCATTAATTGTATTCCACTGAAGGTACACGCAATCACCCCTTGACCTTCGATATAATCCGGGGAGGCGCCATCAAAAAGCATATTAGCGCCGAACAAAGAACCAAAACTACTCTCCACTACAACCCAAAAGTTGGGTCGAGGGAGTTTTTTCAAAGCATTATAGCGCACCTCAATACGGATGCTGTCCCCTGATGAAAAAGTCTTTGCAACCTCTCCCTGGCTATCTCTAAAAAGAGCACTCTCGAGGATTAGATCGGTATATCCTCGATTGGGTTCAGGAGTATAAAGAACAGAAGTTGTGTCGGCCGAATCCAGGTATTCCGCCACAATTTTCCTTGAATCCCCATCACCCATCACCTGGCCGTTTTTCACCCAAATAACTCTCTGGCACAAGCTCTGTATCGCGCCCATATTATGACTCACAAAAAGAACAGTGCGCCCCCCGCTTGTAACATCCTGCATTTTTCCCATACATTTTTTCTGGAACTGCGCATCCCCCACAGCCAAAACCTCATCCACAATCAAAATTTCCGGTTCAAGATGAGCCGAAACGGCAAAAGCAAGCCGCACATACATGCCGCTGGAATACCGTTTCACCGGCGTATCAATGAACTGCTCCACACCGGAAAAATCCACGATCTGATCGAACTTGCGCTGAATCTCCGCGCGGGTCATGCCCATGATCATGCCATTGAGAAAAATATTCTCCCTGCCTGTCAATTCCGGGTGAAAACCCGTCCCCACCTCCAGCAGGCTGGCAAGCTTTCCCCTCGCCTTGATGATCCCTTCTGTAGGTGCAGTGATCCGAGAGAGAATCTTGAGAAGGGTGCTTTTACCCGCACCGTTACGCCCGATGATTCCCAGCGCCTCACCCTGCTGCACCTGAAAACTGATATTCCGCAAAGCCCAAATAGATGATACATCTTTAACAGAAGCAGTTTGGTTATCAGCTGCTTGCCCTCGACGACGCCACCGTAAAAAATCCTCACGAAACGAACCCGCTCCCACCAAACCGAGCCTATATTCCTTGCCAACATTTTCAACAGAAAGTACTTTACTCATGGTTACACCGTATCCACTGCGTTGTTTTGGGCGTGATTAAAAAACACCACACCGGTCGTTAGAAAGACCAGGGTAAATACAAGCGCATAAACAAGTTGGGCGGGATTTGGCGCGGCGCCGCTGCCAAGCATACTGTAACGATATCCTTCCACGATTGGAACCATGGGGTTAAGAAAATTGGAACCATGGGGTTAAGAAAAACAAAGGGACGCATAAAATCAGGGATGAAAGTGATAGGATAGACGATGGGGGTCGCATAATTAACAAGGGTCAACCCCGGGGCAATAAAATGTTGAAGATCACGATAGCGCGTGGTTAACGAGGCAAAGATCAGGCCTATCCCCACCCCCATAAATCCGGCAATTAGGGTATAAAACGGCAAAGCGAGCACCCACGGCGTAAGATGAATATCAAAGCCCTGCCAGACAAAAAAGACTGCTATGCCGATAAAGGATATCGCCTGCAAAGTCAGGCCGATCAGGGCAGAAGCCATTGTAGAGAGGGGCATGATCAAGCGCGGGAAATATACCTTGCCGAATAAGCCCACATTGGAGAACAATATCGCGGCAGAACCATACAAACAAGTTGTAAAATAACCCCAGACCATCATGCCGGGCAGGTAAAACAACATGGGCGGCACATCGCCTGTCGAAATACGGGCAATCTTATTGAAGAAAAGCATATTTACAAGGGATCCAAATATCGGGCTAAACAAATACCAGACAGGCCCCAACACTGTTTGCATATATGTCGCAACAAAATCGCGCCGCATCCATAAGCCGATCAGGCCTCGATATCGCCACAACTCTCCCAAACGCAGGTCCCACCAGGCGCGTTGGGGACGAATGATGGTGTCCCATTCCTCATTTGAAGTCACAATATTATTGGAAGTCATATATTTTCATGATCCTTAATAAAAGATAGCTACTGCGAACATGATAAATTGTTCACAAACATCACACCGATTTGCCATTTTCAACGATGCAATTAATTACCCTTCCCTGCTCAGTCGTAGATAACCCGACTGAGCAGGGAAGGCTGACGGCTTCACGATTTAAGCGCTCTGCCACAGAGCAATCTGTAGCATACGCCCCGCGGTGAGCTTTGCTTAGGTGCGCGGGCTGCCACAACGGGCGTGCTTGAATATTCCGCAAGAGCAACCTATTCATGAGCGCCCGGCTATCCATCCCAAACCGCGCAGGGTCCACCAAAATTGTGTATAACCAGTGGATGCTGAACGCGAAATCTGCCTCTTGCATGGGATTTAATCCAGTCATATTTTTGAAAGCATCTGTATAAACCCCCGCAATCCGCCGTTTGGCCGCGATATAATCATCCAGTTGCTCCAACTGCGCGCAACCCAACGCCGCCTGCAAATTAGTAAGGCGATAATTATAGCCTATCTCGTCATGCTCAAACTCGAAAGGGTCATCCTTGGCTTGTGTGGTTAAATACTTCGCCTTGCGCGCCCATGATTCATTGTCGGTGACGATCATACCCCCGCCGCCTGTGGTGATGATCTTGTTGCCATTGAAACTAAAGCAGGCAATATCGCCGATATGCCCAGTCATAGTTCCCTTGTAATTTGCGCCAAGGCTTTCCGTCGCATCCTCGATCACAACCAGGTTGTATTTCCTGGCAATTACAAGAATTGGATCCATATCCACAGGGTGGCCCAGGATGTGGACCGGCATGATGGCCCGCACTCGGCGGTGCGTATGACGGTTGTGCAATTCGCCATTTTTCCAGGAGCAACCTTTCTCGACGAAATCGCGCATTTTTTGCGGGTCCATCTGCCAATAAGCTGGCTCCGCATCGATGAATACGGGCATGGCGCCAGCATACCGGATCGCGTTGACTGGGGCGATAAAGGTCAGGGTAGAAACCAGAACCTCTTGGTCCGGCTGAACGCCCGCTACCAGCAAGGCGATATGCAACGCGGCAGTCCCAGTCGAAGTGGCTACCCCAAACTTCGTACCCACATAATTCGCCGTATCCCTTTCAAAACGGTCTACGAACGGACCAACAGACGAAACAAAGTTCGTATCCAAGCAATGCTTGATATACTCCCATTCTTTCCCACGAATTTCCGGGACACAAAGAGGGATGCCGCCTTCTTCCATAGGTGCGCCGGGTTCAAAACTGACCATACGAGACATATTTTTTAATTCCTTCTACAAAGCGTAAACGTCAGGACTGTATCTGTCAAGGTGTTCACGCATCCAGGCAATGGTATGTTCCAAGCCTTGTTCCAAGGTTATCCTTGGCTTCCAGCCCAGAACATCAAGTGCCAATTGGCTGTTCGCGACTAAGCGCTCCACTTCGCTTCCATCCGGGCGCAGGCGGACGGGGTCTATCTCGATCTCGAGGGATTTGCCCATCAGACTGGAGATCAACTCAGCAAGCCCTTTAATACTGATCTCCCGGTTCGAACCGAGGTTCAATGTTTTTCCCAATGCATCCGGAGTTTCCGCTGCCGCCACAAAACCATCCACCGTGTTGGATACATAATTCAAGTCGCGGGTGGCGTTCAGGTTTCCCAAACGAACTTTGTCCCCAGCCAAAAGTTGGGTGATGATCGCGGGGATCACCGCGCGGGCGGATTGGCGCGGTCCAAAAGTATTGAAGGGGCGCACCGTCACCACCGGCGTTTGGAACGAGAGGAAAAACGATTCTGCGATCTTATCCGCTCCGATCTTGCTTGCAGAATAAGGGGATTGTCCCTGCAAAGGGTGGGATTCGTCAATGGGCACGTAACGGGCAGTCCCGTAGACCTCACTGGTGGAGGTGTGGAGGACTCTTTCCGCGCCGTGTGTACGCGCGGCTTGCAGAACGTTCAGCGTCCCTTCGATATTCGTCCGTATATAAGAAGCCGGCGCGTGATAGGAATATGGAATGGCAATCAAGGCAGCCAAATGGAAGACAACATCGCGCCCCTTGACTGCGTTCAAAACGCTGTCGCGGTCACAGATATCGCCCGCCAGCACATCCACATCTTTTTTCAAGGGCGAGGTGTCCAGCCATCCATGGGAACCGAGGGCGTTGTAATGAACAAAGGCGCACACTTCCGCGCCGAGTTTCACCAGTTTTTCGGTCAAATGACTGGCAATAAAACCACCCGCGCCAGTGACCAAAATTTTTTTATTTTCCCATTTCATAAGTGCCACATCCTGTTTCATTTTGCTTCATGCGAACCCTCGTCCTTGTTTGCCATCAGCCCGTTCTCGACATCCTGTTGTGCCCGGGCATAATCCTTGGGCTGACCGACATCCAGCCAGTATTCATTTACCGGAAAACTAACCACGATCCGCCCGGCGTCGATCAACCATTGAATCAGGTCGGTCATGTTAAAATGTTTGCCGCTCGGAATATAATCATACACACTTGGACTAAGCAGGTAGATACCGGCATTGATAAAGTGTTCTATACGCGGCTTTTCCCGCAAAGCTTTTATCCTAACGCCATCGCATTCCACAACACCGTATGGAATTTCAAATTCGTACTGCCGCACCGCCACAGTCATATCGGCAAGGTTCTCTTTATGAAAGGCAAGCATTGCGCGGTAATTCACCTGAGTCAGCACATCCCCATTGACCACCAGAATGGGACCGGTCGGTTGGGGGAGAAGCCCCAGGGCGCCACCTGTGCCGAGGGGCTCCTCTTCGTTAACGTAACTCAACTCCACTCCAAAATCTTTCCCGTCGCCGAAATGTTCCGTGATCTTTTCAGGAAGATAATGAGTTGTCACATTGATCTTTTGAATCCCTGCCAGACGTAATTTTTCCAGAATCACTTCCATTACCGGGCGCCCGCCGACAGGAAGCATGGGTTTGGGTGTCTGTGCCGTAAATGGCTGCAGACGCGAACCAAAACCTCCCGCCATGATGACCGCCTGGAGAGGCAGGGTATCGGATGGAATCAACTCCTCCATGGTGATGAGGTCTATCACGCGGTTGTCTTCAGAGAGGATGGGAATCACAGTAAGTGCATATTCCCGCATCAGTGCGATCAGTGTATCCGGAGCCGTACCCACCTGTGCCGTAATGGGTTTGGAATACTGCGTATTCGCCTTGCGTTCCAATAGGATGCGGACAGGTTGATTCAGATCCACACCGTCCAGCATGGCGCGCCGCACGTCGCCATCGCTGATAGTTCCAGCTAGGTGCTGCTCATCGTTAACAACAAGCGTAATACCCATCCCGCCGCGATCAATGTTCTCGATCGCAAACCGGATTGGGGCTGTGGGTGAAATGAACAGTTCTTTTATAGGATGCTTTAACATTCTTCTATATCTGCATCCCAGTCACCATACTTCAATTGCCGCATCAATGCTCCCACACAGGATCCTTCAAAACCCATTCGCCCCAACCATTCTTTTGAAACAGGTCGGGATTATAAAACTTATCCACAATTGCCCAAAATTCAGATTCCTTGTATCCCAGGAATTCACAAAAATCCCGTACGGCTTTCACATCCAGTTTGTGATCATGTTCCCGGACCAATTGCTGTGCCTGGGCTCTTGTTAATAATCCATAGCGAATAAAACGCGCCGCATAATCCGTCGCGCTGGCATGACCGAACTTGGGATACTTCATCCAGGGATGAATCAAATAAGCGCGGCTATCCACCTGATCAAACTGCTCAATATGATGGGTCCTCTCCCATTCATGAGTTAGATCATGGAATCCCCTACTCCGGGCAAAGATGTAGTTTCCATAACTATTCCACGGCACAAAGTAACTCAAATAGATGGGGTCGAGTCTTTGCAAATCGGACTGAGCAGGCGGATCGAAAAAGTTGAGATCCCTATCCGTGACACTACCAACGGCTAGTTCTGACAGCGAAATCCCGGCGGCCACTCCATTTTCGATTTGTTCCTTGGCCGAATAGTCCTCATGGCTTTGCGCGCCGCCATATTCATAATTGATATTCTCCCCGTACACAAGCAGCGGCGTGTTGAATTTAGCCGCCATCTGAAGGGGATAAGTATAAATATATCGATCTATGAAATAGGTAGGCTTGGCATACTTCTCAAACGTCACGCGCATAATGATTTTCTGCACCTTAATATTCGGCTTCATACTGATAATGTCACAGCCGAACTCCTCCGAAATATTCTTGAGGTTGTGCATGCCCGCTTCGGTCAAGGGGAAATTATCCTCCACCGTCACCAGCAGGGGGTTCATGCCCATTTCCTCCTTCATGATGTGCGTCTGATAATGACTGTCCTTGCCGCCGCTGACGGCGATCATGCAGTCATAGCCGCTCTTTCCGTTCATACCGCGATACTTGTCGCATAATTGACGGAGTTCTTCATAGCGCTTCTTATAGTCCACAGTCTGGCGTCTCTCATACGCCTGGCAGGCAGAGCAAACATCAGCCTCGTTAAATTGGATTCCCGGCCGCGTTTCGGGCATTACACAGCGTACGCAGTATTTCAAATTTTTCTCCTTTAGATCAGTCTCAATTCTCGCCTGATTCTATGCTACCTGATGAAGCAATTTCCACTCGCCGTTCACCTTCTCCCAAAGATGTGGGGAACGGAATTGATCGCATAGATCCATAAATTCTTCCATATCCAGGTCAATATAATCAAGTACCTCGCGCATATAGTGTTGGGGCGTCTCGCCATCAAACTGCCTCACCAATGCTACGCCTTCCTCACGGGTCAGGTGATGAT
>JAPLGS010000019.1 GCA_026390015.1 Chloroflexota bacterium | reverse complement strand
GTTCGTTTACTCACTTCTACCCCCAGTTTCAACAACTCACCCCGTATTCGCTCCGCTCCCCATAACTGATTCTCCCCTGCCATCTTTTTAATCAAAGCGATCGTTTCTGGCGATATCTTTGGCTTGCCCTGCGATTTTTTCCCCCAATATTTGCGAAACAATTCCCGATGCCAGCGCAAAAGGGTATCCGGCTGAACGATGTGAATGTCTTGTTTCCAGAATGTCGTAAAGTGCGAAAGAAACACCAGGCGAAAACGATTAAGGGTGGTTAGTTGAGGTCGTTTAATCTGGTGATTTAACACGATCAATTGATGGCGCAACAATGCATTTTCTACAATCAAATTGGAATGGCTGCGAGTCATATCTGAAAGTATGCCGATGAATAGGTCTGAAGATGCCGGTTTTGTCCAATGTTTGATGCGCTCTTTTAGCCAGCCAAGGAATTTGCCCATCATGTTGCTCCCAGATTATGAGACGAGAGTAAAACAGCATCATACTCCGTTTTCACCTCACAATTTCGGGAGGATGAGTAAGTAGCCAGCACAACGATTCCAAAGCTACAATTATGCTTAAATTATGCCTCATTTCATCAGCCCAGCCCAGTACTGAGCCGAAAAAGTAATAGGTCTTAAGTAATATGGAATCCACTTGCAATATAACCACGAATTATGATAAAGTATATCTAAATAATCTTGTATGATGCCGAAAGGGCAAACCTATCGTGCGGTGGGGAAGCAAAGTCATGGGTCTGCTGACCTGATGCAGATCGCCAGACTGTCGAAGGTCATTAACTATTTTGTAGGTTTTCTTGTACATAGTGCAACATAAATAGCTATGCCGGAATTATGATTTTTATCTGTAATTCTTTCCGTCGAGTCTGGTAGTTTATGTGGCAAGCGGTAGGAAAGGAGGCTCCCCTAAAACAAATAAATTGAAGTTCGCTTCATAAGAATAGTCGACTATTTAGATTCTTCAAACTATACATAAGGAACATTTCCCATGATGAAGATGAATGACAAGTTTTATAGAGTAGCTTCGATATTAGTTATACTGTCACTGCTTTTGATTCCAAACAATGCTTCAGCGGCTCCTAAATTTGATTCTAGTTCCATGCCGCTAACGAGCAAGGTGATCTTTTTTGGCTCTGATGGTATGCGGCCTGACCTGATGCAGAAATATGCTTCAGAAGGCGCAATGCCAACTTATGCTGCCCTTGTGGATGATGGTGTAAGCGGAGATAATGGAATGATGCAGGCGTTTCCGCCTAACACCGGTGTTGGCTGGTATACAATGGCCACCGGTACTTATCCAAGTGAGCACGGTTCTACAAATAATACTTATCACCGTGCAGGTGAAGGCAATTTCAATAACCGAACAAGTTTCTCAGCATCGGGGACATTGCAGGCTGATACCTTGGCGGCTGCGGCTGAACGAGCTGGTAAGAAAGTTGCGCAGATCGGATGGGTAGGCGGCGCCAATTCAGGTGTGATTGGCCCGACAGTTGACTTTGTTAACTTCTTCTCGACGCGCGGTGTACTTGCTGCGCCTCTCAACCCGACCGAACAGGCTGGCGCGGCGGCATTTGGCATTTCCTACCAGACGGTTGGATTCTCTCCCGCTGGCGGCTGGACAAATGTCCCTGCGGGTGACCCGGCTGCGCCTGCGATGCAGACCGCTCTCACGGTGGCCACATCCTTTGCGTCTCAGAATCCAACTCGTGTCTATGATATTTATTTCTATGACAGCCTTGTAAATGGAACTGCCGCTTATGACCACGCCATCCTAGTGCGCAGCGGCGCTGCCAAAGACGGCACTCAGGCTTCTGTGGATCTTGCTGTCGGCGATTTCAAAGAGATCAAGTTGCGCGGTGCCGATGGTCTCATTGGACTGCGCGCTGGTCAGACAGCTGGCTTCTATGTCAAGCTCATCACGTTAGGCTCTGACCTCTCAACTTTCAAATTGTACTTTACCTCGGTGGAGCGCGTGATCGCGACTTGCGGTACGGCGGCTTGCGCGGCGTTGCCGGGTGGTAATCTTGAAAGCTATCTTGCGGATAATTTCCCTTCCTTCGTATCTGCCGACTTCGCGCCTCTTGAAGCCCGTATCATTGACGAGCAGACATACGTTGAGCAGGGACGTGATCTCGAGAAAGTATTTTCCGACTCAGTGCTTAACTTTATTCTGGGTACGCTTCAACCAGATACTGATGTTGCATTTGTCGGCTATCCTGTGACCGATGAGTTTTCTCACCAGTTCATGGCATTGGTCACGCCGACTGATATGGATGGCGATCCAAATCCTTATTACGATGATCTTGAAGGAAATGGAACACCGGATGGTTTGATCAGTACTCGTGAAGGTTATATTCGCAGTGCATATAGTGAAGCGGATGATTTATTGGCGTTGACCCGTTCATATATGCCGACAGCGACTGTCTTCGCCGGGTCTGATCACGGCTTTGCGCCACAATGGTTTGCCGTGAACGCCGCCAAAGTTTTGACTGATGCCGGTATTCAGACTCCTGAACAACCAAGCAACTGTCGCGCGGCTTCCGGCGTTGGTGCTGTAAATTTGGCCAAGGCTTGCTGGGCGGGCGGTACTGCTCAGATCTATGTGAATACAAAATTGCCAATCGGAACTACCTATGACCAGGTTCGAACTGCAGTTGTCAATGCCTTCCAAAACCTGACCGATCCTGCCAACCCCGGCAAGCAAGTTGTCGCAAGGGTTATGCTGAAGGAAGAGCTGCGCAATGTGGATGGCAGTGATTCATTACATCCAAGCCGCAGCGGCGATATTGTTGTTGTGCTCAGGCCTCCTTATCAATTCGATGCAGCCACACCCGGCCAGACCATTGCCTTCTCTCAATTTTTTGGTCAGCATGGGTATCTGCCCGATCTCGTGGATCTGGCTCATAACGTCAACATGCACGCGACCTTCGTTGCTTCTGGTCCGGGCATTAAACATACAGGTGATCCCATCGTAGGAGTCCGCGCGATCGATCTTGCGCCGACGATTGCCTTCCTGATGAACATACCGGGTCCCCAGAATGCACGTGGCCGCATTATGTACAACCTTGTACCGGATGCCGGCCGCTATAAAGAGATCACTATATTGGATATCAGTGACTTTCACGGGCAGCTCGTTCCGCTCTCAGAAGTCGCGGATAATGTGACCGGCACAGGCGCGGCTAACCCGTCCTTTGCGATTGGCGGCTCTGCATTCCTTAAGTCATGGTTTGATGTCTATCGCGCTGAAGCCGCGTTTGATACGGAACATCATGAACCAACTGACAGCTTGACCTCGATCACAATGGCGGCAGGTGACTCTGTTGGTGCCACGCCTCCGATCTCAGCTTTCTTCGGAGATACACCCACAATCGAGACTATGAACATGATGGGCTTTAATCTCGATGGTTTGGGTAACCATAACTTTGATAAAGGTCAAACCTATCTGCGTAATACATTGATCCCGCTCGCGAATTTCCCATACATTTCATCGAACGTTGTTGATGCAAAGGGAAAGACGCCCAAAGAATGGAAGCCATCAACCACTTTTGAATTTGAAGGCGGTAAAGTGGGCTTTGTCGGATTTACCAATGAAGACGCTCCGACATTGGTCTTCCCGAATTCGTTCGATCCGTTCCATGTTGACCCGCGGGTTGCGCGTGTTCAAGCGGAAGTTAATCGCCTGCGCAGTAAAGGCGTCAAAACGATCATCGTCATCGGACATGACGGCGCAACTGCCGGGACACTGACCAACCCGACAGGAGCATTGATCGATCTCGCGGACCAGTTGACCGGCGTGGATGCTGTCGTCGGTGACCATACCGACTTCCAGGTTATGACGGTGCGTCCGAATGGAACCATTGTTGTTGAGAATCGAAGCAAAGGTATTCGCTTCACTCGCATCCGCCTGGTGTTGGATTCAAAGACCAAGACGATCGTTTACAAGACTGCTGATTTCCACAAACCGTGGAATATCGGTGTCACGCCTGATCCTGCAATTCAGACGAAAATAAATGATCTCAGCACACAGTTAACACCGTTCCTGGGAGTTGTGACTGGTAATTCAACAACTTTCATTCCTCGAGCCGACGCTTGTGGTCAATCTGCTGGTCGTACTTGTGAATCGAAGGTTGGGAACGTAACTACCGATGCAATGAGAAAGGCCTACAGTTCGATCGGTGTTGAATTTGCGATTACGAACTCCGGTGGTTTACGCGCGGACTTAACTTGTCCTGCTGCGGGCGGTGGCGGTGGATTCTGCCCGGTTGCCGTACAGCCGCCGTACTTGATCACGCGCGGTCAGGTGTTGTCAGTATTGCCATTTGGTAACGTTGTCGTTACTTTACAAGTCAATGGCGCGGAACTAAAGACCATGTTGGAAAATGGCGTCTCGCGTATGCCGGCAATCGATGGCCGCTTCCCGCAGGTCTCTGGCTTGTGCTTTACGTATGATATTGCGTCGCCAGTAGGCAGCCGTGTTACAAGTGTGGTGCGACAGGCCGCGGATGGAAGTTGTACAGGCGCGCCAGTCGATCTGACGACAGGCTCATCCTATAAGATCGCCGAGAATGATTTCATGTCGAGCGGTGGCGATGGTTATCCCAACTTCTTCTCGCGCTCCACGACCCAGAACATCATGGATCAAGTGCTGGCAGATTACATCACAGCCAACTCGCCGATCTCTCCGTCTGTTCAAGGCCGTGTTTCCTGCGCGGATAGTAATGGCGCGGCCGCGCCCAACTGTCCCGTCGTTCTACCGTAGTTCCTGAAGCTTCATCAGAACCAATAAATTGCGAGCCAGAGGGAAACCTCTGGCTCGCAACCAATTGCCATGAAAAAGAAACCATCTTATCTTTTCAGTTTTCTAATCGTATTGTTTATTTCAATTATTTTTGCGCAGCCTGTGCTTGCTCATGGGGACGAGCCGCGTCTTGAGGTGACTCCAGAGCGGCTAAATCCAGGTGCTGTGCTTGAGGTACGCGGAGTCAGCTTTGAGTTTGAAGTGGAAGTAACGCTTACTCTTGTTGCGTCAGAGTTTGAGCTTCCGTTGGGAACTATCGTTGCAGATGCTGATGGTGTATTCACTCAAAATATTATTCTGCCTTCCGATCTGAAACAGGGAGTTTATACTCTTCGTGCGACAACTGACGATCATGAGATCATTAGTCCGCAATTTACAGTCTGGGGATCGGCAATCACCGACGGAGGAGATCAGCGCACCGACGAGGATCCTTTATTAGCGCCGATGCCAACCATTCCAATTTCAGATTCTATTTCCGCACCGCTTCTTTCCAGCGGACAATTGGCCGCTGTTTCCTCGAGGAGTTCGTGGCGCTTATTGATTTTTGCGGCGCTGATCGTATTTGGTGTTTTGATATTTATAGCCCGCAAAGTTAAAACCAAAAACTAAAATATCATAGCTTCCATAATAAAAGCCGAGAGTCTAAACTCTCGGCTTTTATTATCTTGAATAAGATTTGAGACAGGCTCAAAATCAAAGTTGTTACTTTTTCCTCGTGTGCTGGTTCTTGGTTCATCCGCCTGATTTTTGGGACTTTTCGCAGAAATTTCAATCAGGGGGTTGCCCTTTTTCTCCAGTTGGGCTCGGTTTATTTTTTGAATAGAGGCTGGGATCATTTGGATGATCGTTTTTAGGAAAACACACCAATCACAAGCAAACAAATACAATTCACCCTTGTTCGTTTCCTTCTTCGAGTAGCAGGTTTTTGTCCAGAGTTTGATTGGCGCATATAGGAAGAGAAGGATATTGCCCATCATGCTGCTCCCGGGAAATTATGAGGGAAAACAGCATGATAATCCTCTTTGATCGCTCAATTCTGGGCGGACGAACGAAGTTGCCCAAGAATAAAAAAAGAGCCACGTGACATGTCTCCAATTGTAGCAGTTACTTCCCTTTGTCAGGAGTGAATATCTCCTCAATTTTCTTTCCGAACAATTCTGCGATCTTGAATGCGAGCGGTAAACTCGGGTCATATTTCTCGGTCTCGATGGCGTTGATAGTTTGGCGCGAGACGTTGAGTTTATCGGCAAGGTCTGCCTGTGACCAGTCCTGTTCAGCGCGCAATACCTTCAGTCGATTCTTCACTCATACCTCTTCGAGAACCAAGCCTTGCTGATGCCCCAAATGACGATGGTGAGCGGCAAAACAAAATGCGTGGGGAATTTCGGGAAGCCCACATTTTCGAGAAAGCCATAACTAAAGGTGATAAGTGCCGTCAACGCTGCGGCGACAGAGGTAGCCATCATCTGTACGCGTTGTTGAAATTCGTCGCTGTCCTTCAGCAGGCGCAGCATGGCAAGGATCATGAAGCCAACAGGAACGGCAGGCGCGAGCGCAGTGATGATTTGCAGAGGTTTGGGCATCTCAATGTTTTGAATAGCTGAGATGCTGGCAATGAGAATGACGGTATAGGCAATCATGGAAAGAATGATGGCGCGCGAGTAGCGCTTCATGACTTGTTTTTGATTCATTCCGACTCCGTTGGTTATTTACTAGCGGATGAATTATTTCTTTGGATCATGTAAAAGGTGAATCCGATGGTGATTCCAATTGCCCATCCGACTGACGGATCCTTTAGCGCGACACTCATCGCTGCACCGATTCCAACGCCAAGGGCGAGCGGGTTGATGATTTTTTTGGTGTTCATTTTTTCTCCTTTGTTAAGTGGTCAATGTGTCTGCTCGACCTGTGCAGTGTAAAGCTTACTTTACTTTCCGTAGTATATGGTACCATTTACATTTTGTCAAGGGAGTTTTACATATTGAATTTAGCGATCTCCGCCAATAGAATTGAAAAACTCACGATGCCAGCGCAGCAAAGTATCCGGTTGAACGATATGCAGGGCTTGTTTCCAGAACTTCGTAAAGTGCGATAGTAACACCAGGCGTAAACGATCAAGGTTGGTTAGCTGTGGTCGCTTAACCTGGCGATTCAGCACGATCAATTGTTGGCGCAGTAGTGCATTTTCTACCACCAGATCAGCATGGCTGCGTGTCAGATCTGAAAGGGCGCCGATGATTAGGACTGACGTAGCCGGTTTTGTCCAGAGTTTGACGCGCTCTTGTAACCAGTCAAGGATTTTGCCCATTTTGCTGCTCCCGGGAAATTATGAGGGTAAAATACCATGATAATCCCCTTTTACTGCTCAATTCCGGGCGGATGAGCAAAGTAGCCAGCACAGCAGTCCGCCTGATACATACCGCGCTCCCAGATTTTCATACGTCGCTTTTTCCAACTTGCGCGAACTGAACAGACCTGTGCTATAGCCAAAGAACAACAGTCCTAACAAGGCTTCCGGCGCGATCGCTTCCCCGCCTTGCTCGGCATACCCTGCATATATTTTGCTCAGGTCAAGTTGCACAATGATGTCCACCACAAATCGCGCCAAATGATTGGCTGGCAAGGCTTCTTCCAATACAACCGGCGCTTGCAGGGTCCCTTAATAATCTGGTCTTTTAAATTTTCGGCTCATACTCCCAGTTTACCAGATACCCTCTCCGACAAACTGCTAGACAAAGCGATTGACACGATCGAGAGCGCGGAACTTCTGCTCGATCACGAGAAAACCGATGTTGCTGCAGGTCGGGCATATTATGCTCTGTTTTATATCGCAGAAGCATTGCTGAACGAGAACGGACTTCAATTCAGCAAGCATGGCTACGTCATTGGTGCGTATGGAAAGGAATTTTCCAAAACAAAACTCCTTGACCAGAAATTCCATCGCTGGTTGATAGAAGGGTTTGACACACGACTGATCGGTGATTATCACGTAGATACAAAAATAGAAATGGACACTATCG
>JAPLGS010000079.1:57580-76072 GCA_026390015.1 Chloroflexota bacterium | reverse complement strand
GTATACCAGACTGGACGCAAGGCGGCTGATGATTTCAAGGAGACGATGCGTATTTTATTTGATCGCCATCTGGGACAGTGGAACTATAGAGCAGTGCCTTTGTTCCCAGCAATAAGGTAAGTTATTTTTCAGCCATTACTTACCTCATGCTCGCAGGCTAGCCTTTGGGCTAAAATCAGATTCTGATGGGCAATTCCGTTTTTTACCAGTGATGAGTTCCTTCATTATGCAGATGCACTTTTAGAAGTATGTGGAGAGCAAATACAACCATTGCGCAAAAGAACACGTGGACGTCCACATCGTGTGCCGCCGCCAGGTTTATGCTACGCAGTTGTCGTTAAAAAATGTGAGCGTAAACGTGTGGAGGAAGTTCCCAATACGTATCTATGGCACAGCGCAACAAGTTGAAGCAGCTTTTGGAGCATCACCTGTCAGCCAGACAATCAATACTTACGACGTGGAATGCAATAATTTGATAATCCGCAAGCATTCAAGAAGAATGATCCGCAAAGTTAATGCTTTCTCAAAAGACCCCGATTATCTTAAACATCAATTGACATTAGCTTTTGCCTATTACCATTTTGTGGATGCTACCTTCGTGTTTTAATCCTTTAGATTTTGGCTTGTCCGAATTGGGATTTGAACATTCAGCTTTATTGCTTTACTGTGACAAGTAGAAACAAAAAATCCCCTTAGCGAGGATTTTTTGTTGAGCGTCCATTATTGTGGATGATGCCCACGAACAAAATACTGTGTCTATAGAGAGGTGCCCCCACGGGGATTCGAACCCCGGTCGTGGCCTTGAAAGGGCCGCGTCCTAGGCCTCTAGACGATGGGGGCTTTTTTTGAGCGGGCGAATTTTATCATCCCCCTTTATGTCAGTCAAGCGATTTCAGCCCTGAGTTTCAGGTTTCACTCGTTGATTAAGCAAAGCCATGAGATCAATCTGTCTACGATTGATCAGCATGCCTGCGCCTTCAATACGTAAATTCGGGATTAGGATGCCCGTCAGTGTGGCGTTAAAAATTGGCAGGAAATCACGCGTACCTTCGGTAATAAGGGAAACAAAATCAAAGCGGCCCGGTAGTTCCATGATCCCTTCTATTTCAAACATTTGAGTTGTAATACGCATCGGATATTCAATTACATTTGAAAACCCGCCGCGCACAAGCGCCTGGGGGCCGAGATCTTCACGACGCGCCATGCAGACAGCATAGATATGTTTCTTCATCATGCGCACAAGTTCAAAATGATCCACAAGTTTTGTGGGCATATGCAATCGCGCCAGACGCGCATCATTTACATCCATTGCTGAATGCGTTGGATCATTTAACATTCCCATGGCGCCATGGCTTGTGACCATGATCTTTCCTACGGCTCTATAACCGGATGTTAAAATATCAGCGGGCAGAAAACGATACGTGCGGGGGGATGTATCCATCGACATGGGGGAATCCTCTTTTAGCTAAGAATCATGAATAGGACGGGGCACGCCTGTTTGAGGTCGGGGATGAGGCGGGGTGCGCCGTTGATTTCTGGTGGGTTTGCCGGCATTCGGATCCAGGATCATGTTAAGCCACAGAATTGCCTTCTCGTCATATTCACGTCTGCCGCAAAGGTCGCAGATCCATGCAGGGAAATGAGGAACCGTGATCAGTTCATCACCAAGCCAGGTGAAATATGTAAGGCGGCGTGGCCGCATAATACCTGCGTGACATTCATTGCATGGAAATGATTGCAGAGGAATATTTTCAGGTTCACTCATCTCAATTCCTTATTGCGGGATAATTAATTGAGGATGCTGAATCACATCCCACAAAGGTGGCGGCCAGTAAATCAGAACTGCTTTGCCAACTACCATTTTGACAGGCAGAAGACCCCAGTCTTTTGAGTCGTTTGAGTTATTACGATTATCGCCCAGAACAAAAAGTTGATCTGTTAAAACATCCCACTCACCCGAATAAGCCGGCGTATCGGCAATGTAAGGCTCAACCAACGTTTGCCCATTTACTTTTAGGATGCCAGCTTGCATACTTACGTGATCTCCGGGTAAACCGATCACACGCTTGATTAATTCCTCTTCAGGATTGATCGGGAAGTGAAACACTATAATATCACCACGCTGTGTCGTCCCAAAAAGATAGCTCATTTTACTAACAAGCACAAACTCGCCATCCTCAAGAGTTGGGCGCATACTGAAACCATCCACCCGCACGCGGGCCGACATTGCGTTGATCGCTAAAAATAGAATAACAGCCAGAATCAGGGTTTCAAAAATATCAAGGGCAAAGCGGCCCCAGTGTATCTTTTCCTCTCCATCCACCTCTTCCCCATTAGCCTGTCCAACAACTAAAGGTTCCTGAAATTCAGCTTGTTCTTCATGCTGTAAATTTTCCAAACTCACCTCCATAACTTTTCAAAATTATACCTTCATTTTTTCGAAGTTCACTGACACTTATGTCTTACCCCAGGCAAAATAAGTAGGAACATGTAAGGTGCGTTGCCCGTGCCTACGCGCTATTTCATCAATTTCTTTCATTTTCTGGATTTCCTCACTAGCGATTCTCCCGCCCAAATCGGTTTGTATCACTTTCCATTCATTTTCCCAATCTTCAGAAGTGCGGATCACTGCCTGGCTTTGGATGGGTCCTGTTTCTACAAGATGCAGCCCGGCTTGGAAGAAAGTCTCAGCGAGTTGTGCGCCAAAAGACGGGTTTGCTCCCTGGCGCCTTAATGACTCTGTTTGCCATTTGCCAAGAGTTCTGAGTACCTCCGGCTCATCCACACGCTGGCTGTGATCTGGTTCAGCGAGAGCCAGTATAGTATGACTCACGCGCGCCATCTCGCGGACTACTTGCAATGGATCATTCACCCAAAGCAAAAGAAAATGACAATACGCGATATCAAAATATTTATCCGGGTATGGCAGATGATGCCCGTCACCGCGCGCGAGTGAAACTGCTGGCGCGTTGATTCTGCATTCGGCGAGCGCCGCATGGTCAAGGTCAAGACCATGCAACTCGGCAGGTGTATTAAGCTCGCGCAAGATCGCGCCAGTGCCGCATCCAACTTCAAGAACACGGTTTGCCTTTGTTAATCCCGCCTGTTCAAATAGATAGATTCTTAGTTCGCGAGTCCACGCGGCTTGCTGAAGATAACGCGAATGCCAGTTCATCCTTCACAAAATTTCTGATTATTTTTATACAAGGTGTCGGGCGCTTCCCACCAATTAAGAATAAATTCGATTTGTTCCTTACTTTCCGGCGAATGCGGATAATAAGAATTAGCGGGTCTGGTTTTAAATAACTTATCAACTTGCGCCACGGCTTGTTCATTGGTAGCGCCATGCCTCACAAGATAACAACCCACGGCAATGCCCGTGCGCCCCACCCCACCCCAACAATGAACATAAACACAACGGCCATTATCAATGGCGTCATCGATGGTGTTGAGAATAGACATCATTATTTCGGCCGAAGGGATTCTATGATCACGAATGGCAAAACGCTGATAGGACGCGTTGATATGATAAATTTGCGCCTGTTCTATTAGCATGGATTCATAGGGAACAAGTTCATGCGGTTGTGTTAGATCAATAAAGGTGTTAATTCCAGCTTCGAGAAACATATCCATGCGCTGGCGCGTGGTTTCAGGATCGTAACTGCCGGGATATTCCCCCGCTAAAAAACGGTTTTCTTCGACCCAGTAGGATTCTATGATTGGAAGTATTGTCATGTTTTTATTGTGAAAAAGATAGGCAAAGATTCCTGATGATCTTTGTACGCAGGTCAACGAGTTCAGGATAATTATAGAAGAAGAGTATTTTTTGTTCAGCGATCGTTTCCCCTGCAGGTTTTTCGCTAAAGATAAAAAACGAGAAGGCTTCCGCAATATCCTCCGCGGGATGTGTGGCTGAGTAATCAGTTACAAATTGATCTTGATATTTGTAATAAAATTTGTCGAGCTGTTCGTAATAAATATCGTCATTTTCTTCGAGATTGATTTTGTTCCATTCATCATAAATATTTACCCAGAATTGATCGTAGTATTGATTTATGTAGGAGTAGCTGTTGGAACAGCCCTCGCCGGGGAAGAAATTGGAACAAGCTGATACTTCCTTTAAATAAATATCATTATTTTCAGGATCGTTGAAAATGGCTTCGCTTGGCGGAACTTGATCCGAGCCAAGCGTCAGCAAATGGGCAAATTCGTGGACGAAAGTATAGCTGAGATAGTAATAATCCTGTGTATCGGCGATGTCAACTTCCAAACCCCATAGATTTGGATCATCAAATGTTTGGGCAACAGCGGCCAGTACATTATCCGGTCCATCGGTCATGATGGAAAATTCGGCAAGACTCCCGCGGTTTTCGAGCGGAATAAGCGCTGTGAAATATTCCCATAATTTTTGATGCGTGGCAGTATCATTCTGTTCATCCTGTAGATCAGTCGGGACGCTCTCAAAGCTGGGGTCATTGATCTCGTCACCTGAAACAAAATAGGTCACAATGTAAGTGGTGTTATCTTCGTCGCGGCCGTCGAAATCCATGGTTTCAGCATCGCCCTCCACGAGAATGGATGAATTCGTTTCAATAATCCGATCTGTGATGACGGGGCAAGCGACGGGCTCACCAGGTTTCTCGGTTGGAATTATTCTAGGCATTACGGTTGGAATTTCTGTGGCAAAGACTTGTGTAACTACAGAAGGCTCAGGCACATCAGAAATAGCGGCTGCCGGCGTGCCCATCAAGGTGACACAGGCCAGTGATGATAAGAGAATTACAAAAACAGCGAAGAGTAGTTTTATGCGCGGCATGATCCATCTTTGTAAAGGCTTGGCAAAGATATCATAACGGAATGTTTTTTATTTTCCTACTTGAAGATCTTTTCCCAATCATCCTTTAAGAAATTGCCGAGAACTTTATCTGCTTCACCTTGTGCGGGGAGAACATCTCCATCAGGCTCAACGTACATCCAGGTTTTGCCAGCGCCCGCAGGGACATCGTCATCCGCTGTTTCGATCATTACGGGATTTGACGCAGAATACGGCACAGGCAGATCCCAACGAATCTTCAGGCTAAGGGAATTTGCCACACTTTGCAATTCCAGCATTTCATCGAGCAAGTCATTACTGGAGGTACTTAGGGAAATATTTTCCACAGCCAGATTCGCGAGCTTTTGCAGAATGGTTTTGGCTTCATTCACGTTTCCATTGTTGAGTGTGAAATGAACGGTCAGAAAGAGATCTTGCGGAACGATGGTTTCAATCGCTTTCCATGAACGTGGTTCATCAGGCTGCAGGATAACCAAGACATGATCCAGGCCTGTTTGCAGAAGCAGTTCAAGATAATCCTTGTCGGCGAGTTTCAAGCCATCGGTCAATAAGCCGCAGACTTGTCCATTTTTTTCGGCGTGAGCAATGAGTTGTGGAAGATCTTCGCGTAAAGTGGCTTCGCCGCCTGTGAAAATGATGTGAGGAATTCCCGCCTGCCAGGCCTTGTTCATAATCATCTGCCATTCTTCGGTGCTGAGTTCACGGTCCACCCGTTTGACAGGTGCGTAGTGAGCCTGAGTGTTGGCGGGAAGTTTGTAGGTGATGGCGCAGTCAAGCCGCAGAGTGGAATCTGTCGAATGCGGCTGAGCCCGCTCAAAGTTTAGGAAAGAGACGGGGTCCAGATCGGGCGTGAAGATCAGGGTCTGGATCTGATCCGCGAAGTTAGAAAAATCTGCCAGAGCAGTTTTCATATCCACACGATAACGCGCGGAAATTTGTTTCGCGGCTTCTTCAGGCGCGGTGCCTTTGATGAAGTGAAAAGCGCATTCGGCAGCGGTGGGATTAAGCTGCATGACCGTGGACGCGTTGAGGATGAGCAGACCCGTTCCATCCTTTTGAAGACGCAGGTGCAGGCGATAAGGTTTTTCATCATGCACGGCTTGCATGTGATACGTGCCAATAGGCAGCGTTTGCACTTTTGAAAAAAGATCCGAAATGCGGTTGAGCAGGTTCATAAAAATCTCCTATTTTTTGACCAAACCCAGATCTACAAAGGTAAGGTAAATGTAGCCGATCAGCATGAGAGCCCAGGCCAGCATTTCGATCCTTGCCCAAACAGTTTCCAACGAGAGCGAGAAATTATCCTTGATTGTTTGAACGATGCCTTCGAGATTGTTGAGTTTATTCTTTAGATTTTCTTTCCAATCTTTGAGGTAGAACTCACTTTGGATGGCTTCGTAAAGTTTTGCAGTGTACCAATCGCCGATCAGCAATAGATTTTGCTCGGCGCGTTCAAAGTCGAGCATGACCTCGAGCTTGTGTTCCGCAATCTGGCGAATAACGCCTCTGGTTGGGCGTGGACGACGTTTGTTTTCAAAGAAGGTGGCGCTGATCTTATCAAGCATTCCGTCGATGGATTGATCTAACATGCGATAGCGCAGAAGTTGATAATTGCCGATCTTCAGCAAGGCAATGTCGGATTGGTAATCTTCGTTGGGAGCAATGATGACTGCGCCTTCCCAATCGACGAGTGTGAGTTCCACCGCAGAGTAGCGTGTGCGTGATGCGAGGATCTCATTAAGTTCCTCTTTATCAAACACTTCACGCTGCGAGCGGATGAAATTTGCAAGATCAGTGGAATTCTTTTCTATCCATTTATCGGGCGACGGTTTGGCTTGTTTTACCAGCAGAATAGTGTATTCTTCGAATAATCCATTTTGACGATATTCGGCTGGGATGAATTTGCTTTCGAGTGAGTTTTGAATTTTAGCGCGTTCCTGCAGGACGGAGGCGGCAAATGGCTCTTTCAATTCAAAGCGACATTCGACCATTTGCACACGTGCATCATAGCGTTGACGAATCACCAAAACCGCGTGGCCTTCGATCAGCACGGTTTCTTCACCAAGCGTGACGAGGTCAATATCGATCGGCTGAAAATAAGGCGCGTCCTTCAATCCCTTAAATGGTTCAGGGACTGGGGCTTTGCCATCGTCGGCATCGGGGAAGGCGATCAGGTAGCAGATTTCCATAATTCAGTAATCAGCGGTGGCTGAGTAGATTAAGAAGTAAAAGTGAAAAGTGTTTAGGTGCGAATGAAGTGCGGCATTTCCAATGGGATTTCGAGAGAGAGTTCCACGAAGCCTGCGTACAAACCTTCTTTATACCATGGGGATTGATAGATGATTTTCTTCACGCCGTTCTTTTCGATAGTGTAAACATTTTTAATTTTCGCGGCCAACATTCTTTCTGTTTTTTCGCGCGCGGAATCAGGGTGGCAAGCCAGCATATTTGAGCCGATCAGTTTGTATCCGCCATCCTTCTCGAATGTTTTGGCGGCTTTGTCATTCATTTCAAGGATGACTCCTTCTTCATCACAGACGGTGATTGCGGCGGGGAATTCTTTGATCCATGCATGTTCGTTCATGATAGCTCCATTTAAAATTTAAAAGTTGATGGTCAAAAGTCAACGGTTAACTCGCGACTTGCAAACCTTCAACTTGAAACTGTAACGGACATCCGCTGCCACATTCAGAAACAACAGGACAACTCTCGCACTTGGACGGCAGTCCCTGACGATCGCGTAATTTTGTGGACAATTTATGATTCCAAATTGAATCCCATGAGTCAGCGAGCATGTTGCCAAGCGGCTGATAAAACGATTGGCACGGCAGCACGTCGCCATTTGATTCGATGCACATACTGTATAACGCGGCGGTACAACCCTTCACGCCAAGGTTATTCGCGGTCGGGTCAAATTCACAATATTGAGTCGGCGTGTACCAGATGAGTCTTTGTCCACGCTCGGCGGTCTTGTGTGTGGCAATATCGAGGATGGGTTGCAATTCATTTTCGCGCAGTCCCGTACCAACGGTGAGGCCATTGCCCGAATAGATCAAGGCATTTAATCCGATGGTCGGCACACCGATCTCCGCGAGGAAATCCAATGTCTCGGGAATCTTGTGAATGTTGTTTCGCAGCATCGTTGTGTTGGTCATCACATAAAGCTTACTGTTCAGCGCGTTCTTCAATCCTTGAATCGTTTGTTTGAACGCGCCTTTGGCTTGCATCATTTCATCGTGGATATTTTCATCACAAGATTCAACTGTGACTTGAATATGATCAAGCCCCGCGTCGACAAGGGCTTGCACATATTTTTCATCGGATAAACGACGCGCGTTCGTGTTCAGCCCTGTGATCTGACCATTGCTTTCTGCATGTTGGATCAACGCTGGCAGATCGTTGCGCAAGGTCGCCTCTCCGCCGGTAAAGATGATGTGCGGAACGCCGAGCGCCCAAAGCTGGTCTATGATCTTGAACCATTGCTCAGTTGTGAGTTCTGGGAAATTCCGTTCGCGGGCATTGTAGCAATGCCCGCAATCGTTATTGCAGCGATAGGTGACCGCCAAATCCATGCGATAAGGCGCAGAAGGATGGACGCTAAATGGCATGATCGATTCAAGATCAAGCTCATGGATGGGACAGGCACCATCCGGGCGAAGAAGTTCAGAAAGCTGAAAGCGAAAGGCTGAAAGATCGGTGATTGCTTGAGAAGTGTTGACGCGATATCGTTTCGTGATGGAAGAGATGATCTCCTTTTCCTGCTTCTCTTCAAGAATCAAATAAGCCATCAGCGCGGCGGTGGGATTGAGGTGCATGATGCGGTTGGCATTGACGATCAGTGTGCCGGTACCATCGGTATCGATCCGCAAATGGATGCGTGATTTTTCCTGCCCGGTCTCGCGCGTGAAGTGATAAAGGCCAGTCGATAGACCGCTGACCGTGGATGATAGTTGAAACACATTTTTTAGCGTGTCAAATAAAGTCATCATCTACCTCTAATCGGAAAATCAATTTATCTTCCACCACCGGCACAGGCGCAGGCACAACCGGCGCAGGCGCACGCACATCCGCCGCCGCTGTGGCCGCCTCCTCCACTTGAAGTTGACTTGGGCGGAGGATTGGTCACGCCCGTGATTTTTTCAGTGAACGTGTTGACGTTGCCAATAACTTTCGAAGAGAAAGTCTGCACGCCAGTGACCACTGATGCGGCGAAGTCTGCGCCGGGCAGCGCGGTTCTACCAGAAGAGGAACCCGGCCTGGAGGTCGGAAGCCCGCCACCAGCCGAAGATTGTTGCGAATGATAACCCGGGTCAAATCGTCCCCACCACATCGGCATATAGACTGGTCCGACGCGCCGCGTACGATTATCGTAATCTTTATCGAGCATCGTCCATTCCAATGCTTCATCAAATTTCTGACTTTTGACTTCGGGGGTGTCAGCGGCTTCAATTTGCTGCCATGCTTTTTCCATGATGGACTTGTAATAATCCGAAGTTTCTTTGCGGCTGAACCCGCGCATTTTTTCGGAGACAGATTTAACAAGTCTCACCATGGTTTCCTGCAGCGCGGCCTGACGTTCTTTCGCGTTATCCACTTTGAAGACTCTTAGAAAATCCAATTCATATTCATGTAAACCATCCGACAAGATCGGGGCGGATTTGATCTCGAGCGGATCGCGCGTGATCACTTCAGCGGCATTCTTCTTGAGCGTGCCGAACAAGATCATGGTCATTACTTTATCAAGCGGTTCTTCCATTAAGATGGCGGCTTCCACGGCTGTTAATCCGCGTTTGATGCCGTGACCTTCAATGGAGACTTTGGGCGGCAAATATTGCATCTTGCGTCGTTTGCCTTGCACTGCGGCTATGATAGGCATGCCAACAAACATGAAAGCGAAAATGCCACAAAAAAGTAACGGACCCAGGCTGCCAATGATTCCACCGATCAAGCTGGCGAGGTCAAAAGGAGGCGCGGTGACTATGGCAGTTTCTGGTATATAGGATTTAGGAAATGAAGCGCCGAACGTATATTGAGTGGATCCACTGGCTGATGGATTGTTCCAAGTGTAGCTGACGCGTCCCTGCGCATCGACGCCTGTTTGCGGTTCTGACGGAAACCCTGACGGGGCAGCATGCCAGCGCGGTTCACTCGGCTGAACACCCGGAGGCAGGTGATAAACAACGGTTAGGTCAGTATTTCCATTTACAAATTGGGAACCAAACCAGTTCGGAGAGAAGACAGCGCTGGCGTAAGCCTGATCATTGTCATCTGGATATAAAACTCCTTCTACTTTGCCGACGATAACATGAACAGTTCCGCTTTGACCGGGCTGAATGGCAAACGATCCCATATCCACCGAGAAACCTGAACCGCCTTGACCTTGAAAATCGGAAGAGATCGAAAGCGAGTTGCCATTCACTTCGGCAGACGTACCAGAGAATTGACTGTTGGGGACGCCGACATCCACGAAATCGATCACATGTCCGCTGGATGAATTTGTGAATGTGAGTTGATAATCCAGCGCCAGCGTGCCGTCTGCATTCCAAAATACATTCACGATCTCTTTATCGAGGCTGAATGAATAGGATTGAGCCCCAACAGGCATGACAATGCCCAAAGCCAGAATGAGTACAAAAGCAATGGTTAGTAATCTTCGTTTCATAAGGTGTCTCCTTATAATTCTAAAATCGTCAAGCGTCCTACCACTTCGGTTCTTCGGTGAGTTGATAGATCATATTGCAATACGGGCAGTTGACCATGGGTGCGCCGTTGGCGAGCGTGATGTCTTTTGCGCTCAATGTGCCGCCACAGGATTTGCATTTCACTTGTTCGATCTTTGTTTCGCCAGGCAGATCCACTTTCATGGTGACTTGTTGAATCGTTTCGGTCTTTGTCCCGCGCAGGGCGGCAATGACCATGCCCGCACCGCCCGCAAAAAATAAAGTACCCACGCATCCGAAGCCGAGTCCAAATGTCAGCCACGAGGAACTTCCCTGCGCGGATGTGGAGCCAATGACACTCAACGCTCCATAGCCAACGAGACACAGACCGATCAAAAATAATATGCCTGCGCCAATGTATAGAACTGTTTTATTCATGTCTAATTCTCCTCAGCTACAATACGTCATAGTCTAGCATTTTCGTTGTTTTTAGGCAATTGACATTTGTCCTGATATTTTTACCAGTATGGTGGGATTTGAAGTTGGAGACAATGGCATATCCCCTGTTTATTTAGACTTGGACTTATACTTGAGCAGGATATGAAAAAAACCTCAAGCTTTGCACTTCCCCTCCTGGCAGCCCTTCTGATCTCAGCTTTGACGATCACTGTTTTTCTGACGTTGACTCCAAATACCTGGGAAAGCTGGAAACCCGCCACATGTTTGAAGACAGGCTGTTTCTGCGAAGCCTCTAATACGCAAAGTCCCATTCGGCAGGCGGCGAATACTTATTCATCGTTGGCATTTGTATTCAGCGCGGTGTTCATCGTTGCTTCTGCGCGCAAGGGGAATCGTTTTTCTATCAGCTATTCCATCCTGATGGGACTCGCCAGCATCATCGTCGGCGTTGGGAGCGCGTTCTATCACGCTTCGCTGACGTTCATCGGGCAATTCTTCGATGTATTCGGGATGTTCCTGCTGGCGGTTTTCACATTGGTCTACGCATGGGAGCGGGTTTACAAACTTCAACTCCGCACAACACTTACCCTATATTTGATTCTCAATATGTTACTCAGCTGGCTGCAGATCGCCATCCCCGATACACGCCGATATGCCTTTGCAATTGTGCTGGTCATTGCATTGATCTTTGAATATTATTTCCGAGTAAAGGATAAACCGCAAATTGATGCGCGGTTATTAAGAATTGGTGTCGGCCTACTGGCAGGCGCATATATAATATGGATATTGGACAACACCCGCACAATTTGCTTTGAGAACAGTCTCTTGCAGGGACATGCCATCTGGCATCTTCTGGGAGCGGTATCTGTGGTGTTTCTGCATAAGTATTATTTGAGTGAAACATAAATTATCGTCATTGCGACGAAGCAATCTCATCCACAGATTGGAGATTGCTTCGTCGCAATGACAGAATAAAAAGGAATTTGATATGTATCTCAATGATCAATACAACAAATGGAAAGAATCCACGCTCAAGAAGTCTTTGGAAAAATTCAAGGAGCGGAAAGAGCGCTTCGAGACTTCAGCGGGTGTCGAGGTGCCGCGGGTGGCATTGCCCAAAGATGAGGATAAAGATTACGAGGCGAAGTTAGGCTTCCCTGGCGAATACCCATATACGCGCGGAGTCCAGCCGACGATGTATCGTTCACGGTTTTGGACGATGCGTCAGTATGCGGGCTTTTCGACGGCGGAGGAGTCCAATAAGCGTTACCGCTATTTGTTGGCGCAGGGTCAAACGGGGCTGAGTGTCGCTTTCGACCTCCCCACTCAAATTGGGTATGATGCCGATGATCCGATCGCGGCGGGCGAGGTGGGCAAGGTGGGCGTGTCGATCTCATCCATTCACGATATGCTGCAGTTGTACGATCAGATCCCGCTCGATAAGGTTTCGACTTCGATGACCATCAACGCGCCCGCGGGTGTTTTGCTGGCGATGTATATTGCGGTTGCGAAGCGTCAAGGCGCGGACATGCGCCAGCTGCGCGGCACGATCCAGAATGATATTCTCAAGGAGTATGTGGCGCGCGGCACGTATATTTTCCCGCCCACGCCTTCGATGCGGCTGATCACCGATATCTTTTCATTTTGTGCAAAAGAAGTTCCATATTGGAACACCATCTCGATCTCGGGTTATCACATCCGCGAAGCTGGCTCGACCGCTGTGCAGGAAGTGGCCTTCACGCTGGCGAATGGCATCGCGTATGTCGAAGCGGCGCTCGCGGCTGACTTGAATATCGATGATTTCGCGGGTCAGCTTTCGTTCTTCTTCAACGCGCACAACAACCTGCTCGAAGAAGTCGCCAAGTTCCGCGCCGCGCGCCGCATGTGGGCACGCATCATGCGCGAACGTTTCAAGGCGCAGAAACCAGCCAGTTGGCAGATGCGTTTCCACACGCAGACCGCAGGCTCCACGCTGACCGCGCAGCAGCCTGAAAATAATGTGGCGCGTGTTACTTTGCAAGCTCTTTCGGCGGTGCTGGGCGGCACGCAATCTCTGCACACCAACAGCATGGACGAAGCTCTGTGGCTGCCGACCGAGAAATCGGTCCGCGTTGCGCTGCGCACACAGCAGATCATCGCCTACGAGTCGGGCGTGGCTGATTCGGTGGATCCGCTGGCGGGTTCGTATCTGATCGAACATCTGACCGACGAGATCGAAAAAGGCGCGCTCGAGTACATCGCCAGGATCGATGAAATGGGCGGCGCGCTGCAATCCATTGAACGCGGTTACATGCAGAACGAAATCCAAAACGCCGCCTACGCCGTGCAGCAGGAGATCGAACGCAAAGAGCAGATCATGGTGGGCGTCAATCAATTTCAAGTGGATGAAGTGCTCACGCTGGAACGTTTGCAGGTTGACCCGTCGATCGAGCTGGCGGCGCGTGAACGGTTGAGGAAGTTGCGGGAGGGTAGGAATCAGGAATTAGTTGATCAGTTACTTGGGAATTTGGTGAAGGCTGCCAATGGCAACGAGAATTTGATGCCGCTGTTCATTGAGTGTGTGGAGAATGATATTACGCTCGGCGAGATCTGCAATACGCTAAGAGGTGTGTGGGGCGAGTACGTGGCGCAGGGATTTTAGATTATTGGTGTGTGTGTGGGGCGACGCGACACTTGCGCCGCACGCCACATCGTCCCGATGTATTTTCGGGAGTGCAGGTGAGCGTGTGGCGGAGGGGTATTAAGACTTGACTTAGTCCACTGGTTAGTCTAAAATGGTTTAGAGGTGAAAAATGACTATTTATAATGTTCACGATGCGAAAACCCACTTTTCCAAACTTCTTGAGCTTGTTGTAAACGGTGAAGAAGTGGTGATTGCCAAGGCAGGTAAGCCTGTGGCTCGTATTTTGCCTTTTGTTGCCACAGACTCTTCTCCACGCTTTCCTGGCATTGACAAAGGCAAGGTGCTAATCATGCCTGATTTCGACGCGCCCCTGCCCGAGTTTGACCTATGAGAGTATTACTCGATACCCACGCCTTTCTTTGGTGGAACATGGAAGACCCGCAATTATCGTCTCATGCCAAAGAAATTATTGCCGATGGGGAAAATGAAATTTTTCTCTCTGCCGTCAGCGTTTGGGAGATCTCCATAAAAGCCGCCAAGGGAAAACTAGTTCTGCCAGAACCGCCTGCTCAATATATTGCAAACCGCATGGGGTTGTATCGCTTTCAACCCCTGCTTATCCAAGTCAACCATGCCGCCCGCGTTTACGACCTGCCGCATATTCACGATGATCCATTTGACAGAATGTTGATTGCACAAAGTCAGATCGAAGCGATGCCATTACTTTCTGCTGATCCAGAGATATACAAATATGAAGTTGAAGTGTTCTGGTAGGTGGAAGAGAACCTCATGCCGTTGTTCATTGAGTGCGTGGAGAATGACATCACGCTCGGCGAGATCTGCAATACGTTGAGAACTATGTGAGGTGACGCGTGGCGCAGGGGTTTTAGGTTGCTTTTTATACTATACTTTTCTTAATCGTGGGGAACATGTAACTCCCCCAAAGCCAAACTATTTTCACAGCCAAAGGAGGCTACCATGACCGTCAAGTTCAATGTTATTCAACGCGGCAATCCGTCCAACCAGGAAGCGCCCAAGAAGTTCTACCCATCCATTGAATCCAGCGGACGCAAAACCATGCGCCAACTGGCAGGGCGCATTTCGGAAATCTCCACCGTTTCGAGCGTGGATACCATGGCGGTGCTGGAAGCTCTGCTGACCATCATCCCGCAGGAACTGGCTGATGGAAATATCGTGGAATTAGGCGACTTTGGCAATTTCTGTAATAGTCAGCAATAGGTTGAACATTTTTTGAACCACTGAGGCACGAAGCCGCTGAGAAAAGCAAGGTGCAAACTCCGTGTCTCAGGGACTCCGTGGTAAAAGGTTTTTGTTCAACCGTTATCTGACCATTAAAGACTTTGGCAATTTCTGGCTGAGAGGCGATACCGAAGGCGCAGATACCGCAGAGACTGTACACGCCAGTCATATTAACGGCGTTATGCCTCGTTTTAATGCAGGCAAAGAATTCAAAAAAATACTGGCCGCCATCGAGTTCGAGAAGGCGTAAGTTGTCTAAAAGACCTGTGACGTTTTGAAAACATCACAGGTCTTTTTCTTAAACATGTCAGTACATTTTTTGTAATCCTTCTTTGACGCGCTTGGAAGCCTTTATTGGGAGATTTCGTGACTTTTCTGGTGAAATGCGGTAATGAAAACAAAATCAAGCTGGGAGAGGTGCAGGGGGACGCAAAGCGCGTGGCGGTCCGCCCCCTCCATCCTTCGGATTGCTATGCGATCCCCCAAATGCGTTTCGATCAAGAAGAAATTGATTATTGAATTAGACGGAAGTCAGCATTTGGAACAAGCGGAATAGGATGCAGAGCGAAGCAGGTGTTTGGTATTCATAACATCCTCCTTCTTTACAATTTTATTTTCCTGCCTGACGTGTTGATTCCTCACGAAGAGCAGTCATCACCGCATGCAGGTCAAGTCCGTGTTTGCAGGCGCCGCGAGATGCTTCTAAAACAGAATCAGACCAGAGGGTGCGGGATTGAAGCGCTTCTTCATCATTTAGCAAAATGAGCTGAACCAGACTCGCCAAGGGGATATCCATTTCATCATGGGTATCGATATCACAGTCATTGCAGGCATGACAAACATAAACATCCTGACCGCTGTTTTTTTTAACGACACCATGCAACGACATGATTAGAATTCATCCGTTTTTGCGTGCAGTGACAAGGTCATGAGAACCACATCGCGCGAGTCGCCATCGGGGAATAGGAAGTAATCCTCGAGGGTGGCCTGTGATTTGAAGCCCAACATTTCGAATGCTTTGACAACCTTTGTCTGCTCGGCGATCACTTCCGCTTGCATGATGCTCAAACCCTGTTTGCGCGAAACATCGATCAGAGTTTTGATCATCTTCATGCCCAGACCACGTTTGCGAAAATCCTTCGCGAGGAAAAGGCGAACTTCACCGATATGGCGCTTGGGGCCTTCGAAAAAATGGAGCGAGACACTGCCTACTACATGATCTTTTACGAAAGCGAGGATCGGCAGCACTTTGCTGTAATCCAAATTCTCACACCAGCTATGGATGAGCGCGGGGTCTTTAACATTGTGACGAAAGAAGTGCATATCGTCATTACTGACAGCGGAATAAAATTCTAAGAGATGTTTTTCATCCTCCGAATTTATGGGGCGCAATAAAACATACGCGCCATCTTTGAGCGTGACCATTTCGCGAAAGTTCTTGATTTGTTCAGGAAGCATATTCCCTCCCGGGATGTAGAACTTAATTCTTTATGCGATGACTTTCTGCGCGTCTGGGAGAATCGATCCCGTTTTCAAAAGATTCGCTTCGGTGACGATGCGCGGGACGATCTCCTCCCAGCCAACGGGCATGATATGCAGACCATGAATGCCCTGTTTGCCTCTGATCTTCTCAATGATCTCAAGCGCGATCTTCACACCTTCCTCTTGCGCGCCTTGCGGACCGCCTTTTTCATTGGCATCATCCATGCGTTTGAGGATCGGTTCCGGCACATAAACGCCCGGCACCTGGGTCATGTAATGTGCCATCTTGGCGCTCTTGAGCGGCGTGATGCCGATCATGATGAAGACCTTATCCAAAATGTTGCGCTTCGCAATTTCATTGAGCCAGATCTCCATGCGATCGGGATCATAAACAAGATTAGTCTGGAAGAACTGTGCACCTGCATTAACCTTTTTCTCTTCGCGCAATGCCTGGAATTTCGGGTCTGATGCGAAAGGAGATGCCGCCGCACCGAGGAAGAACTTCGGCGGGAATTTGATCTCGCGCCCGTCGAGATAGTGACCCTCATCGCGCATGCGCCGCAGGATCCAGATCATCTGGATGGCATCCATATCGTTGATATCCATGCGTCCGCGCGGTTGCGGCGCAAGGACGGGGCTGTCACCTGTGACGCACAAAACATTACGCACTCCCATTGCGGTCGCGCCGATGATCTCGCCTTGCAGGCTGGCTCGCGTGCGGTCACGCGCAGCAATTTGCATGACTGGCTCCGCTCCATTTTCAAGGGCGAATTTACTACATGCCCAAGAAGTCATGCGCGGGGTGGCGGAAGCATTATCGGTGAAGTTGATGGCCGTCACATAGGGTTTGACAAGATTAATGTTCTCGATCAATTTCTTCGTGGACATGCTCAACGGAGGAGCGATCTCGCAGGCGACGACAAATTCTCCAGCTTTGAGTCCGCTCTCTAATGCTGAGACTGGTTCGGTGTAGGCGGGAGCGTGGTATTTGTCATCTCCCTGCCACCACTCAGGCTGACGTACCGTGCGGAAGATCAGCTCCCAGGTTTTATATCGATTCTCACCCTGGTCAAGCAGAAGACTCTTCATCACTTTGCCTGTGCCATTTTTTTTCACGCACGCGGCGACGTCTGTCCACGTTTCTTCGCCAACCTTTTCCCAATCGAGAGGCGGGAGGACTTCAAGGAGTTTTTCCTCCCGTCCCATTTTAAATGAACGCTCATAAATTTTGTACCAGATGCAGGGACGGGTTTTATCCACGTAGCAATGTTCGGGTGTCGAGCCGCCACACGGGCCGTTGCGTAATCCTTTGGGACATTCCATCGGGCAGATGAATGCCGTTTCCTGTAACAGGCAGTTGCCACACATACGACAACCGAAGAGCGGACCCTTGATCGTGTACTCGAAATCTTCCATCAGCTTGTGGCTGAGGGGTTCATCTTTAAATGGTGAGTAGGCTGGCTGCCAGCGTCGACCGGGTGTAAATATGGGCATGGTGTAACTCCAGTGTCATTGCGAGGAGCGAACGGTAGTGAGCGACGAAGCAATCTCTTACACAATAAAGGAGATTGCTTCGAGCGGACAAATACCGCCCTCGCAATGACGTATTAATTCAACAAATATGAATCTGCGTAAATCACTTTGTTCAACAGGATCTGAGTCGTTTTCCAAATGGCAGATTGCTCAGGGTCAGACATGTTGAAGTCTTCAGATTGCGGTTCTTCGCCAGCCGCGATTCGGTCTGCAATCTTATTGTAGACACTGGCCAATGAATTGCTCGTGTCTTTTGTCTCTATCCATCTGATGACATCATTCTGGTCTTTGTCAAACGGATTGGCGATCATCATTTGCAGGCCGACGCCCATCAGCATGGCGAGATACACGCGATTAATGAGCGGGCGATTCTCATTGGGGACAGCATTAGAAACATTGCTCAACCCCACTGAAATTTGCGGCGCGGGATCCCAGGCATATTGCAAAGTCCGCACTGTTTCGATGAGATGCGGGCAATATTGCTGGCAGCCAGAAACTGTCAACACAAGCGGGTCAATGATGAGATTCTCCATCCCGAAGTCAAGCTCCATCATGCGAGGGATCAACTGCTCGACCGCGATGGTGACGCGCGCATCCGCCTCGATCGGGATTCCTTCCGGGCGCATGGTCAGAGCGATGAC
>JAPLGS010000079.1:0-57537 GCA_026390015.1 Chloroflexota bacterium | reverse complement strand
GACCTTGGCACCATACTTTTTCGCCAGCGCCGGCACTTTCTCCAAACGGTCTGGGTCAGCAGATGTTGAATTCAAGATCGGCTGAGCCTTCTTGATGGTTTTGAGCGCGGCTTCCATTCCGTCAATGTTGGTTGTGTCGATCGAGAGCGGCACATCCACTACAGTTTCAACGGTCTCGATGATCCACGGCCAGACTTCTGCAAAATCTTTTTTGCGCGGGCCGAGATTAATATCGACCGCCTTCGCGCCTGCTTCCACCTGCTTCACTGCAAGATCCATAAAAAACTCGCGGTCTCTTGCGGCTAGTGCCTCTTTCACTTTTTCAGAGATGATGTGAATATTTTCGCCTATGATGTACATAACGCCTCCGTTTTCAAGTTTATATATTCGAATAATTTAACGTTCCAATGCAGAAGCCACGCTCGGAAATTTGCTCATATCCGTGTGCGGTAGAAATAATGCCGAAGTAAACGCTTCATAAAAACTGTTGTCTGCTGATAACTCAATGTAAGTCATGCGTTTTGCGATCTCCGTGATCTGTTCACGTTTTCGCCAGTCGAGCAGCGCGTAATATGCGCCGCGCACCGACGTATTGCCTAGAAAATCAAATTGCTCCCACGGCATGTCGGGCAACAATCCGATCTGCACGGCCTTTTCCACATTGATATATTTTCCGAACGAGCCGCCGATCAACACTTTTGAAACGCTCTCCAATGGAATGCCGACCGTATCGGCCAATACTGTAAAGCCTGCGTAGATGGCGGCTTTTGCGCGCAGCAAGTTATCAACATCCACGCGGGATAGTACGATGTCTTCACCCGATTCGGATTCTGTGCCCCAAGCCACCACATACTCCCCGCCGTGCGCTCCCTCGCGGGCCCTGGAGCTGCTCCTCATTAAATTAACATTCCCAGCCTTATCAATGATCCCCGTTATAAAAGCCTCCGACAGCAGTGAGATCAATCCCGAGCCGCAGATGCCTTTCGGCTTGCCTCCGCCGATGACACGATAGGTGGGCTCATACGTGTCGCTGTTGATCCATACTTCTTCGATCGCGCCAATTGTTGCCCGCATGCCGTTGACAACTCCAGCGCCCTCAAAAGCTGGGCCGGCAGAACAGGCGCAGGTGACGAGCCAATCGCGGTTGCCAAGCACCGTCTCGCCGTTTGTGCCCACATCCAGAAAGAGAGTTACATCTTCAGCTACATCTAAACCTGATGACAATACGCCGGCGGTGATATCTGCTCCCACATAACTTGCCACGCCGGGCAGACAGTCTACGCTGGCTTGCGGATGTATTTTTATTCCCACGTCGCCCGCGCTCATCAACGGCGGATGATTGACTGCAGTGATGAAAGGCGAAAGTCGAATATTGGATGCGGGAATACCGAGCAGCAAATGGATCATCGTACTGTTGCCTGCGATCGTGGCTTTGACCACATCCTCAGGTTTAGCTTTGACTCGCTTGCAGGCTGTCTCCAACAATTCATTGATCGTATCCAACACGCGTTGACGAAGTTCCTGCCCGCCGCCATTTTTGTTTGCATACATAATACGTGAAATAACATCCTCGCCGCGCGCGATCTGTCCGTTGTATTCTGCGACCTGCGCTCTCACTTGTCCGCTCACCAGATCTACCAGCCAGACTGAAACCGTCGTTGTGCCGATGTCGATCGCGCAGCCCCAGAGCGGCGAATATTCGTCAACATGATGCGGCTGCAGCGAGATCAAACGCACTGGTTGTTCCAAATCTTCAAGCGGATATTCAAGTACAGCGGTGACGTTCCATTCACCAATGCGTAAGACATCACCAATTGTTTGAAGCAGGTTAAGTGAGACATTTACTTTTTTGATATTCGCTTGTAGTCGCAACGCGGTTTGCAAGCGCGACCAATCATCAGTCTGGTCATCCATACTGGGCGGGGTCAACTCCAAATGAATTCGTCGAACTGTTTGATCGGAAGGATATTCATAACCTTCCGGGACAGTGACTTCAGCAACGACGCGGTCAGTTGTCAGCCGCCGCTCAATTTTTTCCTGCGGTGGAATATAGATCGAAACATCGCCTTCGACCACAGTTTGACAGGCAAGTCCAAAACCCTGCTCTACATCCCCGGGAGAAAGCCGCAGCGTGCTTCTGCGACGGACGTTTCCATCTGTCACCTGAACCGCGCAACGCCCGCAACGTCCCTGCCCGCCGCATGGGAGACCGATATCCAAGCCGGCCAATTGCGCGGCATCGGAAAGCAGAACTCCTGTAGAAACTTCTACTGGGGTTTGCTTATCGTTGTGGGTGAAGGAAACGGTGTGTTGCATAATATTTCATATGTCATTGCGAGGAGCGCTCCTGCTCTTTGCGACGAAGCAATCTCCTGTCAGTGGGACCGTCCTGTAACGGGAGATTGCTTCGGGTGGTTTCGATACAGCGGACGAGCACCGCCTACTCAAACACCCTCGCAATGACATGTTAATTAAGGGCTTGCTTCATAAACGCAGGCAGATCGACTGCCTCGCGCGGTCCAACGCGGATTTCCCAATCGGGGAGTTCTTCTTCGAGTTCGCCGGAAAGAACTGCAACGTGACCTGGCAGGACGATCCGCTTTTTGCTGACTTTGCTGGCTACATCAAAAGTTTGGATTGCCTTCGCGATTCGTTCCGCGTCAAACTTGCCCGCGGCCCAAGCGGTTAATACAGACATGCCTTCTGCATCCGTGACAACCAGCCAGGCGGGCAATCCACTTCCTTCCACTTCATTTGCAACAGAGAAGTAAGTGATGCTGAAATTGGTTGTGACCAGCACCGGGCTTTCGGGCTTCGGCGAGTTGATCTCGTAAATACCCGGTTGAACCTGAATTGGTTTCTGTGGATCAGTGTAAATATTTTCGCGCAAGACGAGCAATGGATAAAGCAATTCAGGTTTGAATTCGCTCAACACAACAAAGCCTGCGTATTTTGCAATTGCCTGTGCGGCGGCAACGCCTTCATCTTTCGCGTCGCAAGGGAATGCAATGACAGGATAACCAAGCGCGCGCAAATTGGATTTGATCGCGAGCTTGCGAACTTGTGTGGAGCGCGCCAGCCATTCGCCCATATTCCTGCCGCCGAGGTCAAGCACCATATCTTCGAGGCCTTTGGCTTGAATATTTTTAGTTAAGTCTGCGAGCGCGTCGAGTGAATCCGCTTTGACGACGAGCGCGGCTTTGTACTTTTTCGCAAGATCCGCTAAAGGTTCATAATTAGATGCGTCTGCAGTGTAGATCAATGCTGATTCGCCGGCGAGCAGGCTGAGGCTTGAGTCAAGCAACGCCGCATCTTTCGTCATCAATATAAGCGGACGTTTGCTCACAGTCCGAATTGTTTTGACGGCGGCTGTTAGGTCTCCATCCGCTTCGATGGCGAAACCGTCAATTGAAAAATCCATACCCACATAATTAACTTTATATGCGTCAGCTGCCGTAACTTTTTTGGCAAGTTCCGGGTCCGACGCTTTGACTCGAATGAACAAACCAGTCTTGTTGTAAAAAGATTTTTCATGACGGAACATCACCACTTCATTGCCCGCTTTGACATCGCTGCCGGCCTTAAGTGTAATGAGGCGGATCGGCGGTGCGGCGGACTCTGCCAGCTGCTTTTTGGATGCATCGCTGACATAAGGGCAGGCCGAGAGTTCAACCTGCTTGGCGGCGAGTTTCATCGCAAAGGCCAGGCAGGTGGGAAAACCACATTCTTTGCAGTTGGTTTGTGGAAGTAGTTTGTAGATTTGGATTCCAGCGAGTGCCATATATTCTCCTTACGTTGTCACGTTGTCAGGTTTGCAAGTTCGAACGTTCCAACCTGTGAGCGTGTAATTTTTTAGATAGTGACGAGTTCTTCAATCGCGGCTTTGACCCGCTTCACCGATTCAGGATGCCGCAACACGACAATATCCGCGCCTGATTCAACCAACGCGATCGCGGTGAGTGTTTCCCAGTTAATAGCGCGTGCTTTCCAATCGCCCCAACCTTCCGGCACGCCTTCGCCAATTTTTGATTCTTTTGTCTTCCACGCTTCATAACCCGGAGTGACGATCATCGGCAGTTGTGTCATCGCGTCGCCTTGCAACGCGGCTAATCGCAAACGCTCCATCACAGAATAGCCATACTCAATTCCATAACCGAGCGCGCCGGTTGTCGGGTCCATCAGGATGCGGTCTTTGGGCATGCCCATATCGCTGATGAGAATGTTCAATTGCTTCGACAGGTTCACATCCATTGGTGTGCGAGCCTGCACGAGATGTCCATTCGCCATCGCAGTCGCAACAATCGTGCGATAGTTTTTGTCTTCGCAAATGCCAAGCACGATCTTCTCGCCATTGGTGGCCTCTGAAACAGGCACCAGCAATTCATTATCTTTTTCCACCTGACCCGGCCCCCAGACGATGAGCGGGAGTCCAGTCGCGCTTAAAACGGATTTGACGACTCGCACCGCGTCTTCGGGTGAATCGGCCAACGTCAAAGCGACGACGATGATGTCTGCTCCTGCTTCTTCTGCCTTTTTCGCCCATTGAGCGGGTTCCGCCATCGCCTCGCCCCAGGCTTCTACCAGCAACGGTGACCAGTCATCCGGCTTGCGTGATTTGATCTCGATCGCAATGACAGGTTTGTTTGGCATGGGCGCTTCATAATGCAAATAGGGCATGGATGCTTGTCCGCCAACGCTGATGGACTTTGCGCGCGTGCCACCTTCTGTGCTCGTCGCGCCGATGGTGACGGTCTTGATACTGCCAGGCCATTTGTCTTTTGGAATTTCGATGGGCATGTGTGTCTCCTTGGGTGTTGTATACAGGTACACAGGTAAACAAGTACACAAGTCATTACAGACGTGTTTACCAGCTTACGTGTCTACTTGTTTACATTAAGCCCGCCTTACGACGAGCCTCATCTCTTCTTTCAATAAACTGTTCGATCGGTGTTTTTCTTTCTGCCGTGAGACCGAGATCTTTTAAATCCTTTTCATCCTTCGCCGCCATGTGCCGCAAAATGTGTCGATATGAAATAAAAGCCGCAGGATAAATAATACCTGCAGAGTTGTGTAACATGTATGCGATTCTGATTCCCTTATCTTTCATCATTTGCGCGGCTACAGTAAGGGAAATATCAGCGGGTAATTCGGGGACGCCTTCGCTCATGATGTCTTCAGCGGTCAGTGTTTCATATCCTTCGCGCGCGTACGCCCAGACTAATTCATCCGCGCTGACTACGCCAATGCCGTGACCTTCCGCATCGAGCACACACATCGCTTCCACATTCTTCTCCAACAGAAATCGCGCAATGTCAACGATGGGAACATCCCATTTGCAGGTTGGCACTCCAACGGTCATTAGGTCGCGGACGAGGAAGGGAATAATCATAAGTTTTTAGTGGGCAGAGTTTTTCTCTGTTGGTTACGCTAGCAAGAATATTCCAATAATATACGGCAATAAAACCAGCAATGCCAGCAAGGGATGCCCGCGCCGTATCGTGTTGCGACTATCCCAACTAAAGAGATAGACTGCCAGTCCAAACGCCAAAATGCCACTGGCGAGTAACATGCTTACCGAACCCCAGGGGGAAAAGGCGGCATCTTTTCCCATCGCCAAACCATTGAAGGCGTTCATTGCCTGGGTGGCAGGTAGAAGTTGCGCGAATTTCCCGGCAACATCAGGCAACATGCTGTATGGAACCATCATGCCGCCCAACAACATGGAGGGGACAAAAATAAGCTGTGACCATAATACGGTCATACGTGAACTGGGAGAGACCACTCCGATCAGGACACTTAAACCCGCGCAAGCAATTGCCATGCTGACAAAGATCAAACCATAATTGAGCCAGTTTACCGGCGATGGCGCGTGAAACAGCAACGGCGCGGTGACTGTGATGATCACTGTCATGATTACCAGATGCAAAATGGTCGTCAAAGCCGGAATGACCAGGATCGAGATGGATGGAATGCCGTTGATCTTGTAACTGCGGAAAACACCGTTTTCGCGGGCGTTGACCAGCGGATCGGGTATCCCCAACAACGTTGCTGCCAGGATAGTAAATACAACCATCGCCGGTATGATCACCTCCCGGAAAGGCGGGTTGATCTCAGCCATGATAAATCCCATCATCAGGTAAAAACCCATAGGAAATAAATAGTTCATCAAAAGCAACTGTTTATTGCGGATGCCTGTTCGAAATTCAAAAGTGAAGTGGTGGATGAAAGCGTTCATTGGGCAATTCCTGAACTGGTGATTTCAAGGAAGCGATCTTCCAGTGACGGCCGCTCCACGCGCAAGTCGATTAGCGTATCTCCCTTGGCATCGATATGGGTGATAATAGCAGACACTGTCTCACCGATATCAGTACTGAAGTAGATGTTGTATTCATCTTTTAGCTTGTACTGGTTGACAGCCGGGAACGTGATCTCCGCAGCAGATAAGCTGGATGTTTGGGTACGCACGGAAATTTTGGTCAGGCCTGCGCCGGTCGCCGTGATCTCCATGGGCGTGCCGATATTGACGAGCTTACTCTTCAGCAGAATTGCTACCCGATCTGACATCTGTTCTGCTTCAGCCATATCATGTGTTGCAAGGATGATGGTGGTGCCGGCAGTTTGCTGCTCTCGCATCATGCTATGCAATTCGACGCGGGTAGCCACATCCAAGCCGGCTGTTGGTTCATCCAAAAATAGCACCTGGGGGTTGTGCGCAACCGCCAAAGCTAACACCAGCCGTCGTTGCTGTCCGGCAGAGAGTTCATAGAACTGTGTATTCTTTTTCTCGAGAAGACCCAATCGTTCCAGCAAGTCAATGCGTGGCGCCACATTGTGATAGGCGCAGAAGAATTTCATGGCTTCATCTGGAGTGATGCTTTCCGGTAATCCCGCCGATTGCAGTTGTACGCCGATCAGGTCTCGTAGTTTGCGGGATTCGCTGACTGGGTCTATACCTGCCACACGCAACGAGCCACCGTTTGGAATGCGCAGACCTTCAAGACATTCCAATGTGCTGGTTTTTCCAGCGCCATTCGGACCGAGTAAGCCGAATATTTCGCCTTGCTTTACATCGAAACTGATACCATCCACAGCAACGTAACTGCCGTAGGTTTTGCGAAAATCTTTTACTTCAAGCATTGAGTTATTCATGGCTATTTCATTGTCGTTTCGTTCTGCAGGTTTAGACTCCGACGGTCATAAGGTGACGGAAGAGTTTAGATTCAATCCTTGTTATTAAATTGAGAAGTTGGCACATTGAAATATTCCAACGTGCCAACGATATTAGAACATTGGCTCCATCGCCATGGCGGGATGATTGTGCGCTTCGAGCCAGGCCATCAACTCGTCAACGGTTGTCGCGTTACTCGCGTCGGCGATCTTGTCCATGAATTCAGGGTCACCTTCACGGGCGCAGACGGCTTTGAATTCATCCGCCATGCTGGTCTTCAGCACAGACGACATCCAAACGATTCGCTTGAAACCGCCGTCCGATGAAATGAACTTGGGGCTGATCAAATAAAATTTTCCGACGCCCATCACCCCCGGGGTTTGCAATCCGCCGCCCGCGATACCTGCGAGAGTTGAGAAGGTCATGCCTGCGGGAGTCATGGCTGTGTCTTCACGGCTAACGATCATCACACCATTGGCTTCGGGGATGAGCATCACGATGCATTCGAAACATCCGCAAGCCGTCATCGGATTCTCCATGATGGAGTACATCGAGACTTCCTGCACCACACCATGCGAACCCATCGCCGCGTATTCGTTCGTGCCTTGCCAGTAGCCTTTCTTGAAGTCTACTAATTTTCCAAGTTTGATCGGTTGATTCGGTCCAGTGGGATTTATGCTAAACGAAGCTTTGCAATCCAGCCAGTTGTACGCGCCGCACAAACCGAGCCGTTCGGGCGAGACCACGCAGACATGATTCGGCGCGAACGATTGACATAATGTGCAGGAATAAAATTCGTCCACTTTATCGTCCGTCAGATCGGCGAGCCGTTTATTGCGGAAGTCATATGCGGCGCGCGCCTTTTCCAACCATTCAGTATGCAAGGTTGGTTCGGTGATGATCGTGACTTGTACTTTGTCCACGATCGCGCCGAAGTCTTCATGGAATCTTGCGTGCAAAATTTTGCCAAATGATTCGAGGCTGAAGCCTTTATCTGCCGCGGCATTCGAAATGCGGATCCACGCGATATCACGTTGGCCAACGTGTTGAATTCCGCTCGCGCCGTTGACGAAGTAATGGACTTGCCGTTCAAGCACAGGTTCGAAATCCTGCTGCATTTGTCTGCCTGCAACTTTGATGACAATACCCAGATCCATTGAACCTTGCGCGGGGATTTGCGAGAAGTCGGGCCCGATGACTTCGATCTTGCCATCGGTGACTTCATCCAGTTTTGCCATGTGCAGAAATTCATAAGCGCGCGAGTGCTTGCCGCCAAATTCAACGCGCAGATCAGTCTTGCGGACGACTTCACCTTCAAAGGCTGAGCCGTACGAAACGGGAACATCCACATTTGAAACTTTTACTTTGACGCCACGAATCTCGATACATTTCTGGACGAGTCTTTCGGCTTTTTCCAGATCATCTTTGCCGTCAATTGCGTCAAACGGCATCGAGACAACGTGCTCATAAGTTGTTACGCCGGTCGGTAAAATTTCAGGAATAACTGTATCTGCAATGACGGGGAATCCGAAGTTGATCGCGCCGGCCGCGGCCGCGTATTTCAAATCGTCCACCTCACCGAGCGCAAGCACGAAGGCAAAGACACGCTCCTTGTTATACAACAAAATTTCACGCGACATGCCAGGTTTCATTCCACCGAAAGTCAGTGCGGACCGAGTTGCAAATCCCAATGCATAAATTGCGGAAATGGTGTCTGTACCAAATGGAACAGTAAAAGTATTGTAGCCAAGTTCCACGCCTTCTTCCTGCAATTGATGAATGATGCTGCGTCCATTCACATTGCCTGAAAGGAAAGTTAGAATATTGCGACGTTGTAACTCACGCACGATCTTGACCGCGACTGCATTTGATTTTGCACATCCGACAATGGCGGCAAAGCCAGGCATGCGTCCATCCACCAATTGAATACCCCACGAGCGCAGTTGAATATCGTCAATGGGACCATTCAAGTGACCATGTCCATTGGCGCCGCCGTAGTTCGTGCCTCCAGCGAGAGTAAAGCTTTCAGGCATCGGCTCAGGCTGAAGTCCATAAACGAAGCGCAGAGCTTCAATTGTTTCAGCCGCGAGCAAAGTCGCCATTCCTGAATCCAAGGTCTCGCCCAGATAGGGAGTCCAATGTCTGCCAGCGGGGACTGGATGAAGCAATCCGCGTGTGTAGTCCATCACTGATTTCAAGTCTCCAATTTTTTCAATGGACTTGCCTGTCATACCGAGAATGGTCGGTAAAAAATATGCTGTGTTCGGAAATGAAACGGGCGTGTCTGCGCCTTTTTCTGCCAGCGCCTTATTGAGCATGACGTCGGCTTCGGTGACGAGTGCATTAGCGCCGCGGATTGCTCTGGTTGCGATATATCGTGACATGTGTGCCTCCATGAAACAGTAAATGGTAAGTAGTAATTACCATTTACTATTTACGTTTTTAATCCGCCGCCAATCCATAAATCGCTTCGCGCCTTTGCGCCAGCGGCAGTGCTTCGAGTTCATTCATCTTCGCATCGCCTGATTTTCCAAATTTGTTCGGATCGTATTCAGGCAAGCCAAGCGCGGCGCGTTTCTTGTCAATATGTTCCAGCGTCTTGCGGATCATCTCTGCGGGGTCGGGGATAAATTCCAATTTGCCGCCATACAATTTTTCCCAACCTTCGCTGAGGTAATGAAGCACATCAGAGCTATCGTTGACTCGCTCCATGCCGCTCACAGGCGATGAACCGCCGAAGATGACATATCCGCCCGAAGCCACAACATAGGCTGCGATGGCAAGCGCTTTTTCGCTCATCCATTCGGGAGCGAGTCCCACTGCGGGAACTTGATCAATATCATCGCCGAGTCCGCCGTCTTCAACCATTTGACTCAACACGGTCAGGATGCGGGTATTATCTACGCACGAACCCATGTGGAGGACGGGAGGAATTCCAACCGTTTCGCAGATTTCGCGCAAACCGTTTCCGACTTCGCTCAAGCCTGCTTCGCCCAACATCAGTCCCAGCTTGGCTGACGAGATCGCGCCGCAGCCGGTTTGCACAACAAGCACATCTTGCTTGAGCAGCTCTTTCACGACCACATTATGCAAATAATCCTGTGACGAGCGCGGATTATTACATCCGACAATGGCCGCCACACCGCGAATACGCCCCGTCATGATGGCGTCATTCAACGGGCGGAAGGATGCGCGATAGGAACCTCCCAACATGTAGTTGATGTATTCATGTGAGAAGCCGGGAATTAGATCTTCTTTGATCTGTGGAATGCGCGTCTTGTTGTTGTCGCGATTCTTGAAATTATCAATTGCAACTCTCAAGATTTGCTTTGCGATTGTGAGAGCATGATGTTCGTCAAATTCGATATGAGTCGCGCCTTTGATCTTGACCTTTGGTGAAGTGGTAATGATCGCTGTATGGAAATTTTGCGCCAAACCAACCAGCGCCTGCATGATGCACTGCACATCCACGACCATCGCCTCGACCGCGCCTGTCAAAATAGCGAGTTCCTGGTGCAGGAAATTTCCCGCCGCAGGGATGCCTTGTCTCATCAGGATTTCGTTCGCGGTGCAACAAATGCCAGAAAGTTGAATCCCGTTCGCGCCAGCCGCTTTGGCATACGCGATGATCTCAGGGTCCTGTGACGCGGCGACCAACATTTCGCTCATAGACGGTTCGTGTCCATGCACCACGATGTTGACCATATCTTCTTTAATAACACCGAGATTAGCCTGCCCCAAAATCGGCGCGGGTGTGCCGAATAAAATATCTGAAATATCGGTGGCGATCATTGAGCCGCCCCAGCCATCTGATATTGCGGTGCGGATGGCGTGATTCAAAATGTGAGCGGGATCCTGGTCATCGCCGATGTGTGTGCGATGCAACGCCTCGACCACTTCGCGATCCACGCCGCGCGGCCAGACGTTTTGCTCGCGCCAGATCTGCTGTCTCTTCTTGGGAGCGCGGATGGCGGGGACAATCTCGCCGCGCTGCTGACCAAATTGAGAGATGTATAGATCAGCTAATTCGTTCGCGACATCTTCAGGTTTGCGTCCATCCACCTTGATGTTGTAATAACCAGCCACCATTCGCAGTTTCGCCACGTCACGGATGCTGTACCCCTGAGCCTCACCCATGGCTGTGGCTTTCAACAAGAAAGCCATATCACGGCCGTGGTCGCTGTGCGCGGCGGAGCCCGCTGCGATGGCGCGTGTTAAGTTGCGCGCCTGGATCGTGTCAATTGTTGCGCCGCATACACCCACATCACCGCTCTTTGTTAATCGGCATGGGCCCATTCCGCATTGCTTGCAACACATCCCTGCGCCGCCGATATTGCACGCCACCATATTATCTGCGCGTGTAAAAGCGGTTCCGATACCCAGCTCCTCCGCGCGGATCAACATTTGCTGCGCGGCGGGGTCAGTCGAATATTCTTTGATCTCACGTTTCTTTGGCATGATTCACCTCCAGTTACTCATCATTCATTTTGACAGCACCCAATCCCGGGCACGGCCAGAGCGGACGTCCGTTATAGTCCACTCGCTGGGCGAAGGAAACCGTCCCTTTGATGGTTTCGTACACAGCGGTATGACGGAAGAAATGATCCCCGCCAATCTTTTCAACCGCAATGCCTGTCTCGATCAGCATCGGCATCTCGCCAAGATACCCCGCCTCTTCAAGGCATATGCTGATCTGTTCAACTTTAATCTTTGCGGGGTCGTATTTAACTTCGATGATCTGAAAAGCGCTGCTGGCATACACTTCACTGACCCCCGTCAACTCAAGCAATATTCTCCTTACCTCGGAAACGTGATGATCTCCGAAAAGCACAGGAGCTTCGAACGTTTTAGTCTCCATGAATGCACCTCTTTTAAAAAGATGGATGTGACTCTGAAGGAAGACAACGCTAAAATATAGACTCTTCCTAATGTAGCATTATTCTAGCATTCGGGCTGGTCTTGAAGTTGTGAATTTTGTCATAAGAAAAGCTGACAAATGTACCTAACAAGGGTAAATTTTGAAGAATTCAAAAAATGGAAAGGTATAATCTGCCTGAGAATGAAAAATGACTAACTTTGGACCTGGATGGAGACCATCCCGCCTGGAAAATTCCTCCTCGCAATTAGCTGGACGAATGCATGAGTTGCGGTCAACACTTCAATTCCGTGACCCAGGCCTGATCGCCGCGCGAAGCGGTATATCCTATCTGACGCTTGCTCCCGACTGCGGCGAGTTTCATTTTTCATTTTTTGAAAAAGCAGTCACGCTCACATGGCCCAATCTGACAGGGTTCAGCGATACTAATGTCGAATTATCTCCCATCCTTCAAGCGCTTTTATTATATTATCTAATTTCCGCAGATGGCACAGCCGGTACCGGTAAATGGGTTTCTTTCGCAGACCTACCCGGTGGACGTATGTACAATGCCGCTTATCAAGGTTACAGCGGTGATGAAATTATGAAAACATTTGGATTCGATCTGCCCGCGTTTAGTTCCGCTTGTGTGAACGTTGGCGGAACGCCCGTGGAAATTGGCAGCGCTTCATTTGTGATGCAGGCTTTGCCAAACCTTCCAATGCTTGTGACCTACTGGCTTGGTGATGAGGACTTCCCGTCATCTTGTAAAATTCTATTTGATTCATCTGCGATACATTATCTGCCAATTGATGGATGCGCAATTGCAGGAAGTATATTGGCTGGTAAGTTACGGAGTCCAAAGTCTTCAAACTTTGAAGATAACCGCAATCATTCAACTCCAACATCTGACAATGTTGGAGTCAAAACTAATGGTGAATTATGAAACTTGCTATCACAGGTAAAGGCGGAGTTGGCAAAACTACTCTGACAGCATTAATTGCCCAGGCCTACGCAGACAAGGGACGTCAGGTATTGGCTGTGGATGCAGACCCAAGCCCATGCTTGGCAGGCGCATTGGGATTCCCCGCAGACTTGCGCGCGCAACTCCATCCCATCGCTGAAATGGATGCACTCATCGAAGAACGCACTGGTGCAAAACCTGGAACCGTCGGCGGATTCTTTACGATCAACCCGCGTGTAGATGACATCCCCGAACGTTTCAGTGTTCTCCATCGCGGCGTACGTCTGCTTGAAATGGGGTCGGTGGAGTTGGGCGGCTCTGGCTGTATTTGTCCCGAAGCGGCCATGCTAAAAACTCTATTTACACATTTATTATTTCGCAAAGACGAAATCTTACTGCTTGATATGTACGCAGGCGTTGAACATCTCGGCCGCGCAACGGTTGACTTTGTGGATGCGATGCTGGTTGTCGTCGAGCCAACGCGTAGAAGTCTCGGCACGGCGGCACAGATCAAAAAACTGGCAAATGATATTGGTTTGATGCGTTTGTATCTTGTGGGAAACAAAGTTCGTAATGATGAAGAAGCAAAATTTCTTGAGACAGAATCACCGGACATGCCATTGCTTGGATGCCTGCCAGTGGATTTGAAGGTACAAGAGGCTGATAGATTAGGAATCCCTGTTTATGATCATGTTGAAAGTCTGAAAGCTGTAACTGGGCAGATCCTCCAAAAAATCGATAAGTTAACGAACGACTATACAATCGAATGATTGCCGTTGCAGGCAAAGACAACGGGATTGGTGGTCAAAAAAAGCAGGTAAAATATTAGTATGAGGTGAATTATGACTGAACTGGTATCTCAAATGACAAAAGAAGAACTTCGTATGTTGATCGATGAAACTCTTGAACAAAAACTTATCGAACTCTTCGGCGACCCTGATGAAGGGTTGGAATTACGTGAATCTGTGAAGAAGCGGCTGGCAAAGCAAAGGATTATGGTTACGCGCGGCGAACACGGCAGGGATTTGACTGATGTGATCAAAGATTTGGGGCTGGAGTGATATATATCGTGTCAAGTTTATTGACTCGGCAGTGCGCGACTTATCCACTCTTGATAAACCGTTAGCAAAGCGCATCGTTGATCGCCTGCAATGGTTCGTTGAAAATTATGACAGCCTGCCTCATCATGCGCTGAAAGGCGATTTTTCCGACTTTTATAAATTTCGGATTGGGGATTATCGGATCTTGTATCAGATTTTAGTTGATAAACAAATTATTGAAGTGCATCAAATCGGTCATCGCCGTGAAATTTATCGAGGTCGAAAATGACAACAACAATCGCACTAGCAGGCAAAGGCGGCGTGGGCAAGACCACCATCGCTGGAATGGTCATCAAGTATCTTGCTCAAAATCAAACGGGTAGTATTCTGGCTATTGACGCCGACCCATCCTCCAATTTGAATATGGTACTCGGCCTCGATCTCGAATGGACAGTTGGCGACATCCGCGAGGATATGCTGGCGCAGGTAAAGTCATCGCTGACTGAGGGCGGGGCGGCCATGGGAGTCATGCCAGGCGGAGTGAGCAAGCGCGAGTATCTTGATTACCACATCCGTTCTTCGCTGGCGGAAGGTTCACGTTTTGATCTGATCGCCATGGGGCGCGGAGAGGGACAAGGCTGCTATTGCGCGGTCAACCATAACCTGCGCGAAGTGATCGATTCAATGAGCAAACATTATGCGTATGTGGTCATCGATAATGAAGCCGGCATGGAGCATCTCTCGCGCCATACCACACGCGACGTACAGCATCTGCTCATCGTCAGCGACCCGACTCAACGCGGCCTGGTCGCTGCGCAACGGATAGCTGATATGACCAAAGACTTGAATATCCGAATCGAAAAAAGTCATCTGATCGTGAACCGCGTTCAAAGTGACGAATTACCCGCGCCGCTAAAAGCAGAAATTGAAAAGATAAATGTGCCTTTACTTGGAGTCATCCCAGCCAATATGGATTTGACCACCTTTGAATTTTCAGGCAAACCGCTCGTCGATCTTGGAGATGATTCGCCAGTCTACCGGGCTGTTGAAAAAATGATGGGGCAGATACTCAATTAAAATTCATCCCCGCAGATTTGAATTTTTTACTATTTCTACCAGAGCCAAAGAATTAATAAGCTAAAGAAAAATAATGAAACGCCCTTGTCTATGAGACAGGGCGTTTTTCTTAATACACAATAAAACATGACCTGTCTCGCATGACACTGATCGATCGTGACCCACGCTCACATCCTCTCAAAAGGGATATGAGTTTTGCAGTGGAAAACTGATTGCGTCAACATGACAACCTGTTGACATAATCAATTCGTCGAGGTTGCGAAAAAATTCATTATGAAATAAATCAACCCGCACAGTTCGCCGAGTTTAAGAACGTCTCTACGTTCTCCGCGTCTGTGCGGTAAACCTTAAGACTTATGCAAGCAGTTTATTAGGCCTCTTGCATAAGTAGCCACAGCCCACAGGGTAATAAGCGCACAGAGACCTTTGAGCTAAGACTCTTAAACCTCATTTTTTCTCAGTGACCTCTGTGGCAGAATAGATTTTCGCAAACAGTCGATTATTTCCCTTCAAGCGGAGCAAACCCGCCGCCAAGAATTTCCTGTGCGGGTGAAACAATGACCACGGCTTTTGGATCTTCCTTCGCAACCGCAGATTTGAGATTATGCACTTCGGTGATCGTCAACGCGCACATCAATATAGTGCGATCTTTGCCCGTATACATACCTTTGCCTTGCATGGCAGTCACACCGCGTTTGAGATCCGTCAAAATACGATTGGAAACGCCTTCAGCTTTGTCTGTGATAATGAGCGCGAGCAATTGTCGGCGGCGTTGACGCGGCGCAAGTAATGCGCGCACGCCTCTGTGCTTTCCCTGCTCCGATGGCGCGGCAGTTGCTGATTCATCCCCAAAGCGCGGAAGTACTTCGCCTGTGGCGCGTGTCATGGTGATGGTGCCGAGCGCGACAATGGTAAGAAAAACATAGAAGGCAAAACCAAGCGCGAGCATTATCTGACCCGAGATGGGTCCCACCGCACTACGGCTGACGAATTCAGCCAGGTTGGCGGGCGCGGCGGGGAAAAGCCATATCTTGGCAGACCACGCCGCGCCGAGGATAAAAAACATCCAATAGTAATTGCGGCGCAGTCGGCGGCCAAACGCTTCCCACATTGAAATTGGAAAACTTGGCGTCAACAAATTTTCCGCAAGATTCTCTGCCCAATCAGGGGATGGATGAAAAGGAGGCACGAGCATGGCCGCGAAAAAATCCGTTTCCATTAATCGCACTCGATAACTCCACAGTTCATAATATCGATAGCGCCGCGCCTCAATAAATAAAAACCACATCACTAACAATGTGTTCAAAAGGATGATGGCGTGATGAACATTTTGCTGGCTGAACGCAATAGACAAGGTCGCGCCTGTTGCAACAACCGCCCAATTCGTGGTGGTGTCTAATCTTTGACGCCAGACATTCGCGCGTTGAATCTCAGCGCGGAAGAGATGCACCATCGCGGTAACGAATTCGCTGGTCTTGAGTTTATACCCTCGATATGTCCAAACAGGCTCTTCGGGTTCTTCCTGTTTTGCGGATTTCTTTGCCTTCGTAGATCTTTTTACTGTTGTGGAATTAACTGCCATTTTAGATTCTCTTTCGATAGATAGCGCTTCGGACTCACTGGAAATTGATTCCGTTTCGAAAATATTTGTTTTGATTCGGATGAGTGCGAAACACCCTGATTATTTCTTTAACTTATATGCCTCTTTGACAGGCTTGAGAGGACGCGCCAGCCAATACGGTCGGCGATTCCCATCCGGGCTGACTTGCTCGGCGGGGCGTGCCAGTTTTAACCACTCGCGATATTTTTCCATCGATTTATTTGTATCCACAAAAACATCGCCAGCCTTTTCATCCACATTTGCTTTGCGGACATTTGCTTTTTGCAGCCAGCAGTGTACGCCGCTAACAGGATCGGGGTGAACAGCGTGTGTGAGGTTTTGCGTCACACCTACATCGCTCCACCAGATGCGGCTGGTATCCGGGTCGGAGGATTTCCATGCGGTCGCGCCGTGAATGACTCGCAGAAGAAATCCGCCTTGGCCGTCATCTTTCAAATCAACCAGATTCGACGAGCCGCGGCTGACTCCTGATTCTTCCTGCAAGCGCCAACGTCCCAAGTGATGACTGATCGCGATCACACCAGGTTTGATGCCCTCGGTGATCCATACACTGTCAATGAAATAGCCGATCTCAGTGTCTACGCGCGCGAGGTCGCCAGTATCCATGCCGATACGTTTCGCGTCATCGGGATTCATCCAGATCGGATTCTTGTGACTGATCTCATACAACCATTTTGCATTTGCGCTGCGCGTGTGAATCAATGTCGGCAATCTGAAATTCGGCAGTAATATCATCTCGCCTTTTTCGAGATTAATATTGGCAGGATCAACATGACTCTTGACCGACCACGGAATGACATTTTCTTTTTCAGGCCAGCCCCAATTTGATAACGTGTCGCTGAAGAATTCCAGTTTACGGCTGGGTGTATCAAACCCAACTTTTGCTTCATCATCAATATTTACGCCAATAATTTGGTTGTCATTTAGGACACGGTCATTATTATCAAGCGTGCAATTGGTAATAGGCAAGTCACCATCCATCAAATTACCATTCACAAATTTACCCAGCACCTTTTCATAGGGGATGTAATTTTCCTTCTTCAATTCGAACACACCATATTTGCGCATGTATGCCAGAGGAGCGAGTCCTTCTTTTGCCGCGGCTTCGGGCAGGCCAGGCACGGAGTTTTCAAATATCCATTGATAGTATTCGTCAACAGTGATGATCTCTTTGGGGCGATAAGGCGACTCAAAATATTGTCGAATGCCCAAACTGCCATCAGGGTCGAATCGGGCGGAGAGTTGAATCCAAAATTCGTTTTCCTCCCAAACTTCACCTGGGTTGGCTTGATAGGTGAAATCAACTTTGATGCCCGCGCGTTCCATCGCCACGCGCCGCACAGGTTGGCGGAATGCGATCCATTGTCCCGAGTGAGTTTCCTGACTCATCAGATCATGGCGCTCGGGGCCGTGACCTGTTGGTAAAACATAATCAGCGAACCACGCGGTTTCATTCCAGGTAGGTGTGAGCGCGACATAACATTTTATTTTGGATTCATCCTTGAGCGCTTTGAGCCACATGAAACCGTCGGGGTTGACCCACATCGGATTGTAGACGCGCGTGAAGTAAACATCAATATCGCCGCGGCCTTCTTCGAGCATGTGCGGAAGTAGGAAGGACATTTCATAATGCGCGAGCGGCCATTCATTTGGATAATGCAATTCATTCCACGCATTGAACGCGGGCGCAGACTTGAACGGCTTGGGCACAAATTTATTCCAGTTGGTGAGCGACGTGCCGCCAGGCGTGCCAACACTGCCAGTCAGCACGTTGAGGAAAAAGATACAGCGTGCCACCTGCCACCCGCCGAGGTTGCCAACACTGGCGCTGCGCCATACATGCGTGGCGAGTTTACCGCCGCAATTCGCAATGTATTTCGCGGTCTCTTGAATGCGTTCGATCGGCACATCTGATTCTTGCGCGGCGCGTTCAAAGGTATATTCAGCATAGAGTGTCTTGAGAACCAGGTCGAAAATATCATAGGTGATCAGGGATTCGGAATCAGGAATTAAGCCGCGGATCGAATCCCATTCAGCGGATGTTGACGCTTTAACATGCTTGAGAAACTCTTTCCAATTCGTCCACCTGCGGACAAATTCCTTGTCATATTTATTTGTTTGAATTAAATGATTTGCAATTGCCAGAAGAATTGTATTCTCACTGCCTGGCCATGTTGGCAGCCAGACATCGCTCATGCTGGCAGTATTCGAGAGACGCGGGTCAAAGGTGATCAGTTTCGCGCCATCGCTTTTGGCTTCGATGATGCGCTGCGCGTGCGGATTAAAATAATGCCCCGTTTCAAGATGACTTGAAATTAAAAGGATGACGCGCGCGTTGGCATAATCGGGACTCGGGCGGTCTTGCCCCGCCCAAAAGTTATATCCTGCGCGCGCAGAGGATGAGCAAATGTTGGTGTGACTATTGTGACCATCCACGCCCCAGGCTTGAATGACGCGGTTGGTGTATCCGTCTTCGCCAGGTCTGCCAACGTGATAGACAATTCCATCACGTCGTTTCTCGCGGCTCGCCCGCATTTTTTCCGCGATCTCAGATAAGGCCTGCTCCCATGAAATACGTTCCCATTTTCCTTCGCCGCGTTTGCCAATTCTCTTTAGCGGATAAAGAATCCGCTCAGGGTCGTAGACTTGATTATGCGTAGCAGGACCTTTCGCGCAGTTCCGTCCACGGCTGCCAGGATGAACAGGGTTGCCTTCGAATTTGCGAATCTCAAAAGTATCTTTGTCGATGTATGCGAGAAGTCCACACGCAGATTCGCAGTTGAAGCAGACAGTCGGCACGAGCGTGTATTGGCGTGCAACACGTTTAGGCCATTCTTTGCCATCCCATTCAACCCAGTCATCCCATACTTCGGGAGGCGGATATTGGCTGATGCGTCCGTCTGAGTGGACCACTTCAGTTAGTTTGACAGGTTTACGGTCAGACGCGGTGAATTGTGGAACGGCAATGCCTGCGGATGTTTGAGGAACGGATTTTGTTTTTTTCATGGATTCTCTTTGTTATGTCATTGCGAGCCGCACTTTGGCGAAGCAATCTCCTATTATCAAAAGTACACAAATTACTTGAGATTGCTTCGTCGCCGCTTCACAACTCCTCACAATGACATCATAATTACGAATTCGGTATATGCTGCGGAGCCATCACGAAAGCATATTCATAAAAGAACAAGCCAACGACGGCACATACAACAGCAACTGGCAATGCAAATGTACTGAATGCGAATAACAACGCCAGCGGAATGAGATGCCCCAGCGTAATGCCGCCCCACCAGTAGTGGTTGCGGAATTTTCCCAGAGTCATCTCTCGATAGCCAAGCATGGCAACTTCGGACGCAAAGGAATTGAATTTCCCTGCAAGTGTGAAGAGCAAGTTGAGCGCGATGCTGGCAGGGAAGAATGCCATAAGAAGCGAGTGCAAATCAGCGGGGAAAGAGACGAACAGATTCACGATCAGCAACACTCCGCTCGCGACCATCATGGATTGCGCGAAGAGTTGGAACGGAAGCAGATTGCTCTGCCACATGTCGCGTCCCTCGGCTTGACCAAGCAGGGAGGCAGTGTAGATGACGGCCAACAACGCGAGTGGAAATGTGAGCCATGCCGCGATGGGGCGGAGTGTAAAGGCGACATCGTTTGAAAGCCAATTCATGTACGCCGCGCCTTCGATCAGCCACCAGAGTCCGGCAACAGCGGTGAATCCAACAAGGATGAATGCGCCGCGTGCCACCCATGATTTCCACTGCGGGCGCAATAAGATATTCAAGAATCGTTTTGGCTGCGAGAGATCTTTGATAAGCAAGATCACCGTGAGAAGCATAAATACCAGGGCGGTGATGCCTGCGGCGAGAAAAGCTGGCGTATCAAAGGTGAAGAGATTAAACATCACACCGAGGCTCATTAACATGAATAATCCGCCCGCGATATTTTTTGTGACGAGATAGGATGGTAATTCCCAATGCCACTGAATTTTATGTTGTGCATTGTATGCGGTCTGCACCATTTGCTCGGCCACACGCCCGCCAATTTGAATGGGACCGTTAAGCGGGCGTCCCTGTTCTTGCGGAATGCGTAGCGGCGCCCCTGATTTCGATGCTCTTTGGTTGGGTCTCGATACGCCTTCGGCTACTCGACCAGCGGGGAATACGGGCAATTCATACGGTGATGTATTCTGCTCGGTGATTTTATCTGCCCAGACATAAGTTTCGCCTGCGGGTGAAGCAGATGGATGCAGTGACCAATCGTTGCCGTTGATATAGAAGAGTTTGGGGCCTGTACCCTGCTCAGGCTTGCGAACTGTCGCTTGCGCAGTGGACAGCTTTCGGCTTATTTCTGAAGCGGAGTCATTCAAGTCGCCAGCCAGGATCGCATGTTCGGGGCAAACCACAACGCAGGCGGGTTCGAGTCCCACATCCAAACGATGCGCGCAGAAAGTGCATTTCGCGGCGGTGTTGGTTTCGGGGTCAAGATAGATCGAGTCGTAGGGACAGGCTTGCATGCAGGATTTACATCCGATGCAAATGCTCGGATCAAATTCGACGATGCCGTCATTACGCTGATACATGGCGGTGACGGGGCAGATGCGCACACACGGCGGATTGGCGCAATGATTACAGCGCGTAACCTGAAAGCGGCGGCGCACATCGGGATACGCACCCGTTTCAACATACTTGACCCACGTGCGATTCACGCCAAGCGGTACTTGATTCTCGGACTTGCACGCGGTGCTGCACGCGTGACATCCGATACATTTACTTTGGTCAATCAGAAATCCATAATTTGTCATTGATAATTAGTAATTGTTTATGCGGGCTGTGGAGGGTTAACCGCGTTCATGATCGCGGTTGTGAAATCGGCGGGCGAGACGCCAGGCGATTGGATGCTCAGGCGATAATATGCTTCTTCGATTTTTGATTTCAATGTTTCTGGCGTGGCACTCAAACCGCGAATGGATTGTTCCAGCGCACCCAATGCGAACGATGGCAGCAAAGTGAAGTCACCTGAAATAGCGACATCATCAATGCGGCCTTCGCGCAGGCGGGCGATGATACGGATCAATCCGCCCTGTGATTTGAATGCCGCTTCGACCACATGTACATCCTGATGAATTTTCACGCCCTGCTGCTGCAGGCGTCCCTTTTGATACAGCCACTCATCAGACATGAAGCGCGCGTCGATCTCCTGCGCCATCGCTTCCTCATCCGCTGTCCATTCACCTTCGTAGACTTCTGCGCCCAACGCTTCGGAAACTTTCTTCATATATAGATCCTTGACCATGGTACGGTCAGGCGATGCGCCGAGTTCCTCAGTCATCGTGGTCATATATGCTTCAAGCGACTCGAAAATCTTGTCGCGCATTTTCTCCGAAGGGACTTTGAGCACTTTCGACATGGTCTTTTTGTCAAAGGTGTACATTAAACTACCGACAACGACTTCAGCGATTCCCATTTGAGCCGCGCCCGTGCCGCCGATCTTTTTCCCGTTGACATGTACATCATTGATTGGACGATGGTTTGCGTTGATTCCCAGCGCCTGATAGGTTGCGATAAGCGGGTCAATATAAAATTTAAAGCGTTCTTCGAGTGATGATGGCAGATCGCTCTTGTGGAAAATCCACTGCGTGAACAATTGACCGTTATCCAGAAATACCGCGCCGCCGCCGACCTCGCGCCGAAGCACGGTTAATCCATTGGCTTGCACATATTCCATATCAACTTCTTTTTGCATATCCTGATGATAGCCAATGCACACATACGGCGCATTGGGTGAGACCATGATGATCGTGTTCGGCGTGTCTTCCTTCATCGCATACGCGACCGCGTGATAAACGGTCTGCGAGCGGAGTGGGGATACTCCTTCCATATACAGCAAGCGGATTTTTTTGGACATGGGATTCTCCAGTTTCTTTTATGGGGTGTATTGCGCCTGTTTTGGTATTGAATGCAAATACATATAGATCGCTTTCAACTCATCATCGGTAAATAATTTATAGGTCTCCCAGGGCATATGCTCATTGAGTTGATGTCCGCTTGGTGTAATACCAGAGTGGATCGTGCCAATGAATTCCTCTTCCGACCAAAAGCCAACCTCGCCGCCAGGTGTGATATTGGGCGTAATGATCTTGATGGTTGGATCAGGGAAAGGAGCGCCGCCCAGTTCTTTTCCGTGACAGATTCGACAGTCGTTGGTGTTTACCATATATTCACCATATTCCACGCTTACACCACGCTCCGGGGCGGTGACGTGTGTTTCGTGACTCACAACTTCAGCCGGCATGGCTGGGAGCACACCCGCTACGAACAAGATCTTTGCCAGCGGTGTGAAATGATGTCCGCTGGTCTTTCGATCCACTGGCGGGATCGTTTTTAGATAAGCGATCAATGCACCCAGGTCTTCATCGCTTAGATGAGAGGTGGAGTTGACCGCAGGCATAAAAATGGGTTTCCCTTCAGGGTCAATACCATGGCGAATGGCTCGCACATAGTCTTCATCGGATGTGAATTCCTGCCCGACGCCGCCTTCACCCGCTGTCAGGTTGGCTGAATCGACCATTCCAAGCGGACCTGCGTTAAACCATTTCTCAATTCCGCCCAGATCCTTGCCGTGGCAGCCCTCACAAAGCGTTACAGCTCGATGTTTTCCATCTGCAATGCTCGCTTCATTTGTGGGGATGGCGATATTGGAAGGCGGGAAATCATAGGTTTTATTGAGACGCGCGTTACCGATCAGGATCAAAACAAGACCGATAATAAGAATTAAACCAACCAGTGAACCCAGCACGATACCGATCCATTTGAAGATCTTTTTCATTTCTAAAATATCTCCTTTTGACTATTGTGGGCTTGCCTGTAAAGTTAGTCGATACATCTCAAACAATTAACTTTCAATTCCTGTATTCTCACTTTGTACTTCTCAGCCGCTTCCTGGCCTGTGACCAAATGACCACGTTCATTTTCCAGATTCGTTGGTTGTACCTTCACCAGCCAGCCAATTCCATACGGATCTTTATTTGCCAGCAAAATATCTTTTGCAAAACCTGCTTCATTCACTTCCAGTATCTCACACGAAAATGGAGCTGGGAATGGACCAACCCATTTGGCACTTTCTATAGTTGCCAATGTCTTGCCTTGCGCAACCTTTTTTCCAATATCGCGAAAACTGATCGCTGCAAATTTTCCGCAGCGCGTTTGCGCAACATCGGTCAGGCCGAGAGTTGCGATATCACCCTCAAAACGAATCCACACATCATGCTCAATGTCGTAGGTCAAGTCTTCGGGGATGTCACAGGCGTAGTAGATCATAGTTGCCAGTTATCAGTTATCAGTAGTTGGCAAACTGTTCACTGTTCACTAATTACTGTTCACTGCTCGCTGTTCACTGATTACTCGAAGTTGAGTCCCTGCTCTTCCATAAACTTTTGATACGCAGCCACTGCCGCCTCACCCGTCAGCAGCGACGCGCTTTCGCCAGCCCAATCATTCACTTTGACGCGTACGAACCAACCCGCGCCATATGGGTCTTCATTGAGCAACGCGGGCTTGGCTTTCACCGCCTCGTTCACTTCAACGATCTCACCCGTGATCGGCGAAGTGACAGGCCCCACCCACTTGCCGCTTTCCAACGTACCCGCGCCTTTACCTTTTTGCACAGTACGCCCAACATCTTTCGGCGTGGCGGTCAGAATCCCTCTCGCCATGTGTTGCGCCACATCGGTGATCCCGATCGTCACCGTGCCATCCGCTTCGAGCCGCACCCACGCGTGTTTCTCCACCCAGTAGTAGCGGTCTTCAGGAATATTACATCCACGAACTGTTGCCATAACTATTCTCCTTCTCCGTGTTCACCTTGCAGGTGATACAGAAGTAAATCAAAAATAACCAAACGGATTTCATATTCATATTCTGTACAAAACCCGGGTCACGCAAAGCCTTTTTTGTGACCTGTTCATAACTATCTTTACAAATTGGGCAAGTCACGATGAAAAACGTATGACCCGTAAGCTCATCAATTCTCTTACCCAAAGTATCTGGATGATTCTCCGCCAGATGATTGTGGACTTCCGAACGTCTACCGCTAAACTCGCAATATGGACATTTGAACATCGATTCATGCCGCGCTGGCGACTGCTTCCGCTTCGAGAGGCATTTCCAGCCCGACCGCTTCCGCGATCAACTGAATCAAATCGCGGACTTCGATTTTACCTTCCTTGCCCGTTGTCTTGACCGCATCCGAATACATGATCATGTCTTTCGGACAAGTGACGATAAACAAAAGTTTCTTGTCGCTTGGGTTTTTATCGAAAGTAGTCAACGCTTCCTTGATTCGATTCTCAGCGGGGCGTTCACCAGGCGCGACTTTGCCATTCCAAATTTGCCCGCCGCCCGCGCCGCAGCAGAATGAGGTCTCGCAATTGCGCGGCATTTCGTTGAATTTCACGCCAACCATTTCAAGCAATTTGCGCGGAGCAGTGAATTCGCCGTTGTAACGGCCAAGATAGCATGGGTCGTGAAATGTCACTTGATAATTTGATAATTTATTTTTTACGGTCAACTTGCCTTCATCAAATAATTTGACCAGCACCGATGTGTAATGCGTTACATCAAATTTGCCGCCAAATTGCGGATACTCGTTCTTGAGTGTGTTGAACGAATGCGGATCAGTGGTCACAATTTTCTTGAACTGCGCCTTGCCAAAGGCTCCCATGTTTTGCTCGACCAACTGCTCAAACAAGCCTTCCTCCCCAACGCGGCGCACATCATTACCCGCATTGGATTCGTTCTGATACATGATCCCAAAATCCAAGCCTGCTTCGTTGAAAATTCGTGCGACAATTTTTGTATTTGGTACAACGCGTTCATCGAACGAAGCCGTGTCGCCTACAAACCAAAGATAATCCACTTGTTCTTCGCTGGCATTCTTGACGGGGAATTCCAATTCCTTCGCCCAGCGTCCGCGCAGACGCTTGCCCTTGTTCATCCAATTTCCATTTGTTGCGAGAGATTGTAAAGCGTTTTGTACGCCGCTGTCAATTTCTGCGCCGTCGATTATTAAGCGGCGGCGAATATCAATGATGTCTGCCATGGGTTCATTGCCAACGGGGCAGATGCTGACACAAGCATGACATGTTGTGCAAGCCCAAACTGCCTCAGCGGAGATGACGGTTTCAGTAAGCGGGAGCAGGAGTCGCTCGGGATGTGAACCGAAGGTCGCTTCTTTAATGAGATAACGCTTGTTCACTTCCAATGCCGAAGGCGAGAGCGGGCGTCCATAAAAGTTAGCAGGGCAGACCTCCTGACAGCGATTGCATTGCACGCAGGCATAAGAATCCAGAATGCGTTTCCACGAAAGATCATGTAAAAATTTTGCGCCAGGTTCGGGTATAGGCGACGTGCGAGTCGCCCTTACGCCAGCGGGAACAGCGGGGTCTAGTTGTCCGCGCGGATTTTGTTTTGCCAGCCCAAGATTGACGGGGCCGACTGTGAAATGCGTGTGTTTGCTGCGCGTGATGTAAGGCAGAATGTAAAGCACCCAACACAAGCTGACCCACCACGCAACATGAACGCCAGTTTGCGATGCGCCAAAAATACCGTTAAGAAAACTTGCGATCGGCGTGAATGCATCTGCGCCATCTGTGAGGCGAAAGGCCTGACCCATGAGACGAGCGGCGACATGCAAGATCACAAATGTGCCAACAATGAGCGAGTCTTTGTTTTGTCCGCCAGCCTTGACCTTTGGATTCAGAAGAATATTTTCACGATATGTAAGCTGTTTGTCTTTGACAATAAAACGGCGCACAAGAAAAACGGTAACGCTAAAAAGAAGCGCGCCGCTCATTACATCAGCGATAAGATTGAATGTGTTGATAATGCCTGAATTCAAAAATGGGAACGCGGGATGTTTTCCGCCATACACCAGGTCAAAACCCGGGATGAAACCTTCGAGAATATCAACAAGATTTACAAACGCATAAGTGATGAGCCCGAAGAATAACCCGAGATGAATAGTACTTAAAATTTTGCGGGTGCGAAAGATGGTGCGCTGAAATAAAACCGCGATGCCCGCTTTGACCAAGCTCGCGGGAATATTCTTTACCTCAGGCGCGCTGCGGCCTTTGCGGACTGAATCCACAATTGTTTTGATTCCATGAATTGTGAATCCCACCGAAGTAAGTGCCAACACAACAAACACTATTCGTTCAATCGTAGTGAGCAAAGCATCCTCCCAAAAAGAATTATGTCATTGCGAGGGCGGCGCTCTCCCGCCCGAAGCAATCTCCGTTATAGAATTGGAGATTGCTTCGCCGCCAAGAGCAAGAGCGCGGCTCGCAATGACGGAATTACAATAATTCCAGCATCGCCTCAGCCACTTCAAACAGATCCGCAGTGGAGCCGTAATGCGCCACGTTGAAGATCGGCGCTTTCTTATCGGTGTTGATCGCGATGATCAGCTCCGCGCCTTTCATCCCTTCGAGGTGTTCAGGTGCGCCAGAGATGCCGAGCATGAGATACAACTTCGGCTTGACCTTCAAACCAGATTTGCCCACTTGCCTTGTGCGCGGCAGCCAGCCCGCGTCTACAACAGGGCGGGATGAAGATACTGTGGCGCCAATTTTTTTAGCCAACTCTTCAGCGAGCTCCACGTTATCTTTACTGCCAATGCCGCGCCCAATTGAAACAAGTTTAGTTTGCGCAGTAATATCCACATCACCCGCGGCAGGTTTAATGGCCTCCACGAATTTTATTTTTAATCCATCGAGTAAAACAGGCGAAGCGATTTGCGTCGCAGCAGTTGAGCCTTGTCCCGCTTCAACAGGGAATGAGCCTGCCAGCACCGCCACAATTGCCATGTCCCCTTCGGGTGAAACATCCGCCATCATCTTGCCGCCATAAATTTGGCTGTTCACGATCAACGCGCCACCTTCAATGTTGATACCTTTCACATACGCAACGCATGGTTTTCCCAATCGCGCCGAAAGCCACGCGGCTAAATCCATGCCTGTCGCAGACCAGCCAAACATCACCAGTCGCGGCGATTTTTCTTTGACCAATGCTTCGATGACTTTTCCGTATGCTTCGGGATTAAATCGATTCAGCGTTTCGTCATCAACTTGAATTGTTGAATCAGACGCAAAACCATCGGATGAAATTCCGCTGCCAACTACGATTGAAACTGATTGCCCGCCCCAGGCGTTCGCCAACTCTTTGGCTTTTCCAACCATTTCAAAAGACACATCGGAAAATTTTCCATCCATGTGTTCGGTGATTACAAAAATATCATTGCTCATGTGTATCTCCTGTTTATATGTCGTTGCGAGCGTTCTTTGCGAAGCAATTTCCCATTAATCAGGAAGTTGCTTCGTCGGGAAGAGCGCCCTCCTCGCAACGACATGATTACGCCAGTCCCTTACTCTTCAACAAATCTACGATCTTCGCGGCGACTTCCTTTGACGAACCTGTGAACATTTCAGCGTGACCTGTCACAACGGGCGGCGCCATTTTCTTCATTGTTAGCCGTGCGCTAGATTCGCCAGATGGCGCAACTTTTTCAATTGTTGCTGTCTGCGCAACTTGTCTCACTTTGCTAATGGGCGCATAACGCGGCGGTTTAGTGGATGCTTGTACGCCGACCACCATTGGCAAACTGACTGCATACTTTGCGCCAAAGCCGCCCGCGAATTCTTTGTTGACTGTCGCTGTATCTCCCGCAACTTCCACCGAACTGACTCCGCCGATGTAGGGCATGTCGAGATGTGCGGCGATCATCGGGCCGATCTGGCCGTCGAGATCATTTGATGCTTGCACGCCCGCGAAGACGATATTCGGCGACATGCCCTTGATCGCTTCAGCCAGCCATTTGGCTTGTTGATGTGAATCTGCGGCTGGATCATCCCCTGTTATCTTAACTGCCTTATCCGCGCCTTTTGCCAGCGCGAGATGTAAGACACCATCCAATTCCCCGATCATATCCACGCCGACGACGGTTACCGTTCCCCCCGTTGCTTCCTTCACCAGCACTGCCTGCTCAATAGACTGCTCATCGAATTCATTGAGCACGAAATCCACCGAGTCAAAGTCCACGTTGTTGCCTTTGACGGGCAAATCATCCGCGATGCTGGGGATGTGTTTTATTGCTACTACGATGTTCATTCAGAAATCTCCTATCTAATTTTATACTCGACCACCAATTTCATATTTACCTTTCATTGCTGGTTTCGATGCGGGCTTCGCTATCACTCAGCTCTACTCAACCAGCGGAGTGTTACTGCTCTCCGCGCATGGATCGATCCAACAATTCCAAAATATCATTCACCGTCACATGTTCATTGCCCGTGGACTTGACCGCATCCTCAAAGCGCGAGACTTCAAACGGACAAGCGACAGCCAGCACATTCGCGCCCGTGGACGCGGCTTCCATGGCGCGCTTTTCGGAGAGGCGCATCTTTGTATGTTTGGCAGTGAACGAGTCCATCCACATGCCGCCGCCACCGCCGCCGCAGCAATAGCCGTTTTCGCGGTTGCGCTGCATCTCAACCAGTTCCACGCCAGGAATAGCTTCAAGTAATTTACGCGGGGCTTCGTATTCGCCGTTGTGACGTCCGAGATAGCACGGGTCGTGATAAGTAATTTTTACATTGACTTCATGTTTAAGCAACGGCTTGAGTTGATCTAGGTAACGGGCAAGAAAAGTGGTGTAATGTGATACAGGTCGGTTGAAACCGTATTTGGGATATTCATTCTTGAAGGCATTAAGTTCATGCGGACCTGTGACGACCATTTCCTTCCACTCATAATTATTGAATGTGGCAATATTGCTCTCCGCCATCATTTCGAACAAACCTTTTTCGCCAGCAAGTCGCTGTGAATCGGCGTCATCTTTTTCTTCTCTTCCTAGAATCGCAAAGTCAATTCCCAGCGCGGAGAAGATACGCGCCGCCGCTGAAGCCGCGTCAATGCCGCGCGGATGATAGGATGGATACGAGCCGACATACCAGAGCACATCCACTGGGCGAGCCAGATCTTTGATGATCGGAATTGTCACGCCCGCGTTTTGGATCCATGCGTCACGTTTGCGCTGCGGTTGTCCAAGCGGATTGCCCGTCTTGGCGGTATTTTCAAACGCTTGTTGCAATTCGGCTGGGACAAATTTACCAGCGAGAATCGCCTGCTCGCGCGCGGCAGGCATGATCTTGATCATATCCACTTCTTTGGGGCAGACGCGCAGACAATTCTTGCAGGTGGTGCAAAGCCACAATTCGGGCGCTTCGGTCAAGTCCATGCCAGTTTGGGCGTAGCGATAAAGTTTGCGCGGACCGTAATTGCCGACAATATCCACAGGGCAAACGGGAATGCATTTTGCGCATTGATAACAATTTGCAAATGATTCTGCGCCTGGAATATCCGCAACTTTTTCAATGAGTTCGGGGGTGTATTCTGTGATCACACGCTGTTCGAACATGCGATTCCAATCACCAGAAATATCCACGCCGTCTACAATGGCATGTTCTTTTTCTACTGATTTAACTTTTTCAAACTTAGCGGCCATAGAAATGGTCTCCTTGTTGATGTCATTGCGAAGCAATCCCCGTCTTAGCGAGGAGATTGCTTCGCCAAAGTGCGGCTCGCAATGACATGTTAGTTTTTTACTTTCGGTAATCCCAGCAACTTCCTTGCCATATTTGGCAGGGAAGGTAACAAATTATTAAACTCGCGGCTTAATCTCCAGCTTGTTGTGCCGTAAAGATAAACGTTATACGCGCAGGCTAAAAAAGCGCTGTTGGCGAATTGCGCGCGTTTCTTGTTACTCATCAACTCGTCGGTCCACAAGCCTGTGCCTTCGCCAAATTTCATACTCATGGCAGTGACCAAACCCACGCGCGCGTATCCATCGGCAAAATTTTCTGCGCGCAGGTTATGTGTGCTGCCCGCTAACAATGGCAGAATGCCTGTGCCTGTCGTTGGATCCCATAGCCAGCGAGTCCACAGCCAGTTATCGTTGGGAGATGTGTAATGTAAAAGTCCACTTGCGAGTTCGAGGGCGAGACGTGTATCGAGCGCGTTTACTTTTTCAACGAAGATCGCCACGCGGACAGGTACAGGCAATTCGGTAATTAGTAATTCGGTAATTAGTTTGCCCGCAAGGTCGCTTTCCGCAAAATAATTTGTCAACGTGCGCGCGTTCGCTTTTGTGTGCGTGACCGCAGCCGCGATGTCGGCGAAGGAAGATGTCAACGAGACTGAGTCAGTTTTCAGATTAAGAAAGATGCGTTTGTGTCGGGCGGATAATTCGTCAGCAATGGAAATCACATCCGCCGGTGAGACTTGCGCGAGCGCATCCACCAAGGTCTCCTGCAAAACAGGATCATCCGGGCCTGTCTTTTGTTTGACGATGTGACTTGGTTGTTGTGGTTGCATTACGCCATTACTTTGCGGATGGATGCGAGCGAGCGCGCGGCGGCGAGACCTGCCTGTGCGATGGAGTCGTCGAGGTCGGATGGACCCGATGCGGCGCCCGCGACAAAGATGCCCGGGCGCGAGGTGGCTACGGGGTCGAGACCGCCAGCGCCGCCCGATTCGATGAAGCCATATTTATTTTGTTGGATGCCCATGAGTTGCGCCACTGCGCGTGTGCCTGCGCTCGGCTCCATACCGACCGAAAGCACGACCAGATCCATGGTCACTTCCATCGGGCGGCTCATGGTGGTGTCTTCGCCGCGGATCAAAAGTTTGTCGCCCTTCTTGAGTACTTCGCTGATGACGCCTTTCACGAAATTAACTTTATATTTTTCCTGCGCGGGCCAGTAGATCTCGTTTTCCCAATAGCCATACATGCGCATGTCAATGTAAAAGATCATCACTTTTGAATCGGGAATTTGTTCGCGCAGTTCGATGGCTTGTTTGCCGGCAATACCGCAGCAAACTTTTGAACAATATTCATTTCCAATTTGGCGGTCACGCGAACCCACACATTGAATGAACGCGATCTTCTTTGGCGTTTCACCGTTCGACGGGCGCACAACTTTATTTTCCTTCAACATCTTTTCGAGATCGGTCAACGTGATGACATCGGGAAAAGAATAGTAATTGTAATATTGCGTCGCGCGGCCCGGATCAAAATGCTGGAAACCCGTGGCGACAATGACCGCGCCCGCTTCAATTGACTCGGCTATGCCGCCCGCTTCGATCTGAACCTGGAAACTGCCAGCTTCTCCAGAGATCGACTTCACTTCGGCGCTGTACTTCACTTCAATTTTTTTATTACCGGTGACAGACTCGGCCATTTCAGCCATCGCTTCAGACGCGTCACGCCAATGATGAGTCAACTTGGCATAAGACTCGCGATCAGGCGTGCCGCCGAGTCGTTCGCGTTTTTCGATGAGCACAACTTCCCCGCCGAGTTCAGCCACGCAGCGCGCGGATTCAAGTCCCGAGGGTCCACCGCCGATGATAAGTACTTTTCCAGATGTCATGCTTCCTCCGAAGTTATCTCTGGTGGTCGAGTAGCCGCGCTCTTGTTCTTTGCGGCGAATCGAGACCACCCGTGCCTTGAAATAATTTTTTTGTCTACCGTTCAGTGCTGGTCTCGGTACGCCCTTCGCAAAAAACCGCTCAGGGCTACTCGACCAGCAGATTATGCCGTCAAATTGACAGGCGCATCCGCGTCTTCCCAGGTGATTCCAGATTTCGTACCCGCGCGAATTTGGTCGAGATCGCCCTGGAACTCGTCCCAATATTTTTGCCAGTTGACGCCGAGTTTATCGAGGAAGGGGCGCCAGTCTGTGGAATGCCAGTGAAATTGGATAACGCGGAAAGGATGCGCGCCCATTGCCAGCGCGGCGACTTGCGCGTCGGAAAGGATCGGGATGCCAACTTTTCGGTCATGCGCTTTGGCAGCGAATTGACTCTTATCCAACGATGTGACACAGCCAGTATCATGTGTAACGGTTAAGTCGGGGTTGACTTCGTTCTTCATGGTTTCAATTTTGCGTAAAACAGAAAATGAACGAGTGAAGTCACGCTGCACCAAAACATGACGGAAGCCGAATCCGCAGCAATCGAACCAGGTGGAATAATCCGCGACATTCACGCCGATGGATTCGAGCATGGCAGTCACAACCGCTGTGCGCTGTCCGCCGTAGATATCAGGATCGTAGATCGCATCTTCAGCGACGATCTTATAATAATGACAGGCGGGATGCACAGTGGCGGTGATCATGCTCATGTCGAGAGTTTGTCGTTCGGCGATTCGATTCCGCATCACATGCACCCACTCACTGTAATGGACGATCTCCTCAGGGATGACGAGCGGCTTGCCCATCTTGCCCAGAATGCGGCGGACTTCGTCACGCAATTCTTTATGATGTACAAGTTGTTCACGAATTTCTTTGTAATGGCCATAACTTGTACCGCAGTGGATCAAGGGGAAGTAACCTGTTTCATAGGCTGCTGCAAAATTTCGCGCCATCACTGAAGCTTGTCCCGCCGCGTTGGATGCGGCGGAGGCGTAGTAATTCCAACCCGTGCAGGAGGTTTGGTCTGTGGGGTCGATGTAGTCCAAACCAAATTGGCGGTGAAGCCAGAGGATGGAGGATGCATAACCGGGAATATGTCCGCAGTGGCCGCATGATTTGTGGTGCCAGGTGTGTTCGATGGGGATTTTTTTCTTGCGGCCATACTTGGTGGTCATTTCAACGTACGGCTCAGGAACTCTTTGAACAATAATCTCACTCTTGGCTTCAAGTTCAAACAAAAGTTCATGCATGTCGTGAGTCGGCGCAACGGACGAGTCACGTATGACAGCGTGAGATTTTCTTTCGAGGATCTGTTCAACGGTGGTTAAGGTTTCGGTCATGGCGAGTCTCCTTTTTCAGGTTTGATAAAACCAATAATTTACTATGTCATTGCGAGGAGGATGTTTTTCCCGGCGAAGCAATCTCCATATCAGTGAGGAAGATTGCTTCGGGCTATCGCTCTCGCAATGACGAAGAATCATCCCTCTTCCAATTCTTCCTGCATGACTTCAGTTAACAAGTCGTATAAACTTTCATCAAGTTCTTTGATGATCTCCATGTTGCCTGACTCGAACCAGATGGTGTAGAGTTCGAGCAAAGTCTTGCGGTCAGTGCGCCAGGCCGCATCGGTGACTCCACGGATGGAATCCATCGGAATGGCTTTGCGCCAGACCTGCATGTTCGCGCTGAATTCCGTGACCCATGGCCCCCAATCGGGGAAGAAATCAGGCTGAAGCATATCAGGCGAGACTTGATTGCCCTTGAGCATGACTTTATAGATCACGCGGCTATACCCTTGCAAAGCATCTTTTGTTTCCTGCAATCCATTTTTGAGTGAGACTTCGCGTAAGATCGTGACCAATCCCCCAGGATTATTTTGGCGTGGACAACGCACGCATGAAAAGCATTGCGCGCAATTCCAAATATCTTCCGTAATAATATCGTAGACGCGTTCGACATCTTCACGCGCCATAGATTGCGCGATTACGCGCGGACTGAAATCATAGAATCGCGCAGAGGGACAAGTGGCAACGCAGATGCCGCACTCATAACATCCATAAAGGAAGTCACTATAGCGCATATCGTTTTTGACTTCAAGGAAGAGGCGCTCTTTTTCTTCATAAGCCACATGCGGATGACGATTTTCAGCCTTGCCTGGATTCCAGTTTTCGAGAGTAGTAGGCATTCTGACTCCTCAAAAATCTTTTTAACGCGAATGATCCGAATTTGCGAATTCCAATAGTTTTAAAAAGCGATTACCGCGTCAGCGTCACACGCCATGTCGTTGAATGCCGCGCCGCCGATCATTTCAACACCTTCGATCATATCGTCCATGGTGTAGCCGTGCAGGTCGAGTGAAGGCTGGCAGACAAGCAGACGCACGCCGAGGTCTAGTGCTTGATCAATGAAATACTTGAGTTCCTTCCCATTGCCGCCCTTGCGTGGAATGACGATCTTATCGCCATTGCCTTTTTCAAGGCATTGCGGACCGTTCATCGTAAAGTAGATGCAAACTTCGTTGTCCATTGCTGCGCCAGCTGTGGCGAGGAAGAATGGAGTTGCGGTGCGTTCAGGGTCTTTTTCCCCATGAGTTTGGACATATAATATCTTTTTAATTTCCGGGTCGTTCGTCTTCCACAACATAACTGCCCTCCAATATGAATTAAGTACGCAGATAAACACGCATACAAATAAACAAAGTTACTCTGCTTACTTGTATGCTTGTCGATGTGTTTATTTGTCTATCTAAACAAACAACTGCACATCCGAGTCAGCGGCGTATTCAAGGAACATAGCCGCGCCGCCGATCTCGCATTCTTTGATAAATTCTTCACGCTTGAAGCCGAAGACATCCATTGTCATCTGACAGCCGATCATGCGCACATCCATATCCACGCAGGATTGGCGCAATTCTTCAACAGTGGCAACGCCTTTGTTATGGAAAGTTTGCTTCATCAAGCCTGTTGCCACGCTCTCAAAACCAGGCACGTTTGCCATGAGTATATTTGGCATGACCCAGTTGATATTTTGGAATCCTTCAGGGCCAAAGGGCATTTTCATCGGCATGGCGGGGTTGCCCAAAGGCGAAACTGCGGCTGTCAGTTCTGGTTTCAGCAGAGTCAGTCCGTAAAAGGTAAAGAAAATGCCCACCTCCCAACCCATCGCACCAGCGGCGCTGGCGAGAATGAACGGAGGATAGGCCCAATCAAGCGTTCCCTTGCTGGCGATAAGTGCAAGTCTTTTCGGGGCGTTCGGATCAGATTTTGACATGTGGTTTCTCCATATTAATATTTTTAATAGAATGGAATTTATTTCTTCTTAATATAGAAGATGAATTTTCCACCCTCTGTCATGGAGCGAAGTAATTCATTACCCGTTTGGCGACTCCATGCTTCCATATCAGGCGGCGCACCAGGGTCAGTGGCCACCATCTTTAATATCTGTCCAGATTGAAGTTCCTTCATTGCCTTGAAGGTTTTTACCACAGGCATGGGGCAAAGCATTCCAGAGCAATCCAACACTTGATCTTCTTTAATTACATCTGTCATCACGGCCTCCTTTGAATCTACCAATAATAATGAATTGACTCTTGTTTCGCCATCCCGCGCAGACGGGATTTTGTCTCACCCGCGCGGGTGAGGAGGTTGTCAATTCGGATATAATTGATTTTACAACTTTATGATTAAAAGAGTCGAATCGATTTTTCAGAAAAACCGTGTCTTTATATTTTTGGTTATTTTTCGCTGGGTATCACTGGCTCCGGTGCTGATTACGCTTAATGAGCCGCATACATTATTATCGCCTTTAATGATCCTGGCCCTGGCGCTTTTGGTCAACAGTATCGTTTCGATTTTCAATCGTCAACTGAATAAGATCGTCATTGAACATCCCATTTTTCTCAGCGCTGACCTGTTCTTCTCGGGATTTATCCTCACAGTCAGCGGCGGTTCACACAGCCCATATTATCTTTATATTCTCAGTCCATTATTGGCAGGCGCGTTTTTCTTTCAAGTACGCGGGGCGCTTGCCATGTCATTGGTATTTACCCCGATTTATTTTTTTGCAAATACATTCAACTCTCAAACACCATCAGATAACATCGTGCTGGCGACACAAACCGCGGGGCTCTGGCTGATTCCCATTTTGTTTGCTTATCCATCCACCCTGATTAAATCCATTAATCGAACGACCGAGGAACTGTCTGCCGCGCACCGTCAACTGGAGATCATTCATGATCTCACAGTATTGTTACAATCTGCGCCCGATCTGCTTTCGGTTCAAGAACGTGTACTTGGCGCGGTCACAACCGACCTCGGTTTTTCAAAAGCAGTCGTTGCCTTGGTTGACCCCGCGCGCGAAGAACTTGGCGGCTGGCTGGTATATCCCGCTCAAGAATCTTTTCCCCGCATTAAAGCGCTTCCTTTGAGATCTGAAAATGGCGAAGTCTTCAAAGCCTTGCTCAACCGCAGCACCTTTTCAACGAACGGCGAGACCCTCGTTCAAAACTCTGAACTCAACAACTGGCTCAATCAAAATAAATGGTTTGTGCTTCCGCTTTATTTGAGGGAACACCCCGTTGGCATTTTACTCGTCGAAGAATCTGGACTTACCAATGAACGTGAGAGTACCCTGATGACGGTTGCGAATCAAGCCGCACTAGCGCTTGGCACCACCATCCTGTGCATTGACCGCGCCCGAAGCCTGGCCGTCGAAACCGAACGCAACCGCATTGCGCGTGACATTCACGACACCGTCGCGCAATCGCTCTTCGGCATTGTCTACTCGCTGGACGCGTGCATTACCATGCTGCCGCAGCAGGCCGTGGATGTAAAAAATGAGCTCATTGAATTACGCTCTCTGGCCAGTGGAGCGCATGACGAAGTGCGCCGCTCCATCTTTGACCTGTGGCCTTCCGCGCTTACGATCGAGTTGTTCATGGCCGACCTGACGAACTACATTAACAGCTGCTGTCGTCCGCGCTCGTTTAGCATTATCTTCAACAATAACGGTGACTTTAATTCGCTGCCCTCCGGGTTGCGAAGAACCATCTATCGCATGGCGCAGGAAGCGCTGGCAAATTCCGCGCGTCATTCAGGCGTAAATTTGGCGAGGCTTTCTTTGAACGTAACTGAAGATCAGGTGCTCTTGAATATTTCCGATGAAGGCAGGGGATTTGAACCAACCACTGCATTGTCACGCAGTGTTAACCGTGAACATTTTGGATTGCATGGCATTCAGGAACGTGCGCGTGCCGTGGGCGGCGATTGCGAGATCATCAGTCGGCCAGAAGCAGGTGCGCGCATTATGATCCATCTTCCAATTCATGAGCGTCATCAGCATGCCTGAATCGATTCGGATCCTCATCGTCGATGACCATGCCGTAGTCCGCAAAGGGCTGGCAATGGTCCTTCGTCTGGAACCAGACCTTGAGGTTGTAGGCGAAGCGGAAAATGGCCGCCTCGGACTGGAAGCCGCGAAGAGTCTAAATCCAGATATTGTGCTCGTCGATCTCATCATGCCAGAAATGGATGGGCAGGAGATGGCGCTCGCGCTGCGGAAATCGAATCCACAAATCAAAGTTATGATGCTGACTGGTACTGAAGTGGATGATCGTGTCTTTGACCTGGTGTCGGCGGGTATTGAAGGTTATGTCTTGAAAAACATCGAACCATCGGAACTTGTGCGGGCAATTCATGCGGTAGCGCATGGCGAAGCATATCTTCATCCAGATGTGATGAAAAAAATTGTCGGGTCAATGAAACCTCAGCGAACTCCTTCGGTTTCATTAACTCCGCGTGAATTGGAAGTGATTGAGTGGATGGCGACGCCAAATACCTACCGTCAGATCGCCGCGCAATTAAGTGTCAGCGAAGAAACGATCAGAAGCCATGCAAAAAATATCCTCGAAAAGATGAAACAACCCAACCGCGCCCAGGCTGTGCTTGCCGCGCTGAGATTGGGCTTGATCGAAATCAAGCAGGGCTGATATATCTCCGTTGATTAAAATCTGTAAATTTTTCAGAAACTGTCGAGGTGATCGCAATGACCTTACTGGATACCCACCAATTCAACGTCAAAAATGAGGGTTGCGTTTGGCGGAATGACACCGCCCGCGCCGCTTTCACCGTAAGCCAGTTGCGGCGGGATGGTAAGCGTGGCCTTGCCGCCGACATTCATCAAGGCGATGCCTTCATCCCAGCCTTTGATGACGCGTCCCTTGCCGAGTGAAAACTCAAGCGGTTCGCCGCGGCTGACGGAACTGTCAAACACTTTGCCATCAAGGAATTTACCTGTGTAATGCACGCGCACGAGATCTCCAGCTTTGGCTTGGGAGCCAGTGCCCGCTTGAGTTTCAACGTATTCCAATCCACTTTTAGTTTTCATTTTTTCTCCTTATTTTTTCTATTTGTTTCATCTGCAATCTTTATTAAACAGAACCATAACATGATCTCTCCATGTTTTTGTTCACGAAATAATGGCGGAACGGCTCGCATCATTAGAAATGGTTCACGCAAATTCGCGGCGAGCACCAGCTTGCCAACATCCTACCCTGAATGCTTTTCCAACGCCGCCTCGATGATCTGCTGAACACGTGAAGCCATGCTGGATGGATCGGGATGCAGACCTTCCACCAGCAAAGCGCTATCATAAATTTGCTCGATGATGATATTTTGTAACTCCGTACCCGCTTCCAGTTTGAGCAGATTTTTCAATACAGCATGCGCAGGATTCAGCTCCAGGATCTTTTTTGGAATTTCATACTCCTTGCCAAGATATCGATAAACACGCTGCAAATCTGCATTAACAGTTCCATCCGCATCCGCAAGACGGGCAACAGACTGATAGAGCCTGCTGCTGGCGCGGACATCGGTCACCCGCTCTCCTAATACTTGTTTGAACAGGTCGACCAGCGAATTGAAATCCGCATCAGGGATTTTCACAGCCTCAGCCTCTTCCTTTGGCTTTTGCATCGTATCCACATCCGCCTGGGAAACATTCTTCAATTCCAAATCCTTGAATTTACGCAGCCCCATTAACATAAAGGAATCCATTGGGTCCGTCAGCAGCAATACCTCCGTCCCTTGCGAATGGAAGTAATCCAGATGCGGACTGCGCAAAACAGATCTCGGATCTTCACCAACGATATAGTAAATTTCCTTCTGACCCTCCTGCATGCGCGAGATATATTCATCCAATGAAGACCAGGCCTCGGGGTGTTGATTTGTTTTAAATCTCAGGAGAGGATTTATATTTTCGGTTTCCATTGGAGCGGAGGCAATGCCCTGCTTCAAATAAGCTCCAAATTCCTGCCAGAAGATTTGATATTTTTCGGCATTATTTTTTGCAAGCGATTCCAACTCCCGAATGACTTGGTTTGTCAGCACCTTTTTCAGCTTCGGCATCAGTCCACTCGACTGAACAGTTTCACGCGAGACATTAAGCGGCAGGTCTTCCGAATCGACCACACCTTGCACGAAACGCAGATATTCGGGCAGCAGATCCTTGTTGTATTCATCGATCAAAATATTGCGGGAATATAATTTCAACCCATCTTCTTTTCGCAGAGAGAACATACCACGCTCCGCTTTACTGGAAATATAAAGGAGCGCGTACAACTGCACAGGCGCATCGGTTGAAATGTGAATATGGCTCAGCGGGTCTTCAAAATCCAATGTTGTCTGGCGATAAAATTCCTTGTACTGTTCATCGGTCACTACCTGCCGGGAAGTTCGCCAGAGCGAGGTCTGCTTGTTGACCGTCTCCTGGCCATCTCCCATGTAGATCGGAAAGCCAATGTAATCAGAATGTTTGTGGATGATATTCTTAAGACGATATTCCTCGGCAAATTCAGCGGCGTCTTCTTTGAGTTTGATCTCGACCCGAGTTCCTCTCTCGCTCATTTCTGCTTTGCCGATCTGATAGTTATCATCGCCTGTGGCATACCAACTCACCGCTTCAGCCTGCGGATCAAATGAATGTGACGTGACCCGCACCCACTCGGCCACCATGAACACGGAATAGAATCCAACACCAAATTGACCAATGACCTGGGTAAGGTCAACTTTCTGATCCTTGGTTGCATCCAAAAACTTTCGCGCACCAGATTGTGCGATCGTACCAAGATTCTCGATGACTTCATCTCTGTTCATGCCGATACCGGTATCTTGAATTGTGATTATGCGGGTATCTTTATCCGTTTTTATGTGTATGCTCAACTCGGCTGTTGAATCCAGTACGTTCTGATTGGTGACCATCTCAAAGCGCAAACGATTGAGCGCATCAGATGCGTTCGAAAGTAGTTCCCGTAAAAACACCTCGCGGTCTTTGTATAGGGAATGGATCAGAATATTGAGCAGTTGTTTCGTCTCTGCTTTAAATGTAAACTGTTGTAATGCATTATCTGTGTCAGTCATAATTATGCCTCCAAGGTCAAAATAAGCGGTTCCTATCTTAAAATAGCAATGGGATAATTGAAATATGGAGATTCAATATTTCGACAAATTTTTTATAGCGTACCCATCCAAGAGAAAATATCTGCGTACCTTTTTTTCATCCTCCAATTATCTCCCGGCATCAAAAGAGTCACGGCTGAAAAAAATAAAGCGGGGGTTATAAAATTGATCACTCAAGACCGAAGCTCACCTGATTTGGATTCACCAATAACATCGGCACATGCAAACTGAATTGCTGTAAATATGGATTGCTGATATCAGCATCATAAATCGAAACCCAAGCCGCGCGCAGTACATCAAGGCTCGTCGCCAGCTCGGCCTGCGTTGATACCCGAAGATGACCCTTAACCAAAAAGGAACCAAGGACCACTTCCAATGGCTGCATCATACGATTGGTTTCGGCGGCATCATAATCCAACGAATCCTGCGCGGGCGGCACAAGATGAAAACCGATCACCTGCACCGCAGGAATAAATATCTCTGAAAAAGAAAACGGTTTGGGTGGCGTGCCTCCAAACGAGACCACCTGCGGCTTAAATAAGTGGATGTAATTTGGGACGCCCTGCGTCCTAAGCCAGGTACTGACTCGCGCATTCTCTTTTGCGATTATCTCTCCGCGAGCCAGCGTATTTTGGGTATACACCATTACTATCGCGGTCTTTTCATCTGGGGCAAGTGGTCTCATCGCAACTCCTTGAATGACCGAATTATACAGCACCCTTCCCCATGAAACCATCCACGCTTATACTCCACCATCACATTTATTAAAGATGATACAAACCATGACTCAAACCAAACGCTGGATCGTCCCGCCTCTTATCTCGCCCGAAGCTGATTCTGCACTTTCAGCATTTCCTCTCCTTTTAAAGCAGATCCTCTTTAACCGCGGCTATGCAACAGACGCCGAAGCGCGCGCCTACCTCAACGCCAAACCCAATTTCGACACCGACCCATTCCAAATGACCGGCATGCGCGCGGCAGTTGACCGAATCCAATACGCCATTCAGCATCAAGAACCCATCGCAATTTATGGTGATTATGATGTAGACGGAGTCACATCCACTGCGTTACTCGTCGAAGCGTTTCAATACTTGAACGCGAATGTACGCGGATATATTCCCAATCGTTTTGATGAAGGCTACGGACTCAACAACAACGCGTTAGATGAACTCAAAGCAAGCGGCGTCAAACTGGTCATCACAGTGGATTGCGGAATTCGATCACCCAACGAAACGCTTTACGCCAACAGCCTCGGCCTGGATCTAATTATCAGCGACCACCACCACCCTGCTGAAGGTGACTTGCCCGCCGCATTCGCTGTTATTAATCCCAAACAACCTGGCGATATTTATCCCGACAAAGATCTGGCTGGCGTGGGCATTGCCTACAAAATTGCCGAAGCACTCGCCAGCCTTTCGCCTTCAGCCTTCAGCCTGGATGCTCTGCTCGATCTGGTTGCGCTCGGCACGGTCGCAGACCTTGCTCCACTCGTTGGCGAAAATCGCATTCTCGTCCGCAAAGGTCTCAGGCAGATGAAGCAAACTGCGCGGCAGGGATTATTCTCACTCGCGGCTGTATCCGAAATAAAACTGGAAAAAGTTAACGCGGGCAATATCGGCTTTTCGCTGGGGCCGCGCTTGAATGCAGCCGGCAGAGTAAAAGAAGCCCTCGCCGCTTATGAACTGCTCATTACAAAAGACGCTTCACGCGCGGGTCAACTTGCACAGGAATTAAATATCCAAAACCGCCAACGTCAAAATATTACAAAAGACATGCAAGCGCGCGCCGATGAAATCGCCAAGAAAGATGACCCCGACTCGTTTTTGCTTTTTGCCGCGGAGGAAGATTTCAACTCAGGCGTGATCGGTCTGGCGGCTTCCCGCCTGACAGAGACCTATTACCGCCCGGCCATTGTCGCATCCAAAGGGGAAGAGGAAACGCGCGGATCATGCCGCTCTATTCCAGAATTTCACATCACCGATGCGCTCGATCAATGCGCTGATCTGCTAGTCCGTCATGGTGGGCACGCAGCGGCGGCGGGCTTCACTGTCAAAAACGAGAATTTATCAGAGTTGGTATCGCGATTAAAAAACATCGCCGCGCAACAACTTTCGAATGTAGATCTCAGGCCCACAGTCACGGCTGATGCGGAGGTTTCACTTGTAGATTTCCGCCCAGAGTTGTTTGAAAAAGCTTTGAAATATCTGGAGCCCACAGGGTATGGAAACCCAAACGCGGCCTTTGTGGCGCGCAATGTAAAAGTAAAGAACGCGCGCACCGTTGGCGCGGACGCGAAGCATTTGAAATTATCGCTTGAAGATGCCGAAGGATATATTCACGATGCGATCGGTTTCAGACTCGGCGACTGGAAAAATAAAATGCCGCAGCGTGTTGATATTTTATTCAGTTATGAGCCAAACGAATATAACGGGAAGATAAACTATCAATTAAATTTGAAAGACCTGAAGGAAGCGGGAGCGAAGGATTAATTTAAAGCGAATCAAAATGGCACAGCCGATCGGTTGTGCCATTTTTCTTTTAACTTTTTTGAACAGGCAACTTCGCCCGCCGCCAAGCCAGCATGCCCCCTTGCATATCGAAAACGGTGAATCCTTCTTTTGCTAAAGCTTTCGCGGCAGACCTGCTGCGACTTCCCGAAGCACACACGCAAACGATCTCGCGTCCTTTAGACAATTCCTTCATCCGCTTGTGAATTTCGTTTAGCGGAATCAATTTTGCCCCGGCAATATGCCCCGTGCGAAATTCATCTGGTTGACGGACATCGATCACCATGGGATGTTTGCCAAATTTAAGTTTTTCATTTACTTCAGTTGCGGTAAGTTTGGGAACGGAAGTCCCAAACAGTTTGGAAAGAAAACTCATTTTTTACTCCAAATTTTAAATTCAGGAATATTTATTAATTCCTGTGATATTCTATTTTATATGGCAAAGCTCAATGATCCGTGATAAGTTACGGTCCCCAGCGGGGTTGGTAATCACAATAATCGTTATTAGTTAAACGGCGCAGATCTGTTCCATCAATACGCATGATATAGATCTCACATCCGTTCTCGTCAGCGGGGTGATCATAATAGGATGTGAATGTCAGCCATTGACCATCGGGCGAGAAAGATGCGCCTTGAGAATTTCCGCCGGCGGGAGAAAGCATGTGAGCATTCGCGCCATCGGCGTCCATGATATAGACTTCGCGCTTCCATGTTTCGCCGGAATAGGTCACGATATATTTTCCATCCGGCGACCAATCGCTTCGTCCGCGGATGGCTGGCAGGTTGCTGATCTTTTTGAGTTCCTTTCCGTTGGCGCGAATCGTAAATAATTGAATGGCCCCATCCATGTCAGATGCGAACAATACATATTTTCCATCCGGCGACCAAGTTGGGTCCCAACCTGTAGCTCTTGGGATATTCGCAATATTTTCTCCATTGCGATCCATGATCCAGATAAGATTTTTATTATTAAATCCGTTTGAATGTTTGAAGACAATGGATTTTCCGTTTGGCGAGATCTCCGGCGCGTTGAGGTTGCCAATCCGATCTGATAATTGTACGACATTTCCGGTGGCAAGGCGCATTTCATAAATTTCATAAATGTTCTTGTCACGAAAAGCGGCATACACCACGCTCTTTCCATCAGGCGCGGGTGATGGATAATAATGTTGTTTGGTGTCGTCTTTCGTGAGTCGGCGAAAGCCTGTCCCATCTGCGTTGATGACGCAGATCTGATTACTGGCCTGCACTTTAAATATCTGACAGGTGAAAACGATCTGTCCCTTTGGCTGAATGGTGGAAGAAGATGTTGGTACGGTTAAGGGAATGGATGTGGATAAATTAAAAGCAGAGGTAGGTGACTCTATCGGCGAGGCGGGACTCCCTGTCAGTGGAGTAGATGCTGCCAGTGTGGCAAGCAGGTCTGTAGTTGGGGTTGATGCGAATCCGTTCATGTTACAAGCGAGGAGTGTAAATAAAAATCCGCTCCACAAATAAAATCGTTTATTCATTTTCTTCTCTACTTAGGATCAAGATAGAACTCCTCCCCCGCTATGATCTTTGCTCCCACACTTCCGCATTGCGGGCAGGAGGTTTCCTTATTCAGTGGGTGATATTTTTGAAAACATACCATGCACTGTTGCTCAGCGGGGACGAGGCGGATGACAAGCGCTGCTTGCGCGAGAATGGTATCAGCCACTAGCACTGACCACTGAGCATGGAGTTGTTCTTCAGTATACGGGGTCAGTTCTCCTACTGCGATATATACTGAGTTTGCAGGATTTAGCTGTTGAAGAAGGTGGTCAACAATGGAGGATAAACGCGGGATATTTTGCATGATGATCTAAACGCAGATGCCTCACAATGGGGATTCTTTATAATTTCCAAAACACCTCAGGCCGGTCTATAAAACGATTTTTGATCCATAAGTTGACCATATCTGGATATTTCTAGCCAGAGTGTAAACCTCCTAAATAGTTGATGGTTATTAGAAGTTGTCTCTGCCCGTTTGGGAGTATAGCATAAAAGAAAACTGTCAAAGGCGGTCTCAATGCCAAACAACTCCAAGCCGCCTGGAACAATGAGTATCTCCTGAAAGTTCTCTCCACTGGTAATTAAGATGCGATTGTCCTGGGATCAACTATTTGCTCAGGTTGATCTTGCTGATCTGGCGGGGCAGGCTAGAGCAAAGCTTCATCACACTGGCAATGCCCTGCGCGGCTCTTGTCCCTTGCACAAAGGGAAGAACCAAACTGCCTTCAGCATTTACACAGATAACACTGAACATTCCGTGACTTTATGGACTTTTCCGAAATCATCTTATTCATCGAAGAGTGCTGTTGTGCTGATCCCGGCAAGATAATGGAAATTCCCTTCGCCTGCAGTGCGCATCAATGTGTTGATAACAGAATGGATCTTACGGTCATCATCATGGGGACCAGAGATATAGAACGGCTTATCTTCTTTGCCAAAAACCACATTATTTATGCGCGGATGAGTCTCTGGCGGGTCGAGCACCTGGTCACAAAATTGGGCGGTGAAATCAGTATGCGGGTTGAAACCATATCGTGCCGCGTACTCCATTCCGCCGTAAATGATCTCGTGGGCAAGTTCAATGGAACAAGATTCAGACTCGCCGTTGCACATTTTGGGTAATCCACTCTGAAATTTCTTCAATGGATAATCTGCATTAGCATACGCGTCTTTAATGCCGAGGCAATAGAGATCCACGAGGCATGCAGTAAAAATGACTTTATCAGCGTCCTGCTGGCGGGCAACGACAACGTTTGTGATTCCTTCTTCCCGCCAACCCTGAATGATCCAACAACCCAATATTGGATATTCGCGCGCTCGTTTAAGATAATAGCGCGGACCCAATATTTGTATTGGGCGAATGCGAGAAATTGGAATTTGCAAATTCGTTTTGGGCAGACGGGGACCTTTGTTCTTTTTATGTTTTCCTGGCATTGTGTTTCACCTCATTCATTCAAATATATATTTGCTGAAATTAGAAAAGCGCGTTCCGGCTTGCCTGTGAATTGACCATCATCATACACGGACAATTCATATTTCTCATGGCTGTATGTATAAAAAGCAAATCCCCATTCGTCATTGCCGAAATAACGCAAGCGACAAAGATGGTTGGGAGTATTGCGGATGCGCTCGGCATATTCTTCACGAGTTTCATCCCAATCTGCGGGAGGCCAGCCATCGGTGAGAACGGGCTCGGTATACGCGTCAATGTAACAGAATTGATTCTTGAAACGAATCTCAAGACGCGTATATTTGCCTTTGAATTCCTTCTCTGCAATCGCGCGGATTCGTTTCTCCACATCCGCTTGCACGGTTGGCGGAATTTTGATGCCGCCTGAATTTGGGTCGAACATCCATTGTTTTGGTGTCATAGGTTGATCCTTTATATTTAATAGAGTTCAAAAAAATCATCCGTGCCAAGTTTTGGAATTACCCTTTTTGCCAGCTTATCTATTTTTCCAGAATGACCTACGTGGATCCAATCGTCTATGCTGCCGCTGTAGCACCAGCGTTCGGCATGATATTTGCGAGTCTCCTGGTCGTCCAAAACAAATCGCATGACAGGCGTGAACTGAGTGTAGCGATCTAGCTCCCTTTGCAGGTGTTCCTTCATCCCTTCTATATTTAGCCCGGCCTGCCCCAGAATGATTCGCATGCTATCGATTCCGCCGCCAATGGCTTCATAGATCATGATCTGGTCAGCTTTGATTGCCACACGATAATTCTTTGCTTTGGGGTGCTGCTTTAACGCGGCATCCACACTGGCAGATTCTTCGAGACGGATCAAATGAGGACGCGCCTTGACCAATGAAACAATCGCGTTGACGCTTTCTTCGATTTCATATCCAGCAGGAATTTCCTCCACAGGTTCATCTTTTTGTTCTTTTGCAAAATAATAGCGCGGCTTGCCTGTTTTGGTCACGCCTCTGTTGAGAAAATAGGTAAAACCTTTGCGATTGGTGTAGGTGATAGGCATGGCTGAATTTTACTTTCAAGTTATCAGGAAGTATTCTCGCTCAACACTGACTCAAGCAAACCCTTCTCCTGCCATATGGATTCCGAAGCACCCATCGCACGACAAGGAGCGTCTGGCGCAACAGCATCAAGCACTCGGATGAATTGAATTAACTCCTTCCCGCGACATTCATCTCGGGGATGAGTACGTAAGGTGCATAGAATGTACTGTAAACCCAATGCGCTTCCTTGCTAACCGCGCCAACGTTCTTGAGCAGTTCGTAGATATTGCCTGCGATGGACAGGTCTTTGACGCGTCCGACGATCTCGCCTTTTTCGATCTTGAAAGCCAGCGCCAGTGGGTTAGAGAACGCGCCGGAAATGATATTGCCTTGTCCCAAGCCGAGCAAGTCTTCGACCAGAATGCCTTCGTCAATACCGGCGAGCATATCTTTCAATGCGGTCTCACCGGGCTCAATGATGAAGTTGGTGAGGGATGGACTGGGAGGGTTGAACAATCCGCGCGATGCATTGCCAGTCGATTCGACGCCGGATTGCGCGGCGGTTTTCAGATCATAGATGAAACTTTTTAGCACGCCTTTTTCAACCAATATGTTGCGGCGACGCGGCACGCCTTCATCGTCATAACACGCGCTCGCGAATTTGCCGTCAATAGTACCATCGTCCATCACGGTGATCTTCTCATCGAAAAGTCTTTCGCCAATTTTCGCGGCTATTGGCGATGTGCCTTTATAGACTGCCTTGCCGTTCAAGCCTTCACTGAGCGGCAAGCCAAACGCCAACGTACCGGAAGGCGCAAACAGCACAGGCATTTTGCCGGATTTGATGCTGGTGATGGTGCGGGCTCTAATCAATTTTTCCACAAGTCGGCGCGCAAATTCGAGATAATCTTTTTCCCAGATGGTTGTGCCTACCTGATCGTACAAGATCAACACGTCATCGCCTTCGACGCGGTTAATCTCCACGCTAAGCGAGAGCGGTGAATTCTTGAATGAGACATCCAATCCTTTGTCGTTGCAGATGCTAGCTGAAACGATACTGCGCTCCAGCGCGATGTTGCAACGCGCTTCCGGTTCGACGGGCAATATCAGATCAAGAATCTCTTTGCCGATCTCTACTAAGCGCGCGATGGGCATGTCTGCTATTGTCTGATCGAAGGTGCAGACATTCGGCGCGGGCTGGGAACCTGGAAAGGAGAAGGGAGCCGCATCGCCATACGATGCAGATTCAAGCGCGTTGGCGGCAAGCTTCTCCATCACGGTGTCACCTGTCGAAGCGGCGAATCCAAGTTGTCCTTTGCGGATGACGCGCACTGCTGTGCCTTTGGTCTCAGCGACGGTACAAGTCTTAAGTTGATTTGCTTCATATTCGACGGTGGTTTTTTCATCTTGCAGGTTAAGTACTTCGACTTGTTCAGCCTGTTGTTTGAGCAGCTTTAGAATATCCATTTGAATCTCCTATTCCCCGCCGATGACAACATTCTGAATGCGGATATGCGGCGAGCCCATACCAACAGGCAGGGGAAATTGGTTTCCTTTTCCGCAGCCGCCGCCAGTGTTCAACCATTTGAAATCGTTGCCGATGGCGTCTATGTTTTCAAGCGTGCTGAAAAGATTACCGGACAAGATAACATCCTTGACCATCTCAGCGATCTTTCCGTTGCGGATCATGTAAGCGTAACCGGAACTGAATGAGAAGTTCTCGAGCTGCGTTTGTCCGCCGTATGCGTCACAGGCATAGATGCCGAGTTCGATATCCTTGATCATATCCTCGAAGGAGGTGGCACCGTTATCAATTGCGGTGTTGGTCATGCGCACGATGGGGGCAAAACGATAGTTCATCGCGCGCGCATTGCCCGACGCGGATTCGCCCATCTTCGCGGCGGTTTGACGCGAGTGCAAACGCCCGACCAAATCACCCTCGCGAATGAGCCAGTTGCGGCGCGCGGGTGTGCCTTCATCGTCGTAGAGAGTTGTGCCGCGCTGGTCCGGGATTGAACCGTCATCGAAGACATTCAAGATGTCCCTGCCGAAGCGGCGTCCCATCGTCATCATTTCGCGCGCTTTGGGATTTTCATAAACGAAGTCCGCCTCGGAAAGATGACCGAAGGCTTCGTGAATGAAAACGCCCGCCAACATCTGGTCGGCAACAACTGTATATTGTCCCGCTTTGACAGGTTTCGCTTCCAGCAGATCAACGGCTTTCTGCGCCGCCTTGCGGACAAGTTCATCCTTATCGAGCACATACTCATAGCCTCGCGTGTCGGCCAGGGACTCGTATGCCTGCTGCACATTGTCACCGTCTCGGGTGGTTGCAAAGGCGGCGACCATCACGGACGGTTTCTCCTGCTCGATGTAAGTGCCTTCGGAATTGGCAAGGACGAGATGGGTAAAGACATCCGAATAAACTGACTGGGTATCAATGATCTTGTCGCTATGCCCCAGTAATACTTGATTGTATCGTTCGGCTAATGCTTTTTTCTCTGCCAGTGTGATGTCGCGGAAGTCGCGCTTCATCTCCGCAGTTGTAATTTGCTCAACAGGTTCCACCAAAGCCAGTTCGATCGGCTCAGGCACAGTGCCAACCTGCGCGCATTGATAGGCTTGATCAACTTTGGTAAGCAGATCGTCAAGGTTGTTAAACGTCGTGACACCCCATCCTTTATCGCGGATGAGACAGCGGACGATGCCACCCTTATCAATGTTCGCGTTGGCGGTTTCCAACTCCTTGCCGCGAAATACCACGCGCGTGGTTTCTTTCTCTTCGATACGTATTTCAGTGTAGTCGGCTTTACTGCGTTTGAGGGCTTCCTGGATTCGATCTCGCATAAGAAATTCTCCTTTTGAATGTGTTGCGGACAGGAATACAGCCATAATCCATTGGCAGATAACTTCATTGCATGGAAAGAAATATTAAGACAGCACACCATCAGTTCAATAGATGTGGATCGTTCAAGAAAACCTTCGGGACGGTTTAGCCATCAAACGCCTCCACCTGCCGCGTGGACTCCGCCATCCGCCCACGCAGCGACTCGACCCGCGCCACCACGCCCGCAAACAGATTCATTGCAAGCCATCCACAAAGTCTATTGACATTCGTAATGTTGCGCCTGTCAATTCCACAACACGCTTGACTGCGGCAGCCTTGTTTCCAGCCAATAAAAAGAATTTTAGATCAGCAATGATTTCTTCGGGCAATTCAATTTTGCCTATCTTTTTGTTGACAGGGTAAACTGGCACAATTTTCTTACGCTCTTTTTCATATAGTTTTTCGATGACTTGCAAGCCAGCGCGTGCAAAACTAGAAGCGTATAAACCCGGCCCACAGCCTAAATCCAGAACTGCGTTGTTTGATTTCAAAGCGAGTGTTTCAATGACCCATCGTACTGAACGGTCGATTGTTTCAGGCTTGCGGCTGGCAGCGTCAACGTTTGGATCAAGATGCACCTTTAACATTTGCGCGGATATATGCGGGTCATTCCAAAATAATGGCTCAACGGGCTCGAAGTGAGATGGTTTTTGTTGAAGTTTAATGAGTTGAGAGAGGATGTTGTCCATATCAAACGACTTGTTATTTTCTTTGGTTATATCGCTATTACTTCTTCACTTCATCATCGTCGCCAGCAATGAATTTTATTATTTTTGACATCACCGCCGATATGGATGGTCGTGATTTTCCCAGCGGACTTGATATTTTGAATCATCTAGCATGGCTTATGAAGCAGCCGCCGTTAGCCCCTGCTCAAGTAGAGCATGGCATAACATGTCAGCCAATGTTCCACCATGTAATCGGAGCCAGTCACAGCTCCCATGCTTGCCCGGGCGTGGGCTTCTATTCCAGTTTCAAGATGCGGCCTGCGTTGATCATCATCTGGCAGGATCGCGTTCAAGTGTTCCCAAACAAATGCCCGATATAGATTCAATCCATGAAGATGCGCCAGTTGACCATCAGATGCATCGGATACGAATGCGGGTTGAAAAAGTGACTTGGGATTCCCAGACGAAAGCCCGGGCAGGAACGCATCCAGCCATACAAGAAATTCTTCGCGTTTGAGAACGAGACTCATCAAATCCACTTCCGTGAGTGCGGGCGAGAGGAAATCACTGCCGCTTGGTTCGTAACCAGCGGGATAGTCCCGATCTTCGCCATACCATTGTGTTGTAGCCTGGGTGATGGCATTCAACAGACGCGGATCGCCTTGTGCTGATAAATACATTGCCCACGGCACCGAGCGCGCCAGACCAAACGCGCTATTGCTGTGCATCCCCAGGCGGATCGGGTACGTTGCCTTTGGGAGCCATGCCATGAACAACTCTGTGATCACATCGGCAAGCGGACGCACAGTTGCAAGCCATTTTGCGGCTGCTTCATCTTCCCAAAGGGTTAGCTCGTGGACAAAAGTCAACGCCCAGCCCCAACCGTATGGTCGCTCGAAGTGTGGACGGGAACGCAGATACGTGGCTTCCTGAAATAATGCTGGTTCTGTGAGATGCGCTCCGAGCACTTCCATTGCTTTTGTCTTATCGAAAGCATCAGGTGTCAGGCGCAGCAGGCGGATCAAGGCCCAATGCATCTCAACACTTGAATGCCAGTCGAAACAACCATAGAAGGCTGGATGCGCTTCACGCGGCGTTGGACGATCCTCGGGACCCGTCATCATGTGCTGCATTTGATTCGGGTACTCCTGCTGGATGGAGTTGATGATCGATTCCGCATAAGTTGCAGCTACTTGCTCAAGAGAGGTCTTTGCGTCTTGAAAATGGTTCATTGGAAAATCCTGTCGGTTTGATATTTTATTTTACGACCCGCCCAACATACATATATTCATGGCTTACCTTTTTAGAAGGCACGCAGGTATTGAGGTGGAACAGGTGCGGGCTGTTTGAGAACTTGAGCAGCATGTAGCGCCCAATACGGATCGCGTAACATTTCGCGCCCCAGTAAAACCAGGTCGGCGCGTCCGTTGCGGATGATCTCGTCTGCCTGTTCTGGAGCGGTGACCAGCCCCACCGTTGCGGTTGGGATATCTGCACCGTGCCGCACTGCTTCGGAGATGGGAACCTGATAACCAGGTCCAGCGGGGACTTTGGCTTGCGCCACTCCGCCGCCAGATGAACAGTCAATCAGGTCAATGCCTTCCGCTTTGAGATGCCGCGCAAGTTGGACAGAATCCCCCACGCTCCAACCTCCATCCACCCAATCCGTGCCTGAGATGCGGACGGTTAGCGGGAGCCGTTCGAGCCAGACCTCGCGAACGGCACGGACGGTCTCTAACAGGAATCGAATGCGGTTTTCAAAACTGCCGCCATATTCATCTGTGCGTTGATTGGAGATGGGTGAATAAAAACTGTGAAGCAGATAGCCATGTGCCGCGTGGATTTCGAGCCATTCAAAACCAGCGGACAACGCGCGCCCAGCGGCGGCGCGGAATGAATCTTGGGTCTGACGAATCTCATCCACGCTCAGCTCATGCGGAACGGCATAGTCATCGTTGAACGCAATCGGGCTGGGACCAACTCCCTGCCAACTAGGCAGTTCGTCGGATTGGCGCGGCTTTCCACTATCCCACGGGCGTCTCGAGCCAGCCTTTCTGCCTGCATGCGCGATTTGAATTCCAGCCACAGCCCCGTTCTCTTTGATGGCGCGAGTCACACGCGAGAGCGGCTCGATGTGCTCGTCCGACCAAACGCCAACATCATAGGGTGTGATCCGTCCAATTGGGTCAATGGCGGTGGCTTCTGCAATGATCAGACCTGCGCCGCCTGCTGCGCGCGCTCCCAGGTGAATCACCTGCCAGCTGTTGGAAAATCCATCTTGATAACTGTACATGCACATCGGCGAAACGCCAATGCGGTTGCGTAATGTGACGTCTTTGATGGTCAGAGTTTCGAAAAGATGGGACATGGTAATCTCCAGATTAAATTAAGTGGTGTATTAATAGCTTTAGTTCTTCACTTCGTTTTCCTCACCAACAATGATCGTGCTACCGCTGGCATCACGGCAGGTGTGTTCAACTCCATCAATTGCGATGGTGATCTTGCGGTCTTCAATATCGGCTTTGACCAGTACTACCTGTGACCTGCCTGTGGGAATACGGGTTCATTGCTTTACTGATGCGCTCCTTTGGTGCAATTCACTTTTCGCACTGCTGAATAATTTGCTTTATTGTGTAGCAAACGTGAGGGAGAAACTAATCCACACTTTTAGGAAACAAACTCATGGCGCGTTCGGTCAGGGCGGTGATGGTCAGGCTGGGATTGACGCCGACGTTGGAGGGGATGGCCGAACCGTCCATCACGTACAACCCGGTATGGCCAAAGACCTCATGGCGCGAGTCTATTACGCCGCTGTGCGCATTCACACCGATCGGGCAGCCGCCCAAAATGTGCGCGGTGACCGACATGTTGAACATGCTTTCCAGCACCGAGTTGTGCGGCACGCCATCGCTGATCCTGGCGTAGGTGCGCGCCACCTGGTTGGCTTCGGGAATGTAGGCGGGTACCCGCTGTTTCGATGGCGAGACCGATTGCAAGCCCTTCCCGAATAGACCACCCCAGCCGAATGCCATCTGGTTGTCGAGGTTCTGCATGACGGAGAGTAGGGTAATACGTTTGTGCCAATCCTTGCGTACGCGCAGGGAGGTTGTGGCTTCCAGCGGGTGACGCAGGAAATGGGCGATCACATTTAAGGCGCGAAGCAGAGGCCGTGTCCCATCTACCAGCGGGCCGGAGTAAAGCTTCATGAACCAGTAACTAGGTGGCAGTCGGTTCTGCGTGATGTGTGTATGTTCGTTCGCATGGAAATCCGAAGAGATGGCGGGGCCGTGAGAAATATCCGCGGTTTTATCTTTGGAGAGCGAGGCGACGATGGCTTCGGAGTTGGTGCGAACACACTGGCCAAGCATGGGCGATAGGTTGGGCAGCGTTCCAGCCGCGCGGGAGCGGAATAAAAGCTCGAGCGTGCCCAACACCCCAGCGGACAGGATCAATCTGCCCGTCGTCAGAGGCGGATAGCGTGTCCCACTCAACGGGTTGACCATCTCGACCCGGTATCCCCCCTCGATCGGCTCGATCAAGGTCGCCTTCCGTTCTGGCAAAATCTGCACGCCGTTTTTCTCGGCGAGATAGAGATAATTTTTGTCGAGCGTGTTCTTCGCACCGGGTGCGCAGCCCGCCAGACAGGCGCCGCATTCGGTGCAGCCGTTTCGCGTCGGGCCAGCCCCGCCGAAAAATGGATCGGGCGTGTTCTCGTCCCCGAAATAAATTCCCAACGGAACCGGGCCGTAGGTGTGACCGACGCCCAGCGCTTCGGCCGTTTGTTTGAGATAGTCATCTTGAAGATGAAAAGTGGGACAAGTGACGCGCCCCAACATTTGGGATGCGGTGCGATAGTGCGGACGCAGTTCGGATTCCAATTCGCGTCCGAGCGGACCCCAGGCTGGATCCTCGTAGAAGGCTTTTTTGGGTTCGAGCAGAACGGCTGCGTAGACCAGGCTTCCGCCACCGACACCCACGCCACCGACGATGGTGACGTGCTTGAAAAAGGTTTGCGTGAAGAAACCTTTCAGGCCGAGGCCGGGCATCCAGAACAGGTCGAGCGGGGAGCGGTTGGCTTTTTCGATATCTGCTTGGCTGACGCGTCGCCCCATTTCCAGCACAGCCACGCGAAGATCTTTCTCGCTGGCGCGCAGGGCGGCGACACTGCCGCCAAACCCAGAGCCGACCACGATCACATCAAAGTCCATAGCCGCCTGCCTGAAATTGAAGGGTGAAAGGGAATGCCAGTCGGCGCAGCCCGTTGACATTGGCGAGTGTCATACCGAGCAAGGTGCTGTCATCCATTCGGCGCAACTCATCCACAATGTACATCCACGGGAAGGGGTTGCCAGCCTGATAATGCATAGCGAGTCCATCCCTGCCATCGATGAGGGATTTGGCCGTCACTAGTTTCATGGGAAAGCGTGTGGAGAATTTACCAGCTCGCAAAACAATGTTGACGGCAGTACCATCTGGGCTGAACTCCTTGCCCCACCAACCACCCAATCCAGATAACGCCAACGCCGGACCAGCGGAGGTCCGCAGCCAGCCTGGTCCGACGAAGGCCGCCCGATACACGCCGCAGATGGATCTTGCCTCTGGCAGGGGCAGCGAGGCGAACAGGTCGCGAAATTGTTTGAGGGAGAAGGAGTTTGTATCCATTATTTGACCACCCCGCCCGTCAGCAGGAACAAGACTTTCCGTGACAAACTGATCACGGGCGTACCCAATTTACCCTCTGGAACTTGGAAACGGTGCTCATCGGCAAAGTCTTCCCTATATGTTTTGACAGCTTCTTCAAACTCTTCATCCCACACATCGCAGATCCGCTTGAAGAACATCAACGGCAGGATGTAGCTCTTCCAGTCCGAACGGTCAACAGGCGAGCCGCGCAAAATATTTGCGTCTTCCCAGAGATGGCTTTCGAGGGTGGAAAGGGTTGTTTGATTCATGAGGTTTTTGCGGGGTTATCCCCAGTCCGCTTATTATACGACATGAATTTTTGGATTTAGTGATGTTTGTCCGCTCTTGGTTGAGCCTGCTAAATTGTCGAATACCATCGCACAACTCACCATTCGCTGAAATGGATTTGACTTGGCGGCGGATAGACCAAGCAATTCTAGGATACGTGTTTGTAAAGTTGACAAGGGCGTGATATGGCGAATGGTTTGGTCTGGCAAATGCACAATGGTCAGAGTAACATCATCGAATGTTTTTAACAGCCGCTCGGTGGTTGGGTTGTCGATTCCCTTTTTGGGATTGTTTTCGATCAGCCCGGTCAACTTCTCCTGGTTTTGCTTGAGCGTACGACGGACGACAAACTCGATCAAGGTCAGAAAGCGCACGGCCAAACTTAACAAGTTGATCAAGCCAACCACCTGGTCGTCGCGTTTGACGAATAGCGGATCAAGCGATAAGGGCGCGCCTTTTAACCGATGAAAGCCATGTTCGATCAACCATTCATCCCGATATGTCAAAACAGCCTGTTCCAGCGTCAGTTGTTCAACGGAAGCATTTGTGACATAAGCTCGCCAGCCGAATGTTTTCTGGAGGGCTGTAATGGCTTCTGTTTGTCGGGTGACGGCAGTGATTTGGTAGCGCACGGTCACAATCTCGTGCCTAGGACGCTCAGCGTTGCCGCGTCCCGGTCCGAGGTACCTGGTTTGGTGTTTTTCTTGGCGTTCGAAGGTGTAAATCAACAAACCTTCGACTTGGTGTATCTTCAAAATTGCATCCGCTGCCTTCGTCAACTCATCTTCATCTTGAATTTGACGCTTGCCACGCGCTGGTGGCGGAGTGAGAGCCAGCAGTTTCTCTGTGGCGCGCTGCAGGCGTCCGTCCAATCCCTTCTGCATGACCTGCCGATAGCTTTCCGAGCGCACAATGAAGACTTGCTCCGTCCACTCTTGCGCTTCCTTCTGGTCTGGATAGCTTGGATCCACGATAATTTCGGCGCTGATCGTGCGTCCAAAACCATATCCGACTGCCAATTGATTGAGTTCCCCCTGAGCATTCTTCAAAAAGACCGGTTGCAATGCATAATCACCACGATTCGCTGCTTCAACCCACCCAATCATCTCTTCAGCCGTTTTTCCTGTCAGTGCCAGTGGACAGAGATAGTGCTGGTTCAGACGGTGAATATGAGCGCGGGTGTCCAAAGCACTCATTTTACTGTCACCCACAAACAACAGCCCAATACCATCTATGATTTGAAGTACTCGATCTACAGCCGGTTTATACAATGGGTCATCGGCGGTACTTCCTGCTACGACCTGACTGACCAGCGGCAACCCCAGAGGATCCAAAGCCGCCACCATCACTTTCACCTGACGCAAGCTCGGGTCATCTTTGCTGTGCCCAAACTCAAACAGGCTGTCTTCACCACCCGCATGGTAGCCAGAAACCGTTGTCGGGTCCAGACGTACTTGTTTGGGTTTCATTTCATACACCCGCAAGATGTTCCGTCCCAGTACCGTCTCAATAGCTTGCCAGGTAGCAGGTTTGCTCAAGCGTCCCAACAGGAGCGTCAATCGGTCGTCCGTGAAATCTAACTCTCCAACTTTCATTCCAGTGATCCGCTCTATCGTTTCACTAGCCTGACGTACCCAAGCACGCACAGGCAACTTGCGATGATCGCCCTCGGTCAGAATGTGCGCCAGCCAGATGGCGGTTATCCAGCCCCAACTCAGTCCTTGCTGCAATCCGTGACGCTGCAGATGCTGGTCAATGACACCTGGAAGGCCCAGCCGCATCATGACTTCGAGCAACAGTGGAAAGTCGTCAAC